>NZ_JBVHDX010000004.1:0-625231 GCF_055563155.1 Streptomyces sp. NPDC013317
CGTCGGCAGCCCCGTCGACGGGCCGCCGCGCTGGATGTCCACGATCAGCAGCGGCAGCTCCAGCGACACCGCCAGCCCGATCGTCTCCGACTTCAAAGCCACCCCCGGCCCCGAGGTGGTCGTCACCGCCAGCGAACCGCCGAACGCCGCCCCCAGCGCCGCCCCGATCCCGGCGATCTCGTCCTCCGCCTGGAACGTGCGCACACCGAAATTCTTGTGCCGCGACAGCTCGTGGAGGATGTCGGAGGCCGGAGTGATCGGATAAGAGCCCAGGTAGAGCGGCAGATCCGCCTGGCGGGCCGCGGCGATCAGACCGTAGGACAGGGCCAGGTTCCCGGAGATGTTGCGGTACGTGCCCGCCGGGAACGCCGTCGTCGCCGGAGCCACCTCGTAGGAGACGGCGAAGTCCTCCGTCGTCTCACCGAAGTTCCAGCCCGCCCGGAACGCCGCCACGTTCGCCTCGGCGATCTGCGGCTTCTTCGCGAACTTTTGCCGCAGGAACACCTCCGTGCCCTCCGTCGGCCGGTGATACATCCACGACAGAAGCCCGAGCGCGAACATGTTCTTCGACCGCTCGGCCTCCTTCCGCGACAGGCCGAACTCCTTCAGCGCCTCGATCGTCAGCGTCGTCAACGGCACCGGATGCACCCGGTAACCGTCCAGCGAACCGTCCTCCAGCGGCGACGTGTCATACCCGACCTTCGCCATCGCCCGCTTCGCGAACTCGTCCGTGTTCACGATGACCTCACCGCCCCGCGGCACATCACCGATGTTCGCCTTCAACGCGGCCGGGTTCATCGCGACCAGCACGTTCGGGGCATCCCCCGGCGTCAGAATGTCATGGTCGGCGAAATGCAACTGGAACGACGACACACCCGGCAGCGTCCCCGCAGGAGCCCGGATCTCAGCCGGGAAGTTCGGCAGCGTCGACAGATCGTTCCCGAACGACGCCGTCTCCGAGGTGAACCGGTCACCCGTGAGCTGCATACCGTCACCCGAATCACCCGCGAACCGGATGATCACCCGATCGAGCCGACGGACTTCCTTATCGTCGCCGTGGCGGGGCGCCGTCGGGGCGGCGCTGCGCTGCTCCCCGACCAGGGCCTCGCCGGCCTCGCTACTGACCTGGCTGGTCACTGAACTGGACCTCCCTCGCGGCAAGGGTCTCTCCGCCACAGGCGGGAGAAGGCTCGCGGGGCGGTCGGCGAACCGGCCGTCCCCGTGGCCCACCCTACGACGGCGAGGTGGCCCTCCCCGGGACTTCTCGCATCATGGACCTCGTTTTGAGATGCCTGTTTGCTATGAATCGTCACGTTCTGTCGCCCCCCAGATCTTTCCGGAAAGTCGCATTCCGTTCGTTCTTCGGTCCCGGGTCCCGACCCCGGCCCGCCATATCTGACAGAGTGTCAGATTGTCAGGAATTCAGGTAGGTCAACACCGCGAGCACCCGGCGATGATCGCCGTCGCTCGGGGACAGGCCCAGCTTCAGGAAGATGTTGCTGATGTGCTTCTCCACGGCGCCGTCGCTCACGACCAGCTGTTTCGCGATCGCGGAGTTGGTCCGCCCCTCGGCCATCAGGCCCAGGACCTCGCGTTCGCGCGGGGTCAGGTTCGCCAGGACGTCCTGCTTGCGGCTCCGGCCGAGCAGCTGCTGCACGACCTCCGGGTCCAGGGCCGTACCGCCCCGGGCCACCCGGACGACGGCGTCCACGAACTCGCGGACCTCGGCGACCCGGTCCTTGAGGAGATAGCCCACGCCCCGGCTGGATCCGGCCAGGAGTTCGGTGGCGTACTGCTCCTCCACGTACTGCGAAAGGACCAGGACCCCCACCCCGGGGTACTCCTTGCGCAGGCGCACCGCGGCCCGCACGCCCTCGTCCGTGTGGGTCGGGGGCATCCGGACGTCGGCCACGACCACGTCGGGCAGCTCGCCGTCGCCCGCGAGACCGGCGACGGTCTTGACCAGGGCTTCTCCGTCGCCCACCCCGGCGACGACCTCGTGCCCCCGGTCGGTCAGCAGCCGGGTCAGGCCCTCTCGGAGCAGCACTGAATCCTCGGCGATGACCACGCGCACTCTGTCCGCCACGTCTTCCACGACTCTGAAGCCCCCATGTTCCGATGTTCGATGCCTCCCAGCATCGCAGTAAGAGGGACGCGACGGGGCGGGGTCGGGTTCAGGTGTGTCAGGGGCGTGTCATGAGGCGACCCTGTGTGGCGTGATCTTTGTGCGGGGCTTGAGAGGGCCGTACGGACGTGGGAGCGCCGTGCGGGCCGGGCAGGGCTCATGCACCTGCCGGGCCGGGAAGGGCTCATGCACCTGCCGGGCCGGGCAGGCTCAGGCACCTGCCGGGCGGGGAAGGGCTCAGGCACCTGACTACGCACGCCAGGGGAGTTCCGCCGTGATCGTCGTCGGGCCGCCCGCGGGCGAGTCCACGGCGAGGATCCCGTCGACGGCGTCCAACCGCTCGGTGAGCCCGGCCAGCCCCCGGCCCGCGCCCGTGTCCGCGCCGCCGCGCCCGTCGTCCCGCACCTGGAGCAGCATCCGGTCGCCCGACCGCCACACGTCCACCCACGCCTGCCGGGCCCCGGAGTGCTTGGACACGTTCTGGAGCAGCTCGGACACGGTGAAGTACGCGATGCCCTCGATCGCCGGCACCGGCCGGGCCGGGAGGTCCACCTCGACGGAGACCGGCACGGTGCACCGCGCGGCGACCGCCGACAGGGCCGCGTCGAGACCGCGGTCGGTCAGGACGGCCGGGTGGATGCCGCGGGCAAGGTCGCGCAGCTCCTGCAGCGCCGTCTTCACCTCGCCGTGTGCCTCGTCCACCATGCGGGCCGCGGCCTGCGGGTCCTCCGCCAGCTTCTCCTTGGCCAGGCCCAGATCCATGGCGAGGGCGACGAGCCGGGCCTGTGCGCCGTCGTGCAGATCGCGTTCGATCCGGCGCAGATCGGCGGCGGCGGTGTCGACGACCACGCCCCGGTCCGTCTCCAGCTCCGTGACGCGCGTCGCGAGCCGCGAAGGACCGAGCAGCCCGGAGACCATCAGCCGGTCCACGGCGGCCAGCGACCGGATGATCCACGGCCCGGCGAGCACGGTGAGCAGCCCGATGGCGCTGGTGACGGCGATCTCGAAGGGGGAGTCCAGATAGAAGGCGTGCGTCCGGTCGCCGTACAGCTGGAGGCCGTCCTGCCCGGCGTACATCGGGAAGACCCACTGCCAGAGGGGGTACGTGAACAGGGCCCAGCCCGTCACCCAGACGGTCACCGAGACCGTGAAGGCGAAGATCGCCCACGGCATGTGCAGGAGCGCGTAGAGGAGGTGGCGCCAGGACGCGCCGCTCTTCAGCGTCGCCCCCATCCACGACATCGCCCCGCCGGTACGGCCCCTGGCGGGCTCCGGCGGTGCGACCTCCAGCCCGAGCAGTCCGCGCGCCCGGGCTCGCTCCACCGAGCCGAAGCCGCGGCACAGGGCGAGGGCGCCCGCGAGGACGGGGATGCCGAGGAAGGTGACGAGGAGCCCGGCGCCGGCCGAGACCAGGGCGATGGAGAGCGCGAAGTAGACGCAGCTCAGCGGCAGCCCGAGCACCAGATAACCGAACTCGCGCCAGGTGCGGGCCTCGAACGGCGCGCGGATCGCGGCGGGGAGGCGGTGGGAGGCCATCGCTGTTGTCCGTTCTGCTCGGGGAAAGGAGGGGAGTGGAAAGTGGGGGGAGGAGTACGACTCAAGGTTTCCGTGTGGACGCGCGCCGGACCATGAGGGAGGTGGGCGTCTCCGGAGGGGGGATTTCCCTACCTCGAGGGGCGACGGGGCGGCCCCTCGAGCGCGCGGGAGGCATACGGGGGCCGTGGTGAGGCGCACGGGGTGCAGACTTCGGCGGCCCGTCGGCGTACGCGGTCCGGCGGTCGCGGACCCCGAGGGCGCAGCCCGCCCCGCCCCCGCCCCGCCCCCGCCCCGGCTACGCGGGGAGCGGGCGGGCGCGCCACGGCAGTTCTGCCGTGACCGTCGTCGGGCCGCCCTCCGGCGAGTCGAGGACGAACAGACCGTCGACCGCCCCCAGCCGTTCCGCCAGCCCCGCCATCCCCGTGCCGCCGTCCAGCCGGGCGCCGCCCTGCCCGTCGTCCCGTACCTGGAGCAGCAGCCGGTCCTCGCGCCGCCACACCTCCACGGAGGCGGACCGCGCACGGGCGTGCTTGGAGACGTTCTGGAGCAGCTCGGACACGGTGAAGTACGCGATGCCCTCGATCGCCTCGGCCGGCCGCTCGGTCAGGTCGACCGTCACCTTCACCGGGACCGTGCAGCGCGCGGCGATCGACGAGAGCGCGGCGTCCAGGCCGCGGTCGGTCAGGACGGCCGGGTGGATGCCCCGGGCCAGGTCGCGCAGCTCCTGCAGCGCGAGCTTCACCTCGCCGTGCGCCTCGTCGACCATCGCGGCCGCCGCCTCCGGGTCCTCCAGGAGCTTCTCCTTCGCCAGACCGAGCCCCATCGCCAGGGCGACGAGCCGGGCCTGTGCGCCGTCGTGCAGATCGCGTTCGATCCGGCGCAGATCGGCGGCGGCGGTGTCGACGACCACGCCCCGGTCCGACTCCAGCTCGGCGATCCGCCGTTCCAGCTCGTCCGAGGGCGACAGCAGACCGCGGACCATGGCCCGGTCGGCGGTCGAAAGACCGCGGGCCACGAACGGCAGCAGGGGCCAGAGCACGATCAGCGAGACGAGGGTGACGGCGAAGGTCACGATGCCCCACGGCAGCCGGATGAAGCCGTACAGCATCGTCCGCCAGGCCACCGGGTCCTTCAGCGCCGTCCACAGCCAGGGAAAGAAGCCGTGCCGGCGAGGAAGCGGGCTGGGCTCGTCCACCCGTACACCGAGCAGCGCCCGGGCCCTCCTCCGCTCCGCCCGGCCCAGGCCGCGCGCCCCGGCGAGGCCGAGGGCCAGCAGCGGCAGGCCGACCACCGTGACGGCCAGGCCCACACCGACGGCGACCGCCACCACCACGTACACGAACCCGGCCACGGCGGCGAACAGATCGGTGAGGAGGAAGGAGATCTCCTTCCAGGTGTGCCGGCCGTAGGCGAAGCGCACGGGCGGCAGCGGGGTCTCGGTGTCGACGTTCATGGGGCAAGCGTGCCGGTCGGGGGGCTCGGCACGCCATGGGGTACGTCGGTGAAGGGGAGTAGGGATATCCCCACCGCTCACTCTGTGACACGACCGCTTACGGCGTCTTTAGCAGGGCCTAGACTCCCGTGCGTACAGACGATCGCCGAAACGGGCAAGGGAGCGAGGGGTGGACGTGCCGGATCCGACCGTACGGGCGGGACACGGACTCGCGGCGGACTACTTCCAGTCGTACTCCGTCGTCGGCCTGCTCGCCGTCGTCGGCGTGCTCTTCGTGGCCGTCGCGTTCGGCGCGGGCCGGCTGCTGAGGCCCGTCGTGCCGACGCCGGAGAAGCTGCTGACGTACGAGTGCGGTGTGGACCCGGTGGGGGAGGGCTGGGCGCACACCCAGGTCCGCTACTACGTGTACGCGTTCCTCTACGTGATCTTCGCCGTCGACTCGATCTTCCTCTTCCCGTGGGCGACGGTGTTCGCCGCGCCCGGTTACGGCGGGACGACGCTGGTCGAGATGTTCATCTTCCTCGGCTTCCTGGCCGTGGGACTGCTCTACGCGTACAAGAAGGGCGTCCTGACATGGACGTGACCCCGACCCCGCTGCCGGATCCGACGCCGCTGCCGGCTCCCAAGCTCGGCCCGCTCGCGCGGCTGGCGCCCGAGCCGATGAAGGTGGTCCTGAACTGGGGCCGCCGCTACAGCCTCTGGGTCTTCAACTTCGGCCTCGCCTGCTGCGCGATCGAGTTCATCGCCGCGTCGATGGCCCGCCACGACTTCATCCGGCTCGGCGTGATCCCCTTCGCGCCGGGGCCGCGCCAGGCCGACCTGATGATCGTCTCGGGCACGGTGACGGACAAGATGGCGCCGGCGGTGAAGCGGCTGTACGAGCAGATGCCGGAGCCCAAGTACGTCATCTCCTTCGGCGCCTGCTCGAACTGCGGCGGCCCGTACTGGGACTCGTACTCGGTGACGAAGGGCGTCGACCAGATCATCCCCGTCGACGTCTACGTGCCGGGCTGCCCGCCGCGCCCCGAGGCGCTGCTGCAGGGGATCCTCAAGCTCCAGGAGAAGATCGCGCGCGAGTCGCTGGCGGCGCGCTACTCGGGCCCGTCCGTCGGGCAGCTGACGAGCGGTCTGGTGACGCCGCCGAAGCCGGGCGGTGAGGCGAAGTGAACGCGAACGCGTACGACTCCCTCCCGGAGGCCGTGACCGAGGTCTTCGGCGATGAGGCGACCGCTCTGCGGGCGTACGACCTGCTGACGGTGGACGTCCCGGTCGGCTCGTGGATCGCCGCGCTGGAGATCGCGCGGGACAAGCTGGGCTGCACGTACTTCGACTGGCTGAGCGCGGTGGACGAGCCGGGCGTCGGCTTCCGGGTGTGCGCGCACGTGGTCGCGCTGGAGGGCGGCGCGGTGCGCCGGCTGCTGGTGCGGACGACGGTGAGCCACGAGTCTCCGGTGCTGGCGACGGCCGTTCCCGTGTACGCGGGTGCGGAGTGGCACGAGCGGGAGACGCACGAGATGTTCGGCGTCGAGTTCACGGACCACCCGAACCTCGTACCGCTGCTCCTGCCGGAGAACTTCGAGGGTCACCCGCTGCGGAAGGACTTCGTCCTTGCGGCGCGGGTCGTGAAGGCGTGGCCGGGGGCGAAGGAGCCGGGCGAGTCGGAGCACGGCGGGCCGAAGCGGCGTCAGATGCTGCCGCCGGGCGTTCCCGACCCCAACGACTGGGGCCCGATGAAGGGCCAGCTCCCGCCCGCTCCGGCCCGCCCCGCCCGAGGCGCGGCGGCCGCGGGCGACCGCCCCGCGCGCCGTACGCGCACGACGGCGGAGGGCTCGGCGACCCAGCCGGAAGCGGCGGAGGCCCCCGCGCGCCCGCCGAGGCGCACGCGGAGCGTGTCGGAAGGCTCGGCGAGCCAGACGGAAGCCGTGGAGGCACGTCCGCCGAGGCGCACGAGGAGCGCCTCCGAAGGCTCGGCGAGCCAGGCGGCCGAGGACTCGGCACCCCGGCAGGAGGCTGCGGACGCCCCGGAGCGCCCGGCGAGGCGCGCCCGCAGCGCGGCCGAGGGTTCGGCGAGCCAGGCGGCTCCGCCCCCGGCGCCGTCGCGCCCCCGAAGCTCGGACGCCCCCTGGCACCACGCCCGCCCGGCCTTCGACCCGGAAACGACGAAGCCCCCGGCACCCGAACGGGCCCCGGCCTCCGAGGCGGAGTCCGAGCCGAAGGCGGACCCGGCTCCGGAGTCCGGTCCCGACCCGAAGGCCGGGCCCGCGCCCGAAGGCGGAACCGCGCCGGAGGCTGGACAGGCCCCCGAGTCCGGGCCTGCGCCCGAGTCCGGGCCTGCGCCCGAGTCCGGGCCTGCGCCCGCGGCGGAACCCGAGCCCGGAGCCCGGCCTGCGCCGGAAGCCGCACCCGCTCCGGAGGCCGATGCGGCCCCCGGAGCGACCCCGGCTACCGGCCCTGCCCCCGAACGCGGACCCGCCCCCGGGCCCGAGGCCGGACCCGCGCACGAAGGCGCGCCCGCGCCGGAGGCGGGACAGGACTCCGAGGCGGAGCCTGCGCCCGAGGCGGAAGCCGGACGTACCGACCATCCCACCACCCCCGACGGAGGCGAATCCGCGTGAACGACGCACTCGACGTCGCCCTGCGGCTGCTCGTCGTCTTCGCCGTGTTCCTCGTGCTGCCCCTCGTCATCGGGCAGACCGAGCACAAGGTCATGGCCCATATGCAGGGCCGCCTCGGGCCCATGTACGCCGGTGGTTTCCACGGGTGGGCCCAGCTCGTCGCCGACGGGGTCAAGTTCGCGCAGAAGGAGGACGTGGTCCCGGCCGACGCCGACCGCCGCGTCTTCCAGCTCGCCCCCGCCGTCGCCCTCCTCCCGTACCTCCTCGTCCTCGTGGCCATCCCCATCGGCCCGGGCGAGGGCGCCGTCGGGGAGGTCGTCGACGCCGGCATCTTCTTCGTCCTGGCCGTCATGGGCGTCGGCGTCCTCGGCAGCCTCATGGCGGGCTGGGCGTCCGCCAACAAGTTCTCCCTGCTCGGCGGCCTCCGCACCGCCGCGCAGCTGCTCGCCTACGAGCTCCCGATGCTCCTCGCCGCCGCCTCCGTCGCGATGGCCGCCGGCACCGTCTCCCTCCCCGGCATCCTCAACGCCTTCGAGTGGTGGTGGCTGCCCTGGCAGATCGTCGGCGCGATCGTCTTCTTCGTCGCCGGCCTCGCCGAGCTCCAGCGCCCGCCGTTCGACATGCCCGTCGCCGACTCCGAGATCATCTTCGGCGCGTACACCGAGTACACCGGCCTCCGCTTCGCGCTCTTCCTGCTCGCCGAGTACGCCGGCATCGTCGTCCTCTGCGGGCTCACCACCGTCCTCTTCCTCGGCGGCTGGCACGGCCCCTTCGGCGCCGACGGCCTCGGCTGGGTCTGGACCCTGCTCAAGACCGCGGTCCTCGCCTTCGTCGTCATCTGGCTCCGCGTCAGCTACCCCCGGCTCCGCGAGGACCAGCTGCAGAAGCTCGCCTGGACCACCCTCGTCCCGCTCGCCCTCGCGCAGATCGCGCTCACCGGCATCGTGAAGGTGGCGATCCAGTAATGCCCATTCCCGGATCCGGCCTCGCCAAGGGCCTCGCCGTCACCCTCCGCACGATGACGAAGAAGACCGTCACCGCGCAGTACCCGGACAAGCAGCCCGAACTCCCGCCGCGCACCCGCGGTGTCATCGGGCTCTTCGAGGAGAACTGCACCGTCTGCATGCTCTGCGCCCGAGAGTGCCCCGACTGGTGCATCTACATCGACTCCCACAAGGAGACGGTGCCCGCCGCCACTCCCGGCGGCCGTGAGCGCTCCCGCAACGTCCTCGACCGCTTCGCCATCGACTTCGCCCTCTGCATGTACTGCGGTATCTGCATCGAGGTCTGCCCGTTCGACGCACTGTTCTGGTCGCCCGAGTTCGAGTACGCGGAGACGGACATCCACGAACTCACCCACGAGCGCGACAAGCTCCGCGAGTGGATGTGGACGGTCCCCGAACCGCCCGCGCTCGACCCGGGCGCGGAGGAGCCGAAGGAGATCGCCGCGGCGCGCAAGGCCGTGGAGAAGGCCGCCACCGCGGCAGCCGCCGCCCAGGCACAGGCCCAGGCCGAAGCCCAGGCGCAGGCCCAGGCCGAAGGAGACCAGGCCGAGGGGGACCAGCAGTGAACCTCGCCGCCTCCCACCCCGGCTTCCTCTCGCCCTCCGGCGTCGAGATCGCCTTCCTCCTCGTCGGTCTCGTGACCCTCGGCGCCGCCGTCGTGAGCGTCACCACCCGCCAACTCGTGCACGCCGCGCTCTGGCTGGTCGTGGCGCTCGGCGGGCTCGCCGTCGAGTACCTCCTGCTCACCGCGGAGTTCATCGCCTGGGTCCAGGTGCTGATCTACGTCGGCTCCGTCGTCGTCCTCCTCCTCTTCGGGCTCATGCTCACCAAGGCCCCCATCGGCCGCTCCCCGGACGCCGACTCGGGCAACCGCCCGGTCGCCCTCGCGGTCGCGCTCGCCGCGGCCGCGGCGCTCGTCTGGGTGGTCGTCGACGCGTTCCGTCAGACCTGGATCGAGCTCGACGGCCCCGCCCAGGGCTCCACCGAGGTGTCCGGCGAGATCCTCTTCCGGCACTGGGTGCTGCCCTTCGAGGCGCTCTCCGTCCTGCTGCTCGCCGCGCTGGTCGGCGCGATCGTCCTGTCCCGCAAGAACGCCAAGGAGGCCCGGGACTGATGCATCTCGCCTACCCCGCCGTCCTCGCCGCCCTGCTCTTCTGCGTCGGCCTGTACGGCGTCCTCGCCCGCCGCAACGCGATCCTGGTCCTGATGTCCGTCGAGCTGATGCTCAACGCCGTCAACCTCAACCTGGTCGCGTTCGACGTCTGGCTCCGCGACACCCTGCACGCCGGGCAGGCGCTCACCCTCTTCACCATCGCCATCGCCGCCGCGGAGATCGGCATCGGTCTCGCGATCGTCCTGATGGTCTACCGCAACCGCGGCACCTCGGACGTCGACCGCATGCGCGACAACGCCGAGCCCCACGGCGCGGGGACCGACGGCGCGGCGACCGACGACGCCGAGCCCCGGACCACCGGGACCGACGAGAAGGCCGAGGCCACCGCGTGACCACCACGACCCTCGCCGTCCTCGTCCCCCTCCTTCCCTTCCTCGGCTCCGTAGCCGGTCTGCTCCTCGGCAGGAAGGCCCCCGGCTTCGTCCGCCCCCTCGCCGTGCTCCCGGCGCTCCTCGCCGCCGCGCTGGCCGCCGTGGTCGCCGTCCGGCAGGGCGGCGGGCCGACGATCGAGGCCTCCACCCAGCTCACCCCCACCGGCTCGGTCCCCATCGACCTGGCGCTGTACATCGACGGCTTCGCCGCCCTCGTCGCCGTGGTCGTCGGGGTGGTCGCCACCTGCGTGCAGATCTACTCGACCGGCTATCTCCGCGACGACCCGCGCTACCCCTCGTACGCGGCGCTCGTCTCCCTCTTCACCTCCGCGATGCTGCTCGTCGTCTACTCCGGCGACCTGATGGTGCTCCTGGTCGGCTGGGAGATCATGGGCATCTGCTCGTATTTCCTCGTCGGCCACTACTGGGAGACCCCCGAGGCGCGGGCCGCCTCCCTCAAGGCCTTCCTCGTCACCAAGCTCGGTGACGTCCCCTTCCTGATCGGCCTCTTCGCGCTCGCCACGGACGCGGGCACGTTCCGGATCGACGGGATCCTCGGTGCCGTCGCGGCCGGGGGGCTGGACCACCCCACCCTCGTCGCGCTGCTGCTGCTCGCCGGTGTGGCGGGCAAGTCGGCGCAGTTCCCGCTGCACACCTGGCTCCCCGACGCGATGGCCGGCCCCACGCCCGTCTCCGCGCTCATCCACGCGGCGACGATGGTCGCCGCCGGCATCTACTTCGTGGCCCGCCTGCTGCCCGTCTTCGCGTCGTCCGCGGCCGCGCTGACCGTGCTCGCCGTGATGGCCGCCGTCACGATGGTCGGCTCGGGGCTCGCCGCGCTCGCCCAGGACGACATCAAGCGCGTCCTCGCCTACTCGACGATCGGTCAGCTCGGCTACATGGCCGGTGCCCTGGCCGTCGGCGACCGCGGCGCGGCCGTCTTCCACCTCATGTCCCACGGCGCGTTCAAGGCGCTCCTCTTCCTCGCCGCCGGCACGATCATCCACGCCGCCGGTACGAACTCGCTCTCCGCGATGTCCCGGATGAGCGGCCTGACGAAGCGGGTCCCCGACGCGTTCTGGACGATGACCGTCGCCCTCCTCGCGCTCGCCGCCCTGCCGCCGTTCGCCGGCTTCTTCTCCAAGGAAGCCGTCCTCGTGGCCGCCGAGCACACCGCCCTCGGCGACCGGACCGTCGCACCCGCCGGGGCCGGCTGGACCGTCCTCGTGGCGGGCCTGCTCACCGCCCTCCTCACGGCCGCCTACGCGACCCGGCTCTGGCTGCTCGCCTTCCGGGGCCGCGGCGCCGAGGCCCCGGACCACGGACGCCAGCCGATCGCCATGACCTCCGTCCTCTGGGTGCTGGCCATCCCCTCCCTCGGTTTCGGTCTGAGCGTCACGTACCTCGACGACTGGTTCGACGGGCACGCGCTCTCCCCGACCGTCACCACCGCCGTCCTCGGCACCGGCATCGCCGTGATCGGCGCGGCCGTCACCTACGCCGTCTGGCGCACGCTCGCCGCGAAGGCGGCCGCCTCCCCCGTCAGGACACCCGCCGCCGCGCACGTCGCCCACCCCGACGCCGAGGCCGGCACGGTCGAGGCGGAGGCCCTGCACCTGCCGCACCCCGCCGAGGACCCGGCCGACCCCGGCCGCGCCCTGCTCGGCCCGCTGCACCGCCCCGCGGCCGCGGGCTTCCACGTCGACGCCCTCTACAGCGCCGTGTTCGTCCGCCCCGTCCTCGCCGCCGCCTCCCTGGTCCGCTTCCTGGACCGCGAGGTCGTCGACACGTACGTGCGGGGCGCGGGCACCGGCACCCGATGGCTCGGCTGGCTCGTCCGCCGCGCCCAGACCGGCAACGTGCAGACCTACCTGAGCGCCCTGCTCGCCGGCTCCGTCGTCCTGGCGATCGCCGCCGTACTCGTCGCCGTCGCGGGAGCGTGAGACGTGATCGATATCAGCGAATCCGTGATGCAGTTCCTTCTCGCGTTGATCGTCGCCGGACCGCTCGTCGGCGCCGTCGCCGCTCTCCTGCCGCCCCCGCCCGGGCTGAAGGGGACGTCACCCGACCAGGCCGTGCTGCGCCACGGCGTGATCGTCACCGGAGCCGTCCTCGCCGCCGCGATCGTCCTCACGCTCGGCTTCGACCACGACAACCCGTCGAGGATCCAGGCGAGCACGGACGTGCCGTGGATCCCGGCACTCGACGTACGCCTCCACCTCGGTGTCGACGGCATCTCCCTCCCCCTCCTGGTCATGACCGCGCTGCTGACCTTCCTCTGCGCGCTCTACAGCTACTTCAAGATGCCGAGCGGCCCTTCCCCCAAGGGCTTCGTGGCGCTCCTCCTCGTCCTCGAGTCCGGCACCCTCGCGACCTTCGCCGTCCTCGACCTGATCCTGTTCTTCCTGGCCTTCGAGATGGTCCTCATCCCGATGTACTTCCTCATCGCCCGCTGGGGCGGTGCCGGAAGGCAGGCCGCCGCATGGAAGTTCATCCTCTACACGCTGCTCGGATCCGTCGTCATGCTGCTCGGCCTGCTCCTCGTGGGACTGAAGGCGGGCACGTTCGACATGGTGGCGCTCGCCACTGACAACGGCCGTGGACTGACCATGTCCGTGCAGGTCATCGCCGTTCTCGCGATCGGCGTCGGGCTCGCGGTGAAGACCCCGATGTGGCCGCTGCACAGCTGGCTGCCGGACGCCCACACCGCCGCCCCCACGGTCGGCTCGGTCCTCCTCGCCGGCGTGCTGCTGAAGATGGGCACGTACGGGTTCGTACGGATCCTCCTGCCGATCACCCCCGACGGCATGCGGACCTTCGCCCCCTACCTCGCCGCCTTCGCCGTCGTCGGCATCGTCTACGGGTCCCTCGCCTGCCTCGCCCTCACGCGCCCCGGCACCAACGGCGACCTCAAGCGCCTGATCGCGTACTCCTCCGTCGGCCATATGGGCTTCGTGCTCCTCGGCATCGCGACGATGACCCCCACCGGCGTCAACGGCGCGCTCTTCGCCAACATCGCCCACGGGCTCATCACCGGCCTGCTGTTCTTCCTCGTCGGCGCGTTGAAGGACCGGTACGGGACCGCCGACCTCGACACCCTCGCCGGCGCCACCGGCGCGGCCCTCTACGGCCGGGCCCCGCGCCTGGGCGGGCTGCTCGCCTTCGCCGCCGTCGCCTCCCTCGGACTGCCCGGCCTGGCCGGCTTCTGGGGCGAGATGCTGGCCCTGTTCGCCGCCTTCGAACCGGCCGCGGGCCTCAGCCGCCCCGCGTTCCTCACCTTCATGGCGATCGGCGCCTTCGGCACCCTCCTCACGGCCGCGTACCTCCTCGTCGTCGTCCGCCGGGTCTGCATGGGCGGCCCCCGCCCGAGCGGGGAGGGCACGATCGCCGACGTCCAGGGGTACGAGTTCGCCGCGTGGACCCCGCTCGTCGCCCTCACCGTCCTCGCCGGACTGTGGCCCGCGGTTCTCCTCGGCCTCACCGACCCGGCCGTGCAGCAGCTCCTCGCGGGAGGAAACTCGTGACCCCCACGACCCTCGTCCAGTCCGTCGACTGGCTCGCGATCGCGCCGCCCACCCTCACCGCCCTGGTCGCCCTGGCCGTGCTGGTCGCGGACCTCTTCGTACCCGAGCGGCACAAGCAGCTCCTCGGCTGGACCGCGATCGGCGGACTCGCCGCCGCGATGGCGCTGCTCATCCCGCTGCGCGCCGGCGACCGCTCGACGTTCTGCCTCACCACCGAGCCGGCCGCGACCGCCGCGTGCAGCTACACCGCCGACCGGTTCACGCTGGTCATCCAGTTCCTGGTGCTCGGCGGCGCGCTCCTCACCGCCCTGCTCTCCCTCGCCGACACCCGCGACAAGCTCCCGCCGGGGGAGTACTGGTTCCTGCTGCTCTCCTCCGCCGCGGGCGCGGCCCTGCTGCCCGCCTCCCGCGACCTGGCGACCCTCGTCGTCGCCCTCGAAGTGGCCTCGCTGCCCGCCTTCGCGCTCGTGGGTCTGCGCCGTGGCGACCGGCGGTCCAGCGAGGCGGCGCTGAAGTTCTTCCTCTCCTCGGTCACCGCGACCGCCGTCACCCTGCTCGGCGTCAGCTTCGTGTACGGGGCTACCGGCACCCTCCACCTCACCGAGGTCGCCCAGCGCCTCGACGACGTCCCCGGCCAGCTTCAGACCCTCGCCCAGGCGGGCGTGGCCCTCACGCTCGTCGGTTTCGCCTTCAAGACGGCCGCCGTCCCCTTCCACTTCTGGGTCCCCGAGACCTACATCGGTGCCCCGCTGCCCGTCGCCGGCTACCTCTCGGTCGTCGGCAAGGCCGTCGGCTTCACCGGCCTGATCCTGGTCACGGTCGTCGCCTTCCCCTCGTACGCGGACATCTGGGGTCCGGCGCTGGCGGTGCTCGCCGCGCTGACCATGACGGTCGGCAACGTGGGCGCCCTGCGGCAGGTCTCCACGCGCGCGTGGAGCGCGGTCCGGCTGCTCGCCTGGTCCTCGGTGGCCCAGGCCGGCTACCTCCTGGTCCCGATCGCCGCCGCCGCGTACTCCAGCGACGACCAGATCGGCGCCACCGTCGCGTACGCCCTGATGTACGCCGTCGTGAACCTCGGTGCCTTCGCGGTCGCCGCCCTGGTCGCGCGCACGCACCCGAAGAACCGGATCGCCGACTACCGCGGTCTGTACGCGGCCAGTCCGCTGCTCGCGCTCGCGATGGGCTTCTTCCTGCTCAACCTGGCCGGGCTTCCCCCGGGCGTCATCGGCCTCTTCGCCAAGGTCACCGTCTTCTCGGCGGCGGTCGACGCGGGCCTCGGCTGGCTCGCCGTGGTCATGGGCGTGAACGTCGTCATCGGCCTCTACTACTACCTGCGGTGGACCGGACTGCTCTTCCGGGAGCCCATGGGAGAATCGGTCGACGAGCCGGCGGGCGGGCGCGCGGGCGAGCCGGCCCACGCGCGCGGGCCCGCCGCGATCACCCTGGCGATCGTCCTGGCGGCCGTCGTCGGCGTCGTGCTGTCGGGCTACCCGCAGTTCGCGCTGCGCTTCGCGGCCACCACGCTCTTCTGACCCCCCGAGGTCCGCCCGTCACCCTCCCACGCCCCCACACAGAGAAACGCACCAAGGAGCTTCACCCGTGCTGAACGGTTTCAAGGACTTCATACTCCGCGGCAACATCATCTCGATGGCCATCGGGCTGGCCGTCGGATCGGCGTTCACCGCCGTTGTGACCGGCTTCAGCAAGGCGTTCATCACTCCGCTCATCGGTCTCGCCACCGGCTCGGTCGGTGACTTCAGCGAGGCGAAGTTCACCGTCGGCAAGACGATCTTCCCCTACGGTCTGGCCATCGCCGCGACCATCGCGTTCATGATCACCGCCGCCGTGCTCTACTTCCTCATCGTCCTCCCCATGGCGAAGGTCCAGGCGAGGTTCATCAAGGAGGCGGCGGACGCGAAGGCGGAGAAGCGCGACTGCCCCCGCTGCTTCTCCGAGATCCCGGCCATCGCCACCCGCTGCGCCCACTGCACCAGCGAGATCGAGCCCGCGGCGGGCGCGCTCGTGCAGGCCGGCCTTCCGGCCGCCCGCTGACCGCCGCCGGATCACCCGTACGGCTCACACCGCCCCCCTGCGAGGGCAGGGGAACCCGCGCCTTCCGCCTGGCGTTGACCAGTACGGGAGGGTCCACTGGACATGGGGTACCCCCGGACCGGAGTCCGGGGGAGGACCGCCACCGAGCAAAGGGTTCCCCTGCCGCACCACTTGGAGGGCGTACCGTGCACCGCCGGCACAACGGGCTGAGGACCGCCGTACTCCTCGGAGGGCTCTCGGCCCTCATCATCGTCATCGGCAGCTTCTTCGGACGGACGGGGCTGATCGTCGCGCTCGTCGTGGCGGTCGGCACCAACGCGTACGCCTACTGGAACAGCGACAAGCTGGCCCTGCGGGCCATGCGCGCCCGCCCGGTGAGCGAGTTCGAGGCCCCCGCGCTCTACCGGATGGTGCGTGAGCTCTCCACCCAGGCGCGCCAGCCGATGCCCCGGCTCTACATCTCGCCCACCCAGGCGCCCAACGCCTTCGCCACCGGACGGAACCCGCGGAACGCGGCCGTCTGCTGCACGGAGGGCATCCTCGCGATCCTCGACGAGCGCGAGCTGCGCGGGGTCATCGGCCACGAGTTGAGCCATGTCTACAACCGCGACATCCTGATCTCATCGGTAGCCGGCGCGCTGGCCTCCGTGGTCATGTTCCTGGTGAACTTCGCCTGGCTGATCCCGGTCGGCCGGTCCAGCGACGACGACGGGCCGGGGCTGCTCGGCATGCTCCTGATCATGATCCTCGGCCCGGTCGCCGCCTCCGTCATCCAGCTCTCCATCAGCCGGTCCCGTGAGTTCCAGGCGGACGCGTCGGGTGCCCAGCTCACGGGCGACCCGCTGGCCCTGGCCAGCGCGCTGCGCAAGCTCGACGCCGGCACGAAGCAGCTCCCGCTGCCGCCCGAGCCGCGGATCGAGACCGCGAGCCACATGATGATTGCCAACCCCTTCGGAGGGGGGAAAGGCGTTTCGAAGATGTTCTCGACGCACCCGCCGATGGCGGAGCGCATCGCCCGACTCGAACAGATGGCAGGTCACCGCCCGTGAAGACAATCCTGAACGTCATCTGGCTGATCCTGTGCGGCTTCTGGATGTTCCTCGGCTACATGCTGGCCGGCGTCCTGCTGTGCATCACGATCATCGGCATCCCCTTCGGACTCGCCGCGTTCCGGATCGGGGTCTACGCCCTCTGGCCCTTCGGCTACACCGTCGTGGACCGCCACGACGCGGGCGCCCCGTCCTGCGTGGGCAACGTGCTGTGGCTGATCCTCGCGGGCTGGTGGCTCGCGCTCGGCCACATCACCACCGGCATCGTCCTCTGCATCACGATCATCGGCATCCCGCTGGGCATCGCGAACTTCAAGCTGATCCCGGTCTCGCTGCTGCCGCTGGGCAAGGAGATCGTCCCTTCCGAGCAGGCGTACGGCTACACCGTCTAGCGCCCGCCCCCCGCGTACCGGGAAGGGGCGGCCGAGGCCGCTGCGGCCCGCCCCGTCATGATCATGCGCATGGGTTCGATACGGAGACTCGAAGGCAGCCGGGTGTCGCTGACGCTCGGCACCGGCGCACTCACCCTCGCGGGAGCCGACGGCGGGGCCGGTGTGCGTACCGGTTCGCGCACCCGTACGCGCACCGGTACGCGGTCCGGTTCGCGTACCGACGGGATCACCGTCATCCCGCTCGCCGCCGTCGCCGAGACCCGCGTCGCCGAAGCTCCGGGGTCGGCCCTGGAGATCGTGCTCACCGACGGTGAGGTCCATCGCGTCGAAGGCGTCCCCGAGGCCGCGTCCGCCTCCTTCGCCGCCGCGCTCGCCGACGCCCTGCCCGAGCGGCGCGACCCGGCCGGCGGCGCCCTGGTCACCCGCCCCGCCGTCCGCCGCGGCCGCTGGTACCGGATCGCGGTCGTCGCGGCCATCGCCCTCGCCTACGCCGGCTACGCCGCCTGGGCCGACGACATCCCCGGCGAGCGCGATCCGGGCGTGATCACCGGACTCTTCCCGCTCTTCGTCGGCCTGTCCGTCTGCCTCCTCGCCGTCGAGGAGGTGCTCCGCCGGACTCGTCTCGCCCGGCACGGCGTCACCACGGACGCCGAGCGGGTCGGGGGCGACGACGCGCGTCCCCGGTACTACTTCAACGACGCCGCCGGCGTCCCGCGCCCGTACACAGGCTCAGGTTCCGGATCCGGTACGGCACCCACCCTCACCGTCGTCTACGACCCGCGCCGGCCCGACCGGGCCGCCCACGAAGCCCCGGTCGCGGCGGTGATCCGCAAGGTGGCGCTGCTCCTGGCCGGTGGGGGCCTCCTGCTCTGGCTCGGGGCGTGGCTCGCGTTCGGCCCCGGCCGGCCCTGAGGGGAGACGGGCGGTCGGAGCCCCGAGCCGCCCACCCCCTCACGTACCGGTGTGCCGCCCCCGGCTGACCGCGTACGCGACCGTACCGACCGCGAGGACGCCGACGCCGGCCAGGACGGAGGCGGGCGGCAGCGCGAACGCCAGCGCCCCGCAGCCCGCGAGGCCGGTCGCGGCGAGCACCTGGTTCGAGCGCCCCCGGGAGCGCCCCAGCGTCCAGGCGGAGGCGTTGGCGATGCCGTAGTAGACCAGGACGCCGAAGGACGAGAAGCCGATCGCGCCCCGCACGTCCACCGTGGCCGCCACCACGGCCACCACCGCGCCCACTGCGAGCTCGGCCCGGTGCGGGACCTGGGAACGGGGATGCACGGCGGCCAGCCCCGACGGCAGGTGCCGGTCCCGGGCCATCGCCAGGGTCGTACGGGAGACGCCGAGGATCAGCGAGAGCAGCGAGCCCAGGGCCGCGACGGCCGCGCCGACCGTGACCACGGGGACCAGCCACCCGGCGCCCGCCGCCCGGGCCGCGTCGGCCAGCGGTGCGGGGGAGGCGGCGAGGGCCTGCGGCCCGAGGACGGCGAGGACGCTCACCGCCACCGCCGCGTAGACGGCCAGCGCGATGCCGAGGGCGAGGGGCACGGCGCGCGGGATGGTCCGGGCCGGGTCGCGCACCTCCTCGCCGAGCGTGGCGATCCGCGCGTACCCCGCGAAGGCGAAGAAGAGCAGCCCCGCCGCCTGGAGCATCCCGCTCGCCGTCACCTCGCCGTCGAGCGCGAGCCGCCCGGGGTCGACCGCTCCCGAGTTCAGCGAGGCGACGACCACGGCCGCCAGGACGGCCAGGACCAGCGCCACGATCGCCCGGGTCAGCAGGGCGGACTTCTGCACACCGCCGTAGTTCACGGCCGTCAGCGCCACCACGGCGGCGACCGCCACCGCGTGCGCCTGCCCGGGCCACAGGTACGCCCCGGCCGTCAGCGCCATCGCCGCGCACGAGGCCGTCTTGCCGACGACGAACGCCCAGCCCGCCAGGTACCCCCAGAACGCCCCGAGACGTTCGCGACCGTACACATAGGTGCCGCCGGAGGCGGGGTACAGGGCGGCGAGCCTGGCCGAGGCCATGGCGTTGCAGTACGCGACGACCGCAGCGACGCCGAGGGCCGGGAGCAGCCCGGCTCCGGCCGCCTCGGCCGCCGGGCCGAGCGCGACGAAGATCCCGGCGCCGACCATCGAGCCGAGCCCGATGACGACGGCGTCGAACACCCCGAGGGTGCGGCGCAGTCCCTGTGTCATGCACCGCACACTACGGGCCCCGCAACCGCGCCCGGCGCCCCCGGCGTCCTCTTCGGCATGAACGTCATCAGCTGGATCGTCCTGGGCCTCCTCGCGGGCGTCATAGCCAAGGTCCTGCTCCCGGGCCGCGACCCGGGCGGTCTCATCGGCACGACCGTCATCGGCATCGCCGGCGCGTTCGTCGGCGGCTGGCTCTCGTCCACGTTCCTCGACCGTCCGATCACCACCGGCTTCTACGACACGGCCACCTGGCTCTCGGCCATCGGCGGCGCGCTGGTGCTGCTGATCGCGTACCGGATCCTCTTCGGCCACTCGCGCTCGCGCTGAGTCCGCGAGCGGGCGCGGCCCCGGGGGGCGGGCGTGGCCCCGGAGAGCCCTAGAGGCGGGCGTGGCCCGGGAGCGAGCGCCCTAGAGACCCGTCTCCCGCAGCGTGATGTTGAGCCGCCCGGTCAGCCCGAGGTCCGGATCGGCCGTGCCGGGAAGGACTTTGGGCACGCCGTGGTACGCGAGGCGCGAGGGTCCGCCGAAGACGAAGAGATCCCCGGACGACAACTCCACGTCCGTGTAGGGCTTCCCGCGGGTTTCGGTGTTCCCGAACCGGAACACGCAACGGTCGCCGAGGCTCAGCGACACCACCGGCGCACCGGACCGCTCCTCCTTGTCCTGGTGCAGCCCCATCTTCGCGCCCGCGCCCGCGTCGTAGAAGTTCACGAGAGCCGCGTCGGGCGCGAAGCCGCCGTCGTCCCCGTAGACCTCGGCGACCGCTCGCCGTCCCAGCGCTCGCAGCCAGTCGGGCAGTTCGAGATCGACCGTTTCCAGATAGCGGTACGGGACCCAGCGCCGCCCGAGGCAGAGCGAGCGCACCGACATCACCCCGCCGCCCGGCAGCACGGTGTGCCGGTACGGGACGGGCCCGCGCCCCCACTCACGGCAGGCGGCCACCAACTCCCGCTGCCGTTCCGGGGGGAGCCAGCCGGGGACGTGCACGGCGCCGGGGGCGATCTCCGCGCGCTCGCGCGGAAAGAGCGCGTCCATCACACGGCCCGCTCCAGGCCGAGCAGCCGCTCCTTGCGCTCCAGGCCGGCCGCGTAGCCGCGCAGACCGCCGTCCGCGCCGATGACGCGGTGGCAGGGCCGCACCACGAGCAGCGGGTTGCGCCCGATCGCGGTGCCGACGGCCCGCACCCCGGCCCCGGAGGACCCGACCGCCCGGGCGATGTCCCCGTACGAGACGGTGGCGCCGTACGGGATCTCCTCCAGGGCGCTCCAGACGCGCCGCTGGAACTCCGTACCGCTCTGCGCGAACGGGATGTCGAACCGCTCCCGCCGGCCCGCGAAGTACTCGTCGAGCTGCCCGGCGATCTCCTGGAAGACCTCGGGCGCGTGCCGCCAGCCGTCCTCGACGGCGGCACCGCCCTTCTGCCCGGGCAGCGACAGCGAGACCAGCGCGGTCCGCCCGCCGTCCTCGCCGCCCCGCCCGACGAGCAGCATCCGGCCCAGGGGCCCGTCGACGTACGCGTACACGGTCATGGCGGTTCCTCTCCTCGCGCTCACCACTCGTCCAGTGTGCGAGGCTCGCCCGCCCGAGGGCTGGCGGTATTCGGACACGCAGCTGGTGAGGCTACCGGTAGTTCACGAACTGGATCGCGAAGTCGAAGTCCTTGCCCTTGAGCAGCGCCTGCACGGCCTGCAGGTCGTCCCGGCTCTTCGAGCTGACCCGCAGCTCGTCGCCCTGGACCTGTGCCTTGACGCCCTTGGGGCCCTCGTCGCGGATGGCCTTCGCGACCTTCTTGGCGTTCTCCTGGGAGATGCCCTCCTCGATCGTGGCGAAGATCTTGTACTCCTTGCCGGAGAGCTGCGGCTCACCCGCGTCCAGCGACTTGAGCGAGATCCCGCGCTTGATCAGCTTGGTCTCGAAGATGTCGAGGATCGCCTTCACGCGCTCCTCGCCGTTCGCCTGCATGAGGATCTTCTCGCCCGACCAGGAGATCGAGGCGTCGGTGCCCTTGAAGTCGTAGCGCTGCGAGATCTCCTTCGCGGCCTGGTTGAGGGCGTTGTCGACCTCCTGCCGCTCGACCTTGGAGACGATGTCGAAACTGGAGTCGGCCATGACGTGTGGCTCCTTGCTCGGATGCGATGCGGTTGCGTGGCGTACGGCGCCAAGCCTAGTCATCGGATCGCGTCCGAACCGCTGATCAATCCGGTGGCGAAGCACCCCGGAGGATCAGGTATCGTTTACGTCGTTGCCACGGAGCACCGCCGAAAAGCGGCTCCGAGCAGCGACATCCCATGGCGGTGTGCCCGAGTGGCCAATGGGAGCGGACTGTAAATCCGTCGGCTTAGCCTACCCAGGTTCGAATCCTGGCGCCGCCACGCGATAAGAACGGCCCCTGATCAGCGGAAACGTTGATCAGGGGCCGTTCTGCTGTGCGTGGAGCGATGAGTTCCGGGGGCGTCGGGGGTCATAGATGGCGAGACCGATGCCGAGGAGGGCTTCTGATGCGCAGCGTGACCTACGGGATGAACGTCTCGCTCGACGGCTACATCGTCGGGCCCGACGGGGGCTTCGACTGGGGCGGCCCCGACGCGGAGGTCTTCCGCTTCTGGATCGACGACATCCGGGAGGTCGGCGTCCATCTGATGGGCCGGCGGCTGTACGAGACGATGCTGTACTGGGAGACCGCCGAACAGGACGCCGAGCTCGACGACGCCGAGCGCGAGTGGATCTCGGTCTGGAATCCGCTTCCGAAGGTGGTGTTCTCCACCACGCTCTCCGAGGTGCGGGGCAACGCCCGCCTGGCTTCCGGGAGTGTGGCCGAGGAGATCGAGCGGCTGCGGGCCGAGCCGGGGGAGGGCGAGATCGCGATCGGCGGCGCGACCCTCGCCGCCCAGGCGGCCGCCGCCGGGCTGATCGACGAGTACCGGGCCATGGTCTACCCGGTGTTGGTCGGCGGCGGCATCCCGTTCTTCCCCCGGGACGAGCGCCGGGTGGACCTCGAACTCGTCGAGTCCCGCACCTTCGGGCCGAGGGTCGTCTACCTCCGCCACCGCGTGGTGCGGTAGCGGAGGCAGCCGGGTGCGGGGCTACTCGCCCGCCACCGCCTTCACCGCCACCGTCACCGGAGTGGAGCCGCCGATCAGTTCCAGCGTCAGGCCCGCCGTGCCCGGGGTGTCGAGGAGTTCGGACAGGACCGCCGCCACGTCGTCGCGGGGGATCGGGCCGCGGCCCGTCGAAGCCTGGAGGTGGACCAGGCCCGTGCCCGCGTCGTTCGTGAGCATGCCGGGGCGCAGGATCGTCCAGTCCAGACCCCTGCGGGCGCGTACGGAGTCGTCTGCCGCGCCCTTGGCGCGCAGGTAGGCGTCGAAGACCTCGTCGCCCTCGTGGGCGGAGTCCGCGCCCATCGAGGAGACGACGATGTACCGGCGTACGCCCGCCCGTTCAGCCGCGTCCGCGAAGAGCACCGCGGCCGCGCGGTCCACCGAGTCCTTGCGGTCCAGGCCGCTTCCCGGTCCCGCGCCGGCCGCGAAGACCGCCGCGTCGGCGCCCTGCAGTGCCGCGGCGACCTCCTCCACCGTCGCCGACTCCAGGTCCAGGACGATCGGCTCCGCACCCGCCGCGCGCAGGTCGTCGGCCTGTTCGGGTCTGCGGATGAGCCCCGCCGGCTCGTGTCCCGCCGCCGAGAGCAGGCGCTCCAGGCGAAGGGCGATCTGACCGTGTCCTCCAGCGATGACAATGCGCATACTCACGACCGTACGACGGGACCGGCCGGAGGGCTTCCCGGCTCCGGGCGTTCCGGCCGTGCCTGGCGCGGCAGATCGAGCGCCGCCGCCGAGTCGCAGTACTCACGGACCGCGCTGGTCCGGGCCACCACCCGCCCCCGGTGCACGACGATCCGGCTGTACGCGAGGGACAGCACGCCCGAGAGGCGTTCGCCGCGCACGGCGAGCAGTTCGGCGGGGAACCCGGCCTCCACCCGTACCTCGGTCAGCCCCATCGCCGTACGCGCCGCCGCGCTCACCGCCCCGTACGCGTCCTCCGCCGGCAGCCCGCCGAGCGAGGCCAGCAGATAGGCGGCCTCCAGCGGGTCCCCGCGCCCCACCGGGTTGGAGACGTCCCGCAGCGCTCCACCGCCGGCCGCGAGCCGCACGCCCGCGGCCCGCAGCAGCCGGACCGGTGCCGTCCCGCGCCGCTCCGTCGCTCCGCAGCCGCCCTGCGGCAGGCAGACGACCGTCACGCCGGCCGCAGCCAGCTGGTCCGCGGCCCGCCGCCCCACGTCCGACGGGAGCCGGGAGAGCCCCGCGCACGGGCCGATCGTCACTCCGGGGCGCAGTCCGCCCGCCATGGCCGCGAACCGGGCGAGCCGCGCCGGGTCGTCCGCGTCCGTGTGCAGGTCCACCGGGCAGCCCTGCTCGGCCGCCACCTCCAGGACCGCCTCCACGTACCCGGCCGGGTCGGGGTCGAGGTCCGGGCAGCCGCCCACCACGCTCGCGCCCATCTTCACCGCGTCCCGCAGCATCGCGAGGCCGTCCGCGCCGGCCGCGCCCGTCAGGAGGCGGGGCACCGCGACCGCGGTCAGGTCCACCAGACCGCGCAGTGAGCGCCGGGCCTGGAGCACCGCCTCGAGCGGGCCGAGCCCGTGGACGTCGCCGATCCGGACGTGCGCGCGCTGCGCGGTGGCGCCGTGGCCGAGCTGGAGCAGCGCGGCCTCCGTGGCCCGCCGCTGGACCTCCTCGGGGGCGTACGAGACCGGGCCCGGGGTGTCGGCGCTGAGGGCGGTGTCGGCGTGGGCGTGCGGCTCGGCGGGCGCGGGGAGCAGCAGATAGCCGGCCAGGTCGACGCGGGCGCCGACGGCCGTCAGGCTGCCCGCCGTTCCGACGGCCTCGATCCGGCCGCCGCCGAGCCGGACGTCCACCGTCCGGCCGTCGGTGAGGCGGGCGTTGGAGAGCAGGAGCGAGGTGGAGTCGGCGGTGGCAGCGGACCGGTCCTCGGGCGGCGGCTGGGGCTGCTTGCTGTCGGCTGACATCGGGCTCCTCAAGGCTCCTCAAATTCAAGCTCAAGATCAAGATCACGCAGCGTGGGGCCGAGCCTAGGGGCGGTCCGGCCGCCCTTCGAGGAGGAGCGCAATAGTCGTACTGATGAGGCCACGAGTGGCGTACCTGGGGCGCGCGAGTGGCCCACGGGGCGGGGGTGGCAGGCCCGCGCGCGTGCCCGTCTGTGGGGGCCTCGAAACGGATTTGGGCGATCGGCGGAGGAGCGTGTAATGTCTTCATCGCTCGCCCCAATAGCTCAGTCGGTAGAGCGTCTCCATGGTAAGGAGAAGGTCTACGGTTCGATTCCGTATTGGGGCTCTGGTGAGAAGGAACCCGCCTCCCGGCGGGATCCGGACCATCAAAGCGGTGTAGCTCAGTCGGTAGAGCAAGCGGCTCATAATCGCTGTGTCACCGGTTCAAGTCCGGTCACCGCTACAGACAGTAGCCGATTGTGGGGTCGGTCCTGCGATCGGCTACTCTTCTATGCGTTCATCCGTCCATCCGTCCGTCAAGGAGCACTCACGTGGCTGCCACCGACGTCCGCCCGAAGATCACGCTGGCCTGCGTGGAGTGCAAGGAGCGGAACTACATCACCAAGAAGAACCGGCGTAACAACCCGGACCGTCTTGAGATGAAGAAGCACTGCCCTCGCTGCAACTCGCACACCGCGCACCGCGAGACGCGTTAATCAGGCTCGTACACGAGGCCGTCCCCACCAGGGGGCGGCCTCGTGTCGTTTGTCGGCAACAAATCCAGGAGGTATCGAGTCCATGGCGCTCGACCAGTCCTTCGTGGGCCGGACCTATCCGCCCACCACGCCCTACGAGGTCGGACGCGAGAAGATCCGCGAGTTCGCCGAGGCGATCGGCGACGCGAATCCCGCGTATGTCGATCAGGAAGCGGCGAAGACGCTCGGTCACCCCGATGTGATCGCTCCGCCGACCTTTGTGTTCGCGATCACGTTCAAGGCGGCCGGGCAGGTCGTCGAGGACCCGCAGCTGGGCCTGGACTACGACCGCGTCGTGCACGGCGACCAGAAGTTCGTGTACACCCGGCCGGTGCGGGCGGGGGACCGGCTCTCGGTCGTCTCGACCATCGAGGCGATCAAGACGATGGCCGGCAACGACATCCTGGACATCCGCGGCGAGGTCCACGACGAGACCGGCGAGCACGTCGTGACCGCCTGGACCAAGCTCGTCTCGCGCGCGCCCGAGGAGGCCTGAGTCATGGCAGCGAAGATCGCTTACGACGAGGTCGAGGTCGGCACCGAGCTGCCGGCGCAGTCCTTCCCCGTGACGCGCGCCACGCTGGTGCAGTACGCGGGCGCCTCCGGGGACTTCAACCCGATCCACTGGAACGAGAAGTTCGCGCGCGAGGTCGGCCTGCCGGACGTCATCGCGCACGGCATGTTCACCATGGCCGAGGCGATCCGGGTCGTGACCGACTGGGTCGGCGACCCGGCGGCCGTCGTCGAGTACGGCGTGCGGTTCACCAAGCCGGTGATCGTGCCGAACGACGACGAGGGCGCGGTGATCGAGGTCGGCGCCAAGGTCGCGGCGAAGCTGGACGACGGGCTGGTCCGGGTGGACCTGCTCGCGAAGTCGGCCGGGCAGAAGGTCCTGGGCGTGTCCCGGGCCGTGGTCAGGCTCGCGTAGCCGCTTGCGGGGGCGGGTGACCGGCTCCGGGAGTCGGTGCCCCGGTCCGGGGGTCGGGTGGCCGCGGAGAGCGGCCGCCCCCAGCATCCCGAGGCGCGGCGGCCGCACCGGGCCGTCCCCGGAACGCCCCGGAGACCCGGAAGGACAGCCGACTCGCCCAGGTGTGACGCCGGCGCCGGGGCGTTCGCGACCCGGGGTGTGGCGAATACCCGGGGTGTGGCGAATACGGGGGGCGTGGCGACACGGGGGCTGTTGGCCCCGGCGGAGCCGGCCTCGCGCGACGACCGCGCCCGGCGAGCCGGCCTCCGCGCACGCGGGCCTGCCCGCGTCCCCGACCCGCCTTCGGCGCGTGGGGGACGTCCGCGCACCGGCGTCCCCGGCCTCCCCGGCCCGGGTTCGGCGGTGCGGGGGCGGGTCGGCGTCTGGGGCGCACGGGCGGTGCTCCCGGGGCGAGGGGCCGGGAGGCCCTCGACCCGTGAGCGAGGGCTTCCCGGGCTCTCGCCCCAGGCCGGGGGACCGGGGGCGGGTCGGGCCTCCGGCTCGCGGGTGCTCGCCTCGGGCAGAGGGTCCGCCCCGGTGGGGCCGCGGGGCCGGGCTCCCAGCCGGTACCGGCTGGGAGCGGCGTCGGGGGACGGACCGCCCCCAGCCGTATCGCATGGCCTACGCAATGCGCCCCGTACTCTTGAGCGCGTGCAGGAACTCCACGACGCTCCCCTCGCCCCCCTGACCACCTTCCGGCTCGGCGGGCCCGCGGTCCGGCTTGTCACGGCGACCACCGATGACGAGGTGATCGCCGTCGTCCGTGCGGCGGACGCCGCCGGGACGCCGCTGCTCGTCGTCGGCGGCGGGTCCAATCTGGTCATCGGCGACAAGGGGTTCGACGGGACCGCGCTGCGCATCGCGACCAAGGGCTTCGCGCTCGACGGGACCACGCTGGAGCTCGCCGCCGGCGAGGTCTGGACCGACGCCGTGGCGCGGACCGTCGAGGCGGGGCTCGCCGGGATCGAGTGCCTCGCCGGGATCCCCGGCTCGGCCGGAGCGACGCCGATCCAGAACGTCGGCGCGTACGGCCAGGAGGTCTCCGCCACCATCACCGAGGTCGTCGCCTACGACCGCCGGGCCGACGAGACCGTCACCCTCGCCAACGCCGACTGCGCGTTCTCCTACCGTCACAGCCGCTTCAAGGCCGACCCGGAGCGCTACGTCGTGCTGCGCGTCCGCTTCGAGCTGGAGGACGCGGCGGGGCTCTCCGCGCCGGTCAAGTACGCGGAGACCGCCCGCGCCCTCGGCGTCGAGGCCGGTGACCGCGTCCCGCTCGCGCAGGCCCGGGAGACCGTCCTGAGGCTGCGCGCCGGGAAGGGCATGGTCCTGGACCCCGACGACCACGACACCTGGTCGGCCGGCTCCTTCTTCACCAACCCGATCCTCACGGCGGCCCAGTACGAGACCTTCCTCGCCCGCGTCGCCGAGCGGCTCGGCGACGACGTGACCCCGCCGGCCTTCCCCGCGGGAGCGGACGGCGACGTCAAGACGTCCGCCGCCTGGCTCATCGACAAGGCCGGCTTCACCAAGGGCTACGGCTCCGGCCCCGCCCGTATCTCCACCAAGCACACCCTCGCCCTCACCAACCGGGGCGAGGCCACCACCGAGGACCTCCTGGCGCTCGCCCGCGAGGTCGTCGCGGGCGTACGGGACGCGTTCGGGATCACGCTCGTCAACGAGCCGGTCACCGTGGGCGTCAGCATCTGAGCGGGTCCGTGGAACCCTCCGGGTTCCCCAGGTTGTCGAGTGGGTGACAGGCTCCCGGGAAGCGGGGCCGCACCGCTCGCCGAGGGGGAGTCGTGGAGGGGACGGGCCCACCGGAGCTCATCGAGCTCGGCGAGCGCACCGAGCTCACCGAGTCCGCCGGCTTCGAGGAGTTCGCCGTGTCGGCGTACGCCTCGCTCCTGCGCACCGCCCGGCTCCTGACCGGCGACCCGCACGCCGCCGAGGACCTCGTCCAGGCCGCGCTGGTCAGGGTCTATCTGCGCTGGGGCGGCTCGGCGGGCTGGGAATCGCCCCGGGCGTACGCCCGGAAGGTCGTCGTCAACCTCTACGCGACCTGGCGCCGCCGTCGCTGGCACACCGAAGTCGTACGCCCCGCGCACGACGGCGCGCCCGCGCCCGGAAGCGACGACATGGCCGGCGGCGCCGACGCGCGCCTCGAACTCGCCCGCGCCCTCGCCGCCCTGCCCCGCGCACAGCGCGCGGTGGTGGTGCTCCGCTTCTACGAGGACCTGTCCGTGGAACAGACGGCCGAGCTGCTCGGCTGCTCGCCCGGGACGGTCAAGAGCCGGACCAACAGGGCCCTGGCACGGCTGCGCGCCGCGGGCGCGCTCGCCGGTTACGCGGGAAGGGGCATGTGATGGACGACTCCGACGCACTACTGAGGCTGAGGCGTGGGCTGCGTGATCTCGCCGGCGGCGACCGGGAGGCCGGCGCCGGGCCCGCGCCCGTCGCCACCGTCGTGGCACGGGGACGGCGCATCCGGCACCTACGGCGCTCGCTCGCGGCAGGAGCGGCCACGCTCCTGGTGGCCGGCGGCTCCGTCCTCGTCGTCGGAGGGAAGGACGGTCCGGCTCCGCCCTCGGGCCCGACCGCGGGGCCGGTCACCCCCACCCGTCCGTACGACGGGAAGTACGCGCCCCAGCCCCCGTCCGGCGCCCACGACCCCCTGGACACCGGGCCGAGGCGGCCGGTCGAGGGCGTCCGCTACCGCTACGACCTCTCCGCCGTCTGCGACCTCCGGTACGCCGTCTTCGGCGGCCGGGTCTGGGAGCTGGCCGACGAAGGATCGTCGGTCGCGGTGCAGTGGGCGGACGACCGCACGCGGGGCTTCATGAGCTGGACGGACGGACGGCGGTCACGATCGGAGCCGGACACGGCCGTCTTCGAGACGGAGACACCCGCCGCGCTGCCCGCACTCCGCTTCCGGCCGCTGGCCGGACCCGCGCCGGAGTGCCTCGGCGCGGAACCGGAGCGGCGGTACGGGGACGCCCCCGCCGCCACCCTCGGCCCCGAGCGCCCGGAGCGGAACGTCCGCTACCCGTACGACATGACCAAGGAGTGCGGGACGCGCTACGCGGTCTTCGCGGGCCGTCTGTGGCGCGCCCGGAGTGAGGGGCGGACGGAGACGCACGTCGACTGGGCGAACGAACTTCCGCTGGCCGCCTTCATGACCCTGACCTCCGAGCGGACGGCGGTGCTGGAGTGGCCCGCCGGGGCCGAGGAGACCCCGAGGACGACCACGTACGGCCCGGTGGAGGCCCGGGGTGACGACTGCGGGTAGTCGCCGCCGCGTGCCCCCGCCCTTCAGTACGCCACCCCCACGGCCTGCTTGACCGTGGCCGGGTCGGCGAGCGTCGCCAGCATGGCGTGGGCGACGTCCGCGCGGGCCAGGGTGCGGCCGCGGGGCGGGGTGCCGCCGACGACCGTGCGGTAGCGGCCGGTGACGGGCTTGTTCGTGAGCTTGGGCGGGCGTACGGAGGTCCACTCCGTGGCGCTCGCCGCGAGCTCGCCCTCCATCACGCGCAGGTCCGCGTAGACGTCCTTGTACAGGGTGTTGATGATCGGGAGCACGGCCTTCTCGATGATCGACTGGCCGTCCGGGACGGGGCCGAGCGGCGCGGCGCTGACCACGACGAGGCGCCGGACGCCCTCGGCGTCCATGGCGGCGAGGACCGAGCGCGTGAGCTTCGCGGCGACGCCGGCGTCCGCGCGGGTGCGGGCGCCGAGCCCGGAGAGGACCGCGTCCTTGCCGGCCACAGCCGCGCGCAGCGCGTCGGGGTCCGCCAGGTCCGCGCGGTAGACGTCCAGGCGCTCGCCCGTGACCCCCGTGACGGCGAACCGCGTCGGGTCCCGTACGACGGCCGTCACGTCGTGGCCTTCGGCGAGGGCCTGGCGGACGATCTCCCGGCCGACTCCGCCGGTCGCTCCAAAGACGGTGAGCTTCATGTCACGCCTTCCTGAGGAGGGTGGGTAAGTGTTTACTCACCCCTAGGGTGGGTGGGTACTCACTCACCCGTCAAGTGTGTTTGGAGCATGCATGGAACAGAAGCCGACCCGCGTCCGGATCATCGACGCGGCCCACCGCCTCATGCGCACCGCGGGCCTGGCCCGCACGACGACGAAGGAGATCGCCAAGGAGGCGGGCTGCTCGGAGGCGGCGCTCTACAAGTACTTCCCGAGCAAGGAGGACCTGTTCGTCACTGTCCTCAACGAACGGCTGCCCCAGCTCGGCGGGCTCCTCGGCACCCTCGTCACCGACCCCGGCGGCCGCGGCGTCGAGGAGAACCTCACCGAGATCGCCCGCCAGGCCGCGCTCTTCTACGAGCAGACGTTCCCGATCGTCGCCTCGCTGTACGCCGAGCCGAGCCTCAAGCGGCGCCACGACGACATCCTGCGCGAACTCGGCGTCGGCCCGCACCGGCCGATCGAGGGGGTCGCCGCCTACCTCCACTCCGAGCAGCAGCACGGCCGCATCGGCCCCGCCGCGGACCCGCTCGCCGCCGCCTCACTGCTCCTGGGCGCCTGTGCCCAGCGCGCGTTCGCCTGGGAGATGACCGCCGACGGCCGACCCCCGCAGGACGTCGACACCTTCGCAGCCTCCGTCGCGCGCACGCTCATGGCGGGCATCGGGCCCTAGGCGGCCGCCGGAACCGCCAGCCAGTCGTCGACGCCCGAGAGGAGCTTCTCGCGGACGTCCTCGGGCGCCGCCGAGCCGCGGATCGACTGGCGTGCCAGCTCGGCCAGCTCCACGTCCGTGAAGGCGTGGTGCCGGCGGGCGATCTCGTACTGCGCCGCGAGCCGCGACCCGAAGAGCAGCGGGTCGTCCGCGCCCAGGGCCATCGGGACGCCGGCCTCGAAGAGCGCGCGCAGCGGGACGTCCTCGTGCTTCTCGTAGACCCCCAGCGCCACGTTCGACGCCGGGCAGACCTCGCAGGTCACGCCCTTCTCGGCGAGCTTGCGCAGCACCCGGGGGTCCTCCGCCGCCCGTACCCCGTGGCCGATCCGTGCCGCCCTGAGGTCGTCCAGGCAGTCCCGTACCGACGCCGGACCCGTCAGCTCACCGCCGTGCGGGGCCGCGAGCAGACCGCCCTCGCGGGCGATGGCGAAGGCGCGGTCGAAGTCGCGGGCCATGCCGCGGCGCTCGTCGTTGGAGAGCCCGAAGCCGACCACGCCCCGCTCCGCGTACCGCACCGCGAGCCGGGCGAGCGTACGGGCCTCCAGCGGGTGCTTCATCCGGTTCGCCGCCACCAGGACCCGCATTCCGAGCCCCGTCTCGCGCACGGCCGCGTCGACCGCGTCGAGGATGATCTCCATCGCCGGGATCAGTCCGCCGAGCAGCGGGGCGTACGAGGTCGGGTCGACCTGGATCTCCAGCCACCCCGAGCCGTCCCGCACGTCCTCCTGGGCCGCCTCGCGCACCAGACGCTGGATGTCCTCGGGCTCCCGCAGGCAGGAGCGGGCGATGTCGTACAGCCGCTGGAAGCGGAACCAGCCGCGCTCGTCGGTGGCCCGCAGCTTCGGCGGTGTGCCGCTGCTCAGCGCCTCCGGGAGATGGACGCCGTACTTGTCCGCGAGCTCGATGAGCGTGGTGGACCGCATCGAGCCGGTGAAGTGCAGATGCAGATGCGCCTTCGGCAGCAGGCCGATGTCGCGGACGGCCTGACCGGAAGGGCGCTCGGAAACGTACGGGGAAACGTGCTCGGAAACGTGCTCCATTGAAGGATCTTGCCGCACCCGAATGGCCGAACACAGCCCCTTTCCCCGATCGGGACCTTGCTAGAACGTAAAAACGGGCCCCCGGTTCCGGAGAACCAGGGGCCCGTGGGGGAGCGCGGGACTAGTCGCGCGCCTCCGCCAGCAGCTTCTGGATCCGGGACACGCCCTCCACCAGGTCCTCGTCGCCCAGCGCGTACGAGAGCCGCAGGTAGCCGGGGGTGCCGAAGGCCTCGCCCGGGACGACCGCGACCTCGGCCTCGTCCAGGATCAGCGCGGCCAGCTCGACCGAGTCCTGCGGGCGCTTGCCGCGGATCTCCTTGCCGAGCAGCCCCTTCACCGACGGGTACACGTAGAACGCGCCCTCGGGGGTCGGGCAGAGGACGCCCTCGATCTCGTTGAGCATCCGCACGATGGTCTGGCGGCGCCGGTCGAAGGCGCGGCCCATCTCGGCGACGGCGTCCAGGTTGCCCGAGACGGCGGCGAGGGCGGCCACCTGCGCCACGTTGCTCACGTTGGACGTGGCGTGCGACTGCAGGTTCGTCGCGGCCTTCACGACGTCCTTCGGGCCGATGATCCACCCCACGCGCCAGCCGGTCATCGCGTACGTCTTGGCGACACCGTTGACGACGATGCACTTGTCGCGCAGCTCGGGCATGACCGACGGCAGGGAGACGGCGGAGGCCCCGCCGTAGACCAGGTGCTCGTAGATCTCGTCCGTCAGCACCCACAGGCCGTGCTCGACGGCCCAGCGGCCGATGGCCTCGGTCTCGGCCTCGCTGTAGACGGCGCCGGTCGGGTTCGACGGGGAGACGAAGAGGACGACCTTGGTCTTCTCCGTGCGCGCCGCCTCCAGCTGCTCCACCGAGACGCGGTAGCCGGTGGTCTCGTCGGCGACGACGTCGACCGGGACACCGCCCGCGAGCCGGATCGACTCCGGGTACGTCGTCCAGTACGGGGCCGGGACGATGACCTCGTCACCCGGGTCGAGGATCGCGGCGAACGCCTCGTAGATCGCCTGCTTGCCGCCGTTGGTCACCAGGACCTGGGAGGCGTCGACCTCGTAGCCGGAGTCGCGCAGGGTCTTCGCGGCGATCGCGGCCTTCAGCTCGGGCAGACCGCCGGCCGGCGTGTAGCGGTGGTACTTCGGGTTCTTGCACGCCTCGACGGCGGCTTCGACGATGTAGTCAGGCGTCGGGAAGTCGGGCTCACCCGCGCCGAACCCGATCACCGGGCGCCCGGCGGCCTTGAGGGCCTTTGCCTTGGCGTCGACGGCGAGGGTCGCGGACTCGGAGATCGCACCGACGCGGGCGGAGACCCGGCGCTCGGTCGGAGGGGTAGCAGCGCTCATACGGCCATGCTCCCAGACCGCCTTTCCGTCCGGCACACAGGTTTCAGGGTGCGGACAGGACCGGTCATTCCCGGTCGTCCGAGGGCCCGCGAGCGCTCCGACGTGCTTTCTGTTCGACGCGGCGCTCATGAACACGTACACTCACTGCTCGTTGGCCCTCACCGACCACATCTCACGATGCGGTAGGTTGGGGAAGCCACAAAGGGTCGTAGCTCAATTGGTAGAGCACCGGTCTCCAAAACCGGCGGTTGGGGGTTCAAGTCCCTCCGGCCCTGCTACACACACCGCCAGGATGTGTGCGCATGTACGTACTTCGATGCACCGCCGTGCGGATCCACCCGGCACGGCACTGCCATGACCCGGGATCAGGTGAGAAGCGTGACGGACGCCGTGGGCTCCATCGACATGCCTGATGCCGAGGACGAGGCTCCGGACTCGAAGAAGAAGGCCCGTAAGGGCGGCAAGCGCGGAAAGAAGGGCCCCCTGGGCCGTCTCGCGCTCTTCTACCGCCAGATCGTCGCGGAGCTTCGCAAGGTCGTCTGGCCCACTCGCAGCCAGCTGACGACGTACACCACGGTAGTGATTGTCTTCGTTGTCATCATGATCGGCCTCGTGACCGTGATTGACTATGGCTTCCAGGAAGCAGTCAAGTACGTCTTCGGCTGACTTCTTGTTCCACCCCATCTGTAGCCAGGAAGAAGCAGCCACCGTGTCTGACCCGAACCTGAACGAGTCTGTTTCCGAGGACGAGCTCGACATCCTCGAGGCGGCCGACGAGGACCAGGCCGAGGCTGCTGACGCCGCTGCGGGCGAGGCTGCCGAAGAGGCCGCCCTCTCCGTCGAGGACGACACCGAGGAGTCGGACACCGACGTCGAGGCCGAGTCCGACGAGGACGTCGAGGCCGAGACCGAGCTGGAAGAGGCCGAGGAGGCCGAGGAGGAGCCCGCCGCTCCCGTCGACCCGATCCAGGCCCTCCGCGACGAGCTCCGCGGCCTGCCCGGCGAGTGGTACGTGATCCACACCTACGCGGGCTACGAGAAGCGCGTGAAGGCCAACCTCGAGCAGCGTGCCGTCTCGCTGAACGTCGAGGAGTTCATCTACCAGGCCGAGGTGCCCGAGGAAGAGATCGTCCAGATCAAGAACGGCGAGCGCAAGAACGTCCGGCAGAACAAGCTGCCCGGCTACGTGCTCGTCCGCATGGATCTGACGAACGAGTCCTGGGGCGTCGTCCGCAACACCCCCGGTGTCACCGGCTTCGTGGGCAACGCCTACGACCCGTACCCGCTGACCCTGGACGAGATCGTCAAGATGCTCGCCCCGGAGGCCGAGGAGAAGGCCGCCCGCGAGGCCGCCGAGGCCGAGGGCAAGCCGGCTCCGGCCCGCAAGGTCACCGTCGAGGTCCTGGACTTCGAGGTCGGCGACTCGGTCACCGTCACCGACGGCCCCTTCGCCACCCTCCAGGCCACGATCAACGAGATCAACGCCGACTCGAAGAAGGTCAAGGGCCTCGTCGAGATCTTCGGTCGCGAGACCCCGGTCGAGCTCAGCTTCGACCAGATCCAGAAGAACTGACCCTCACAGGTTTCCGACCAGGTCAGAGTGGCTCTCGCAGCCGCTCTGACCTGCTCGGTTTTTAGCCGCACCTCTATACCCGTTATCGTGGTGCGGTATGCCTCCATCCGGATGACCGGATCGGCGGCTGAACACTCTCACTAGGACCCGGAGAGAGCAATGCCTCCCAAGAAGAAGAAGGTCACGGGGCTTATCAAGCTCCAGATCAACGCTGGTGCGGCCAACCCGGCCCCGCCGGTCGGTCCCGCGCTGGGCCAGCACGGCGTCAACATCATGGAGTTCTGCAAGGCCTACAACGCCGCGACCGAGTCGCAGCGTGGCATGGTCGTGCCGGTGGAGATCACGGTCTACGAAGACCGCACCTTCACCTTCATCACCAAGACTCCGCCGGCCGCCAAGCTGATCCTCAAGGCCGCGGGTGTGGACAAGGGCTCCGGCGAGCCGCACAAGACCAAGGTCGCGAAGCTCACGGCCGCTCAGGTCCGCGAGATCGCCACGGTCAAGCTCCCCGACCTGAACGCCAACGACCTCGACGCCGCGTCGAAGATCATCGCCGGCACCGCCCGTTCCATGGGCATCACGGTCGAGGGCTGATCAGCCCCCTTGTGACCTCAGTGGTAGGGCCAGCGCCGGCCCGCACCACGACTCCACACACCTGAACCAACAGGAGAAGCAGTGAAGCGCAGCAAGGCACTCCGCGCCGCGGACGCCAAGATCGACCGGGAGCGCAACTACGCCCCCCTCGAGGCCGTCCGTCTGGCCAAGGACACCGCCGCCACCAAGTTCGACGGCACCGTCGAGGTCGCCTTCCGCCTGGGCGTCGACCCGCGCAAGGCCGACCAGATGGTCCGTGGCACCGTGAACCTCCCGCACGGCACCGGTAAGACCGCCCGGGTCCTGGTCTTCGCGACCGGTGACCGTGCCGAGGCCGCGATCGCCGCGGGCGCCGACATCGTCGGCTCCGACGAGCTCATCGACGAGATCTCCAAGGGCAACCGCCTCAACGAGTTCGACGCCGTTGTGGCCACCCCGGACCTCATGGGCAAGGTCGGCCGCCTCGGCCGCGTCCTCGGCCCGCGTGGTCTCATGCCGAACCCGAAGACCGGCACCGTCACCCCCGATGTCGCGAAGGCTGTCAACGACATCAAGGGCGGCAAGATCGAGTTCCGCGTCGACAAGCACTCGAACCTGCACTTCATCATCGGCAAGGTCTCCTTCGACGAGACGAAGCTGGTCGAGAACTACGCCGCGGCTCTGGAGGAGATCCTCCGTCTGAAGCCGTCCGCCGCCAAGGGCCGCTACATCAAGAAGGCGACCCTGACGACGACGATGGGCCCCGGCATCCCGCTGGACTCCAACCGCACCCGCAACCTCCTCGTCGAGGAGGACCCGGCCGCGGTCTGAGCCCACACGGCTCACTGAGTGGTCAGCCGGCCCCCGCCCCCTCTTCGGAGGGGCGGGGGCCGGCTTTCTTCGTACGAGGTCGTACGGAGCCCGTGCCGAGCCGTCGCGCGGGCTGTCAGGCGCCCCAGGGGGCCCAGGGGGCTCAGGGCGCCCCGGACGCGCCCGTCACGCGGGCGGCGAGGCCCTCGCGGGCTCGGCGAGGGCTGAGCCGTACGGGCGGATTTGCTCCGTGCCGCAGGCGTCGCGTACTCTTCCGGAGAAGCCAAAGACCGCTGGTCGTTGCCGTGCTCCTGTGAGGGGCCGGTGGCCGAAGGATTCGCTGAGATGCGAACGACCCGCGCAGGTGATCGTGGAAGAGTTCCCGGATGTCATTCGGTCGAGCTGAGCCCCGTGCGCCTGCGCCGGGGCCGTTTTGTTTGATCAGCCCCTTCTGAGCGGTCCTCATCACCCGGAAGGAGGCCGACGCTCTATGGCAAGGCCCGACAAGGCTGCCGCGGTAGCCGAGCTTGAGGACAAGTTCCGCAGCTCGAACGCCGTCGTGCTGACCTCGTACACGGGGCTCACCGTGGCGCAGCTCAAGACGCTGCGTCGTTCGCTCGGTGAGAACGCCCAGTACGCCGTGGTGAAGAACACGCTGACCAAGATTGCGGCCAACCAGGCCGGGATCGCGTCGCTCGACGACCAGCTCGCTGGTTCGACCGCGGCCGCCTTCGTCACCGGTGACCCGGTGGAGTCGGCGAAGGCTCTGCGTGACTTCGCCAAGGACAACCCGAACCTCGTCATCAAGGGCGGTGTCCTTGATGGCAAGGCGCTGACCGCCGACGAGTTCAAGAAGCTTGCGGACCTCGAGTCCCGCGAGGTTCTGCTCAGCAAGCTGGCCGGTGCCTTCAAGGGCAAGCAGTCCCAGACTGCTTCGCTCCTCCAGGCGCTGCCGTCGAAGTTCGTCCGCACCGCGGAGGCGCTTCGCGTCAAGCTCGCCGAGCAGGGCGGTGCCGAGTAATTCGGCTCGCGCACTGATCGCCGCCCGCTAGGGCGACGGTCGCAGCGGGCCGAAAGTACGCCCGCCTCTACATACATCCGGCACCTGCCGAATTAGTGGAAGGATCGCCCATCATGGCGAAGCTCTCTCAGGACGACCTCCTCGCCCAGTTCGAGGAGATGACCCTCATCGAGCTCTCCGAGTTCGTGAAGGCCTTCGAGGAGAAGTTCGACGTCACCGCCGCCGCGGCCGTCGCCGTTGCCGGCCCCGCCGTCGGTGGCGCTGCCCCCGAGGCCGCCGAGGAGCAGGACGAGTTCGACGTCATCCTCGAGGGTGCGGGCGACAAGAAGATCCAGGTCATCAAGGTCGTGCGTGAGCTCACCTCCCTGGGTCTGAAGGAGGCCAAGGACCTCGTCGACGGCACCCCGAAGCCGGTTCTCGAGAAGGTCGCCAAGGAGGCCGCGGAGAAGGCTGCCGAGTCCCTCAAGGCCGCCGGCGCCTCCGTCACGGTCAAGTAAGTCCCTGCGGGTCTCCTGACCCGCTCAGGCGCCTCTCAGGCGCCTCGCCAAGGGCGATCACCCATCCGGGTGGTCGCCCTTCGGCGTGCCCGGGGCCGGGCGTGGCGACGGGTGTGAGAGCCGTCGTCGGCGGAGTATGGTGATCTTCGCCGTGCGCTCCCGCTGACCGGGGGGCCTTGACGAACCGCACGCAGCGCGCAATTCTCAGGACGCGTCGTCACAACGATCCGTATCCGAGGCATGGATCGACGACGGAACGGGCAGTATCGAGGTGCGCCGCACGGCGCGAGGTACCGCGGAGTTGAGAACAACGAGGGTTGCGAAAAACTCGCCCTGGACATCAGTGGGCCAACTGGCTACACTGACCCTTTGCGCTGCCTGTTAGCTGCCCCCTGCCCGTCACCTGGGGCATACCTTCGCGAGAGCATTGTCGGCAGACCTGACCTGACCTGGCCTTTTGGTCATATCGGGAAATGTCTGTCCCTCTGCGTCGCTGGGGACCGGTACGCGCGTAGTGAGTCCGAGCCCTCGGAAGGACCCCCTCTTGGCCGCCTCGCGCAACGCCTCGACCAATACGAACAACGGCGCCAGCACCGCCCCGCTGCGCATCTCCTTTGCAAAGATCAAGGAGCCCCTCGAGGTTCCGAACCTCCTCGCGCTGCAGACCGAGAGCTTTGACTGGCTGCTCGGAAACGCCGCCTGGAAGGCTCGCGTCGAGGCCGCTCTCGAGTCGGGACAGGACGTCCCCAGGAAGTCGGGTCTGGAGGAGATCTTCGAGGAGATCTCTCCGATCGAGGACTTCTCCGGGTCGATGTCGCTGACCTTCCGCGACCACCGCTTCGAGCCCCCGAAGAACTCGATCGACGAGTGCAAGGACCGTGACTTCACGTACGGCGCCCCGCTCTTCGTCACGGCCGAGTTCACCAACAACGAGACCGGCGAGATCAAGTCCCAGACGGTCTTCATGGGCGACTTCCCGCTCATGACGAACAAGGGCACCTTCGTCATCAACGGCACCGAGCGTGTCGTGGTCTCGCAGCTGGTCCGTTCGCCGGGCGTCTACTTCGACTCCTCCATCGACAAGACGTCCGACAAGGACATCTTCTCCGCCAAGATCATCCCGTCCCGGGGTGCCTGGCTGGAGATGGAGATCGACAAGCGCGACATGGTCGGTGTCCGCATCGACCGCAAGCGCAAGCAGTCCGTCACCGTCCTCCTGAAGGCGCTCGGCTGGACCACCGAGCAGATCCTGCAGGAGTTCGGCGAGTACGAGTCCATGCGCGCCACCCTGGAGAAGGACCACACCCAGGGCCAGGACGACGCGCTGCTCGACATCTACCGCAAGCTCCGTCCGGGCGAGCCGCCGACCCGCGAGGCCGCTCAGACGCTGCTCGAGAACCTCTACTTCAACCCGAAGCGCTACGACCTCGCGAAGGTCGGCCGCTACAAGGTGAACAAGAAGCTCGGCGCGGACGAGCCGCTGGACGCCGGTGTCCTGACCACCGACGACGTCATCGCCACGATCAAGTACCTGGTCAAGCTCCACGCGGGCGAGACCGAGACGATCGGCGAGTCGGGCCGGGAGATCGTCGTCGAGACCGACGACATCGACCACTTCGGCAACCGTCGTCTGCGTAACGTCGGCGAGCTCATCCAGAACCAGGTCCGCACGGGTCTGGCTCGTATGGAGCGCGTCGTGCGTGAGCGCATGACCACTCAGGACGTCGAGGCGATCACGCCGCAGACCCTGATCAACATCCGGCCGGTCGTCGCCTCCATCAAGGAGTTCTTCGGCACCAGCCAGCTGTCGCAGTTCATGGACCAGAACAACCCGCTGTCGGGTCTGACGCACAAGCGTCGTCTCTCGGCGCTGGGTCCCGGTGGTCTGTCCCGTGAGCGGGCCGGCTTCGAGGTCCGAGACGTGCACCCGTCCCACTACGGACGCATGTGCCCGATCGAGACCCCCGAAGGCCCGAACATCGGTCTGATCGGTTCGCTCGCCTCGTACGGCCGCGTCAACGCGTTCGGCTTCATCGAGACGCCGTACCGCAAGGTCGTCGACGGCCAGGTCACCGACGAGGTCGACTACATCACGGCCGACGAAGAGGACCGCTACGTCATCGCCCAGGCGAACGCGACCCTGAACGACGAGCTCCGCTTCACCGAGCCGCGCGTCCTGGTCCGCCGCCGTGGCGGCGAGGTCGACTACGTCCCGCCGACCGAGGTCGACTACATGGACGTCTCGCCGCGCCAGATGGTGTCGGTCGCGACGGCCATGATCCCCTTCCTCGAGCACGACGACGCCAACCGTGCCCTCATGGGCGCGAACATGATGCGTCAGGCGGTGCCGCTGATTAAGTCCGAGGCCCCGCTCGTCGGTACCGGCATGGAGTACCGCTGTGCCACCGACGCCGGCGACGTCATCAAGGCGGAGAAGGACGGTGTGATCCAGGAGGTCTCGGCCGACTACATCACCGTCACCAACGACGACGGCACGTACACCACGTACCGCATCGCCAAGTTCTCCCGCTCGAACCAGGGCACCTCGGTCAACCAGAAGGTCGTCGTCTCCGAGGGCGACCGGGTCATCGAGGGCCAGGTCCTCGCCGACGGTCCGGCCACCGAGAACGGTGAGATGGCGCTCGGCAAGAACCTGCTCGTGGCGTTCATGCCGTGGGAGGGTCACAACTACGAGGACGCGATCATCCTGTCGCAGCGCCTCGTGCAGGACGACGTCCTCTCCTCGATCCACATCGAGGAGCACGAGGTCGACGCCCGTGACACCAAGCTCGGCCCGGAGGAGATCACCCGGGACATCCCGAACGTCTCCGAGGAGGTCCTCGCCGACCTCGACGAGCGCGGCATCATCCGTATCGGTGCCGAGGTCGTCGCCGGCGACATCCTCGTCGGCAAGGTCACGCCCAAGGGTGAGACCGAGCTGACCCCGGAGGAGCGTCTGCTCCGCGCGATCTTCGGTGAGAAGGCGCGTGAGGTCCGTGACACCTCGCTGAAGGTGCCGCACGGCGAGACCGGCAAGGTCATCGGCGTCCGCGTCTTCGACCGCGAGGAGGGCGACGAGCTTCCCCCGGGCGTGAACCAGCTGGTCCGCGTCTACGTCGCCCAGAAGCGCAAGATCACCGACGGTGACAAGCTCGCCGGCCGTCACGGCAACAAGGGTGTCATCTCCAAGATCCTTCCGATCGAGGACATGCCGTTCCTCGAGGACGGAACGCCGGTCGACATCATCCTCAACCCGCTGGGTGTCCCGTCCCGAATGAACCCGGGACAGGTCCTGGAGATCCACCTCGGCTGGCTCGCCAGCCGCGGCTGGGACGTCTCCGGCCTCGCGGACGAGTGGGCGCAGCGCCTGCAGGCCATCGGCGCCGACCAGGTCGCCCCGGGCACCAACGTCGCCACCCCCGTCTTCGACGGTGCGCGTGAGGACGAGCTCGCGGGTCTGCTGCAGCACACGATCCCGAACCGCGACGGCGAGCGCATGGTGCTCCCCTCCGGCAAGGCGCGTCTGTTCGACGGCCGCTCCGGCGAGCCGTTCCCGGACCCGATCTCGGTCGGGTACATGTACATCCTCAAGCTCCACCACCTGGTCGACGACAAGCTGCACGCCCGGTCGACCGGCCCGTACTCGATGATCACCCAGCAGCCGCTGGGTGGTAAGGCCCAGTTCGGTGGCCAGCGCTTCGGTGAGATGGAGGTGTGGGCGCTGGAGGCTTACGGCGCCGCGTACGCCCTCCAGGAGCTGCTGACGATCAAGTCCGACGACGTGACCGGCCGCGTGAAGGTCTACGAGGCCATCGTCAAGGGCGAGAACATCCCTGAGCCCGGCATCCCCGAGTCCTTCAAGGTGCTCATCAAGGAGATGCAGTCCCTGTGCCTCAACGTGGAGGTGCTGTCCTCGGACGGCATGTCCATCGAGATGCGCGACACCGACGAGGACGTCTTCCGCGCAGCGGAGGAGCTCGGTATCGACCTGTCCCGGCGCGAGCCGAGCAGCGTCGAAGAGGTCTGACGGGAGTCCGGTACGGGGACTCGGTGCAACCCACTGAGTCCCCGGCCGGCCCCAGGACCCCCGTTTCAGACCCCAAGACTTACAACCCTGAGAGGGATTGACGCATAGTGCTCGACGTCAACTTCTTCGATGAGCTCCGGATCGGTCTGGCCACCGCTGACGACATCCGTCAGTGGAGCCACGGCGAGGTCAAGAAGCCTGAGACCATCAACTACCGCACGCTCAAGCCCGAGAAGGACGGACTCTTCTGCGAGAAGATCTTCGGTCCGACCCGGGACTGGGAGTGCTACTGCGGCAAGTACAAGCGTGTCCGCTTCAAGGGCATCATCTGTGAGCGGTGTGGCGTCGAGGTCACCCGCGCCAAGGTGCGCCGTGAGCGGATGGGCCACATCGAGCTCGCCGCCCCCGTCACCCACATCTGGTACTTCAAGGGCGTCCCGTCGCGCCTCGGATACCTGCTGGACCTCGCGCCGAAGGACCTCGAGAAGGTCATCTACTTCGCCGCGTACATGATCACGTTCGTGGACGAGGAGCGCCGGACGCGCGACCTGCCCTCGCTGGAGGCCCACGTCTCCGTCGAGCGTCAGCAGATCGAGAACCGTCGCGACGCCGACCTCGAGGCCCGCGCCAAGAAGCTCGAGACCGACCTGGCCGAGCTCGAGGCCGAGGGTGCCAAGGCCGACGTGCGCCGCAAGGTGCGCGAGGGCGCCGAGCGTGAGATGAAGCAGCTGCGCGACCGCGCTCAGCGCGAGATCGACCGTCTCGACGAGGTCTGGAACCGCTTCAAGAACCTCAAGGTCCAGGACCTGGAGGGCGACGAGCTCCTCTACCGCGAGCTGCGTGACCGCTTCGGCACGTACTTCGACGGTTCGATGGGTGCCGCGGCGCTGCAGAAGCGCCTGGAGTCCTTCGACCTGGACGAGGAGGCCGAGCGCCTCCGCGAGATCATCCGTACCGGCAAGGGCCAGAAGAAGACCCGTGCGCTCAAGCGCCTCAAGGTCGTCTCCGCGTTCCTGCAGACCGCGAACAGCCCCAAGGGCATGGTTCTCGACTGCGTGCCGGTGATCCCCCCGGACCTGCGTCCGATGGTGCAGCTGGACGGTGGCCGCTTCGCGACCTCCGACCTGAACGACCTGTACCGCCGTGTGATCAACCGCAACAACCGTCTGAAGCGTCTGCTCGACCTCGGTGCCCCCGAGATCATCGTGAACAACGAGAAGCGGATGCTCCAGGAGGCGGTCGACGCCCTCTTCGACAACGGCCGTCGTGGTCGCCCGGTCACGGGCCCCGGCAACCGTCCGCTGAAGTCCCTCAGCGACATGCTGAAGGGTAAGCAGGGTCGATTCCGTCAGAACCTGCTCGGCAAGCGTGTGGACTACTCCGCGCGTTCCGTCATCGTCGTCGGTCCGCAGCTGAAGCTGCACCAGTGCGGTCTGCCGAAGGCCATGGCGCTGGAGCTCTTCAAGCCGTTCGTGATGAAGCGCCTGGTCGACCTGAACCACGCGCAGAACATCAAGAGCGCCAAGCGGATGGTCGAGCGCGGCCGCACGGTCGTGTACGACGTCCTCGAAGAGGTCATCGCCGAGCACCCGGTTCTGCTGAACCGTGCGCCCACGCTGCACCGCCTCGGCATCCAGGCCTTCGAGCCGCAGCTGGTCGAGGGCAAGGCCATCCAGATCCACCCGCTCGTCTGCACCGCGTTCAACGCGGACTTCGACGGTGACCAGATGGCCGTCCACCTGCCGCTCTCCGCGGAGGCGCAGGCCGAGGCCCGCATCCTGATGCTGTCCTCGAACAACATCCTCAAGCCGGCCGACGGCCGTCCTGTCACGATGCCGACCCAGGACATGGTCCTCGGTCTGTTCTTCCTGACCACCGACGGTGAGCTCCGTGACACCAAGGGCGAGGGCCGCGCGTTCGGCTCCACGGCCGAGGCGGTCATGGCGTTCGACGCCGGCGAGCTCGCGCTGCAGTCGCAGATCGACATCCGCTTCCCGATCGGCACCGTTCCGCCGCGCGGCTGGGTTCCCCCGGTCGCCGAGGAGGGTGAGCCGGAGTGGCAGCAGGGTGACTCGTTCCGCCTGCGTACGTCGCTGGGCCGCGCGCTCTTCAACGAGCTGCTGCCCGAGGACTACCCGTTCGTCGACTACTCCGTGGGCAAGAAGCAGCTCTCCGAGATCGTCAACGACCTCGCCGAGCGCTACCCCAAGGTCATCGTGGCGGCGACGCTCGACAACCTGAAGTCGGCGGGCTTCTACTGGGCGACCCGTTCCGGTGTCACCGTGGCCATCTCCGACGTCGTCGTGCCCGAGGCCAAGAAGGCCATCGTCGCGGGCTACGAGGCGCAGGACGAGAAGGTCCAGAAGCAGTACGAGCGCGGTCTCATCACCAAGGAAGAGCGCACTCAGGAGCTCATCGCGATCTGGACCAAGGCGACCAACGAGGTTGCCGAGGCCATGAACGAGAACTTCCCCAAGACGAACCCCATCTTCATGATGGTTGACTCGGGTGCCCGAGGAAACATGATGCAGATGCGGCAGATCGCCGGTATGCGTGGTCTGGTGTCGAACGCCAAGAACGAGACCATCCCGCGTCCCATCAAGGCGTCCTTCCGTGAGGGCCTCACCGTCCTCGAGTACTTCATCTCGACGCACGGTGCCCGTAAGGGTCTCGCCGACACCGCCCTGCGTACCGCCGACTCGGGTTACCTGACCCGTCGTCTGGTGGACGTCTCGCAGGACGTGATCATCCGCGAGGAGGACTGTGGCACCGAGCGCGGTCTGAAGCTGCGGATCGCCGAGCGGGGCGCCGACGGTGTCCTGCGGAAGACGGACGACGTCGAGACCTCCGTGTACGCGCGGATGCTCGCCGAGGACGTCGTCGTGGACGGCAAGGTCATCGCGCCGGCCAACGTCGACCTGGGTGACGTGCTCATCGACGCCCTCGTGGGCGCCGGTGTGGAGGAGGTCAAGACCCGCTCGGTCCTGACCTGTGAGTCCGCGGTCGGCACCTGTGCCTTCTGCTACGGCCGTTCGCTGGCCACCGGCAAGCTGGTCGACATCGGTGAGGCCGTCGGCATCATCGCGGCCCAGTCCATCGGTGAGCCCGGTACCCAGCTGACGATGCGTACCTTCCACACCGGTGGTGTGGCCGGTGACGACATCACCCAGGGTCTGCCCCGTGTCGTCGAGCTCTTCGAGGCTCGTCAGCCCAAGGGTGTCGCCCCGATCTCGGAGGCGGCCGGCCGCGTCCGTATCGAGGAGACCGAGAAGACCAAGAAGATCGTCGTCACCCCGGACGACGGCAGCGACGAGACGGCGTTCCCGATCTCGAAGCGTGCCCGTCTGCTGGTGGGCGAGGGCGACCACGTCGAGGTGGGCCAGAAGCTCACCGTGGGTGCCACCAACCCGCACGACGTGCTGAGGATCCTCGGTCAGCGCGCGGTCCAGGTCCACCTGGTCGGCGAAGTCCAGAAGGTCTACAACTCGCAGGGTGTGTCGATCCACGACAAGCACATCGAGATCATCATCCGGCAGATGCTGCGCCGCGTGACGATCATCGAGTCCGGCGACGCGGAGCTGCTGCCGGGCGAGCTCGTCGAGCGCTCGAAGTTCGAGACCGAGAACCGTCGTGTGGTCACCGAGGGCGGTCACCCCGCCTCCGGCCGTCCGCAGCTGATGGGTATCACCAAGGCCTCGCTGGCGACGGAGTCCTGGCTGTCGGCCGCCTCCTTCCAGGAGACGACCCGAGTCCTGACGGATGCGGCGATCAACGCCAAGTCCGACAGCCTCATCGGCCTCAAGGAGAACGTCATCATCGGTAAGCTCATCCCGGCCGGTACGGGTCTGTCCCGCTACCGCAACATCCGGGTCGAGCCGACCGAGGAGGCCAAGGCCGCGATGTACTCGGCCGTCGGCTACGACGACATCGACTACTCGCCGTTCGGCACGGGCTCCGGCCAGGCCGTTCCGCTGGAGGACTACGACTACGGTCCGTACAACCAGTAAGCGAGTCGCTTGAAGTACCGCAGGGCGGTCACTCCGTTTCGTACGGGGTGGCCGCCCTGCGGCGTTCCCGGAGGGCCCGGAGGGCTACCGGCCCGCCAGTTCCCATACCGCGAGCATCAGGCCGGCGCTCGCGGTCAGCGCGGCGATGCTGGTCAGCGGCCAGCGGGAGCGTTCCAGGGCGTCCAGTCTGGCCTCGTGGTCGGCGAGCTGTTTGTCGGTCTGGTCGCTGCGCTGGACGAGCAGGGCCAGCGAGCCGTCGACGCGGGCGAAGCCGGCCTCCAGCGTGCCGCGCAGCCGTTCCAGCTCCAGTGCCACCGCCACCGGGTCGTTCGGATCAGGCTCGGTCATCGGCCGCCCCCGGGGTGGTGCGCAGCCAGGACGGCAGCAGGTTCTGTACGGCGGGCAGCGCCATCACCCGGGTCAGGGCGCCGGCCACGGCCAGCGCCCCGGCGACCCAGGGGAGGGTCGTCGGGAGGGCGGAGGCGTCGACGATCGCGGGGAGCACGACGGCGATGCCGACGGCGGTCTGCAGGACGGTACGCGCGGTGCGCCTGGCGGCATCGGACATGGGGGTTCTCCTCATCTGCTGTACGGGACCTTGAGCGCGTTCCAGGACATGACGCCCGGCCAGCCGTCGGCGTCGGAGCCGCTGAATCCGAGCTTGCGCTGCCACTTGGCGTAGCTGCGCCGGTCCGCCTCGCCCCAGCGGGGGGAGGGGCCGACGGCGTACGCGGAACAGCCCTCGGCGACCAGTCGGCGGCCCATCGCGGTGACGATCGGGGAGCTGGGGTTCGCCTTGAAGAACGAGGTGCCGGGGAAGGGCTGGTAGCGGGCGGCCGGCTTCTGCGGGGCCGGGGGCTGCTTGACCGGGGAGGCGGCGAGCCGCTTCTGGACCCGGTCGCGCATGCCCGGCATCGCGAAGCCGCGCGGGTCGCTCTTCCAGTCGGACCATTCCAGGTGGCCGATCACGGACTTGGCGCCCCAGCCGTGGGCGCGGCAGAGCGCGGCGGAGGTCCGCTCGATCGCGTCGAGCTGGGCGGCCGGCCAGGGGTCGGTGCCGTTGCCGAGGTTGATGCACTCGAAGCCGTAGAAGCGGGAGTTGCCGTCGACGGCGCCGGGGCTGCCCTGGTGGTGACGGGGGGTGGGCGGCCGGGTTCCGTAGGTCTCGGTGATCACGGCCTGGAGGACGGAGGGATCGCCGCCGCCCGCGTGGTTGGCGCGGCCGCCGGAGACCAGGTGGACCGTGCCGTCCTTGGCGATCACGCCGTGGCAGAGCGGGCCCGGCAGCCCGGTGTAGCCGTTGTAGCAGAGCTCGACGGACGAGGCGGTGCCGCTGGAGACGGTGTGGTGGATCATCACGCCGACGACCGGCCCCCAGGCGCCGGCCTGGTTGCGGTGGTGGGTGCGCCAGCCGTCGTGCTCGACGACCTTGACGCCTTCGGCGCGGAGCGCGGCGACGAGCCGGTCCGCGGAGAGGGGAGTGGCCATGGTGACCTCCGGGCTTGCGGGCATGAAAAAGGCCCGCGCGGGGGCGGGCGTACGGGTGGGGCGGGGATTCGGTGCTACGGGGCCGGGACGGGCGCCGGTTCCGGGGTGGGGGTCGGGGTCTCCGCGGTCGGCTCCGGGGTCGGCTCCGGGGTCGGTTCCGGGGTCGGCGTCTCCGGGGTCGGGGTGGGCGCGGGCTCCGGCTGAGGCGCCGGCGCCCAGGCCGTGCAGAGTGCGGCGTAGGCGGCCCGGCGGGACTCGAAGTCGGCGAGGGCAGCCGCGACGGCCTGCTCGACGGCGGTCGGGTCGGGGACCACGGCGACGCCGTCCGTGGCGGGGACGATGACCAGCCCGGAGCCGCGCAGGGCCGCGTCGCCCGTGCCCTTCTCGGTGAGCTCGGCTGTCACGTACACCGCCGGGAACTGCCCGGTGACCGGGTCGATCTCCAGGGTGTGGCCGAGGCTGTTGTCGTAGACGCGGACATGGAGGGTGTGGCCGGTCTCCGTGACGACGGCACGGCCGGCGTAGTCGATGGCCACGCCCCAGGGCTGGGTGGGGTCGATGTTCATGGGGTACTCCTCGTACTCGTCGTCCTGCGGGGAGGGCGGATCAGGTCTGGGCGCCGTGGATGAGGACCGCCTGGGCGTAGACGGTGCCGCCGCTGGCCATCGCCTGGACCTCGATGTTCATCGTCTGGCCGAACCTGGTCTTCATGTCGCCGGGCAGAAGGCCGAGATGGTCGTAGGTGGTGCCCGCGGTCACCGTGGGACCGAACTGCACGCTGTCGACGAGCACCCGCACCTGCCCGGTGGCGCCCGAGGACGCCGCCGTGTTGACGACGAGCCGCATCTTCGGCTGCCAGACGGGGTTGGAGGAGCGGGCGACGGTCGTGAACGCCGCGGCGGTGGTGGAGGGCCACTTGACCGGATCGGTGGGCAGCGGCGGCATGAGCTGCAGCCAGGGTCGGGCGAGACCGCCGGTCAGGATGTCGTCCGCGAAGATCTCGTGGTTGTAGCCGTCGAAGATCCGGAACAGCGGACGGGTGATGGTGACGCTGCCGGTCTGCGTGGCGGGGCGGAACTCGTTGACCGCGGGACGCGTGTTGACGGCGGTGGACAGCGCCTTGAGCCGTCGTTCCATCTGGTTGAGCCGGTCGATGATGTCCTCGGGCAGCTGGGGCATCAGGCCTCCTCAAGGTAGAGCTCGGCGGTGTCGGGACGGCCGCGCTCCGGGGGAGTGACCTTGACGCCGATGATGCGGTAGCGGGCGTCCAGGCCCTGCGCGAACCACTCGTCGTGGATCCGGACGCGGGCGATGCGCCCGATGAGGGCCGGCGGGACCATCCCGCCCAGGTGGATGGTGATCGCCGGGATCACCACGGCGCCGCGGGCCTGGGCGAGTTCCGCCGCGGCCAGCGACTCCAGGGTGAGCGTGTCGGAGATCTCGTTGTGGTCCGTCGACAGGTCGATCAGGGGCCAGCCGTCGACGAGGAGCGAGGTGTCGTACTGCTCCTTGCCGTACAGCGGTCGCGATTCGGCGGCCGCGTTGGAGTTCACGGACGCGCCGCGGGCCACTGCGGTGGTGCCGCCCCGGGTCGCGTCGTAGGGGAAGGAGTACGACAGGATGACGCCGGGCCGGTCGAAGAGCAGGTCCGTGGCGCCGTTGACGATCTTCGGTTCGCCGAGCCGAAGTTGGCGCACCCGCTGCCCGCTGATGGGGTCGCGGTAGACGAGGATCTGGTGCTCGAAGCCGTCCTGCATGGCGGCGATCTGGTTGAGCGCGTCCAGGTAGACCGTCTCGTCGCCCTTGCGCCACGAGACGGTACGCATGACCTTGGGCGGCTCGTCGCCGAACGTGATCCCGAGGCGCTTGGGTTCCTGGTTCGCGGGGGCGCCCGGGTAGCTCTGGACGTCGAGCTCGCTCCACAGCCGGCGCGCGATCTCCAGTTGGTAGGTCGGGGTGTCGTACGTGATGTCCGTACGGATGCGCCGGCGGCCTGCGTACGAGTCGAAGGTGGCGGCCTGGATGCCGAGGGTCAGCACCCCGCGGCCGCTGGACTGCAGGGTGGTGGTCCAGACGATGCCGCCCCACCACAGGTCCCCGCCGCGCTCCAGATAGACCGACGTGCGGCCTTCCCGGACCTGCTTGACCCGCTCGGCGATGGCCTTGTTCGGGATGGGGATGGTGCCGGACAGGGATCCGGCCTTGCCGATGTAGTCGTCGAAGGAGACGTCCCGCAGGGGCAGGATGTCCAGGGTCTGGTCGGTGAGCAGGTCACAGAAGATCGCCCGGTAGGGCGTGTCGAGGCTCATCGGGCTCCCTTCAGAGGACGTAGGTGGCGGAGACGCGGACGTTGCGGCCGGCCATGAGCACGCCGGTGGGGGACCAGGTGCGCAGGTTGACCTGCCCGTTGGCCCAGATGTTGGCGCCGCCGTTGGCGAAGCCGTCGCAGGCGGAGACCTCCATGTCGAAGGCCGGCCGCCAGCCCGCGGGCAGGGTGCACAGCTGCTCGTCGTCGATGTTTCCGGCGCTGTTGGCGGTGATGGCAGCGCCGCTGCGGGTGACGGAGAGGAGCAGCGAGACGATGCCGCGGGTGCGGCGCGCGGTGAAGGAGACCAGGCTCCAGCCGGGCAGCATGGTGACGCCGCCGGTGAGGGTCTCCACCTCGACCGGCGGCTGGTAGTTCACCCAGGCGGTGCCGGTCCAGCGCTGGATCACTCCGCTGTTCTCCCGGAACTGGCCCGGGTAGCTGCCGGTGGACAGCGTGCCGGCGGGGGCGATACCGCCGATCTCCTTCGGGTACGGGACCCAGTTGGTGCCGCTCCAGCGCTGGAGGAAGTGCGAGTCGTCGTTGTCCTGGTACTGGCCCGGGTAGGAGCCGGTCACCGCGGCGTTGTTGTAGGTGGGCAGGATGCCGCCGACCGCGACCGTCGTGGTGCGCAGGTCGGTGACGGTGCCGGGCGCCGTCCAGTCGATGCCGCCGGTGCCGGCCGAGGCTCCGGCCTTCACCCTGACACTGCACAGCGGCAGCGAGCGGGCCGGTGCGGCGGGCGCCACCGGAACGGCCTTCGGCTCGCCCTTCACGATCTCGACGACGGCGTCGTACTTGCCCTGGAGGTCGGCGTCGTTGTCGTAGACGCGCAGGACGACGAGGTCGATGCGCGGGTTGAGGGCGTCGCCGTCGCCGAAGGTGATGGTCATGTCCTGGTCGAGGGCGACGGGGTAGGCGCCGTCGGAGTTGGCGCCCTGGACGACGGCCCTGCCGTGGTAGACGGTGGCCGTCATCGGGCCGGCGCTGCTGATCCACAGGCCGCCGACCCGGAACTTGCCGTCGTACGTCCCGGGCAGGATGCCCGACCGCACGCCGAGCGGGTTCGTAGGGGTGGTGGCGCCGATGTTGGTGATACGGGTGTTCTGGCGGGTCTGCCCAGTGGGCAGCAGCCAGCCGGAGCGTACGGGCATGGGGTCTCCTGGGGAGGGAAGGTCGGGCAGCTAGCCGGACGGGCGGTCGGTCAGTGCTGCGGGACGACCTGGAGGAACGTGTTGTTGAACCACGCCTGCAGGGCGGCGTTGGTCGTCCGGTAGTGGGCGGTGACCGTGTACGTCGCCCCGGCCGTCAGGGTGTGCAGCCGCTGGGTCGTGGAGACGGAGATGTTGCCGGGGGACTGGCAGACCACCGCGTACGAGTCGCTGTTGTCGCGGTGGACGGCCGTGCCCTGCATGACCTTCACGCTCATGAAGCCGACGCCGGACCCCGAGCCGACCAGCTGGATCCGCGAGCCGAAGGTGAGCATCGCCTGCCGCGACGCCGGGGCGACGAAGGTGAGGGAGAGCGCGGGCCGGTCGACGAGCGCGCTCACCCACGAGGTCGAGGTGGTGTAGCTGGCGGTCAGCGTGTCGTTGAAGTACGGACCCGGGACGGCCGGGGCCCACGCCGAGCCGGTCCAGCGTTCGAGCCGTCCGCCCGCACCGTCCCGGTACTGGCCGGTGTAGGTGCCCGGGGCGGAGGCGCTGACCGAGTTCGGGACGACGCCGCCGACGGCCTGCGGGTACGCCACCCACTTGCCGCCGTCCCAGCGCTGCAACTGGGCGTCGGGCGTGTCCTGGTACTGCCCCGGGTAGGCGCCCGGCTGGACCGGCCCCTCGACCGGCAGGATGCCGCCGACGGAGGAGACCGTGGTGCGCAGGTCCTTGAGTCCCGTGGCCCACGGGATGCCGCCGTTGCCCGCGCTGGCGCCGGCCGGGACGGTCACCTCGTACAGCGGAAGGCTGCGCGCCGGCACCGGCCTGGCCTTCGGGGTCTGCTCCGCGAAGCCCTGGATGATCTCGATGACGGCCTCGTTGCGGTCGCCCTCGTACAGCTTGTCGTGGACCCGCAGGACGACCAGGTCGACCCGGTTGTACAGGGCGTCGCCGGGGGCGAAGGTGATGTTCTCGGAGGCCGGAAGCGTCACCGGGTAGGCGCCCTGGGAGATGTCTCCCTGGATGACCGCCCGGCCCTCGGAGACCGTCGCCGACATGGCGGAGGCGTTCGTCATCCAGAAGCCGGAGAGCCGGTACTTGCCGTCGTAGGAGCCGGGCAGGATGCCGGAGCGGACCTGGACGGGGTTGAGCGCGTTGGTGGCGCCGATCTGGGTGAGCCGGGTGTCCTCGCGGGTCTGGCCGGTCTCGGCGACCCAGCTGCTGCGCAGGTTCATGGGGTTCTCCTTCGGAGAGTGTCGGTGGGCGGACGGGAGGTCAGGACTTGATCCACTCGGCGGTCAGGGTGCAGGCGTAGCCGGAGCCGCCGAGTGTCTTCACCGCCGCGGTGTGGCTCTGGTAGCCGGCCAGTTGGAGCGTGTTGCCGGCGGTGAGCCTGACCAGGCCCTGGCCTCCGACCGTGATGGCGCTGTTGCCGGCCGGGGTCAGCCATGTCATGCGCTGCACGCCGGTTCCGTTGACCAGGACGCGGGCGCCCCTGGCGCCGGTCTGGGCGTCGTTCTGCCACACGGCGTGCGCGGCGATCCGCCACCAGCCGGTGCGCGGCACGACGAAGGTGTCGGTCCCGTTCCAGGCGGCGGCGTCGTCGGCGTCGACGGTCGGCAGGCTGAGCACGGTCCAGGTGTTGGACGGGACGCTCTGCTGATGGGACGTCAGCGTCTGGGAGGCGCTGAACAGGAGGGACGACCTGCCCTGCACGTACTGCCAGGCGGCGCCGTCCCAGCGCTGCAGGATCCCGCCGTTGTCCCGGTACTGGCCGGTGTAGCCCCCGGTCGAGACCAGGGAGCCGGGGGCGATCCCGCCGATCGCCCTGGGGTACGACAGCCAGGTCGTGCCGTCCCAGCGCTGGAGCATCCCGGAGGCGTCCCGGTACTGGCCGGCGTACGCGCCCTTGAAGCCGCTGGTCGGCAGGATGCCGCCCAGCGCCACCACCGGCCAGTGCTGCTGGGTGACTCCGCCGGTGGTCCAGGCGATGCCGCCGGTGCCGGCGGAGGTGCCCTTCGGGACGCGGACCGTGTACAGCGGGATGGTGCTGCCCGGCCCGCTCGCCGGTGCCACCGGGGTGGCCTGCGCGGTGCCCCTGACGAGGCGTACGACGGCCTCGGTGGTGCCCGTACGGTCGTAGGCGTCGTCGACGACGGCGAGTTCGACCAGGTCGATCCGGTCGTACTGCGGGTCGCCGTCGGTGATGGTGAGGATCTCCGGGCTGGTGACGGTCACCAGGTAGCAACCCTGGGCGGTGTCGTTGCCCTGGACGACGGCCCTGCCGGTGCCGATCGTGCACTGCATCGGTGCCGTGCCCGTCAGGTTGAGGCCGCCCGGCACGACGCCCGGCCGGGAGCGGAGCGGGGTCTCCTCAGGGCTCTGGCCACTGGGGGTGAGCAGGGCGGCGAGGGTGAGACGGGTGTCCTCGCGGGTCTGGCCGGTGGATTGGAGCCAGGCGGCCTTTACGGTCATGGGTGCACCTCTTCGTGGGAGGAGCGGATCCGTCGGATCCGTATCAGGAGCGGGAGGGGGCTGCGGTCACCACTCGGCGCTGCGCCAGCGGACCGTCATGAGCGCTTCGGGGGTCGCCTCGTCGGGCCGGAACGACAGCTCCGTGCGGCCCGGTTCGAGCAGGAACAGCTCCTCCGGGCTGGAGTCCGCCATGGCGGTGTGGCGGCGGGACGCGGTGTTGTTGAGCATGACCGTGCCGTTGGCGGTGTCGACGACGAGCTCGTCGCCGGCGGCCAGGTCGATCGCGTACCGGAGTCGGCGCTTGCTGACCCGCTCGGTGACGGTCGGCATGGAGCACGGGCCGCGGAAGGCGATCACCGGGTGGGTGGCGGCGGAGCCGGTGTTCTCGGCGACGGCGTCGCCGGTGCTGGTGGCCTGGCCCCAGTTGAGCGGCCAGGTCAGCGGCCAGGTGAGCCCGGACTCGGGCTGCGGGGCGGTGGTGGTGGCGACCTCCTCCTCGACGGTGTAGCGCCGGGGGTCGGAGGCCAGCCACTGGATCGACATCTTGGAGCTGCCCTGGGTCGCGAAGCCCTGGTCGGCCGGGACGACCCGCTGGGCGATCCGCGCGCGGACGGCGAGCATCTCCCCGTGGAGCCGGACGGTCAGCCAGCGCTCCTCGTCGAGCAGGGCGAGCGCCTGCCGCAGGGCGCGGATGGCGCCGGGCGCCGTGTCGTACTCCGGCATCAGGACGACCGTTCCGCCGACCTTCCGGGGCTTGGCGTACCGGGAGCCCGGCCAGGCGCCGTGGGAGGTGGGGCGCTCGGCGTCGGAGGAGTCGTACTCGGGCAGGTCCTCCCAGCCGCTGAGCCCGGAGCGGTCGACGGCGAACGGCGTGCCGGGGCCGATGAGAAGCCCGGCCCACTGGATCTGCCCGTCCTGGGTGATCAGCGAGCCGGGCGCGACGTCGGCGGTCAGTCCGTTTCCGGAGGCGTATGCGGTTGTGGTCTCGGCCATGGGGGCCGTCACCTCACTTCTGATGGGGTGTCACTGACGGGCGGTCGCGAGGAACAGCAGGTCCTCGGCGGTCGACCGAGGCCCCGCGCCGGGCTGTTCGTAGAAGTCCCGTACGCGGTGTGGCGGTCGGAGCGGCTCGTCGACGGCCGGGACGCGGCGGTTCTCCAGCTGGGAGAGCGAGTCGATGCGGTAGTCGTCGGCCGTGCCGGGCATGACGATGCCGCCGTCGGCGAGCATCGGGAGTTTGTCGATCTCGACGCCGAACTTCTTGCCGGTGAGCGGGATCTCGAAGCTGAGCTTGTTGAGCCCGTCGATGAGCCAGTTGGCGAAGGCGATGAGGCCGTTGATCGGCCCCTTGACGACGCCGATGACGGCGCTCAGGGCTCCCTTGACGAGGTCGCCGATGCCGCGCATGGCGCCGCCGACGGCGTCCTTGGCGGTACGGAAGAAGCCGGGGATCTTGTCCGTGACGAAGGACAGGACCGGTTTGACGGCGTTCTTGATGCCGCCGATGGTGCTGGAGGCGATACCGCGCAGGGCGTTGGAGGCGGAGGTGACGGCGGTGCGGACCTTGGAGAGTCCTTCGATGCCGGAACCGACGGCCTTCAGGGCGGTGGTGAAGAGGGCCAGGTACCCCTTGACGTAGGTTCCGACGGCCTGTCCGAGCAGCTTCATGATCGGCTGCAGGAACTTCCAGACCGCCTGGAAGCCCTTGAGGGCCTGCTGGAAGACCTGCCTGATGATCTTCTGGCCGGTCTCGGAGTTCACCGCGAGCTCGATGAGGTACGCGGCGACGGGTACGAGGATGCCGACGAGGAAGCCGATCGGGTTGGCCCGCATCGCGACGTTGGCGGCGGTCATCGCGATCGAGGCGATGGTCATGACGGTGCCGAAGCGGTCCATCAGTTTGGTGATGACGTCGGTGACGGGGATCAGAGGGAGGAGGAGGGCGAGGACGCCCCCGACGACGGAACCGACCCGGCCGGCGGCGGTGCGGGCCTTCGCCGCGGCGTCGCCGATCCGTCTGATGCCGGTGGCCGCCCTGGACTGCTGTACGCGGCGTACGGAGGAGGCGGCCCCGGACGCCTGGGTGCCGAGGGTGCGCAGCGTCGTCCCGACGGTGCGTCCGGCGGAGCCGAGCGAGCCGATTCCGCCGGCCGCCCGCTGGACGCCCTGCTTGAGCTGCTTCAGTGCGTCGCCCGCCTGGCCGGCGCTCTGCCGCAGGGAGTTCATCACCGGGGTGACGCTTCCGAACCGCGGCATGGTGATCGCCGCGGCACTCATCCGCGCGCCTTCGCCAGGTACATCAGCGCGTCGGCCGTCGACTGCGGATCACTGCCACGGGAGGCGTGGTAGTGCTCGATGTGCAGCCCGGCGCCCACGCCGCCGCCCGCCTGCGCCTGTGCGGACATCCGGGCGCGCCGGGCGGTGAGGGCGAGCAGCCGGTCCAGCTTGGAGAGCGGGAGGACGGCCTCGGCCTCGCCGGCCTCGGCGATGATCGCCGGGACACCGCCGGTGCGGGGCATGACGACACCGCCGGTGGCGAGCATGGGGATGGTCGGGATGTTGACGCCGAAGGTCTTGCCGCCGACGACCGGCACCCAGCCGGGGACGCTGACCTTGACCCGGTTCAGGCTGCCGATCATCCGGTTGATCATGCCGATGACGGCGTTGATCGGGCCGGAGACGCCGCTCTTGATGCCGTTGAACGCCCGGGACGCGATGTCCTTGAGGCCGTTCCAGATGGACGACATCTTGTCCTTGACGGCCCGGAAGGCGTTCGGGATCGCCGACTTGATCCAGTTGACCACCGGGGTGATCACAGCCTTGATGCCGTTCCATACGGTGCGGATGACCGTCCTGATGGCGTTCATGACCGTGGTGATGACCGTCTTCCAGATCTTCACGTAGGTCTTGATGACGGTGGCGACGGCCTTGACGACGGTGGTGACGGCCTTCTTGATGCCGTTCCAGACCGTCTTGATCAGGTCGCCGGCCTTCTTCATGATCGGGCCGATGGCCTTCATGACCGAGCTGATCACGGTCTTGATGGCGTCGAACGCCTTCTTCATGACCGTCTGCATGGTCTTCGAGCGCATCGCCATCTCGACGATCTTCTCGATGAGCGGCATGAAGAGCTCGATCAGACGGGCCAGGAAGTTGCCCTTCATGGACTTGTTGAGCTTGTCCTGACCCTTGGCGGCCTTGCCGGCGCCGGACTCGTACTTGCCCAGGCTCCGGCCGGCGGTCTCGGCGGTCTTGCCGGCCTTGGCCATGGACTTCTCGGCCTGGTCCGAGGCGGTCTTGAGGTTCTTCAGCTGGGTGCTGGAACCCTGGGCGTTGGTCTTCAGGTTCTTGAGCTGCCCGGACGCCGACCGCCCGGCGTCGCCTACCTTCTTGACCGAGGTGCCGGCGCCGGATGCCTGTGTCTTGAGACTGCTCAGCGAGGTGGACGCGTTCTTGAGCGACTTGATGAGAGACATGGGTTACCTCCTTTCGGGGTGAGGTGATCAGAGGGCGGCGTCGGCGTTCCGGACGGCCGTCCGGAAGTTGTTGAACGACTGGGCCAGGTTCCCGCCGGCCCTCGCGAGGTCGTTGGCGGCGCTGGCGGCCGACCTCAGATTGCTGGCGTTGGGGAGTTTCTCCGGCTTGAAATGCCTCTGTGCGCCCGCGAGCTTGCCGGTCGCCTTGGCGAGTTCCAGGATCCTGGTGGGGTTGGACTTGTCGACGGCCTTGTTGGCCTTCTCGAGCGCCTTCGTGTCCAGCCGGTGCTCGTTGTACTTCTCCACGCCTTCGGCGATCTTCACGAGCTTCTCGGCGACGGAGGCCATCTTGGTGGGGACGGCCGCGGTGATGGCCGTGTTGACCTTCTCGACCCCTGTCGCGATCTTGGTCAGCGACCGGGCACTCGGCAGTTTGCGGACTTCGGTGTTGAACTTCGCGATCCTCGTGTTGACCGCGCCCAGGGCGTCCTGCAGGGGCCGCAGCCTGGCCGGGTCCGGGAGGTCGGTGAGACTGGACAGGCCCGCCACCGCGCCCGCTTCGCGCCGGTTGACATGATCGCGGGTGTACATGCCGAGGCCACGACCGCTGTCGTTGGTGGCCAGGATCTGGTTGCGGCGCGCGCCGGGAAGGAAGCGGGTGACCAGTTGCTGGAGATCCCGCTGCGTTTCCTTGAGGTTGGTGGCGAGGATGAGAAGGAACGCCGGGACGGCGAGACCGACGAAGGCGCTGATGAGGTAGGGGACCCAGTTCTCGCCCTCCTTGAACTTCTCCCAGGTGGCGGCGAAGCCGTCGAGGCCGGCGGCCTCGGCCCACTCCGTGAGGGCGTCCTTCTTGAGCTCCTTGTGCATGTCGTCGATCTTCGTGATGAAGTTCATCGGCAGCTGGCGCTCGGTGAGGATCTTCGGCTCCGCCTCGATGAGGGCGGCTTTGAACTGGGAGATCCTCGCGATGGGGTCCTCTGGGACGGGCTCCCCCTTCTTCTTCGCCTCCTCGGCCTCCTTCCTCTTCTGCTCCTCCGCCTCTTTCCTCTCCTTCTCGGTCATCTTCTGCATCTCGACGTTCTTGACGTCGACGGTGGCGGTCTCGATGTTGTTCTTGAGTTCGACGACCTTGTCCAGGACGTCCCTGAGTGTCGGCTCTGCCATGGGTGACTCCGCTTCCGGCCGGTGTCGGCCAAGCGCCGAAAAGCCCCCGCCGGCGTGAAGCGTCGGCAGGGGCTCGTGCTGAGGGGGCGGCGGCCGGGCGGCTAGGCGTCGAGATCCCGGCGGGCGTCGCGCCGCGTCGTCGCGAGGGCGTCGTTCCAGCCGGCCGCGTACGCGAGGGTCTCGTACCGGCTGACCTCGGCGTACAGCGTGCCGAGCAACGCTCTCTTGTCGAGGGCGACGGGTCCGTCGAGGAGCTGGCGGAGGCGGTCCTGGAGCGGGATGTGCGGTCGCGATGCCTCGGCCTGCTGAGTCATGGACGCCTGCCTTCCGTTTGCTTGCCCGTGCGTGCGTGGCGGCGCCGCGGAGTGAGGAGCGGGGGCACCACGTGTTCGAACTACTGTGCGAACAGAGTGTGGAACATCTGTTCGATGTTTGTCGAGTGGAAAGCTCTGACGGCGTGTCTCCTTGGCGTGATCCAGGTGGTGTTGGCGCCGGATCGGGCCGCCGCGAGCGGCCGGGTAACCTGGACTGGCGCGTTCTCGGATCCGGACCACTTCGGGGCGCGCCGGGGGCGCGAGGGGCGCGCAGGGGACCCCAGGGGGCTGGAAGGCAGTACGGAAACTGATGGACAGGGAGCCGAGCACCGGTCGCAGGGAACAGGGTGTGGACTGGCTCGACACCAGTCCCGACCTTCCCCACCTGTTCGCACGCCTCTCCGAGCTGGTCCACCTGCACGGCTACGCCCCCGAGGACCTCGTGGTGATCCCCCGGGCCGAGGTCGACCGGCGTGAGACCGCCGCGTTCACCTCGGGCTGGATCGAGGCCGTCTCGGAGGAACTTCCCCGGATACGCAGGGAGTACGAGAAGCGCGTCGCCGACGCCTACGCCCAGGGCCAGCAGGACGCGCGCGGCATCCGCCGGCCCCAGCGGCGCATGGACGACGGGGCGGACGGGGCACGCGTCATCGCGCTCCCGTTCGCCCGCCTGCTCGAACCCCCGGCCGTGGTGGTGGAGGCCGAGGAGCGCGTACGCCGGGACCGGGAGAGGGAGCGGGAGCGACTCGACGGGCGCCCGGATCAGGAACAGAACCCCGAGGTCGAACACGCCACCGCGTCGCAGCACGACGAGGAGCCGCGCCCGCACGCCGAGGAACCGGCCACCGACGCCGACCACCCGTCGAGCGCCCGGGAGACGAGCCCGCACGAGCCGGGCCCTCAGGAGCCGGGCCCGCACGAGCCAGGTCCTCAGGACGCGAGCGCCCGGGAGGCGAGGGCCCGCCGGACGGCGCAGGCGCAGCGGGTACGGAAGGTCGTACGAGGCAAGGGCGGGCGCCCGATAGTGCCGCCGCTCACCGGTGGGCCCGGCCACTCCGGATCGGGCACCGACCGTCGCGGCCCCGAGTCCGCCGACGCCGACACCCGTCCGCGCAAGGGCCGACGGCTCTCGGAACGGGCCAGGGCCCTGGAGGGCGAACTCGCCGAGCGAGCACAGGAAGCGCCCCCGGAGTCCACTCCCTGACGGGAACGGGCTCCGGGGGCCGCGGGGGCGCCGGACGACGCGGTATCAGCCGAAGAGACGCGGTGTCAGCCGAAGAACCGTGCGAGTGCTCCGGGAGACACCACCTCGGCGTCGCCCTCCTCCGTGGACCGTCCGCCCTGCTCCTCCCCGTCCTCGTCCGGCCCACCCGGGCGGGGAACGGGCTTCGGCGGATCTGGCTGGTCGTCGTCCTCGCCGGAGTTGACACACATGAACATCCAGTTGGCGACGGCCAGATGGTCCACCGCCGCGGCCAGGAGGTGGTCGGAGACCGACCACTCGGCGGCCTCCCCGTGGATCTGGCGCTGGACGGCGCCGTCCGCGGGCAGGTGCTTGATCAGTGTGAAGAGGCGGCGGCTGGAGAGCTCGCCGCGGTACCAGTCGAGGAGATCGGTGGCGTAGTAGCGGAGGAGATCCGCCTCAAGGGCCTCGGCGTGTTCGTCGACGAACTCGACGAGGCTCAGTCTTCCCCCAGGCCGAGCCCGGTCTCCTTGCCGTAGGCCTCCAGGATGGCGGCGATGTCCTGCATGGTGATGTCGTGCTGCTCGAAGCGAGCGAACTGCTTCTCACCCATCAGGAGCGCGAGCAGGCCGTCCACGTCGTTGTCGTCGAGCTTGCGCAGCGCCTTGGCGGTCGCGCGGCTGAGTTCGGTGGGAAGGGTGTAGCTCTCGCCGTCCAGCTCGAAGGACCAGCTGCGGCCGGAGACCTCCAGGCGCTGGGCGCGGGCGGCGTTGACGTCGAAACGGGCCATGGTGATGCGTACTCCTTGTTCGAGTGAGTGAAGAGGAGAGGGGTGGGGCGGGACGGCGGTCGGCCGTCCCGCCCCGGGTGGGGATGGGTCAGACCGCCGCGCCGTACTGGCTGTCCTTCATGAGGAAGGAGGCCAGCGGCTTGCCGTTGCCGTTCGACATGGCCGTGAAGGTCACGCCCAGCTGGGACGCGGCCTTGCGGGCCAGCTTGATGTCGTCGGACGCGGTGACCTGGCCGCGCGGGATGATGAAGCGGTACGTCACCGCGGTGGTGCCACCGGCCTTGACGTCGGTGAACTCCAGGCCGAGCGCGCGCACGTCCGCGTACGGACGCTCGGCGATGTCGTACTTGTAGGTCTCGGCCTGCGACGACGGGTCCGCCTCGACCTTGCCGCCGCCCATGAAGAACGGCAGCGTGTCCTCGTTGAACTGGAGCATGGAGAACTTCAGCGAGAGGTCACGGGCCGAGTAGATGTAGTGCACCGGGGAGACCGACTGCCACGAGTCGATGGCCTCCAGCTTGTCCTTCTTCGAGAAGGTGACGCCGTCGCCGGTGGTGAAGCCGAGGTCCGTCCAGCCCGTCCAGTCGGCGGCGGAGTCGCCGGCGCCGAAGGTCGGGACGGCGGTGTCGACCTTGGCGACGTAGAGCTTGCCGACGCCTGCGACGCGGATCTCGGCGGAGTTGTTTCCAGCCATGGTGAGGTTCTCCTTGTGTTGAGAGGGGTGCCGGTCCGGGCGGCGTGCCCGGGTACGGCAAAGGCCCCGCCGGACGGCGAGGCCTGGTCTGTGGGGAGCGCCCGGGGCGCTCGGTGGGGAGGGCCGGAGCGGGAGCCCGGCGCGGAGGGCCGCGGCGGCGAAGCCGGGGCTCCGGGCGCGGCTCCGGCGGCGTCTAGAAGACGCTCAGGGAGAGCTGGATGACGCAGAGGTAGCGGTTGGCGCCCCGGTAGACGTAGTCGGGCAGCCAGCGCGGCCCGTCCATCTCCTCCACGTCCTGGACGAGGTTGACGCCGATCCGCTTGCCCATCGTGGCGAGCAGTGCGCGCCGGGCCGCGTTGGCGAGGACGTGGGCCGCGTTCTTGGTCGGGCCGTACACCTCGAACTCGATGAGCGGCTTGTCGATGTGCAGGTCGCCGATCCAGGCGCCGCCGCGGCGGTTGACCAGGACGGCGCTCTGCGTGCCGTCGAAGCCGGCCGGCGCCTGGACGGCGATCGTGGCGCCGGCCAGGGCCGGGTCTGCCTTGAGGACGTCGACGACCAGCTTCTCGACGTCCGGGAACGCACTCGGGGGAGTGGTCATGACGGTTCTCCTCGGTGGAAGGTGAGGGGCGTGGTGTGGGCCGCGTTGTCGCGTGGGTCGGGTACCGTCCGGGGCGCTCGACGCGGGGAAGGGGGCGAGGCCGCGGAGCGCTCCCGGACGGCGAACGGCGGAGCCTGTGGCCCGTTGTCGGGCACAGCTCCGCCGCTGCACCAACTGTGACAGAGAGCGTGCGCGCACGCAACTAAAACCGGGGGTGGCTCGGACCTTCGATGTCGGCGGGCGTGTGAGCCCCCCTGCCGCGGGCGCGCGCCGGGTGGTCCGGGGGCGCCTCGACCGCCTGGACGGCCCGGCCGTTCCAGGGGGTCGGCGGGGTGCAGGCACCCGCGCCGTCACGGACTCGGTGGCAGGGCCGCGGCCGCACCCTCTGTCTTTCCGCGGAACGGCGGGGGTGCCCGCGGCGTCACGGGCATGGCGAATCGCAGTCGGCGGTTGCGTCCCCTCCTGCGTGACCGGGACGCCGTCGCCGGCTTCGCGCGGGCATGACGAAGCGCCCCGTGCCTCCCTCCTCGGGAGACACGGGGCGCTTCGTCGGGCGGCCTGCCCGCCTATGCGGTACGAGGACGGCGCCGGGCCGCCCTTTCCGCCGCGAAGACGTCCTCCAGGCGGAAGAGCTGGGCCCGGCCCGCCTTGCCGGCGGCCCTCAGGTGGCCCAGCTGGACCCACTTGCGGATCGTCGCCGGCGCGACCCCCGCCTCCTCGGCCGCGAGGGGGCCGGGGATCAGGGCGGGCAGTGTCGGCAGGGTCAGGGACGTCAGCAAGGGGTCTCCTCCATCGCGGCTTCGAGTTCCTCGGTACGGCAGCCGGCCGCGTCGGCCAGCTCGGGCCACTCCGTCTCCGGCCACAGGTGCCGGTACGCGGGATCGTCCTGGCAGCCGCAGTCCTCCGCGGTGCAGGTGCAGGCGGGGTTCACGCAGAGCACCGCGCGCCGGTCGGGGAACGCCCGGAGCGACACCGAGTCGCACCACGGGCAGCGTCCCGAGACCCGGACCACCGTCTCCGTGTCGCCCAGCGTCCGCGCGCACCGCCGTGCCATCCGTCGCAGTTCGTCGCGTACGTGCCGGGCGAGGTCGGGGTGGGTGGCGATCTCGTCGAGCAGCGCGGTCGTCCGCCGCAGTCGCTCCACGACGGCCGCGCGGCCGGGGCGGGGGAGGCCGAGCCGGGCGCGTACCGCCTCCTCCAGCTCCACCACGCCGTCCGTGATGTCGCGGATCGCGTCGGAGACGTGCAGCCGGATCGGCGCGGCGCCGTGGCCGGGAACGGCGAGCCCGTGCCGCTGCTGGAGCAGCAGCGCCTCGCGGCGCTCCTCGCGGATGAGCTCGTCGCGGCCAGGGTGCGGCGCGGCCGGCGGGGCACCGGTGGGGGAGCGGCGTCCGGGCGCGAGCTCTTCGGTGAGCTCGGGGAACTGGCGGGCGAGCGTGGCGGTCCACAGGGCGATGTCGGTGAGGATCCGCTCGACGGCGAGCTCAGCCACGGACGCCTCCGGCGATGACCGGTCCCATGACCTTCGCCGTACGCGACTCGGGTACGGCACGGCCGTTGCGCCACAGGCGGCCGGCGCAGACGCCGTCGAAGTAGCTCTCCGCCGGGGCGACCGTCTCCTCGCACTCGCGGCGTACGGGGCAGTGCCCGCAGGCGCGGAGCGCCGGGGCCGCCTGCTGGACGCGGCGGGCGAAGACGACGGCCGGGGAGAGGTCGGCACACGCGGCGGCGGCCTGCCAGGAAGAGGAATCAGGGAGGAGCAAGGTTTTCTCCAGTCTCCGGGCCAACGGGCGACCCGTGGGGCCGGTGAGGTCCCTGGGGCTCGGGAGGCCGATGAGGTCGGCGGCGAGCCAGCGTTACATGTTGCGTGCGGGCGCGCAACAAGTTTGTGGAGCGTGCCGGGGCAGGTCTTCACCGATTCGACACGATTGCGCGCTCAAAAGCACGTAATTCTGTGCGCGCAAGCACGCTAGAGTGGGGCGCCCGGAGGGTGGGGAGCGAGGGAGCGGTACACATGAGCACTCAAGGGCTCGACGAGTTCGCAGGCTGGGTGGAAGGCCTGATGAGAGCGCGCGGCTACGACATCGACAGCCCGCGCGGCGGAGGAAAGTCGCGGATCGCGGACGAGGCCGGCGTGCACCGTGCCGCCGTGACGCGGCTGCTGCAGCGGCAGAGCATGCCCGACCTGGAGACCATGCGCAGGATCGCCCCGCTTCTCGGGGTCTCCGTCCGCGACATGCTGATCCGCTCGGGCCGGGTCACCCCCGACGAGCTGCCCCTGGCGGCGGACCTGCTGCCACCCGGAGACTGGCAGCCCACCCTGGAGGACTTCGCCCGCTGGCTCGGTGTCCCCGATGAGCGAATGGGTGTGTTCGTCAAGGTCGTCAACCAGTTCCTGGAGCCCGGCGAGGGCGAGGCGGAGCCACGGACCCCGGGCGAACCCCGCCGCGCCGCCCGGGACTGACCCGAGCCCCGACCGATTCAGGCCGAGCCGGGCCCCACCGGCTCGGTCCGGTCCGGGCTCGCGGCGCGCCGGCCGTCGCGACCCCCTCCGCGCCGTCCGCCGTGCCGGGCGTCGCGACCCCCACCTGTCCGGCCCGGCCCCACCGGCCCGGCCCCACCGGCCCGGCCCCACCGGCCCGGCCCGGGCGGGCTCACGGCGCTCCAGGCGTCGCGACCCCCTCCGCGCCGCCCGCCCGACCCGGCTCCGCGGCCTCTCCGGGGCGTCCGGCGGGGCCCGGTTCGAGGTGGGTGGCGCGCTCTGCGTCACGGGCGGGGTACCGACCGTTCCGGTGTTCGTTCTCCCACGTCCGCCCGGCCCCGTACGCGTGGGCATTTGTTTTGACCGGAGTCCATGCGATAGGTACGCTCAGACCTTGTGCCTGGGGTGTGCCTGGGCTCGTGTGCGTGTCCTCAACCGCATGGCGAGTTCATCAACGGCCACCGCAATCTGCGCTTTTTCCGCCCTCGGCGGAGGTCCGCAGTATTCGACACACCCGACCGCGTGGGTCGGTGCGGTGTTCCAGGTTAGTTTTACGACGGCACACAGAAACCGGAGAAGTAGTGCCTACGATCCAGCAGCTGGTCCGGAAGGGCCGGCAGGACAAGGTCGAGAAGAACAAGACGCCCGCACTCGAGGGTTCCCCTCAGCGTCGCGGCGTCTGCACGCGTGTGTTCACGACCACCCCGAAGAAGCCGAACTCGGCCCTCCGTAAGGTCGCGCGTGTGCGTCTGACCTCGGGCATCGAGGTCACGGCCTACATCCCGGGTGAGGGTCACAACCTGCAGGAGCACTCCATCGTGCTCGTGCGCGGTGGCCGTGTGAAGGACCTGCCGGGTGTTCGCTACAAGATCATCCGCGGTTCCCTCGACACGCAGGGCGTCAAGAACCGTAAGCAGGCTCGCAGCCGCTACGGCGCCAAGAAGGAGAAGTAAGAATGCCTCGTAAGGGCCCCGCCCCGAAGCGCCCGGTCATCATCGACCCGGTCTACAGCTCTCCTCTTGTCACCTCGCTGATCAACAAGATCCTGCTGGACGGCAAGCGTTCCACCGCCGAGCGCATCGTCTACGGTGCCATGGAAGGCCTCCGCGAGAAGACCGGCAACGACCCGGTCATCACGCTGAAGCGCGCCCTCGAGAACGTGAAGCCGTCCCTCGAGGTCAAGTCCCGCCGTGTCGGTGGCGCCACCTACCAGGTGCCGATCGAGGTCAAGCCCGGTCGCGCCTCCACCCTGGCTCTGCGCTGGCTCGTGGGTTACTCCCGCGCCCGTCGCGAGAAGACCATGACCGAGCGCCTCATGAACGAGCTCCTCGACGCCTCCAACGGCCTCGGTGCTTCGGTCAAGAAGCGCGAGGACACGCACAAGATGGCCGAGTCCAACAAGGCCTTCGCGCACTACCGCTGGTAGTCGCAACCCACATCGAGACCGAGAGAAGACTGAGCCGATATGGCTACCACTTCGCTTGACCTTGCCAAGGTGCGCAACATCGGCATCATGGCTCACATCGACGCGGGCAAGACGACCACCACCGAGCGGATCCTGTTCTACACCGGCGTCTCGTACAAGATCGGTGAAGTCCACGACGGCGCTGCCACGATGGACTGGATGGAGCAGGAGCAGGAGCGCGGCATCACGATCACGTCCGCCGCGACGACCTGCCACTGGCCGCTCGAGGACGTCGACCACACCATCAACATCATCGACACCCCGGGCCACGTCGACTTCACCGTCGAGGTGGAGCGTTCGCTCCGCGTGCTCGACGGTGCCGTGACGGTGTTCGACGGCGTCGCCGGTGTCGAGCCCCAGTCCGAGACCGTCTGGCGTCAGGCGGACCGCTACGGCGTTCCGCGTATCTGCTTCGTCAACAAGCTCGACCGTACGGGTGCCGAGTTCCACCGCTGCGTCGACATGATCGTGGACCGCCTCGGCGCCGTCCCGATCGTCATGCAGCTCCCCATCGGTTCCGAGATGGACTTCCAGGGTGTTGTGGACCTCGTCCGCATGAAGGCTCTGGTCTGGTCCGCCGAGGCGACCAAGGGCGAGATGTACGACGTCGTCGACATCCCGGCCACGCACACCGAGGCCGCTGAAGAGTGGCGCGGCAAGCTGGTCGAGACCGTCGCCGAGAACGACGAAGAGATCATGGAGCTCTTCCTCGAGGGCCAGGAGCCCACCGAGGAGCAGCTGTACGCCGCGATCCGTCGTATCACCATTGCCTCCGGCAAGGGTGGCGGCGAGAAGACGATCACCCCCGTCTTCTGTGGCACCGCGTTCAAGAACAAGGGTGTTCAGCCCCTGCTCGACGCCGTCGTGCGCTACCTCCCCTCCCCCCTGGACGTCGAGGCCATCGAGGGCCACGACGTCAAGGACGCGGAGCTGGTCGTCAAGCGCAAGCCGTCCGAGGAGGAGCCGCTGTCGGCCCTCGCGTTCAAGATCGCGAGCGACCCGCACCTCGGCAAGCTCACCTTCGTCCGGATCTACTCCGGTCGCCTGGAGGCCGGCACCTCGGTGCTGAACTCCGTCAAGGGCAAGAAGGAGCGCATCGGCAAGATCTACCGCATGCACGCGAACAAGCGTGAGGAGATCGACTCGGTGGGCGCCGGCGACATCGTCGCCGTCATGGGCCTGAAGCAGACCACCACCGGTGAGACGCTGTGCGACGAGAAGAACCCGGTCATCCTGGAGTCCATGGACTTCCCGGCGCCGGTCATTCAGGTCGCGATCGAGCCCAAGTCCAAGGGTGACCAGGAGAAGCTGGGTGTCGCCATCCAGCGTCTCGCGGAGGAGGACCCCTCCTTCCAGGTGCACTCGGACGAGGAGACCGGCCAGACCATCATCGGTGGTATGGGCGAGCTTCACCTCGACATCCTCGTCGACCGTATGCGTCGCGAGTTCAAGGTCGAGGCGAACGTCGGCAAGCCGCAGGTCGCGTACCGCGAGACGATCCGCAAGGCCGTCGAGCGCGTGGACTTCACCCACAAGAAGCAGACCGGTGGTACCGGTCAGTTCGCCAAGGTGCAGATCGCGATCGAGCCCATCGAGGGCGGCGACGCCTCGTACGAGTTCGTGAACAAGGTCACCGGTGGCCGCATCCCGAAGGAGTACATCCCTTCGGTCGACGCCGGTGCGCAGGAGGCCATGCAGTTCGGCATCCTGGCCGGCTACGAGATGACTGGCGTCCGCGTCATCCTTCTCGACGGTGCCTACCACGAGGTCGACTCCTCCGAGCTCGCCTTCAAGATCGCCGGTTCGCAGGCCTTCAAGGAGGCCGCGCGCAAGGCTTCCCCCGTCATCCTTGAGCCGATGATGGCCGTTGAGGTCGTCACGCCCGAGGACTACATGGGTGAGGTCATCGGCGACATCAACTCCCGCCGTGGTCAGATTCAGGCCATGGAGGAGCGCAGCGGCGCTCGCGTCGTGAAGGGCCTCGTGCCCCTCTCGGAGATGTTCGGCTACGTCGGAGACCTCCGCAGCAAGACCTCGGGTCGCGCAAGCTACTCGATGCAGTTCGACTCCTACGCCGAGGTTCCCCGGAACGTCGCCGAGGAGATCATCGCGAAGGCCAAGGGCGAGTAACTCACCCGAGTGCACGCTTTAGGCTTGACACCAGTCGCCGGGGCTACGCCCCCCGAAACCCGAGGGATCGGGCCCCGGCGGATGGCATCCCAGCAAAGATCACCTGGCGCCGATGAAGCAAGGCGTTCAGAACCACTCCAGGAGGACCCCAGTGGCGAAGGCGAAGTTCGAGCGGACTAAGCCGCACGTCAACATCGGCACCATCGGTCACATTGACCACGGTAAGACGACCCTCACGGCCGCCATTACCAAGGTGCTGCACGACGCGTACCCGGACCTGAACGAGGCCTCGGCCTTCGACCAGATCGACAAGGCTCCTGAGGAGCGCCAGCGCGGTATCACCATCTCCATCGCGCACGTCGAGTACCAGACCGAGTCGCGTCACTACGCCCACGTCGACTGCCCCGGTCACGCGGACTACATCAAGAACATGATCACGGGTGCGGCGCAGATGGACGGCGCCATCCTCGTGGTCGCCGCCACCGACGGCCCGATGCCGCAGACCAAGGAGCACGTGCTCCTGGCCCGCCAGGTCGGCGTTCCGTACATCGTCGTCGCCCTGAACAAGGCCGACATGGTGGACGACGAGGAGATCCTGGAGCTCGTCGAGCTCGAGGTCCGTGAGCTCCTCTCCGAGTACGAGTTCCCGGGCGACGACCTGCCGGTCGTCAAGGTCTCGGCGCTCAAGGCGCTCGAGGGCGACAAGGAGTGGGGCCAGTCGGTCCTGAACCTGATGGCCGCCGTCGACGAGGCGATCCCGCAGCCCGAGCGCGACGTCGACAAGCCGTTCCTGATGCCGATCGAGGACGTCTTCACGATCACCGGTCGTGGCACCGTCGTCACCGGTCGTATCGAGCGTGGTGTCCTCAAGGTCAACGAGACCGTCGACATCGTCGGTATCAAGACCGAGAAGGTCACCACCACGGTCACCGGCATCGAGATGTTCCGCAAGCTGCTCGACGAGGGCCAGGCCGGTGAGAACGTCGGTCTGCTCCTCCGTGGCATCAAGCGCGAGGACGTCGAGCGCGGCCAGGTCATCATCAAGCCGGGTTCGGTCACGCCGCACACGAGCTTCGAGGCCCAGGCCTACATCCTGTCGAAGGACGAGGGTGGCCGTCACACCCCGTTCTTCAACAACTACCGCCCGCAGTTCTACTTCCGTACCACGGACGTGACCGGCGTCGTGACCCTCCCCGAGGGCACCGAGATGGTCATGCCGGGCGACAACACCTCCATGACCGTCGAGCTGATCCAGCCCGTCGCCATGGAGGAGGGCCTGAAGTTCGCCATCCGTGAGGGTGGCCGGACCGTGGGCGCCGGCCAGGTCGTCAAGATCAACAAGTAATTGTCGATCGTCTGACCTGTGCCGCTCCTGACGGAGCGTCATGAAAGGGCCCCCGGCCCGCCGTTCGCGGCGGGGCGGGGGCCCTTTTCGTCGTGCCGGGCGGCTGGGCTTCTCCCGGCGTGGGGAGCTCGCCGCGGTGGTGACCCGTGCTATTCGCTCTCGGCGAGTGCGGACCTCTTCGTCGGCCGCCACACCCACGGGTGGGCGTCCGCGCCCAGGCCGACGGCGACCGGTCCGCCCGGGGTCAGCCGCAGGGCCGCCGCCTGGACGGCCGCCGTTCCGCTCGTACGGGTGAAAAGCCGGTCGTCCCGACGCAGCTGGATCCGGCCGCGCAGGTCCCGGCCGAGAAGGACCGGCCCCCGCGCGTCGGCCGCCGCGGTCACGGAGCCGTACCCGTCGAAGGACACGTTCCCCCGCCCCGGCGAGAGTAGCTGCCTGGCGGCGGGCCTTCGGTAGTACACGTCGACACCGGTGCGGCCCCGGGACGGTACGGCGGCGACCGGGTCGCCCGACAGGGGGAGCGGTGCGGCCGGGGCGGAGTCGACCCAGTGCAGGACGGACTCGCGCCCGGCGGCGAGGACGTGGACGCGGCCCCCGGCGTCGACCACGGCGTCCAGACCGTCCTGGATCTCCTCGGTGCCGGGGAGCGTCCGCCACGGGGACCAGGACCCGTCCGCGCCGCGGACGCGCGTCGACACACCTTTGTCCGCGTTCCGTACGAAGAGATGGACCCGGCCGTCGGGGGTGGTCACGGCCACCGGCACACCGATCCGACGGCCGCGGTCGTCGCTCCGTTCCGGATTGCCGAGGCCCCGCCAGGCGAGGAACGGACCGCCGGGGGAGCGCTGCTCCAGCAGGACGACCTCCCGCTTGTTGGGACCGCCGCGGCCGCCGAACGCGGCGAACCGCACGCCGAAGAGCAGAGTCCTGCCGTCAGGCAGGGTGGCCGAGCCGAGCGCCGGCGCGAGCGGCCCGCCGCCGAGGTCCTCCGGCTCGCCCCACAGGCCCGAGTCCTTCTCCGTCTCCCGCCAGCGGACGGCCCGCAGTCCGAGCACCCCGAACGCGTCGAGCCGCCCGTCGGGCCGCGCGCCGATCGCGGGACCGGCGTCCGGCCAGCGGTGGTGCGTGGACCTGACCCAGCCCTTGCGGTTGGTGAGGGGCCGGCCGCCGCCCACGCCGTAGTCGCCGCAGCCGGAGGGGTTGCCGCACTCCCAGCCCGGATCGCCGCCGTACTGGAAGAGGTGGCCGGCCTTCTCCTCGAGGAGCTGCGGGGGGAGGTTCTTGGGCCAGTGGCGGTTGTAGTAGCCGCGGAACGAGGTCACGACGAACGCGGGTATCGTCCCCGGCCCCTTCTGCGCCTCGGCGACCCAGCGGATCAGCGCGGCCCAGGTGAAGCAGGCGACGGCGGTGTGGTCGCCGTGGTCGGAGTAGCCGGGCTGCTCGCTGTCGCGCCGGCGGGTGGCCTCGTTGCTGACCTGGATGTCGGGGTCCGGGTCGAGGGTGTGCACGACGGTCGGCCGGTAGCGGTCGAGGAGCCCGACGAGGACGTCGACCAGCTGGTCGTGGTCGTAGGGGTCGGACCGGTCGACGGGGGAGCCGGTGGAGAGGTGCGTACGGAGTTCGAGCGCCCGGTCGTGCCAGAGGGCGGGCAGGGCGGTGAAGTGCCGCGGGGCGTGCTCGGGCAGGTTGATGAAGATCAGCTCGACGCGGCGTCCGCCGTGCGCGAGCGTGTTGATCTCGGCATGGCGCCCGCCGCGGAGGGTGGCGACGCCCTTCTGCCACGGTACGAACCTGTCGAGCCCGAGGAGGGTCGCGTACGCCTGGCGCAGACCCTGGTGGCGCGAGGAGGAGTACGCGGACCGGTCCGGCGGGGCCTCGGGCATGCCGTCGATCCGGTTGACGCCCTTGTGCTCACCGGCGGTGACGTAGACGGAGACCAGCGGGACACCGGCGTCGAGCAGCCGCTGGGTGTCGGGGTTCATGAAGAACAGGTCGTCGTCCGGGTGCGCGGCGAACTGCATGAGCTGTGCCCGCCGCGTACTGGCGATCGGGACCCCGGGCGCGGGGTCGGCGGCGGCCTCGCCACGGCGCGGGGCGGGCACGGAACACCCGGCGATCGCGGTCGCACCGAAGGCGGCGGCGCCCGCGAGTACAGTCCGCCGCCCGGGCACACCGAAGAGGCCGGCCCTGGATATGTCGTCCACCGCAACGTCCCCCGTACCCCGCACCGGTCCACGCCGGTGCCTGACCACCCCTGTGACGACGGAGGGCCTGGTCGGAGCCGAATCCGCGACTGGCTAGACGGAGTTCGGCCGACGGGGGTTGCGCGGACGTGCGGACTTCGTACGGGGGTACGTGCGGGAGCCGCTGCGTCACGCGTCCCGTTCCGCCCTTGCCTCGCCCGTTCCCAGAGCCACCGTCGTTCTCACCCGCATCGGGCCGTCCTCGCGGCGCGAGAGCAGGACCAGTTCGGCGACCCGGGCGGTCGTGGAGCCGAGGAGGGCCTCGGACGTGGTGGCGAGGGTGTGGGGGTCCTGGCTGCGGCCCAGGGAGAGGTGTGGGGTGAAGCCCCTGGCCTGCCCGCCGCACAGGGGGAACCGGGCCTCCAGGGCATACCGCAGGCGGGCCCACGGCGCTTCACCCGCCGCGCAGGGGTCGAGCCAGACGGTGGCGTCCTCGCGGTGGCCGAACCAGTGGACGCCCTCCAGGCGGGCCCGGAAGGGCGGGGTCTCGCTCAGCGCCTCCGTCACCAGCGGCACCGCCCGCTCGAAGTCGGCCTCCGGGACGAAGCCGAAGAGGACGTTGACGTGCGGAGGCCAGCGGTGGATCTGGCGGTCGTGGGCGCGGCGGATGTGCTGGATCGCCGGCCAGAGCCGGCGGGGAGGGATCCAGGCCACGGCGGTCCGGTTCGTCGAGGGCACGGCGAGGACCTCCCGGGGCGCGGCGGGGGGCGCCTCGGCCGCCACGGTCTCGTCGAGCCGGTCCACGCCCGTCGCGCGGTCCCAGACCAGCTCTCCGTCGGCCTCGAAGAAGATCACGCGGTGCCAGGGGATCTCCCCTCCCGGTACGAAGTCGGGCAGGTCGATCCGCGCGGGATCGGCCCCGCGCTCCGCGATGCCCATCACGAACCGCTCGGGATCGAACCGGGGATCCCACAGCACACGGTGGTAGATCTCGTCACTGGTGTGCACGCCCGGCGACTGCCCCGGCAGCGGCGTCTCAGTCGTCAGGCGGCCGCGGCGGCGGACGTCCGGGCCGCGCTGAGCGGGGGCTCGGAGGGTCGGCGTTTGACTTGGGTCACGTCCGGGGTATTCTCTCCGGCTCGATTGGCCAGGTCCGTGTCCCGTATGGCAGACTGTCGGGGTTGCTCGGTTGAGTGCCGATGCTGCACGCCTCCCGTCGGGAGGACCGGAAGCGAGTCCCACAGTACTCGTCGCCCCTTCTCAGGAGCGGACGTACGGGAATCTTCCGGGAAGTGTCAGCGGGGCGCCGACCAGGCACTCGGTGGGTGTTCCGCCCCCGACTCGCGGTCATGGTGACCGCACCCCCTTGGTTGGGAAATCCTTCGGGATTTCTGCGTAGAGGGAGTGCGACACGCCCGACCGCGTGGGTCGGAGGCGGAGTCATGAGAGCCCCCGAGTCCAGAGCGTTACTACGAGACAGGACTACTGAGTAGCCATGGCGGGACAGAAGATCCGCATCCGGCTCAAGGCCTACGACCACGAGGTCATCGACTCCTCGGCGAAGAAGATCGTCGAGACGGTGACGCGCACTGGTGCGTCGGTCGCGGGCCCGGTGCCGCTGCCCACTGAGAAGAACGTGTACTGCGTCATCAAGTCGCCGCACAAGTACAAGGACTCGCGCGAGCACTTCGAGATGCGCACGCACAAGCGCCTCATCGACATCCTCGACCCCACGCCGAAGACGGTTGACTCGCTGATGCGTCTCGACCTGCCGGCGGGCGTCGACATCGAGATCAAGCTCTGAGGTGACGCGCGAGATGGCTAAGAACATCAAGGGCATCCTGGGCGAGAAGCTCGGCATGACGCAGGTCTGGGACGAGAACAACCGGGTTGTCCCGGTGACCGTCGTCAAGGCCGGCCCCAATGTCGTGACCCAGGTGCGTACGAACGACATCGACGGCTACGAGTCGGTCCAGATCGCCTTCGGCGAGATCGACCCGCGCAAGGTGAACAAGCCCCTCAAGGGTCACTTCGCCAAGGCCGACGTCACCCCGCGCCGTCACCTTGTGGAGCTCCGCACCGCTGACGCCTCCGAGTACACGCTCGGCCAGGAGATCACCGCCGAGGTCTTCGAGGCCGGTGTGAAGGTCGACGTCACCGGTAAGAGCAAGGGCAAGGGCTTCGCCGGTGTCATGAAGCGCCACAACTTCCGTGGTGGCAAGGCCTCCCACGGTGCCCACCGCGTGCACCGCAAGCCCGGTTCGATCGGTGGCTGCGCCACCCCGGGCCGTGTCTTCAAGGGCATGCGCATGGCCGGCCGCATGGGTAACGAGCGCGTGACCACCCAGAACCTGACCGTTCACGCCGTTGACGCGGAGAAGGGCCTGCTCCTGATCAAGGGTGCGGTTCCTGGTCCGAACGGCGGCCTCGTCCTGGTCCGCACCGCGGCCAAGGGGGCCTGAGGATATGAGCACCATTGACATTCTGTCGCCCTCCGGCGACAAGACCGGGACCGTCGAGCTCCCGGCCGAGATCTTCGAGGCCAAGGTCAGCATCCCGCTGATCCACCAGGTCGTCGTCGCGCAGCTGGCCGCCGCCCGTCAGGGCACGCACAAGGTCAAGACGCGTGGCGAGGTCCGCGGTGGTGGCAAGAAGCCGTACCGCCAGAAGGGCACCGGCCGCGCCCGTCAGGGTTCGACCCGCGCCCCGCAGTTCGCCGGTGGTGGCGTCGTGCACGGTCCCGTGCCGCGTGACTACTCGCAGCGGACCCCCAAGAAGATGAAGGCCGCCGCCCTCCGCGGTGCCCTCTCCGACCGGGCGACCCACTCCCGCATCCACGTCGTCTCCGGCGTGGTCGAGGGTGGCATCTCCACCAAGGCCGCCAAGACGCTGTTCGGCAAGATCTCGGAGCGCAAGAACCTGCTCCTGGTCGTCGAGCGCTCCGACGAGGCCGCGTGGCTGTCCGCCCGCAACCTGCCCCAGGTCCACATCCTGGAGCCGGGCCAGCTGAACACGTACGACGTGATGCGATCCGACGACGTGGTCTTCACCCAGGCCGCCCTCGAGTCCTTCGTGTCTGGCCCCAAGGCCGCTGACAACGAAGGGAGCGAGGCCTGATGTCCGAGGCCACGATCACCAGCAAGACCTTCACGGACCCGCGTGACATCCTCGTCAAGCCGGTTGTTTCCGAGAAGAGCTACGCGCTGCTCGACGAGAACAAGTACACGTTCATCGTTGCGCCCGGCGCCAACAAGACCCAGATCAAGCAGGCCGTCGAGGCGGTCTTCTCGGTCAAGGTCACCGGGGTCAACACGATCAACCGTCAGGGCAAGCGCAAGCGCACCCGCACCGGTTTCGGCAAGCGCGCCAACACCAAGCGCGCCATCGTGACCCTTGCCGAGGGCAACCGTATCGACATCTTCGGCGGCCCGACCGCCTGACGGCGGTCGAGTCGTCCGGAATCGGACGAGGACTGAGAAATGGGAATCCGCAAGTACAAGCCGACTACGCCGGGCCGTCGTGGCTCCTCCGTAGCCGACTTCGTCGAGATCACGCGGTCCACGCCGGAGAAGTCGCTGGTCCGCCCGCTGCACAGCAAGGGTGGCCGTAACAACACCGGTCGTGTGACCGTCCGTCACCAGGGCGGTGGCCACAAGCGCGCCTACCGCGTGATCGACTTCCGTCGTCACGACAAGGACGGCGTGCCGGCCAAGGTCGCTCACATCGAGTACGACCCGAACCGCACCGCTCGCATCGCGCTGCTCCACTACGCGGACGGCGAGAAGCGCTACATCATCGCCCCGCGCGGTCTCTCGCAGGGCGACCGGGTTGAGAACGGCCCCACGGCCGACATCAAGCCCGGCAACAACCTGGCCCTCCGCAACATCCCGGTCGGTACCACGATCCACGCGATCGAGCTCCGTCCCGGCGGTGGCGCCAAGTTCGCCCGTTCCGCGGGTGCCTCCGTGCAGCTGCTGGCGAAGGAGGGCACGATGGCCCACCTTCGTATGCCGTCCGGCGAGATCCGTCTCGTCGACGCCCGCTGCCGCGCCACCATTGGTGAGGTCGGCAACGCCGAGCAGTCGAACATCAACTGGGGTAAGGCCGGCCGCAAGCGCTGGCTGGGCGTTCGCCCGACCGTTCGCGGTGTGGCGATGAACCCGGTCGACCACCCGCACGGTGGTGGTGAGGGCAAGACCTCCGGTGGTCGCCACCCGGTCTCCCCGTGGGGTCAGAAGGAGGGTCGTACTCGTTCGCCGAAGAAGGCTTCGAACAAGTACATCGTCCGCCGCCGCAAGACGAACAAGAAGCGCTAGGAGCGGGTTTAGATGCCGCGCAGTCTCAAGAAGGGGCCCTTCGTCGACGACCACCTCGTAAAGAAGGTGGACGCCCAGAACGAAGCCGGCACCAAGAACGTCATCAAGACCTGGTCCCGTCGCTCGATGATCATCCCGGCCATGCTCGGCCACACGATCGCGGTGCACAACGGCAAGACCCACATTCCGGTGTTTGTCACCGAGTCGATGGTCGGCCACAAGCTCGGCGAGTTCTCGCCGACGCGCACCTTCCGGGGTCACGTGAAGGACGACCGGAAGTCGAAGCGCCGCTAGTAGCGGGGTGGAATGACCATGACAGACACTGGAAGGACAACCATGGAAGCCAGGGCCCAGGCGCGGTACATCCGCGTTACGCCCATGAAGGCCCGCCGTGTGGTGGACCTTATCCGTGGCATGGATGCCACGGAGGCTCAGGCGGTCCTGCGTTTCGCCCCGCAGGCCGCGAGCGTGCCGGTCGGCAAGGTGCTGGACAGCGCCATCGCCAACGCCGCGCACAACTACGACCACAGTGACGCCTCTTCGCTGTACATCAGCGAGGCGTTCGTGGATGAGGGCCCGACCCTGAAGCGGTTCCGTCCGCGTGCCCAGGGCCGTGCCTACCGGATCCGTAAGCGGACCAGCCACATCACCGTGGTCGTCAGCAGCAAGGAAGGAACCCGGTAATGGGCCAGAAGGTTAACCCGCATGGGTTCCGGCTCGGCATCACCACGGACTTCAAGTCCCGCTGGTACGCCGACAAGCTGTACAAGGACTACGTCAAGGAAGACGTCGCCATCCGTCGGATGATGACGTCCGGCATGGAGCGCGCCGGCATCTCGAAGGTTGAGATCGAGCGCACCCGTGACCGCGTGCGGGTGGACATCCACACCGCTCGTCCGGGCATCGTCATCGGCCGCCGTGGCGCCGAGGCCGACCGCATCCGCGGCGACCTCGAGAAGCTCACGGGCAAGCAGGTCCAGCTGAACATCCTCGAGGTCAAGAACCCCGAGATGGACGCTCAGCTGGTTGCTCAGGCCGTTGCCGAGCAGCTCTCCTCCCGCGTCTCCTTCCGTCGCGCCATGCGTAAGAGCATGCAGGGCACGATGAAGGCCGGCGCCAAGGGCATCAAGATCCAGTGCGGCGGTCGCCTCGGCGGCGCCGAGATGTCCCGCTCGGAGTTCTACCGCGAGGGCCGTGTGCCCCTGCACACCCTCCGCGCGAACGTCGACTACGGCTTCTTCGAGGCCAAGACGACCTTCGGCCGCATCGGCGTGAAGGTCTGGATCTACAAGGGCGATGTCAAGAACATCGCCGAGGTCCGCGCCGAGAACGCAGCGGCCCGTGCGGGTAACCGCCCGGCCCGTGGCGCCGGTGACCGTCCGGCCGGTGGCCGCGGTGGTCGCGGTGGCGAGCGTGGCGGTCGCGGTCGCAAGCCGCAGCAGGCTCAGGCTGCCGAGGCCCCCAAGGCCGACGCTCCCGCCGCCGCTCCGGCTGCTGAGAGCACCGGAACGGAGGCCTGACCGAAATGCTGATCCCCCGTAGGGTCAAGCACCGCAAGCAGCACCACCCGAAGCGCAGCGGTATGTCCAAGGGTGGTACGCAGGTTGCGTTCGGCGAGTACGGCATTCAGGCCCTCACTCCGGCGTACGTGACCAACCGCCAGATCGAGGCGGCTCGTATCGCGATGACCCGCCACATCAAGCGTGGCGGCAAGGTCTGGATCAACATCTACCCGGACCGCCCGCTGACGAAGAAGCCTGCCGAGACCCGCATGGGTTCCGGTAAGGGTTCGCCGGAGTGGTGGATCGCGAACGTCAAGCCCGGTCGGGTGATGTTCGAGCTGTCCTACCCGAACGAGAAGATCGCGCGCGAGGCCCTGACCCGTGCGGCCCACAAGCTGCCGATGAAGTGCAAGATCGTTAAGCGCGAAGCAGGTGAGCTGTGATGACCGCCGGTACCAAGGCGTCCGAGCTGCGCGAGCTGGGCAACGAGGAGCTTGTCGCCAAGCTCCGCGAGGCCAAGGAAGAGCTGTTCAACCTCCGCTTCCAGGCGGCGACGGGCCAGCTCGAGAACCACGGTCGGCTCAAGTCCGTCCGTAAGGACATCGCCCGGATCTACACCCTGATGCGAGAGCGCGAGCTGGGCATCGAGACGGTGGAGAACGCCTGATGAGCGAGAGCAATGTGACTGAGAAGACCGAGCGCAACGCTCGCAAGGTCCGCGAGGGCCTGGTCGTCAGCGACAAGATGGACAAGACCGTCGTCGTCGCCGTCGAGGACCGCGTCAAGCACGCGCTGTACGGCAAGGTCATCCGCCGTACGAACAAGCTCAAGGCTCACGACGAGCAGAACGCTGCCGGCGTCGGCGACCGCGTCCTCCTGATGGAGACCCGGAAGCTGTCGTCGACGAAGCACTGGCGCGTCGTCGAGATCCTCGAGAAGGCCAAGTAAGCACTTGAAGGGGTAACCCTTCGAGTTCGTTCCGCCAGGCTCGGCAGGGGCCTCCCGCGAGGGAAGCCCCTGCCGGGAACCGGCAGACAATCAGGAGATAGACGTGATCCAGCAGGAGTCGCGACTGCGTGTCGCCGACAACACTGGTGCCAAGGAGATCCTTTGCATCCGTGTTCTCGGTGGTTCCGGTCGCCGCTACGCGGGCATCGGTGACGTCATCGTCGCCACCGTCAAGGACGCGATCCCCGGTGGCAACGTGAAGAAGGGTGACGTCGTCAAGGCGGTCATCGTTCGCACCGTCAAGGAGCGCCGCCGCCAGGACGGCTCGTACATCCGCTTCGACGAGAACGCCGCTGTCATTCTCAAGAACGACGGCGACCCTCGCGGCACCCGTATCTTCGGCCCGGTGGGCCGTGAGCTGCGCGAGAAGAAGTTCATGAAGATCATCTCGCTCGCGCCGGAGGTGCTGTAAGCATGAAGATCAAGAAGGGCGACCTGGTCCAGGTCATCACCGGTAAGGACAAGGGCAAGCAGGGCAAGGTCATCACGGCCTTCCCCCGCGAGAACCGCGTCCTCGTCGAGGGTGTCAACCGGGTCAAGAAGCACACCAAGGCCGGCCCCTCGCAGGCCGGTGGCATCGTCACGACCGAGGCGCCGGTCCACGTCTCCAACGTCCAGCTGGTCGTTGAGAAGGACGGCAAGAAGGTCGTCACGCGCGTCGGTTACCGCTTCGACGACGAGGGCAACAAGATCCGCGTTGCCAAGCGGACGGGTGAGGACATCTGATGGCTACCACCACCACTCCGCGTCTCAAGACGAAGTACCGCGAGGAGATCGCGGGCAAGCTGCGTGAGGAGTTCTCGTACGAGAACGTCATGCAGATCCCCGGCCTCGTCAAGGTCGTGGTCAACATGGGTGTGGGCGACGCCGCCCGCGACTCCAAGCTGATCGAGGGCGCCATCCGCGACCTCACCACGATCACCGGTCAGAAGCCGGCCGTCACCAAGGCCCGCAAGTCCATCGCGCAGTTCAAGCTGCGTGAGGGTCAGCCGATCGGTGCGCACGTCACCCTCCGTGGCGACCGCATGTGGGAGTTCCTGGACCGCACCCTGTCGCTCGCGCTTCCGCGCATCCGCGACTTCCGTGGTCTGTCCCCCAAGCAGTTCGACGGGCGTGGCAACTACACCTTCGGTCTCACGGAGCAGGTCATGTTCCACGAGATCGACCAGGACAAGATCGACCGTGTCCGGGGTATGGACATCACCGTGGTGACCACGGCGACCAACGACGCTGAGGGCCGTGCCCTTCTCCGTCACCTCGGCTTCCCGTTCAAGGAGGCGTAAGCGAGATGGCGAAGAAGGCTCTCATCGCGAAGGCTGCCCGCAAGCCCAAGTTCGGCGTGCGTGGCTACACGCGCTGCCAGCGCTGTGGTCGTCCCCACTCCGTGTACCGCAAGTTCGGCCTGTGCCGCGTGTGCCTTCGTGAGATGGCTCACCGTGGCGAGCTGCCGGGCGTGACCAAGAGCTCCTGGTAATCCCCGTAATCACGGGATAACCGGAGTCTCTCGGTAAGCAGAGGGTTGGCGGAGGCCCACCCCTCCATGGCTTAGGCTAGGAGGGTTGGGCGTCCGCCGCCCGTACGACTTACTACGCCGTAGGTCCCCGCGCCGCACCCGTCCCGCCCCTGTGTGGGGAGAGGGATGGCGCATACAGGAAACCCCGGCGAGAGAGGCCGAAGGCCAATTCATGACCATGACTGATCCCATCGCAGACATGCTCACGCGTCTGCGTAACGCGAACTCGGCGTACCACGACTCCGTGTCGATGCCGCACAGCAAGATCAAGTCTCACATCGCGGAAATCCTCCAGCAGGAGGGCTTCATCACGGGCTGGAAGGTCGAGGACGCCGAGGTCGGCAAGAACCTCGTCCTCGAGCTCAAGTTCGGTCCGAACCGTGAGCGCTCCATCGCGGGCATCAAGCGGATCTCGAAGCCGGGCCTCCGGGTTTACGCGAAGTCCACCAACCTGCCGAAGGTTCTCGGTGGCCTGGGCGTGGCGATCATCTCCACGTCCCACGGTCTCCTGACCGGCCAGCAGGCAGGCAAGAAGGGCGTAGGTGGGGAAGTCCTCGCCTACGTCTGGTAGTCGGGAACGGAGGAATAGCTAATGTCGCGTATTGGCAAGCTGCCTATCCAGGTTCCCGCCGGCGTGGACGTCACCATCGAGGGCCGCTCGGTCACGGTCAAGGGTTCCAAGGGCACCCTGACCCACACCGTTGCCGCGCCGATCGAGATCGTTAGGGGCGAGGACGGCGTTCTCAACGTCACCCGTCCGAACGACGAGCGTCAGAACAAGGCCCTCCACGGCCTGTCCCGCACGCTGGTGGCCAACATGATCACCGGTGTGACCCAGGGTTACGTGAAGGCGCTCGAGATCAGCGGTGTCGGTTACCGCGTTGCCGCGAAGGGCTCCAACCTGGAGTTCCAGCTCGGCTACAGCCACCCGATCCTGGTGGAGGCGCCCGAGGGCATCTCCTTCAAGGTCGAGTCGCCGACCAAGTTCTCGGTCGAGGGCATCGACAAGCAGAAGGTCGGCGAGGTCGCGGCGAACATCCGCAAGCTGCGGAAGCCCGACCCGTACAAGGCCAAGGGCGTCAAGTACGCCGGCGAGGTCATCCGCCGCAAGGTCGGAAAGGCTGGTAAGTAAGCCATGGCATACGGTGTGAAGATCGCCAAGGGCGACGCTTACAAGCGTGCGGCCAAGGCCCGCCGTCACATCCGCATCCGCAAGAACGTGTCGGGTACGGCGGAGCGTCCGCGCCTCGTCGTGACGCGTTCGAACCGCGGTATCACCGCTCAGGTCATCGACGACCTCAAGGGCCACACCCTTGCGTCCGCGTCGAACCTGGACGCGTCGATCCGTGGTGGCGAGGGTGACAAGTCGTCGCAGGCCAAGCAGGTCGGCGCTCTCGTCGCCGAGCGCGCCAAGGCCGCCGGCGTCGAGGCTGTCGTGTTCGACCGTGGTGGCAACAGGTACGCCGGGCGCATTGCCGCTCTGGCTGACGCCGCCCGCGAAGCCGGGCTGAAGTTCTAAGCCCCGGTTCCGGGACTAACGGACGTAACAGAGAGAGGTAAATCCAATGGCTGGACCCCAGCGCCGCGGAAGCGGTGCCGGTGGCGGCGAGCGGCGGGACCGGAAGGGCCGCGACGGTGGCGCTGCCGCCGAGAAGACCGCGTACGTTGAGCGCGTTGTCGCGATCAACCGCGTCGCCAAGGTTGTCAAGGGTGGTCGTCGTTTCTCCTTCACCGCGCTGGTCGTGGTGGGTGACGGTGACGGCACCGTAGGTGTCGGTTACGGCAAGGCCAAGGAAGTTCCCGCGGCCATCGCCAAGGGTGTCGAGGAAGCCAAGAAGAACTTCTTCAAGGTTCCGCGCATCCAGGGCACCATTCCTCACCCGATCCAGGGCGAGAAGGCCGCGGGCGTCGTCCTGCTCAAGCCGGCTTCCCCCGGTACCGGTGTTATCGCCGGTGGCCCGGTGCGTGCCGTGCTCGAGTGCGCCGGCGTTCACGACATCCTGTCGAAGTCGCTCGGCTCCGACAACGCGATCAACATCGTGCACGCGACCGTGGAGGCCCTGAAGGGTCTGCAGCGCCCCGAGGAGATCGCGGCTCGCCGTGGTCTGCCCCTCGAGGACGTCGCCCCCGCGGCTCTGCTTCGTGCGCGTGCGGGAGCGGGTGCGTAATGGCTCGCCTCAAGATCACGCAGACGAAGTCGTACATCGGCAGCAAGCAGAACCACCGCGACACCCTGCGTTCGCTCGGGCTCAAGCGCCTGAACGACGTGGTCGTCAAGGAGGACCGCCCCGAGTTCCGCGGAATGGTGCACACCGTCCGCCACCTCGTGACGGTCGAGGAGGTCGACTGACATGGCGGAGAACAACCCGCTGAAGGTCCACAACCTCCGTCCCGCCCCGGGCGCCAAGACCGCCAAGACCCGTGTGGGTCGTGGTGAGGCGTCGAAGGGTAAGACGGCCGGTCGTGGTACGAAGGGCACCAAGGCCCGTTACCAGGTTCCGGAGCGCTTCGAGGGTGGGCAGATGCCCCTCCACATGCGTCTCCCGAAGCTCAAGGGCTTCAAGAACCCGTTCCGCACCGAGTACCAGGTTGTCAACCTGGACAAGCTGGCCGCGCTCTACCCGCAGGGTGGCGAGGTCACGGTGGCCGATCTGGTCGCCAAGGGTGCGGTTCGTAAGAACCAGCTCGTCAAGGTGCTCGGCGCCGGCGAGGTCTCCGTGGCGCTGCAGGTGACGGTCGACGCCGTCTCCGGCTCCGCCAAGGAGAAGATCGCCGCCGCCGGCGGCACCGTCACCGAGCTCGTCTGAGACGACTCGATGGCTTGAACATCCAACCGGGGATGCCTCCCAAAAGGGGCATCCCCGGTTGGTCGTTCCTAGGGGGGCATGGTCGCCGGTAAGGTGGCGTGCACTGTCTAGGCTCCGTGCGGTATGCCCACACGGATTTCACGACCGTTACCTATTCGTCGAACCTCAAGACCGTCACCTCATGCGCATGGCGCGGGGGTCGCAGGAGGCACCGTGCTCACCGCGTTCGCCCGGGCGTTCAAGACGCCCGACCTGCGCAAGAAGCTGCTCTTCACGCTCGGCATCATCGTGCTGTACCGGCTCGGGGCGCACATCCCCGTCCCCGGTGTCAGCTACCAGGCCGTACAGCAGTGTGTGGACCAGGCGAGCCAGGGCAACAACTCCCTGTTCGGCCTGGTGAACATGTTCAGCGGCGGGGCGCTGCTGCAGATCACCATCTTCGCGCTCGGCATCATGCCGTACATCACGGCGAGCATCATCCTGCAGCTGCTGACCGTCGTGATCCCGCGCCTCGAGGCCCTCAAGAAGGAGGGTCAGTCGGGCACGGCCAAGATCACGCAGTACACGCGTTATCTGACGATCGCGCTCGCCATCCTCCAGGGCACCGGTCTCGTGGCCACGGCCCGCACCGGCGCGCTCTTCAGCGGCTGCACGGTGGCCAACCAGGTCGTCCCCGACCAGTCGATCTTCGTCACCGCCACCATGGTCATCACGATGACCGCCGGTACCGCCGTCGTCATGTGGCTCGGTGAGCTCATCACCGACCGCGGCATCGGTAACGGCATGTCGATCCTGATGTTCATCTCGATCGCCGCCGGCTTCCCGGGCGCCCTGTGGGCCATCAAGGAGAGCGGCAAGCTCGCCAAGGGCTGGATCGAGTTCGGCACCGTCATCCTGATCGGTTTCGTGATGGTGGCCCTGGTCGTCTTCGTCGAGCAGGCCCAGCGCCGCATCCCGGTGCAGTACGCGAAGCGGATGATCGGCCGCAGGTCCTACGGCGGAACGTCCACTTATATCCCTCTCAAGGTGAACCAGGCAGGTGTGATTCCTGTCATCTTCGCCTCGTCGCTGCTCTACATCCCGGCCTTGATCGCGCAGTTCTCGAACTCCACCGCAGGGTGGAAGACCTGGATCGAAGCCCACTTCGTCAAGGGTGACCACCCCTACTACATCGCTACGTACTTCCTCCTGATCGTGTTCTTCGCCTTCTTCTACGTGGCGATCTCGTTCAACCCCGAGGAAGTCGCGGACAACATGAAGAAGTATGGTGGCTTCATCCCGGGTATCCGGGCTGGTCGACCTACTGCCGAGTATCTGAGCTACGTGCTCAACCGGATCACTTGGCCGGGCTCGCTGTATCTGGGTCTGATCGCTCTTGTGCCGACGATGGCGTTGGCAGGCTTCGGCGGTGCCAATGCCAACTTCCCCTTCGGTGGGACGAGCATCCTCATCATCGTGGGTGTGGGGCTGGAGACCGTGAAGCAGATCGAGAGCCAGCTCCAGCAGCGCAATTACGAAGGGTTCCTCCGCTGATGCGAATCGTCCTCGTCGGACCGCCCGGGGCCGGCAAGGGTACGCAGGCTGCGTTCCTTGCCAAGAACCTGGACATTCCGCACATCTCCACGGGCGACCTGTTCCGGGCCAACATCTCGCAGGGCACGGAGCTGGGTCTCAAGGCCAAGGCGTTCATGGACGCCGGCGACCTGGTGCCCGACGAGGTGACCATCGGGATGGCCAAGGACCGGATGGAGCAGCCGGACGCCGTCAACGGCTTCCTGCTGGACGGGTTCCCCCGCAACGTGGCTCAGGCCGAGGCTCTGGACGTGGTCCTGAAGGCCGAGGACATGCAGCTCGACGCGGTGCTGGACCTGGAGGTCCCCGAGGACGAGGTCGTGAAGCGGATCGCGGGCCGCCGCATCTGCCGCAACGACAGCGCGCACGTCTTCCACGTGGAGTACAACGCGCCGAAGGCCGAGGGCGTCTGCGACGAGTGTGGCGGCGAGCTGTACCAGCGCGCGGACGACTCCGAGGAGACGGTCCGCAAGCGCCTGGAGGTCTACCACACGCAGACCGAGCCGATCATCGACTACTACCGGGCGCAGAACCTGGTCGTGACGATCTCGGCGCTCGGCAAGGTGAACGAGGTCACCGCGAAGGCGATGGCCGCGCTCAAGAAGTGACCCTGGTTCGTTCGACACGGCCGCGGTGCCCCTCGGGGGCGCCGCGGCCGTATCGTTGTTCTGTCCCGTGTACTCGTAGGAAAGGCCCCCGTCACGATGGTGCAGATCAAGACCCCCGAGCAGATCGCGAAGATGCGCGAGGCGGGGCTGGTCGTCGCCGCCATCCACGCGGCCACGCGTGAGGCGGCCGTGCCGGGCGCCACGACGAAGGACCTGGACGAGGTCGCGCGGAAGGTGATCGCGGACCACGGCGCGAAGTCGAACTTCCTCGGGTACGGCGGCTTCCCCGCGACGATCTGCACGTCGGTGAACGAGGTCGTGGTCCACGGCATCCCGGACGAGAAGACCGTCCTCAAGGACGGCGACATCATCTCGATCGACGCCGGCGCGATCGTCGACGGCTGGCACGGCGACGCGGCGTACACGGCGTTCGTGGGCTCGGGCCACGCTCCGGAGCTGATCGAGCTCTCGCGGGTGACGGAGGAGTCGATGTGGGCCGGCATCGCCGCGATGAAGAACGGCAACCGGCTGGTGGACGTGTCGCGGGCGATCGAGACGTACATCCGCCGCCAGCCGAAGCCGGGCGGCGGCAAGTACGGCATCGTCGAGGACTACGGCGGCCACGGCATCGGCACCGAGATGCACATGGACCCGCACCTGCTGAACTACGTCTCCCGCAAGCGCGGGAAGGGCCCGAAGCTGGTGCCCGGGTTCTGCCTGGCGATCGAGCCGATGGTCTCGCTCGGCACGCCGCACACGGAGGTCCTGAAGGACGACTGGACGGTCGTCTCCACGGACGGCACCTGGTCCTCCCACTGGGAGCACTCGGTGGCCCTCACCGAGGAAGGCCCCCTGGTCCTCACCTCCCCGGACGGCGGCAGGGCGAAGCTGGCGGAGCTGGGCGTGGTGGCGGCGCCTGACCCGCTGGCGTAGCGCCCGGGGTCCGGGACCGGTGGACGGAGTCCGCCGCAGCGGCCCGAAGCATGTGAGGCGCCCCCGGGCGCCGAGTCCGCGAGGGCTGCGTCGGGGATCGGGTCGGCGGCAGGGCGAAGCCGGCGGAGCTGGGCGTGGTGGCGGCGCCTGACCCGCTGGCGTAGCGCTCGGGGTCCGGGACCGGCTTCGCCCGGACACCGGGGGCGTGGGCGCGGCGTGGTCGGTTGCGTAAGGATCTTCTCCTGTGGGCAGACTTCCCGGATTCGTCTTTTCCAGGGCCCTGACGTAGACTGATGCGTCGGCTCTCGTGTACCCGTGTGTCCGCACACGGATCGAGAGTCGATCAAGGTAGCCGATTCGAAAGGCGAAGCGTGGCCAAGAAGCAAGGTGCCATCGAAATCGAGGGCACCGTGATCGAGTCCCTCCCGAACGCCATGTTCAAGGTGGAGCTCCAGAACGGTCACAAGGTCCTCGCGCACATCTCCGGCAAGATGCGGATGCACTACATCCGAATCCTTCCGGACGACCGGGTCGTCGTGGAGCTCTCTCCGTACGACCTGACGCGTGGCCGGATCGTCTACCGGTACAAGTAGATCTTGCCCGCACCCCGGCTCCGCCGCGGGTGGTGGCACTGACCCGGAGAACCTCACATCCCATGAAGGTCAAGCCGAGCGTCAAGAAGATCTGCGACAAGTGCAAGGTGATCCGCCGTCACGGCCGGGTCATGGTCATCTGCGACAACCTGCGCCACAAGCAGCGCCAGGGCTGACGCACGCCGACCGACCTGCACCCCGCAGTTCTTCGCGCGACGCAAGCAATACGTACATACGCAGAGCCCGCCCAGCCCGCAAGGGTCGGCGGCACCTCCGGCGGGGGCCGGGGACCCGATTCGTACCTCATACGGCGGTCGGGAGCGGCTTTGCGGAAGACCCCCGAACACACAGGAGCCATTGAATGGCACGCGTTTCCGGTGTTGACATCCCGCGCGAAAAGCGTGTGGAGATCGCACTCACCTACGTCTTCGGTATCGGGCGTACCCGGTCCAAGGAGATCCTCGCCTCCACCGGCGTGAACCCGAACACCCGCGTTCGTGACCTGGCCGAAGAGGACCTGGTCAAGATCCGCGAGTACGTGGACGCCAACCTCCAGACCGAGGGTGACCTCCGCCGCGAGATCCAGGGCGACATCCGTCGCAAGATCGAGATCCAGTGCTACCAGGGCATCCGCCACCGTCGTGGCCTGCCCGTGCACGGTCAGCGCACCAGCACGAACGCCCGTACCCGTAAGGGCCCGCGTCGCGCCATCGCCGGTAAGAAGAAGCCGGGCAAGAAGTAGTCCTCAGCGGACGCTTGACCAAGCGGTCTTCGCTGTAGGACCGACCACCTCCCGTAGGAGTTATAGATGCCCCCCAAGGGTCGTCAGGGCGCTGCCAAGAAGGTGCGCCGCAAGGAAAAGAAGAACGTCGCTCACGGCCACGCGCACATCAAGAGCACGTTCAACAACACGATCGTCTCGATCACGGACCCCTCGGGCAACGTGATCTCCTGGGCCTCCGCCGGCCACGTCGGCTTCAAGGGCTCGCGCAAGTCCACCCCGTTCGCCGCGCAGATGGCCGCCGAGTCGGCCGCTCGCCGCGCGCAGGAGCACGGCATGCGCAAGGTCGACGTCTTCGTCAAGGGTCCCGGCTCCGGCCGTGAGACCGCGATCCGCTCCCTCCAGGCCACGGGCCTCGAGGTCGGTTCGATCCAGGACGTCACCCCCACGCCGCACAACGGCTGCCGTCCGCCGAAGCGTCGTCGCGTCTGACGCTCCGCGTCCGATGTACGACCGGCGACGGTTGGTTTGAGGGTTGGGCGGTACGCCTCTTCGGAGGCGTGCCGCCCGTACCCTTGCAGTACGAGCAGTACCCGTCGGGCGTCAAATAGTGGGCGTCCACGAATGAAGGAACACACACCATGCTGATCGCTCAGCGTCCCTCGCTGACCGAAGAGGTCGTCGACGAGTTCCGCTCGCGGTTCGTCATCGAGCCCCTGGAGCCGGGCTTCGGCTACACGCTCGGCAACAGCCTCCGCCGTACGCTCCTCTCCTCGATCCCGGGTGCGGCCGTCACGTCCATCCGCATCGACGGTGTCCTGCACGAGTTCACCACCGTGCCGGGCGTCAAGGAGGACGTCACCGACCTCATCCTGAACATCAAGCAGCTGGTCGTCTCCTCGGAGCACGACGAGCCGGTCGTGATGTACCTGCGCAAGCAGGGTCCCGGCCTGGTCACCGCTGCTGACATCGCCCCGCCGGCCGGTGTCGAGGTGCACAACCCCGACCTGGTGCTCGCCACGCTCAACGGCAAGGGCAAGCTGGAGATGGAGCTGACCGTCGAGCGCGGTCGCGGCTACGTCTCCGCCGTACAGAACAAGCAGGTGGGCCAGGAGATCGGCCGTATCCCGGTCGACTCCATCTACTCGCCGGTGCTCAAGGTCACGTACAAGGTCGAGGCGACCCGTGTCGAGCAGCGCACCGACTTCGACAAGCTGATCGTCGACGTCGAGACCAAGCAGGCCATGCGGCCGCGTGACGCCATGGCGTCCGCTGGTAAGACGCTGGTCGAGCTGTTCGGTCTGGCGCGCGAGCTCAACATCGACGCCGAGGGCATCGACATGGGCCCGTCCCCGACGGACGCCGCCCTCGCCGCCGACCTGGCGCTGCCGATCGAGGAGCTCGAGCTCACCGTTCGTTCGTACAACTGCCTCAAGCGTGAGGGCATCCACTCCGTGGGTGAGCTCGTGGCGCGCTCCGAGGCCGACCTGCTCGACATCCGCAACTTCGGTGCGAAGTCGATCGACGAGGTCAAGGCGAAGCTGGCCGGCATGGGCCTGGCCCTCAAGGACAGCCCGCCCGGATTCGACCCGACCGCCGCCGCCGACGCCTTCGGCGCCGACGACGACGCGGACGCGGGCTTCGTCGAGACCGAGCAGTACTGAGAGCTCGGGGCCGACAGGTCTCGTTCTTGCTGCGGGTCCGCTTCGGCTGATCCGCAGTTCCCCGCGTCCCTCCGGGGCGCGGGGTCTCCGACAGGCGACCGCCTGCTCGGACACTGACACCGGTACCTCACACGGCCGGTGCAGATCACAAGGAGAAACACCATGCCGCGTCCCGCCAAGGGTGCCCGCCTCGGTGGCAGCGCCGCTCACGAGCGTCTGCTGCTCGCCAACCTGGCGAAGTCCCTCTTCGAGCACGGCCGCATCACCACGACCGAGGCCAAGGCCCGCCGCCTGCGTCCGGTCGCCGAGCGCCTGATCACCAAGGCGAAGAAGGGCGACATCCACAACCGTCGCCTGGTGCTGCAGACGATCACGGACAAGGGCGTCGTCCACACGCTCTTCACCGAGATCGCCCCGCGCTACTCCGAGCGCCCGGGTGGCTACACCCGTATCACCAAGATCGGCAACCGTCGTGGCGACAACGCCCCGATGGCTGTGATCGAGCTGGTCGAGGGCGAGATCGCCAAGAAGGCGACCGTCGCCGAGGCCGAGGCCGCCGCCAAGCGCGCCGTCAAGGAGGCCGACGAGGCCGCCAAGGTCGAGGACACCAAGGTCGAGGACGCCGCTGAGGCCCCGGCTGAGGAGTCGAAGGACGCGTAAGCGTTCCGACGATCCTGTGTGCGGGCCCGTACCCCTAGGGGTACGGGCCCGCTCCCGTGATGTTGAGAGGATTGATCGCGTGAGCGACGACGTGCAGGACGGCTTCGTACGGGTACGGCTCGACCTGTCGTACGACGGCAGGGACTTCTCCGGCTGGGCCAAGCAGGCGCAGGGACAGCGGACCGTCCAGGGCGACATCGAGGACGCCCTGAAGACCGTCACCCGCTCCAAGGAGACGTACGAGCTGACCGTCGCCGGCCGCACCGACGCCGGTGTGCACGCGCGCGGCCAGGTCGCCCACGTCGATCTTCCCGTCGAGCTGTGGGCGGAGCACCGGGACAAGCTGCTCAGGCGGCTCGCCGGGCGGCTCTCCCACGACGTACGGGTCTGGCGGCTCACCGAGGCGCCCGCCGGGTTCAACGCTCGCTTCTCCGCCATCTGGCGCCGCTACGCCTACCGCGTCACGGACGACCCCGGCGGTGTCGACCCGCTGCTGCGCGGCCATGTCCTGTGGCACGACTGGACCCTCGACATGGACGCCATGAACGCCGCCGCCGAGCGGCTCGTCGGCGAGCACGACTTCGCCGCGTACTGCAAGAGGCGCGAGGGCGCGACGACCATCCGTACGCTCCAGGAGCTGCGGTGGGAGAGGCGGCCCGGAGGCGTCCTCGAAGCGACCGTGAAGGCGGACGCCTTCTGCCACAACATGGTGCGCTCCCTCGTCGGCGCGCTGCTCTTCGTCGGCGACGGACACCGCCCGGTGGAGTGGCCCGCGAAGGTCCTGGCGGCGGGTGTACGGGATTCGGCCGTGCACGTGGTCAGGCCGCACGGCCTCACCCTCGAAGAGGTCGGCTACCCGGCCGACGAACTGCTGGCCGCCCGCAACCGCGAGGCCAGGAACAAGCGGACCCTGCCGGGCGCCGGCTGCTGCTGATCCGGCCGTACGTCCTCACCGCTTCACCGAAGGCGGGCGCCCAGGCGGCGCCCGCCCCTCGCCGTCACTCCTGGGGCGCGCCCGCCGCCGCGGAGGCCTGGGACCTGCCGCGGGCGTAGATCTGGTTGAAGGCGAAGGTGCCCAGGTCGTCGCTGGCCTGGAAGACGCCCTTGTCGGACGTGGTGACCTTCTTGCCGTCGGTGAAGCCGGCCTGGGTGAAGTACGCGTACCGGCCGATCGAGTTGGCCCGGCGCAGACAGACCGTGGCCCGGCAGAAGTCCTTGACGCCCGCCCCGGCCAGTGGCGCGATGCCGCCGCTCGCCTGGTTCTTCGCCTTCAGGGCGGCCGCCTCGGTGGGGAACACGGCGACGCCGACGGTGATGGCCACCCCGTCCTTCACGTACGTGGCGCGGATCACCCGGTCGCAGCCGTTCTTCTTCAGGACCGCGCCCAGACCGCCCTGCGTGACGCTCGCGCAGTCGGTCGTCGACGAGGTCGCGCCCTTCTTGTAGGCGCGGCCGCTCATCGTCAGCTTCTTGCCCGGGAAGAGGCCCTCGGCGCTCAGTGGCGCCTTGTCCTTCTTCTCGTCCGAGATGTAGTCCTTGGGGTTCGGCGGGGGCGGCGGTGCGACGGAGGAGAACGTCGGGTCGGGCGTGGGAGAGCCGCTGGGGGCGGCCGAGCCGGTCGGGTTCACCGTGCCGTTCTTGGCCGTGTCGTCGCCCTTGCCGCTGTTCACGACCGCCGTGGCGACGACCGCGCCGACCAGGAGGGCCGCGAGCACGCCACCGCCGACCACGAGCAGGCGCTTACGGCGTCGGCCGGCCGCGGAGGCGTCGGCGAGGGCGCCCCAGTCGGGCGTCCCGCCGTCCGAGGCGCCCGGGAAGGGACTCGGCTGTCCCCCGGGGCCCTGCGGCCCGTACTGGTTCCCGTACTGCTGTCCGTACTGCTGCTGTCCCGGCTGCTGCGGCTGCTGCCCGTACGGCTGCTGCGGCTCCTGCGGCCACTGGGGTCCCCCAAAGCTCATGCCGCGCATCCTAAACCGGTTGGGCGCAGGCGGTGCGAGCGGCGACAATGCCCCTCATGGGACATGTCGAGGCCGCGCATCTGGAGTACTACCTTCCCGACGGGAGGGTCCTGCTCGCGGACGCCTCCTTCAGGGTCGGGGAGGGCGCGGTCGTCGCCCTGGTCGGGGCCAACGGAGCGGGGAAGACCACGCTGCTCCGCATGATCGCCGGGGAGCTCCAGCCGCACGGCGGCTCGGTCACCGTGAGTGGCGGGCTCGGTGTGATGCCGCAGTTCGTGGGCTCGGTCCGGGACGAGCGTACGGTCCGTGACCTGCTGGTCTCCGTCGCCCAGCCGCGGATCCGCGAGGCGGCGAAGGCGGTCGACGCGGCGGAGCACCTGATCATGACGGTCGACGACGAGGCCGCGCAGATGAAGTACGCGCAGGCCCTCAGCGACTGGGCGGAGGTCCAGGGGTACGAGGCCGAGACCGTCTGGGACATGTGCACCATGGCGGCGCTGGGCGTCCCGTACGAGAAGGCGCAGTTCCGCGAGGTCCGCACGCTCAGCGGCGGCGAGCAGAAGCGGCTGGTCCTGGAGTCGCTGCTGCGCGGCACCGACGAGGTGCTGCTGCTCGACGAGCCGGACAACTACCTGGACGTCCCCGGAAAGCGGTGGCTGGAGGAGCGGCTGCGGGAGACCCGCAAGACCGTGCTCTTCATCTCCCACGACCGGGAGCTGCTCGCCCGGGCCGCGCAGAAGATCATCGCGGTCGAGCCCGGCCCGGCCGGGTCGGACGTCTGGGTGCACGGTGGCGGCTTCGAGACCTTCCACGACGCCCGGCGGGACCGCTTCGCGCGCTTCGAGGAGCTGAAGCGGCGCTGGGAGGAGAAGCACGCCCAGCTGAAGAAGCTGGTGGTCAACCTGAGGCAGGCGGCGTCGGTCAGCCACGACATGGCCTCGCGGTACGCGGCGGCGCAGACCCGGCTGAGGAAGTTCGAGGAGGCCGGCCCGCCGCCGGAGCCGCCGCGCGAACAGGACATCCGGATGCGGCTGCGCGGCGGCCGGACCGGCGTGCGGGCCGTGACCTGCGAGAACCTCGAGCTGACCGGTCTGATGAAGCCGTTCTCGCTGGAGATCTTCTACGGGGAGCGGGTCGCCGTCCTCGGCTCGAACGGGTCCGGCAAGTCGCACTTCCTGCGTCTGCTGGCCGGGGACACGTCCGTGGCACACACGGGTCTGTGGAAGACGGGCGCGCGGGTGGTTCCCGGCCACTTCGCCCAGACCCACGCGCACCCGGAGCTCCTGGGCCGCTCGCTCGTGGACATCCTCTGGTCGGAGCACGCGAAGGACCGGGGCGCGGCGATGTCGGTCCTGCGGCGGTACGAGCTGGAGGGGCAGGGCGACCAGCCGTTCGAGAAGCTCTCGGGCGGCCAGCAGGCCCGCTTCCAGATCCTGCTCCTGGAGCTGTCCGGCACGACGGCGCTGCTCCTGGACGAGCCGACGGACAACCTGGACCTGGAGTCCGCGGAGGCGCTCCAGGACGGTCTGGAGTCGTACGACGGGACGGTGCTGGCCGTCACGCACGACCGCTGGTTCGCGAAGACCTTCGACCGGTATCTGGTCTTCGGCTCGGACGGGGTCGTCCGGGAGACGCCGGAGCCGGTGTGGGACGAGCGGCGGGTGGAGCGGGCGCGGTAGGGTCCGCGCGTTTTGACCCCTCCGGGGTGGCGCGGGTACTGTTGCGGTTTGTTATGCGTATTGGCTTCGTCGTTCTCGTACGAAGGGCCCATACGCAGGTTCCCTGGAGCAGTTACCAGTGGCTCGCATACGGGCGGTGTCCCGGCAGTGCAGGCCCCAGCTGCATGATCGCTTCAGGTGTGTCTGGACTCCATCCACTGAAGAAGCGAAGGCTACGAAGTGCGTACGTACAGCCCCAAGCCCGGCGATGTGACTCGCCAGTGGCACATCATCGACGCGCAGGACGTTGTCCTGGGCCGTCTGGCGACCACGGCTGCGAACCTCCTGCGAGGCAAGCACAAGCCCGTGTACGCGCCCCACATGGACATGGGCGACTTCGTCATCATCATCAATGCTGACAAGGTCCACCTGTCCGGCAACAAGAAGACCCAGAAGCTGGCGTACCGCCACTCCGGCTTCCCGGGTGGTCTGCGCTCCGTCCGTTACGACGAGCTGCTGGACAAGAACCCCGAGAAGGCCGTCGAGAAGGCCATCAAGGGCATGATCCCCAAGAACACCCTGGGCCGTCAGATGCTCTCGAAGCTGAAGGTCTACGCGGGCGAGAACCACCCGCACGCTGCCCAGCAGCCGGTCCCGTTCGAGATCACCCAGGTCGCGCAGTAGTTCCGGCCACACCCCTAAGAACGAAAGAAATCTGAGGAGAATCGTGGCCGAGACCACTGTTGAGAACCCCATCGAGGGCGAGGAGACCTACGCCGAGGTCACCACCTTCGAGTCCGAGGTCCCCGTCGAGGGTGAGTACACCTCGGAGTCCCTGGCGTCGCGCTTCGGTGACCCGCAGCCGGCCGCCGGCCTGGGTCGTCGCAAGAACGCCATCGCCCGCGTCCGGATCGTCCCGGGCACCGGCAAGTGGAAGATCAACGGGCGTACGCTCGAGGACTACTTCCCGAACAAGGTCCACCAGCAGGAAGTCAACGAGCCCTTCAAGGTGCTCGAGCTCGACAACCGCTACGACGTCATCGCCCGCATCTCGGGTGGCGGCGTCTCCGGCCAGGCCGGCGCCCTGCGCCTCGGTGTGGCCCGTGCGCTGAACGAGGCGGATGTCGAGAACAACCGCCCGGCGCTGAAGAAGGCCGGCTTCCTCTCCCGTGACGACCGTGCGGTCGAGCGCAAGAAGGCCGGTCTCAAGAAGGCCCGTAAGGCCCCGCAGTACAGCAAGCGTTAATCGCCTGCTCGGTCTGCTTTGCACGTACGCCCCGGCGGCACTGCCCGTGCTGCCGGGGCGTACGTCTTTTCCTCCCCCTGGGCCCTTTCGGGCAGCTTTGACGCGAAAACGGGCATCACGCGTTCAGGGGATCGCACTTTTCGGAGCAGTTTCGGAGGACAGCTGTGGGACGACTCTTCGGCACGGACGGTGTGCGCGGTGTGGCGAACGCGGATCTGACGGCGGAGCTCGCGCTCGGCCTGTCGGTCGCGGCGGCGCACGTGCTCGCCGAGGCGGGGACCTTCGAGGGCCATCGGCCGACCGCGGTGGTCGGGCGTGACCCCCGTGCGTCGGGAGAGTTCCTGGAGGCGGCGGTCGTGGCGGGCCTCGCGAGCGCGGGCGTCGACGTCCTGCGCGTCGGCGTCCTGCCCACCCCCGCCGTGGCGTACCTCACGGGAGCGCTCGGCGCCGACCTCGGCGTGATGCTCTCCGCCAGCCACAACGCGATGCCCGACAACGGCATCAAGTTCTTCGCCCGCGGCGGCCACAAGCTCGCCGACGAGCTGGAGGACCGGATCGAGTCCGTCTACGAGGAGCACCGCACCGGCGCCCCGTGGGAGCGGCCGACCGGCGCGGGCGTCGGCCGGGTCAGCGACTACGACGAGGGCTTCGACAAGTACATCGCCCACCTCATCGCCGTACTGCCGAACCGCCTCGACGGGCTCAAGGTCGTCCTCGACGAGGCGCACGGCGCGGCCGCGCGCGTGTCGCCCGAGGCGTTCGCCCGGGCCGGCGCCGAGGTCGTCACCATCGGCGCGGAGCCCGACGGTCTCAACATCAACGACGGCTGCGGCTCCACCCACCTCAGCCTGCTCAAGGAAGCCGTCGTCGAGCACGGCGCGCACTTCGGCATCGCCCACGACGGTGACGCGGACCGCTGCCTGGCCGTCGACGCGGCGGGCAACGAGATCGACGGCGACCAGATCCTCGCCGTGCTCGCGCTCGCCATGCGCGAGGCCGGGACGCTGCGCGGCGACACCGTCGTCGCGACCGTGATGTCCAACCTCGGCTTCAAGCTGGCCATGGAGCGCGAAGGCCTCCAGCTGGTGCAGACGGCGGTCGGCGACCGTTACGTCCTGGAGTCGATGAAGGAGCACGGCTACGCGCTGGGCGGCGAGCAGTCCGGGCACGTCATCGTGCTCGACCACGCCACCACCGGCGACGGCACTCTCACCGGTCTGATGCTGGCGGCGCGGGTCGCGGCCACCGGCAAGTCCCTCGCGGAGCTGGCCGGCGTCATGGAGCGGCTGCCGCAGGTCCTCATCAACGTGCCCGACGTGGACAAGTCCCGGGTGAAGACCTCCGGTGAACTGGCCGCCGCGGTCGGCGACGCCGAGCGGGAGCTGGGCTCCACCGGTCGCGTGCTGCTCCGGCCCTCGGGCACCGAGCCGCTCGTACGCGTGATGGTCGAGGCCGCCGACATCGAGCAGGCGCGGTCCGTGGCCGGCCGGCTGGCCGACGCCGTGAAGTCGGCGCTCGGCTAGGCCGTCTGACGGTCACTTGCCTCGTGGCGCACCCGGCGGCCGGGTCATCCGGCCCCGCTGGGTGCGCCACACCAGTTTCCAGCCGATGAGCGTGAGCACCCCGGCGACGATGATGCCGGTGAGGTTCAGCAGCAACTGCTCGGCGGAGCCCCACATCTGGCCCACTTCGCCGTAGCTGAGGGCGACGGCGGCGTTCGCGGCGGCCGGGACGGTCGTCACCGAGATCGCCACGCCGACCAGCACCCCCGCCTTCGACGAGGTCAGCGAGACCACTCCGGCCACGCCCGCCAGCAGCGCCACGACGAACGAGAACGGGTCGGGCTGGAAGATGAAGCCGGTGTTCGGCCGCGCCGCGTCGAGCATGCCCTCGTTGAACTGGCCGAAGCCGTCCATCACCAGGCTGAACAACGTCGTCGCGACGATCGCTGCGGCGAAGCCGACCACCAGGGCGACCGACGAGCGCCAGACGGCCCTCGGCCTGCGCCGCACCAGGCCGGTACTGATCCCGGCGAGCGGGCCGAACTCCGGACCGACCGCCATGGCTCCCACGATCAGGATCGCGTTGTCCAGGACGACACCGCAGGCAGCGATCATCGTCGCCACGATCATCAGGGCCGCGTAGGTGATGGTGAGGGTGGACTCCTCCTGCGAGGTGTCCGTCAGCTGCTCCCAGATCACCGCGTCCGCCGCTTCGCCCGGCGCCTCCTCCTCGGCTTTCTCGGCGCGGTCGGAGAGCGACAGGTCGATGTTGCCGACGGCGATCGACCCCACCTTGTCGATGTCCAACTCCCGCAAGCCGTGCAGGAGTTCATCGCCGGCCTCGCGGGCCACGTCGCAGAGCACGATGTCGCCGGAGGGATCGCGGGCGACGTCCTTGAGCACCGCGACATGGGTGGTGCCCACCGTCGTGTCGATCAGGTCGAGAACCGCGTCCGTACGGGCGGACGGGGTCATGATCCGCAGATGCAGCATGGTCAGAGCTTACGGAGGCTCAGTCGCTGCACCTTGTGGTCGGGTCCCTTGCGTACGACGAGAGTGGCCCGGCCGCGCGTCGGCGCCACGTTCTCCAGCAGGTTCACCTTGTTGATGGTCCGCCACATCGTGCGGGCGTACTCCAGCGCCTCCTCCTCGGAGACCTGGGTGTAGCGCTGGAAGTACGAGAACGGGTTCTGGAACGCCGTCTCGCGGAGCTTGCGGAAGCGGTTGAGGTACCAGCGCTCGATGTCCTCGGGGCGGGCGTCCACGTAGACCGAGAAGTCGAAGTAGTCGGCGAGACCGACCCGCGTCCGGCCGTCCTTGCCGGGCAGCGCGGGCTGGAGGACGTTGAGCCCCTCGACGATCAGGATGTCGGGGCGGCGCACCACGAGCCGCTCGCCCGGCACGATGTCGTAGATGAGGTGGGAGTAGACGGGGGCGGTGACCTCCTCCTTCCCCGCCTTGATGTCGGCCACGAACCGGGTCAGGGCACGGCGGTCGTACGACTCGGGGAAACCCTTGCGGGACAGCAGCCCGCGCTCCTTCAGCTCCTCCATCGGATAGAGGAAGCCGTCGGTGGTCACCAGCTCCACGCGGGGGTGCTCGGGCCAGCGGGCGAGCAGCGCCTGAAGGAGCCGGGCGACGGTGGACTTGCCGACGGCGACGGAGCCGGCGACCCCTATGACGAAGGGGGTGCCGCGCTGCTCGGCGCGCTCGCCGAGGAACGTGTTGAGCGCGCCGCGCAGCCCGCTGGTGGCCTGGACGTACAGATTGAGCAGCCGGGAGAGCGGCAGATAGATGTCCCGGACCTCGTCGAGGTCGATGACGTCGCCGAGCCCCCGCAGCCGCTCGACCTCGTCGGCGGAGAGCGGCAGCGGTGTCTTGTCGCGCAGCGCGCTCCACTCGTCCCTGGTCAGGTCGACGTAGGGCGTGGCCTCGGGCCGGCGCTGGCCGTTGCCCTTGGAGCCGGTGCTTCGTGGCGGCGAAGTGATCACGGGTCCCATTGTCGTGGGTGCGGGGCGGATGTGGGTGGTGGGCTCGGTCACGCCGGGGTGTGGCGGGCGGGGCGGGGCGAGGCACCGCCCGGACGTCGGAATCCTTGCCTGCGGAACGGCACGGTGTCTCGGTGGGTGGCGGGGCGAGTGGTCAGCGGGCCGACGCGGTGCGGCTACTCCGCCATGGTGAGTGCGAGGTCGACGAATGTGAGGAACAGGCCTCCTGGCAGGATGATGCCGCCGGCGAGTCGGAAGAACCAGGCACCGAACCTGGACGGCTGGGTGAGGCGCAGATCCAGGGTGCGTGCCGCAGTCACGGTCCTCGCCGCGTTGCGGCGGTCGGCAGCCTTCTCGACAGGACCTCGCTCGACTTCCGTGCCGGTAAGTCCCGGCCGGGGCGAGGTATTCGGCTCTCAGCATCATCCGGCGGATCGGCGCCCGCTGGAACGCCCTCGCCCCCGGCGCCTTCTGTCTTCGGGACGGCAAGGTGCCCGACGTCGTGCTGGTCCTCGGTGCAGGTGCCCTGCGGGAGTTCGTGGATGTCGTGAAGTTGCGATCTTGTACCGGTTGGTAATTCGGTGTCGAAGACGATCAGCTCACCCATAGGGTTCGCACAGAATCGCCTTTTTCGATCAGAGAGTTGAACATGAGAACCTCCGTCCTCCGCCGTACCGCCGTCGCCGTCACCGCCGTCTCGCTCGCGATGGGTGTCGCCGCCTGCGGTGGGGCCAAGGATGAGAAGGGCGGAAAGGGCGCCGACGCCGCCAAGCCGTCCGCCACCTCCGCCGCGCCCGCGGCCAAGGCGCTGTCCGCCGCCGAGCTGGAGAAGCTCGTCGTCGAGCAGGCCGACCTCAAGGGCCACAAGGTCGAGAAGGCCAAGGCCGGGGACGTCGTCAAGTCGAGTGACGTCGCCACCGACAAGGCCGCCTGCAAGCCGATCGCCGACGCTATGTCGTTCATCGCGCCCGGCACCCCCGCCGCCACCGTGCAGCGCAAGGCCGTCGAGATCCCGCAGAAGAACGCGACGCAGGACCCGACCGAGGCCGCTCTCGGGGCGCTCGGTGCCCCGGTGACCGCCGTGACCCTCGGGTCGTACGACGGCGCCGGCGCGCAGGACGCCCTCGCCCTGCTGAAGACGGCCGGCACCGAGTGCGCGGGCGGCTTCACGGTCAAGGGCGGCGGCGAGGAGACCAAGGTCTCCAAGGTCGCGCCGGACACCGTCACCGTCGGCGAGGAGTCCGTCGCCTTCACCGTCACCTCCGACATGGAGGGCGAGCCTTTCGTCAGCAAGCTCGTCGTCTTCCGCAAGGGCAACAACCTGGCGGCCTTCTCCACGATCAGCCTCGCCGGCGAGGTCAAGGAGCAGCCGAAGGTCATCATCGACGCGCAGGCCACCAAGCTGGGCTGAGCCCGTTCTGGACTGGTGGAGCAGCTGCCCGGCGGCTCCACCGGTCCGCTCGGCCGAGTTCAGGCGCCCCCCCCGCGCGATGGTGATCTTCGGCGATGCCGTCAGGGCGGGAGTGCCGCGGTCACCGATGAGAGTTGGGCGATGAGAGCCTTCTACCTGCGCCGTTCCGCCGTCGCCGCCGTGTCTCTGATGCTGTTCGTCGCAGCCTGTGACGGCGCCGATGGGGAAAGCCGCACGAAGGACGATGACGCTTCCAAGGCGTGGCCCGCTGCAGCGCCCGCGCCCGAGGCGCCGGCCGTCGCCGAGCTGGAGAGGCTGATCGTCGAGCAGGCCGACCTCAAGGCGTACGAGGTGGAGGACGCAGGGCCTGCCGATTTCGCCTCCGCCCGCCTCTTCTCCACCGCTCCGGACATTTGCAAGCCGATTGCCGACACCATCTCCTTCATACCGCCCGGCAACCCCACCGCGTCCGCGCGACGCAGAGCGGTCGCCCTATCGAAGGACAATCCCACGGCCACTCCCGAAGAGGCCGTTCTCGAGCTCCGTGCTCCGATGACCACCGTGATGCTCGGCTCGTACGAAGGCAACCGTGCGCAGGATCTGCTCGCCTCGCTGAAGAAGGGCGGTGCGGAGTGCGCAGGGGGCTTCACCACGAGCGGCGGTGGTGTGACGACCGGGACCTACAGGGTCGCCGTCGAGCCCGTGACGGCCGGTGAAGAGGCTCTTGCCCTCACCGTCTCCTATGACGGGGAGAGCGAGGAGTACGTGCTTGCCTTCTTCCGCGAGGGCAACGTGCTCGCCGCCTTCTGTACCTTCGGTGACTCCGGTGAGGCCATCGAGCTGTCCAGGACCGTCATCGACGCGCAGGCGGCCAAGCTCGGCTGACTCCGGGCCTCCGGGCGGGTTCGGTCGTAGGCTGCCGACATGTGCGGAATCGTGGGTTACGTCGGCGGGCAGTCGGCGCTTGATGTGGTGATCGCGGGCCTCAAGCGGCTCGAGTACCGGGGCTACGACTCGGCCGGTGTCGCGGTGCTCTCCGACGGGGGACTGGCCGCGGCGAAGAAGGCGGGCAAGCTCGTCAACCTGGACAAGGAGCTGGTGGACCGGCCGCTGCCGAGCGGTTCCACCGGCATCGGACACACCCGCTGGGCCACCCACGGCGGGCCGACCGATGCCAACGCGCACCCGCATCTGGACAACGCGGGGCGCGTGGCCGTCGTCCACAACGGGATCATCGAGAACTTCGCCGCCCTGCGCGCGGAGCTGGAGGAGCGCGGCCACGCACTCGCGTCCGAGACGGACACCGAGGTCGTGGCCCACCTCCTCGCCGAGGAGTTCTCCTCCTGCGGCGACCTGGCGGAGGCGATGCGGCTCGTGTGCCGGCGGCTCGACGGGGCGTTCACCCTGGTGGCCGTGCACGCGGACGAGCCCGACGTGGTGGTGGGCGCGCGCCGCAACTCGCCCCTCGTGGTGGGCGTCGGCGAGGGGGAGTACTTCCTCGCCTCCGACGTCGCTGCCTTCATCGCGCACACCCGCGCCGCGATCGAGCTCGGCCAGGACCAGGTCGTGAAGCTGTCCCGCGAGGGCGTCGAGGTCACCGACTTCGCCGGCACCGCGGCCGACGTCCGGTCGTACCACGTGGACTGGGACGCCTCGGCCGCCGAGAAGGGCGGCTACGACTACTTCATGCTCAAGGAGATCGCCGAGCAGCCGAAGGCCGTCGCCGACACCCTGCTCGGCCGGATCGACGGAGACGGCCGGCTCCGGCTCGACGAGGTGCGCATCCCCGACGTGGTCCTGCGCGAGGCCGACAAGGTCGTGATCATCGCGTGCGGCACCGCCTTCCACGCCGGCATGATCGCGAAGTACGCCATCGAGCACTGGACCAGGATCCCCTGCGAGGTGGAGCTCGCGAGCGAGTTCCGCTACCGCGATCCGATCCTCGGCCAGCGGACGCTCGTCATCGCCATCTCGCAGTCGGGCGAGACGATGGACACGCTCATGGCGCTGCGCCACGCGCGTGAGCAGGGGGCCAAGGTGCTCGCCGTCTGCAACACCAACGGTTCGACCATCCCGCGCGAGTCCGACGCCGTCCTCTACACGCACGCCGGTCCCGAAGTCGCCGTCGCGTCCACCAAGGCCTTTCTGACCCAGCTGGTGGCCTGCTATCTGCTCGCGCTGTACCTCGGGCAGGTGCGCGGGACGAAGTGGGGCGACGAGATCCACGCCGTCGTGCGTGAGCTCGCCCGGATCGCCGACGAGGTGGAGCGCGTCCTGGAGACGATGGAGCCGGTACGGGCCCTGGCCCGCTCCCTCGCGCACAAGGACACCGTCCTCTTCCTCGGCCGGCACGTGGGCTACCCGGTCGCCCTGGAGGGCGCGCTGAAGCTGAAGGAGCTGGCGTACATGCACGCCGAGGGCTTCGCCGCCGGTGAGCTGAAGCACGGCCCGATCGCGCTCATCGAGGAGGACCTGCCGGTGGTGGTGGTCGTGCCGTCGCCCCGCGGGCGCTCCGTCCTGCACGACAAGATCGTCTCCAACATCCAGGAGATCCGGGCACGTGGGGCACGGACGATCGTGATCGCGGAGGAGGGCGACGAGACCGTCGTACCGTACGCCGATCATCTGATCAGCATCCCCGCAACGCCTACGCTGCTACAGCCGCTGGTCTCCACCGTGCCCCTGCAGGTCTTCGCCTGCGAGCTGGCTACGGCACGGGGCAACGAGGTGGACCAGCCGCGGAACCTGGCGAAATCTGTGACCGTGGAGTGAGTGAATGATCATCGGGGTGGGGATCGACGTGGCGGAGATCGACCGCTTCGCCGTGTCGATCGAACGGACGCCGGGGCTGTTGCAGCGCCTCTTCGTCGACGGTGAGCTGCTGCTCCCGAGCGGCGAGCGCCGGGGCCCCGCGTCCCTGGCCGTCCGCTTCGCCGCCAAGGAGGCGTTGGCCAAGGCCCTGGGCGCGCCTGCGGGGCTGCACTGGACGGACGCGGAGGTCTATCTGGAGCCCAGCGGCCAGCCCCGGCTGCGCGTCCGCGGCACGGTGGCGGCCCGGGCGGCGGAACTGGGCGTCCGTCACTGGCACGTCTCGCTGAGCCATGACGCGGGGGTGGCGTCGGCGGTGGTGATCGCCGAGGGGTAGAGCGGGCGAGCGGGCGGTTCGTGTACGGGCCCGGGGGCGCCCGGCCGATGGCAGGGCCCGCGGTGTCCTGGGGCCGGGCCCCGCGGTGTCCTGGGGCCGGGCCCCGCGGTGTCCTGGGGCCGGGCCCCGCGGTGTCCTGGGGCCGGGCCGTCTCCGGAGCGGGACGCCTGAAGCACCGGCACGGCCGGCGCCGACGGGCGGCGCGACAGGCAGCGGTACGGCGACGGGCGACGGCACGGACGGCGTGGAGACCGGCCCGGTGGTCGGCGCCAACCCCTGCCTCCGGGCGGGCGCTTGGCAGGTGCGGCAGACTGCGGGGCATGCGTACCGCTTACCGCGTGGAGACCGTACGGGCCGCCGAGGCCGAGCTGATGGCGACGCTGCCCGAGGGGGCGCTGATGCAACGGGCGGCGGCGGGGCTCGCCGCCGCCTGCTTCTCGCTGCTCGGCCGGGGTCATGTGTACGGAGCGAGGGTCGTCCTGCTCGTCGGCAGCGGGGACAACGGGGGCGACGCGCTGTACGCGGGGGTGCGGCTCGCCCGGCGCGGGGCGGGGGTGACGGCCGTACTGCTCGGCTCGCGGGCCCATGAGGGCGGTCTCGCCGCCCTGCTCGCGGCCGGGGGGCGGGTGGCGGAGGACCCGTTCGAGGCGCTCGCCGTGGCCGACCTCGTCCTCGACGGGATCACCGGGATCGGCGGCCAGGGCGGCCTGCGGCCGGACGCGGTCCCGATCGCCCGGGCGGCGCGCGGCTCGGACGCGGCCGTGGTCGCCGTCGACCTGCCGAGCGGGGTGGACGCGGACTCCGGGCAGGTCGCGGGGGAGGCGCTGCGGGCGGACGCGACGGTGACGTTCGGAGCGTACAAGCCGGGTCTGCTGATCGACCCGGCGCGCGCGTACGCGGGGGCGCTGCGGCTCGTGGACATCGGCCTCGCGGAGAGCCTGCCGTCCGTGCCGGACGTCGAGGCGCTGCAACACGAGGACGTGGCCGGTCTGTTGCCGGTGCCGGGCGCGGAGAGCGACAAGTACCGGCGGGGTGTGGTGGGCGTCGTCGCGGGCTCCGCCCGCTACCCGGGCGCCGCGGTGCTCGCCGTGACCGGCGCGCTGCGGGGCGGCGCGGGCGCGGTGCGGTACGTGGGGCCGGCCGCGGACGCGGTGATCGCGCGTCATCCGGAGACGCTGGTGCACCCGGGGCCGCCGGGGAAGGCGGGGCGGGTGCAGGCGTGGGTCGTCGGGCCGGGCCTCGGCGACGGGCCGGGGGTCGCGGACGTCCTGGCCTCGGACGTGCCGGTCCTGGTCGACGCGGACGGGCTGCGCGAGCTGGACGCGGAGGCGGTACGGGCGCGCACGGCGCCCACCCTGCTCACCCCGCACGCGGGGGAGGCGGCGGCCCTGCTGGGCGCCTCGCGGGAGTCGGTGGAGGCGGAGCGGCTCGGGGCCGTAAGGGAGTTGGCGGCCCGCTTCGGCGCGACGGTGCTGCTGAAAGGGTCGACGACACTGGTGGCGGAGGGCTCCGGTCCGGTACGGGTGAATCCGACGGGCACGTCGTGGCTGGCGACGGCGGGCAGCGGGGACGTGCTGTCCGGTCTCGCCGGTTCGCTGCTCGCGGCTGGCCTGCGCGCCCGGGACGCGGCCTCGGTGGCCGCCTACCTCCACGGCCTGGCGGCCCGTCGTGCCTCGGCCGGCGCCCCGATCGCGGCGTCCGACGTGGCCGAGGCCCTGCCGGCGGCGTGGCGGGACGTGGTGGCGTAGGCCGTGGGCCCGGCCCGCCCGGTCGGATGACCCGACCAGCACCACCCCGACCGGGCCCGGGGCGGCTGCCGACGTGTCCCGTCCGCGCCCGGTCTCGCACGCGCCGCCGCCCCCGGGCGGCTGTCGGCGTACGCCCCGACGCGTGAGGGTGATCGGGGCGACAGCCCGGGAAATCGGTGCGGGGGCCCACACCTGAGAGACTGGGCGCGATGACTGAGACACCGCCGCCCCGCAGAGCCCGCGCCGAGATCGACCTCGGTGCGCTGCGTGCGAACGTCCGCACGCTGCGTGCCCGTGTCGCGCCCCACGCCCAGGTCATGGCCGTGGTCAAGGCCGACGCGTACGGACACGGCGCCGTCCGCTGCGCCCGTGCCGCGCTCGACGCCGGTGCCGCCTGGCTCGGTACCGCCACCCCGCACGAGGCGCTCGCCCTGCGCGCCGCCGGGATCACGGACGTCCCGGTCCTGTGCTGGCTCTGGACCCCCGGCGACCCCTGGGCCGAAGGCATCGAAGCCGGTCTCGACATGACCGTCAGCGGCATGTGGGCACTGCGCGAGGTCGTCGAGGCGGCACGGGAGACCGGGCGGCGGGCCCGTATCCAGCTCAAGGCCGACACCGGCCTGGGGCGCAACGGCTGCCAGCCCGCCGACTGGCCCGAACTCGTCGGCGAGGCGCTCAAGGCGGAGAAGGACGGACACGTCACCGTCACCGGGCTCTGGTCGCACTTCGCGTGCGCCGACGAGCCGGGCCACCCCTCCATCGCCTCCCAGCTCGACGTCTTCCGCACCATGCTCGACTACGCCGAGAAGGCCGGAGTCCGGCCCGAGGTCCGGCACATCGCCAACTCCCCGGCCACCCTCACCCTCCCCGAGACCCACTTCGACCTGGTCCGGCCCGGCATCGCCATGTACGGCGTCTCGCCCAGCCCCGAGCTCGGCACCCCCGCCGACTTCGGGCTGCGGCCGGTGATGACGCTCAAGGCGAGCGTCGCGCTCGTGAAGCAGGTCCCGGCTGGCCACGGCGTCAGCTACGGACACCACTACGTCACCGAGCGCGAGACCCGGCTCGGGCTCGTGCCGATCGGGTACGCCGACGGCATCCCGCGCCACGCCTCCGGCCGTGGTCCCGTCCTGGTCGGCGGCCGGGTGCGCCGGGTCGCCGGACGGGTCGCCATGGACCAGTTCGTGGTGGACCTCGACGGCGACACCGTCGAGCCCGGCACCGAGGCCGTGCTCTTCGGCCCCGGCGACCAGGGTGAGCCGACGGCCCAGGACTGGGCCGAGGCCGCCGACACCATCGCGTACGAGATCGTCACCCGCATCGGCGCGCGCGTCCCGCGCGTCTATGTGAACGGCTGAGCGAACGGGCAGTCTCCGACCGAACAGGGAGCGGCAGTGAGCGAGTCCAGCACCGACAACTGGCGGCGGGCCGGTCTCGCCGGTGCCGCGATAGGCGTCCTCGCCGCCGGCGCGGCGGCCGGGGTGGCCGTGGAGCGGCTCACGGTCGGACGCGGCATGCGGCAGAAGGCGAGGCTCGCCCTCGATACGTCCGCGCCCTACGGCTCCCTGCGCGGGACCCCCGGCAAGGCGGTCGCCGACGACGGCACCGAGCTGTACTACGAGACCGACGCCGTCGAGTCGGACGCGCCGGCGCCGCGCCGCCGCAGACTCTTCGGCCGCAAGGCGCCCGCGCCCGTCACCGTGGTGTTCAGCCACGGCTACTGCCTCGGCCAGGACTCCTGGCACTTCCAGCGGGACGCCCTGCGCGGCCTCGTCCGTACCGTCTACTGGGACCAGCGCAGCCATGGCCGCTCCGGCCGGGGCGTCGCCCAGTCCGGGCCGGACGGCGTGCCGGTCTCCATCGACCAGCTCGGCCGCGACCTCAAGGCGGTCATCGACGCCGCCGCGCCCGAGGGGCCGCTGGTGCTGGTCGGGCACTCCATGGGCGGCATGACGATCATGGCCCTCGCCGACCGCCACCCCGACCTCGTCCGCGAGCGGGTCGTCGGCGTCGCCTTCGTCGGTACCTCGGCGGGGAAGCTGGGCGAGGTGAACTACGGGCTGCCCACGGCCGGGGTCAACGCGGTGCGGCGGGTCCTCCCCGGCGTCCTGAAGGCGCTCGGCGCCCAGGCGGAACTCGTCGAGCGGGGCCGCAGGGCCACGGCCGACCTCTTCGCCGGGCTGATCAAGAAGTACTCCTTCTCGTCCCGGGACGTGGACCCGGCCGTCGCCCGGTTCGCCGAGCGGATGATCGAGTCCACCCCGATCGACGTGGTGGCGGAGTTCTACCCGGCCTTCGCCGAGCACGACAAGGCGGCGGCGCTCACGGCCTTCCTCGACGTGCCCGTGCTCGCGCTCGCCGGCGACCGGGACCTGGTCACCCCCAGCTCGCACACCGAGGCGATCGCCGATCTGCTCCCGGACGCCGAGCTGGTCATCGTGCCCGACGCCGGGCACCTGGTGATGCTGGAGCACCCCGAGGCGGTGACGGACCGGCTCGCGGACCTGCTCGCGAAGGTGGGAGCGGTGCCCGCGACCGCGGCCAGAGCGGGCGCCGGCAGCAGTTAGGTTGGGCCGTATGGAAGAACCGCACTCCGCTGCCACCCTCGACATCGACTCCCCGGAGGAGATGCAGGAGATCGGCCGTCGTCTGGCGAAGCTGCTGCGCCCGGGCGACCTCGTGATGCTCACCGGCGAGCTCGGCGCCGGAAAGACGACGCTCACACGCGGCCTGGGCGAGGGCCTCGGCGTACGTGGCGCCGTCACCTCCCCGACGTTCGTCATCGCCCGCGTCCATCCGTCGCTGGTCGGCGGTCCGGCCCTGGTCCACGTCGACGCGTACCGCCTCGGCGGCGGACTCGACGAGATGGAGGACCTCGACCTGGACGTCTCGCTGCCCGAGTCGGTGGTGGTCGTGGAGTGGGGCGACGGCAAGGTCGAGGACCTCACAGACGACCGCCTCCACGTGCTGATCCACCGCGTGGTGGGCGACACGGACGACGACCGGCGCACGGTCGCGCTGCGCGGGATCGGCGCGCGGTGGGCGGACGAGAACCTCGCGCTGAGCTGAACGTACGTAGGTTCCGACAAGGTGTCGGGAAGATGTTGCGGCGAGCGCACGAGCCGTGGTGACATGGATGCACGAGCTGGTTAGGTGTACCTAACCTACGGGAGGCATGCATGGCGACGCCAGAGCGCGAGAGCGCGGAGGCGCGGATCTCGATGAGTGAGCTGCTGGCGTCCTGTGCCGCGGCGAACGCGGTGTCGACCCCGCCGAGAGAGTCCGACGGTCCGGAGGGCGTCCACCCGGAGGGCGTCCGCCCGGGGAACCGCCCGGACACCGTCGAGCGGGACGTCGAGCGCGAGGCGGCGTAGCCCGTACGAGTGAAGGCGTGCCGACGGGGACGGGTCGTTCCGTCGGCCCGTACCTGCCGGCGGGCCTCCGGGTCCTCGCGTCGCTACGCGACGACCACGACCTTCGCGCCGATCGACGCGAAGGTCCACATCGCGTTGCCGTCCGCTCGCTTCATGCGGATGCCGCCCGTCTTCCGCGACGGGTCGGGCGTCGGGAGCGAGCCGTCGACCGCCGCGCTGAAGCCGACCGACACGTCCTGCACGCTCGCGAACCGCACCACGTGCTCGATCTGCACGCCGTCCGAGCCGGTCACCGCGCCCGAGCGCGAGGTCACCTTGTACGACCCCGGCGCCGGGTGGACCGTGCTCGGCATGACCGAGAAGGTCTGCGTGGCCTGGCCCTTCGCGTCCACCAGCCAGACCCGCCGCTCGCCCAGCGCGTACACGACGCGCGTGCCGGTGCCCGAGTTCGCCGGCACGGCGAGCGGGTCCTTCACGGGCTTCCGCGGGCCACCGGTCGCGGCGGAGGAAGGGGCCGCGGTGGTCCTCGGCTTGGCCGAGACGTCGGCGGGCGCGTTCGCCGACGCCTGGTAGGCGAGGAAGGCGACCGCGGCGATCGCCGCCGCCGTGAGCCCGGCCACGAATCCCGAGCTGCTCCGTGCCACCCTGCCGCCCACCTTTTCTTTCGCACGTACGTATCGGTCGTGACGGTAGCAGTCGCGGGCGACCGGGACGGGGCGCCGTGCGGGCCCGGCGGGAGCCGTAGGCTGTTTGCGTGCTCTTGCTCGCCATGGATACCGCCACGCCCGCCGTCACCGTCGCCCTCCACGACGGCGAATCCGTCGTCGCCGAGTCGCGGCAGGTCGACGCCCGCCGCCACGGGGAGCTGCTGCTGCCCGCCGTCGACCGGGTCCTGAACGAGGCCGGGCTGAAGCTCGACGCGGTCACCGGCCTCGTGGTCGGTGTCGGACCGGGGCCGTACACGGGCCTGCGCGTCGGCCTCGTCACCGCCTCGACCTTCGCCTCCGTCCTCGGCGTGCCCGTGCACGGGCTCTGCACCCTGGACGGGCTCGCGTACGCCTCGGGGATCGAGGAGCCGTTCGTCGTCGCGACGGACGCGCGCCGCAAGGAGGTCTACTGGGCGCGGTACGAGAACTCCCGTACGCGCGTCACCGACGCGGCCGTCGACCGGCCCGCCGAGATCTCCGAGCAGGTCGCCGGACTGCCGGCCGTCGGTGCCGGGGCGCGCCTCTACCCCGAGGTCTTCCCGGACGCCCGCGACCCCGAGCACCAGTCGGCGGGCGCGCTGGCCGCGCTCGCCGCTGAGCGGCTCGCGGCGGGCGCCGACTTCCTCGACCCGCTGCCGATGTACCTGCGCCGCCCCGACGCCCAGGTGCCGAAGAACTACAAGGTGGTCACGCCCAAGTGACCGCCGGACAGCCCGCCGCCGGACAGCCCGTGGGACAGCCCACGGGGTCCGGAGAACCCGCCGGACACTCCGTGGGGTCCGGAGCGCCCGCCGGGCAGCCCGCCGGACCGTCCGCGTCCGGAGTCGCGGCGCTGCGCGAGATGCGCTGGTGGGACCTGGAGCCCGTGCTCGTGCTCGAACACGAGCTGTTTCCCGAGGACGCCTGGTCCGAGGGGATGTTCTGGTCCGAGCTGGCTCACGCCCGTGGCCCGCGCGCCACCCGCCGCTATGTCGTGGCGGAGGCCGGGGGGCGGATCGTCGGCTACGCGGGTCTGGCCGCCGCCGGCGGCCTCGGCGACGTCCAGACGATCGCCGTCGCCCGCGACCAGTGGGGCACCGGGCTCGGCGCGCGGCTGCTCACCGACCTGCTCCACCACGCGACCGCGTTCGAGTGCGAAGAGGTGCTCCTGGAGGTGCGGGTGGACAACACCCGGGCCCAGAAGCTGTACGAGCGCTTCGGCTTCGAGCCCATCGGCTTCCGGCGCGGCTACTACCAGCCGGGCAACGTCGACGCGCTGGTGATGCGACTGACCGTTCAAGCAACTGAGACCGAAACTGGAACTGATTCCGATGGCTGCTGACGAACCGCTCGTACTCGGTATCGAGACCTCCTGCGACGAGACCGGGGTCGGCATCGTCCGGGGCACGACGCTGCTCGCCGACGCCGTCGCCTCCAGCGTCGACACCCACGCCCGCTTCGGTGGCGTCGTGCCCGAGATCGCCTCCCGCGCCCACCTGGAGGCGATGGTCCCGACCATCGAGCGCGCCCTGAAGGACGCCGGGGTCTCCGCCCGCGACCTCGACGGCATCGCCGTGACGGCGGGCCCCGGTCTCGCGGGCGCGCTGCTCGTCGGCGTCTCGGCGGCCAAGGCCTACGCCTACGCGCTGGGCAAGCCGCTGTACGGCGTGAACCACCTGGCCTCGCACATCTGCGTCGACCAGCTGGAGCACGGCCCGCTGCCCGAGCCCACGATGGCGCTCCTCGTCTCCGGCGGGCACTCCTCGCTGCTGCTCGCCCCCGACATCACCGCCGACGTCCGGCCGATGGGCCAGACCATCGACGACGCGGCCGGCGAGGCCTTCGACAAGATCGCGCGCGTCCTCGACCTCGGCTTCCCCGGCGGCCCGGTCATCGACCGGCTGGCACGAGAGGGCGACCCGAACGCGATCGCCTTCCCGCGTGGACTGAGCGGCTCGAGGGACCCGGCGTACGACTTCTCCTTCTCCGGCCTCAAGACGGCGGTCGCCCGCTGGATCGAGGCCAAGCGCGCGGCGGGCGAGGAGGTGCCGGTCCGGGACGTGGCCGCGTCCTTCCAGGAGGCCGTCGTCGACGTGCTCACCCGGAAGGCCGTACGCGCCTGCAAGGACGAGGGCGTCGACCACCTGATGATCGGCGGCGGCGTCGCGGCCAACTCGCGGCTGCGGGCGCTGGCCCAGGAGCGGTGCGAGCGGGCCGGGATCCGGCTGCGGGTGCCGCGGCCCGGGCTGTGCACGGACAACGGCGCGATGGTCGCGGCCCTGGGCGCGGAGATGGTGGCCCGGAACCGGCCGGCCTCCGACCTGGAGCTGTCGGCGGACTCCTCGCTCCCGGTGACGGACCCGCACGTGCCGGGCGCGGACGGCCACGACGACGGACACGACCACGGTCACGGACACACCCACGACCACGACCACGTGCACGAGATGAGCAAGGAGAACCTGTACCCGTGATCCTCACGCTCATGTGGGAGGCCCGGGCCGTCCAGGGCCGGGGTGCCGAGCTCCTGGAGTGGGCGCGGTCGCGGGAGCTTCCGTACGAGCCGCTGCGGCGCGAGACGTTCCGGGCCCCGCAGGACCGCGTCCTCGTGCTGACCTGGTGGGACGCCCCGGCGCCGGACGCCGAGCTGCCCGAGCTGCCGGAGCCCGCGGCGGACCTCATCACCAGGCCGGTGCACCGCTGGCGCTTCGAGTCCGTCGACTGAGGCAACCTCCCGGCCGCGTTCGCCATCATCCACGGCGTGAAACACGGCGTGGACAAGAAGATCGTGACCTGGGCGGCGCTGACCGCCGCCGCGCTCCTCGTGACGGGCTGCGGCGGCTCGGCGGGGGCGGAGACCGCCGGCCCGAGACCGTCCGCGCCGACGACCGCCTCCGCCCCGACCGGGGCTCCGGCTCCCGACCGGGCCGCCGAGACCGCGGCCGCGTACCGGAAGTGGGGCCTGAAGCCCTTCGCCGCCCCGCCCGCGCCGCCCCGGGTCAAGCCGGTCAAGCGGAGCCCGGGCGGTCCCGTCCCCGTCATCAGCGAGATACCGACGAAGGACAGGATCGTCTTCATCACGATCGACGACGGGGCCGAGAAGGACCCGGAGTTCGTGACGATGATGGAGGAGCTCAAGGTCCCGGTGACGATGTTCCTCACCGACTCCGCGATACGCGCCGACTACGCGTACTTCGCCCGCCTGGGCGACCTCGGCCACGGCGTCGCCAACCACACCCTGACCCACCCGAACCTGCGCACCCTCGGCCGGGACGCCCAGAGCCGGGAGATATGCGGCCAGCAGACGAAGCTGGCCGAGGAGTACGGCGCCAAGCCGCGGCTCTTCCGCCCGCCGTACGGCAACTGGAACGAGGACACCCGCGCGGCCGCCGGCTCGTGCGGCGTCGACGCGATCGTGCTGTGGCGCGAGGCGATGCAGATCAAGAACATGCAGTACCAGCGCGCGGACGGGAAGCTGCACCCCGGCGACATCATCCTGGCCCACTTCCGCGGCCCGGCCGAGCTCAAGGGCACGTCGATGACGCGGATGACGGCCAACATGCTCCGCCACATCCAGGAGCAGGGCTTCACGGTCGCCCGCCTGGAGGACTACGTCTAGGAGCACGCCTAGGAGCACGTCTCGAAGTCTTCTCCTCCTCGTGTCGATGCGGGGCGGGCCCGTTCGACGTATGAGTGAGAGGCGGGGAACGGCCCCGCCCGCCACGCAAGGAGAACGACCATGCCCCGCTATCTGACGATGGTCCGCATCGAAGAGGGCGCCTTCGAGATGGAGGACGCCGACCCGGGCTTCGACGAGCGCATGGGCGCGCTCTTCGAGGAGATCACCAAGGCCGGCGTGATGCTGGAGACCGCCGGGCTCAGGCCGACCAAGGAGGGCAAGCGCGTCGTGTGGGAGGGCGGGAAGATCTCCTACACCGACGGACCGTTCACCGAGACCAAGGAGGTCGTCGGCGGCTACTCGATCAGCCAGTGCCGGGACCTGGCCGAGGCCGTCGAATGGTCGAAGCGGTTCCTCGAGGTCCACCCGCCGCAGTGGAAGGTGACGTGCGAGGTGCGCGAGATCGAGGAGATGTGACGCGGCCGGGGCGGGTGGTGCCATGGTTGACCCATGACCGCACCCGCCCCCGGCGCCGTCGAGACCGTCTTCCGGATGGAGTCGCCGCGGATCATCGCCGCCGTCGCGCGGATCGTCCGTGACGTCGGCATCGCCGAGGAGATCGCCCAGGACGCCTTCGTGGCCGCACTCGAGCAGTGGCCGCGGACGGGCGTCCCCGACCGGCCCGCGGCCTGGCTGACGGCCGCGGCCAAGAACCGCGCCGTCGACCTCGTGCGGCGCCGGGAGACGTACGCGCGCAAGCTGGCCGAGGTCGGGCGGGAGCTGACCGAGGAGTCCCACGACCCCGAGCCGTCCGGGCCCGGTGACATCGACGACGACCTGCTGCGGCTGGTCTTCACCGCCTGCCACCCGGTGCTCTCCGCCGAGGCGCGGACCGCCCTGACCCTGCGGCTGGTCGGCGGGCTGCGCACGGACGAGATCGCCCGCGCATTCCTCGTACCGGAGGCGACGGTCGCGCAGCGGATCGTGCGGGCGAAGCGGACGCTGGCGACGGCGGGCGTGGAGTTCGAGGTGCCGTACGGGGAGGAGCGGGCGGCCCGGCTCGGCTCCGTCCTGGACGTCATCTACCTCGTCTTCAACGAGGGGTACGCGGCGACGGCGGGCGACGACCTGCTGCGGCCCGCGCTGTGCGAGGACGCGCTGCGGCTGGCCAGGGTGCTCGCGGGACTGATGCCGAGGGAGGGCGAAGTCCACGGTCTGGCGGCCCTGTTGGAGATCCAGGCATCGCGGACCGCGGCCAGGACCGGACCGGACGGGCGGCCGGTCCTCCTCGCCGACCAGAACCGCGGCCGCTGGGACCGGCGGCTGATCCTGCGCGGCTTCGAGGCGCTCGGGCGGGCCGGCGAGTGCGGTGCCTACGGTCCGTACGCCCTCCAGGCCACGATCGCCGCCTGCCACGCGAAGGCGCCGGCTTACGAGGAGACGGACTGGCGGACGATCGCCGCGCTGTACGAGCGCCTCGCGGTCGTCGCGCCCTCGCCGGTCGTCGAGTTGAACCGCGCGGTCGCCGTCTCGATGGCAGAGGGCCCGGAGGCCGGTCTCGCCCTCGTCGACGAGCTGGCGGAGGAACGGGCCCTGGCGGGATACCACTTGCTGCCGAGCGTCCGCGGAGACCTGCTGGAACGGCTCGGGCGGTCGGACGAGGCACGGGCGGAGTTCGAGCGGGCGGCCTCGCTGACCCGTAACGGACGGGAGCGGGAGCTGCTGCGTGAGCGGGCGGAACGGGCGGCCGGGCGGGGCGCGTCGGAGGCTCGGTAGTCTCGCACGCATGTCCCCACGCGCACCCCTGCCCCCGCCTCCGCCGCCCGCCGAGATACGGAGCTGGCCCGACCGTGCGGCCCGCCTGGCCGACCGGGCGCGGGCGATGGCCGAGCTCAACCGCCATCTGCTGGGCGGGGCGCGGCTGTCGGTCTTCCTGCTCTGGGTGGCGGCCCTCCAGCTCGGCTGGGGGATCTGCGGCGCCGGGTTCATCATGCTGGACGAGTCCCTCGACCCGTTCTCGGGCCTGTTCGCCTTCTTCTTCGTGGCCCTCGGGCTCGGCGGCGTGGTCCCCGCCGTCTTCTTCCTCGCCCGGGGCGTGCGCCGCGACCGGCTGGCGCGGGAACGGCTGGTCCAGTGGGCCGCCCTGGACGGGGACCGCGCGGCCGACGCACGGCTGCGGGAGCCCGTGCTGAGCGTGGTCTGGCTGCTGCTCTCCGTCGCGCTGTGCGGCCTCGGCCTGTGGATCTCGCTGGCCGTGCCGGCGGAGACGACCGGCCCGGGCCGCGGAGGCCACGGCGAGGTCGTGTACTTCGTGGGCGCGGGGCTCGGGCTCTGGATCAGCGGCCTGACCGGTGTCGTGAAGGCGGTCGGGCACTACCGGCTGGCGGTCCGGCTCGCGGCGTAGCGCGCCGGGGCGGGCCGGGCGTCGCGCTCGGGCGGGACTGGTCGCGGCGCGCCCTAACGCCTGTCTTTCGGATCAGGCCGGGCCGCCGGGTGGGCGATCAGCATCGTGGGGGCTCCCGAGACCCGGGTCAGGACGACGGTGGCCGCGTTCGGGCCCTTCGGCTTGACCCGGCGGCGGATCTCCTCGGGTTCGACCGCCGAGCCGCGCTTCTTCACCGTCAGTGTGCCGACCTCCCGCTCCCTCAGCAGCGCCTTCAGCTTCTTGAGGTTGAAGGGCAGTTCGTCGGTGATCTCGTACGCCGTGGCGTACGGCGTGGGGGTGAGGGCGTCCGCCGTGACGTACGCGATCGTCTCGTCGATCAGGCCCCCGCCCAGCTCCTCGGCCACCTCGGCGACCAGATGCGCGCGGATGACCGCGCCGTCCGGCTCGTAGAGGTAGCGGCCGACCGGGCGGACCGCCGGATCGGGCAGGCCGCGGCCGGTCAGGCTCGCGCCGGAGGGGAGGAGCGTGGCGCGGCGGGTGCCGGGGGAGGTGCCGAACCACAGCACGGCCTCCTTCACGTCCCCGCCGTCCGAGATCCACTCGGCCTCGGCCTCCTCCGGCACCGCCTCGTGCGGGATGCCGGGGGCGATCTTCAGCGCCGCGTGCGGGGCCGTACGGGCGGCCTCGACGGCCCAGGAGAGCGGCGGCGAGTACGCCTCGGGGTCGAAGATCCTGCCTCGTCCGCCGCGCCGCGCGGGGTCCACGAAGACGGCGTCGTACGGGCTCGTGTCGATCTCGGTCACGTCCGCGCACCGCACCTCGATCAGGTCGGCGAGTCCGAGCGCGTCGGCGTTGGCGCGGGCGACCTCGGCCGTCAGCGGGTCGCGGTCCACGGCCAGGACCGCGATCCCGGCCCGGGCGAAAGCGAGGGCGTCCCCGCCGATCCCGCCGCACAGGTCGGCCACGGCGCGTACCCCGAGCCCGCGGAGCCGTTCCGCGCGGTACGCCCCGACCGTCGCCCGCGTCGACTGCTCGACGCCGTTGGGGGTGAAGTACATCCGGTAGGCGTCCTCGGCGCCGAACTTGGCCACCGCGCGCTGACGCAGCCGGGCCTGTCCGAGCGCCGCCGAGACCAGCTCCGCGGGATGCTCGCGGCGCAGCCGGGAGGCGACGGCGAGCTCCCGGGCCGGGTCGTAGTCGCGCAGGGCGGCGAGCAGCGTCTGGCCCTCGGGGGAGAGCAGGGCGGTGAAGTCGGCGAGGTCGGTCACCCGTCCCATTGTGGGCCAGCCGGGGGATGGTGGGCGCCGGGCGGCGGTGTCGGCGGCCCTGGGCGTCTCGGCGCTGACAGGATGCGGCGCCATGCAGCTAGTAAGACAAAAAGAACAGATGCGAACGAAGCGGACGCTGCGTCTTCGCCGGTCGATGGGCGCGGCGCTGGTCGTCGCCGCGCTCGGATCCGCCTGTGCGGGCCCGTCCGGCGAGGAGGGGGGAGTCGAGAGCGGACGCAAGGCGCCCGCGCCTCCCGCCGCCGGCCAGCAGCAGGGCCAGGGCGCGGCCGCCGCGCTCGACGCGTACGTCGAGAAGGTCCGCGAGCGGCGTGCCGCCCGGGTGCTCGCCGCCAAGAAGTGGGGCCTCGAACGCCCGCCCCTGGAGGCCCCCGCCCCGCCCGCGGTGAAGCCGAAGATCACCACGCGCAAGGGCTTCGAGACCGACGGCGAGGGACTGCCGCCGGTCTTCACCACCGTGCCGACCAAGCAGAAGGTCGTCTTCCTGACGATCGACGACGGCGCGGAGAAGGACCCCGAGCTGCTGCGGATGATGAGCGAGCTCCGGATCCCCTACAGCGCCTTCCTCAGCGACTACGTCGTCAAGGACGACTACGGGTACTTCAGGAAGATGCGGGACTCCGGTGTCTCCCTGCACAACCACACCCTCAACCACCGCTACCTGCCCGGACTTTCGTACACGGCGCAGAAGCGGGAGATCTGCGGGATGCAGGACGTCATCGAAAAGGAGTTCGGCAAGCGGCCCCCGCTCTTCCGCCCGCCGTACGGCAACTACAACGAGGACACGCTGCGCGCGGCGAAGACGTGCGGGGTGAAGGCGGTCCCGCTCTGGGCCTCGGAGGCGTTCCCGGACCGGATGGAGTGGCGCGAGTGGGACCGGGACCTGCACCCCGGTGACATCGTCCTCACGCACTTCAGGGGCAAGGGGGACTGGAAGGGCTCGATGGCCGACATGGTCCGCCGCGTGATGAAGACGATCACGGCCAAGGGGTACGCGGTCGCGAAGCTCGAGGACTACGTGTGAGACGCGTGCGCCGGCTGGCGGCGGGTCTGGTGCTGGCCGGCGCGCTCGCGGGGATGACGGGGTGTGCCTCGTCCGTGGACCCGATCGAGCGGCTGGGCCGGAAGGCGGCCGTACGGGTCGGGGAGGCGGGGGCCGGGGGCGGAGCGCTCTCGAAGACGGCGGCCCGCGTCCTCCACGGCCTCGGCCGGCTCGACGACGGAGGCCGGCCCGGCGACGTAGGCCGTCCGGCCGACCGGGAAGTGCTCCGCCCCTAGGGTCGTGACGCCGCCTCACCGCACGTGTGTGCGGAACCAACCGGTCCGTCACGCCGTTGCCCGTACCGGGACCGAATCGCCACGCGGCACTGAATTGGCACTCCGCTTGACCGAGTGCTAATCGCAGTCATAGTCTCGGCTCTGGCACTCCCCACTGGAGAGTGCCAACACAGCGACGGGCAGGTCCGGCACCCGCGACGACGGATCCACCTGGTCGCCACCTCAGACAGTTAGCCCCGTGAGATCTCCGAAGGGGGAGGTCGGATCGTGACGACCACCAGCTCCAAGGTTGCCATCAAGCCGCTCGAGGACCGCATTGTGGTCCAGCCGCTCGACGCCGAGCAGACCACCGCCTCTGGCCTGGTCATCCCGGACACCGCGAAGGAGAAGCCCCAGGAGGGTGCTGTCCTCGCCGTCGGTCCGGGCCGCTTCGAGAACGGCGAGCGCCTGCCGCTCGACGTCAAGGTCGGCGATGTCGTGCTGTACAGCAAGTACGGCGGCACCGAGGTGAAGTACAACGGCGAGGAGTTCCTCGTCCTCTCGGCTCGCGACGTGCTCGCGATCATCGAGAAGTAATTCACCGAAGTACCTGAAGCACATGCTTTGAGCTGCGCCCCTGACCCCGCACCGGGCGTCCGGGGCGCAGTTCGGTTTCACCAGTTTTTCGACATCCGAGAGGGCTGAATCGCTCCCATGGCGAAGATCCTGAAGTTCGACGAGGACGCCCGTCGCGCCCTTGAGCGCGGCGTCAACAAGCTTGCCGACACCGTGAAGGTGACGATCGGCCCCAAGGGTCGCAACGTCGTCATCGACAAGAAGTTCGGCGCTCCCACCATCACCAACGACGGTGTCACGATCGCCCGCGAGGTCGAGATCGAGGACCCGTACGAGAACCTCGGCGCCCAGCTGGTGAAGGAGGTGGCGACCAAGACCAACGACATCGCGGGTGACGGCACCACCACCGCCACCGTGCTCGCCCAGGCGCTGGTCCGCGAGGGCCTGAAGAACGTCGCCGCCGGTGCCTCCCCGGCCGCCCTGAAGAAGGGCATCGACGCCGCGGTCAAGGCCGTCTCCGACGAGCTGCTCGCGACCGCCCGTCCGATCGAGGACAAGTCGGACATCGCCGCCGTGGCCGCGCTCTCCGCGCAGGACCAGCAGGTCGGCGAGCTCATCGCCGAGGCGATGGACAAGGTCGGCAAGGACGGTGTCATCACCGTCGAGGAGTCCAACACCTTCGGTCTGGAGCTCGACTTCACCGAGGGCATGGCCTTCGACAAGGGTTACCTGTCCCCGTACATGGTGACCGACCAGGAGCGTATGGAGGCCGTCCTCGACGACCCGTACATCCTGATCCACCAGGGCAAGATCTCCTCGATCCAGGACCTCCTGCCGCTCCTCGAGAAGGTCATCCAGGCCGGCTCCTCCAAGCCGCTGCTGATCATCGCCGAGGACGTCGAGGGCGAGGCCCTGTCGACCCTGGTCGTCAACAAGATCCGTGGCACCTTCAACGCCGTGGCCGTCAAGGCCCCCGGCTTCGGCGACCGCCGCAAGGCGATGCTCGGCGACATGGCCACCCTCACCGGTGCCACCGTCATCGCCGAGGAGGTCGGCCTCAAGCTCGACCAGGCCGGTCTGGACGTGCTGGGCACCGCCCGCCGCGTGACCATCACCAAGGACGACACCACCATCGTCGACGGTGGCGGCAACTCCGAGGACGTCGCGGGCCGCGTCAACCAGATCAAGGCCGAGATCGAGTCCACCGACTCCGACTGGGACCGCGAGAAGCTCCAGGAGCGCCTCGCGAAGCTGGCCGGCGGCGTGTGCGTGATCAAGGTCGGCGCCGCCACTGAGGTGGAGCTGAAGGAGAAGAAGCACCGTCTGGAGGACGCCATCTCCGCGACCCGCGCCGCGGTCGAGGAGGGCATCGTCTCCGGTGGTGGCTCCGCCCTGGTCCACGCCGTCAAGGTCCTGGAGGGCAACCTCGACAAGACCGGCGACGAGGCCACGGGTGTCGCGGTCGTCCGCCGCGCCGCCGTCGAGCCGCTGCGCTGGATCGCCGAGAACGCCGGCCTCGAGGGCTACGTCATCACCTCGAAGGTGGCGGAGCTGGACAAGGGCAACGGCTTCAACGCCGCGACCGGCGAGTACGGCGACCTGGTCAAGGCCGGCGTCATCGACCCGGTGAAGGTGACGCGCTCCGCGCTGGAGAACGCCGCCTCGATCGCCTCCCTCCTCCTCACCACCGAGACCCTCGTGGTAGAGAAGAAGGAAGAGGAGCCGGCGGACGCGGGCCACGGCCACGGTCACGGCCACTCGCACTGACGCGCGCGTAAGCGATCACCGAGGTCCGGTGCCACCCCTCGCGGGGGGGCGCCGGGCCTCGGTGTTTTCCGGGCCGACCGTCCGGCTCCCGACCGTCCGGCTCCCGACCGTCCGGCTCCCGACCGCCCGACCGCCCGACCGCCCGGGGGTCCGCCGCCGGGCCTACGCGTCCGAGGCGTCCACGGCGCCGAGCTGCTCCATGAGGCCGAGCAGGTCGTACTGCCACCAGCCCTCCGCGATCTTGCCGTCCTTCCTGAACTGGTGGATGGTCGTGCCGGTCATCGAGACCTTCGTGCGGGCCGTGGTGGGCATGAGCCCCATGAAGTCGCCCTTGTGCGTCGCCACCCAGGTCCACCGCGTGCACACCCGGTCGCCCTCGGCGATCTGGTCGTTGACGGTGAAGTCGAAGTCGAACGCGCCCCGCCACATCTCCACCTGGCGCCGGATCGCGTCCATGCCGATGGCGTCCTGCTCGTTGGTCGGATCGTGGTCGTGGTAGCCCTCCGCGAGGACCTCGTCGAGCGGCGGGAGCTCGCCGTCGGCGGCGAGGAGTTCGAAGAACCGCTGGGCGTTGCTCTTGTACAGCTGGATGTCCCGCACGATGTCCAGGTCGGTGAAGGTCGGCATCTCGTCGCAGAGCGCCACCATCTCCCGGAAGATGCGGTCCGTCTCGGGGAGCTGCGAGTTGGTCATCGCCACCTCGTAGGAGGGGAACTCCACGATCTCCACGAGATGCTCCGAGTCGGAGCGGTCCTTGCCGATGACGCTGTGGCTGGCTGTCCGCTTGCCCTGGGTCTGCTCGACCCACTTGTCCATGAGCCGGTTCAGATCTTCGAACCGGCTGGTCTTGCAATCGATGATCTGTACGAAAGTCATGACACCTCCCGGACCGGGTGGGACCTTTCCAGTCTAGGTCCGCGGCCGTCCGGGGCTCGGCATCGATCCCTCCGCGATCGAAAACAGATCGAATCGATCAGGCGGGGTGCCCTCCGGGAGCCCCGCAGGACGATCGCACCCGCAGCCGCGGCAGCAGGCTCAGATGCCTCCGCGCCGACTCCTCCTGGCCGGTCTCCGTCAGCCGTTCCACCAGCAGTTCCGTGGCGTGCCTGCCCACCTGGCGCTTGGGCGGGGCGACCGCCGTGAGCGGGGTGTCGGCGAGCGCCGCGACCTCGTCGTCGTACGCGATGAGGGCCAGGTCCTCCGGCACCTTCACGCCCAGCTCCGCCAGCCGCCGGACGATCTCGATCGCGTCCACGTCGTTGTGGACCACCGCCGCACCGGCCCGGCCCGAGGTCACCGCCTCGTGCAGGGCCCGCACCGCGGCCTCGAACCCCGCCGGATCCTGGTCGGCCGGTACGGAGTCGATCACCGGTCCGGGCGCCGTCAGGTCCAGCGTGGCCAGCGCCTCCGTGTAACCGGCGCGCACCGCGAGCGCGGTCGGGCTGTCGCCCCGGGCGACCAGCAGCGGGGTGCCGCGGCCGAGGCCGAGCAGATGGCGCAGGGCGAGCAGGACGCCGTGGGCGTGGTCGGAGACCACCCGGTCCAGGGCGTCCAGCGGACTGCCGGGGTCGGCCCGGCGCTCCAGGAGTACGGCGGGTACGGGGAGTTCGGCGAGCCAGTCCCCGTACGCCGGACGGTCCTCGGGGCCCCGCCAGCCGGGCGCGACGAGCACGCCCTCGGCGCCGGCCGCGAGCAGGCCCTCGGTGCGCGCCCGGTCCTCCTCGGGGCGGTAGTCCGAGATCCGCAGGATCAGCCGGGCACCCGCGTTCGCCGCCGCCTCGTGCGCTCCCCGGATGACCTCGGCGAAGTAGTACGTGGCCGAGGGCGCGAGCAGCCCCAGGACCAGACCCTCGCCCGGGCGACGGGCCCCGACGGCCCGGACAGCACCGGCCGCCCCGACAGCACCGGCCGCACCGCCCGTCCCGCTCGGGGCCGCGTGCCGCGCAGGCCAGGAGACCTGTCCGTGCACCCGGTCGAGCAGCCCCTTGGCGGCCAGCGCCTCGACGTCGCGACGGGCGGTCACGGAGGAGACGCCGAGCCGGTCGGCGAGTTCGGCGACACGGGCCGTACCGTGCTCGCGGACCAGGGCCAGGAGTCGGTCGTGTCGTTCGGCGGCACTCTCGCGCACGGTGCATCCCCTCGCGTTCGGTCGGTCCGGCGGCTCGTCGGACCTGCATCGGAGCCTACGCCAGAATGATCGAACGGAGGAGTTTCGATCATTCGCTCTTATCCCATTGACGTTCGATCGGAGCCCGGCTCATGATTCCGGCGACGACGACCGACGACGACGTCCGCCTCAGGGAGCACCATGCCCACGCCGCCCGAGAACCGTGAGCTCAGTCCGTTCACCGGCTGGACCCGCGCCCACTGGGAGGACACCGCCGACCGCCTCCTGCTGGCCCTGCGACCGTACGCCTCTCCCCGCAACGGTCTCGTCGGCCTGCCCGGTCCCCGGCCCAGCCGGTCCGGCGCCCGCTCCGACGGCCTCGAAGGCCACGCCCGTACGTTCCTGCTCGCCGCTTTCCGTGTCGCCGGCGCCCGCGGAGCGGACCCGCACGACCACCTGGCCCGCTACGCCGAGGGCCTCGCCGCCGGCACGGAGGCGCCGGGCGGGGAGGGGCCCGAATCCTGGCCGCTCCTCACCGACGTGCGCCAGGCGGTCGTCGAATCCGCCTCCGTCGCCCTCGCCCTGCGGCTGACCCGCCCCTGGCTCTGGGACACCCTCGACGACCGCACCCGCGGACACGTCGTCGACTGGCTGCTGCCCGCCCTCGAACCCTCCCCGGTCGACAACAACTGGTGGCTCTTCGGCCTCACCGTCGCCGGTTTTCTCCAGGACGCCGGCATCGAGACGGACCGCGCGGCCGCCACGATCGACCGCGCCTCCGCCACCGTGCACCGCTCCCTCGACCGCATCGAGCGGTGGTACCTGGGAGACGGCTGGTACAGCGACGGCGACAACCGCGCCTTCGACCACTACAACGCCTGGGCCCTGCACTTCTACCCCGTCCTGCACGCCCACCTCTCCGGCGACCGGGACCTCCTCGACCGCTACGGCCCCCGCCTGCGCGCCCATCTCGACGACTACGTCCACCTCTTCGACGCGAACGGCGCCCCCGTCCCGTACGGACGCTCCCTCACCTACCGCTTCGCCGCGGCCGCCGCCCCCTGGCTCGGCACCCTCACCGGCCACACGCCGCTCACCCCCGGAGCCACCCGGCGTCTCGCCTCCGGCTCGCTGCGGTACTTCCTCGACCGGGGCGCGTGCGACGAGCGCGGACTGCTCACGCTCGGCTGGCACGGCCCGTACCCGCCGGTCGTCCAGAGCTACTCGGGACCCGCCTCGCCCTACTGGGCCTCCAAGGGCTTCCTCGGTCTCCTGCTGCCCGCCGGCCACCCGGCCTGGAACGACCCCGAGGAGCCGCTGCCCGCCGAGCGCGCCGACACCGTGCGTCCCGTCGCCCCGGCCGGGCTGCTCATCCACACCACCGCCGCCGACGGGTTCGTGCGCCTGCACAACCACGGCAGCAACCACGTCGCCGGCGACCCGGACGGCGAGGACGACTCCGGCTACGCCCGCTACGCGTACTCCTCCCGCACCGGCCCGACCGCCCCGCCCGACCACGCCGACAACCACTTCGCCCTGGTCGTCGACGGCCGGGTCACCCGGCGCGGCCCGGCGACCCCGGCCGGCACCGGCCCCGGCTGGGCCGCCTCGCTCCACACCCCGCTCCCCGGCATCCGAGTCCTCTCCGCGACCCTGGCCCACGGACGCGCCGAGGTCCGCGCCCATCTGGTGCTCGGCGCCGCCGAGGGAACCCCCGTCCGCCAGACCGGCTGGGCCACCACCCCCGGCGGACCGACGGCCCAACTGCACGCCGTCCACGGCTACCCGGACGCCGCCGGGACCGTCCCGCTCGCCACCGGCGCCACGCTCCAGGGCGGCCCGCACACCCGCACCGCCGCCCTGCACGGCACCACGGGCGGAGCCGGATCCCTCTTCGTCGCCCTCGCCTCCCTCACCGCCGAACCGGACCCGGACCCCGTCACGACCCTCGCCGCCGTCCGGGTCGCCGGCCGTACGATCCACGTGACCTGGCGGGACGGCACCGCGACGGCGATCGAACTGGACCCGAGCGAGGTGCGCGGGGCCTGAGCCCCCGAGGCGGGCGGGGCCGTCCGGCGCCCGCCCCCCGCCAGTCGCCGCCCGGCCCTTGTCGCTCCCCGCCCGGCCCCCGCCAGTCGGCGCCCGGCCCTTGTCGCTCCCCGCCCGGCCCCCGCCACGCGCCGCCTGGCCCCGCTACTTGGGGCCGTAGGTACGTCCGGCCCGGGAGGAGACCCCGCCGAGCAGACCGCGCGGAGTCAGCTTCACCACGCCCATCAGCGCCTTGTAGCGGGGGTCGGGGATGGAGAGCGTCTTCCCGCGGGACAGGTCGTGCAGCGCCGTGGCCACCAGCTTGTCCGCGTCGAGCCACATCCAGCCGGGGATGTTCTCCGTACCCATCCCGGCCCGCTCGTGGAACTCCGTCCGCACGAAGCCCGGACAGAGCGCCATGAGCCGTACGCCGCTGTCCGCCAGGTCGCGTGCCGCGCCCTGGGTGAACTGCACGACCCACGCCTTCGACGCCCCGTACGTGCCCCGCGGGACGAACGCCGCCACCGAGGCCACGTTGACGACCCCGCCCCGGCCGCGGGCGCGCATGGACTCCGCCGCCGCCGACGTCAGCCGGAGCACCGCCTCGCAGTGCACGGTCAGCATCTTCAACTCGTCGGCCATGGAGACCTCCAGGAACCGGCCCTTGTTGCCGAAGCCCGCGTTGTTCACCAGCAGGTCCACCGGCTGCTTCGGATCCGAGAGCCGGGCCTCCACGGCCGCGATCCCCTTCTCCTCGGCCAGGTCCGCGGCCAGGACCTCGGCCTCGATGCCGTGCCGGTCGTGCAGTTCGGTCGCCTGCTCCCGCAGCCGCTTCACATCGCGGGCCACGAGCACGACGTCGTGTCCGTCCGCCGCCAGCCTCCGCGCGAAGGCGGCCCCGATACCCGCCGTCGCGCCTGTAATCAGTGCACTCGTCATGGGCGGCACGTTAGTGCCCCGGGCCTGGACCTCCGCGTTCAGGAGCCGGTGCCGTACTTCTCCGTGTGGGTACGGGCCAGTTCGAGCAGTTCGCCGTCCATCCACGCGGCGGCGGCCAGGGTGCGCGGCAGCAGCGAGCGCTCGGTCGTCACGGCCCGGTGCAGCAGAGAGACCGTGATGTCGTGGTCGGGGCGGCGGACGACCTCGACCGGGTCGCCGACCGTGAACGCGCCCGGCTCGATCACGCGCAGCAGGGCGCCGGGGCCCGCGGCCGACGCCATGAAGCGCCGGACCCACCCCTTCTCCCCGACGAAGCCCGCGAACGTGCGGCAGGGGATGCGGCCACCGGTCACTTCGAGGACCACCTCGGGGCCGACCCGCCAACGCTCGCCGATCAGGGCCCCGTTCACGTCGAGCCCGAGCGTGGTGAGGTTCTCCCCGAAGGAGCCGTTGGCCAGCGGCCGGCCCAGCTCGCGCTCCCAGGCGTCCATGTCCTCGCGGGCGAAGGCGGACACGGCGCGGTCGTTCCCGCCGTGGAAGCGGAGGTCGCACACGCTGTCCCCGGCGAGCCCGCTCGCCCCGACACCGCGCGGGCCCGGCGCCTCGACCCGTACCGGACCCTCCACCGGACGCTTGTCGATGCCGGTCGTCCCGGAGGGCGCGTCCGTGTACTCCACGGCCATGGCACGCCCGACATTCACGCTCAGAACCTTCATAACGGCACCATAAGTCCTGTCCAGATCAAAGCCGCCCAGAGATATTCGCCTCGAAGCCCAAGCATCGCTTATGCTCGAACCATGATCGAGGCCCGCCATCTCCGCGTCCTGCGCGCCGTCGCCGCGACCGGCTCCTTCTCCGCCGCCGCGCGCGAACTCGGCTGCACCCAGCCCGCGGTGAGCCAGCAGATGAAGGCGCTGGAGAGCTCCGCCGGTACGACCCTGCTCATCAGGACCGGCCGCGAGATGCGGCTCACGCAGGCGGGCGAGGCCCTGGTCCGGCACGCCTCGGGCATCCTCGCGGGGCTCACCGCCGCCGAGGAGGAGGTGGCCGCGATCGCGGGGCTGCGCGCCGGCCGCGTCCGGCTGGTCTCCTTCCCCAGCGGCAGCTCGACGCTGGTCCCGACCGCCCTCGCCGCCCTGCGCGCGGCGCACCCGGGCACGCGGGTCTCGCTGGTGGAGGCCGAGCCGCCGCGCTCCGTGGAGATGCTGCGCGAGGGCGACTGCGACGTCGCCCTGGCCTTCCGCTACGGAGCGGGGCCGGCGGAGTGGGACGACCTGATCGTCCGGCCGCTGCTCGCCGACCGCCTGGTCGGCCTCGTGCCCGAGGGGCACCGCCTCGCCGGCGCCGACGCGGTCGGCATCGCCGAGCTGGCCGAGGAGTCCTGGATCGCGGGCTGCCCGCGCTGCAGGCGCCAGCTCGTGGAGGTGTGCGAGGAGGCCGGGTTCACCCCGCGCATCGACTTCGCCACCGACGACTACCCGGCCGTGGTCGGGCTCGTCGGCGCCGGCCTGGGCGTCGCGGTCCTGCCGCAGCTGGCGATCGAGTCCGTACGTCCCAAGGGGGCGCGCACCGTGGTCGTGGAGCCGGCCGTGGAGCGCGAGATCGTCGCCCTCACGCTGCCCGACCTGGCCAAGGTCCCGGCGGTCGCGGCGACCCTCGACGAACTGACCAGGGCGGCCGGACGCTGACGGCCGGCATCCTGCGCCCCCGGGGCGCGTGGTGCGGCCCCGGAGGGCCGGGTGAGGCTCGACCCCGGCCCCTTCAGGGGCAGAAGAAACGTTCCTTCATGTCTTCGGGCGATCCGAGGTTCAGGCGCGCCCTACGCCTGCCGAACCCGTCGCCGTGGCCGAAGCCGTGATCAGGCGGTTGCGGGCCCGTCCCATGAGCTCTTCGCGTTCGTCCTCGGTGAGGCCGCCCCAGACGCCATAGGGCTCGCGTACGGCGAGTGCGTGTGCCGCGCACTCCGCGCGTACCGGGCACCGCATGCAGACCTCTTTCGCCGAGTTCTCGCGCGCACTCCGTGCCGCGCCACGCTCTCCCTCGGGGTGGAAGAACAGGGAACTGTCGACTCCGCGGCAGGCCGCGAGCAGCTGCCAGTCCCAAAGATCGGCGTTGGGTCCCGGAAGGCGGGAGAAATCTGCCATTGCGCTTGTCCCCTTGAAACCGTGTCGAACGGATTGGTGGGCGGGTGGATGGCTGATGTGCCGGGGGCCCTTCGCCCCCCGTGCGTCTCGCGTACCCGCTCCTGCGGGTTCGACCCGACAGTACAACTACTGTCTAAGTAGATGTAAATATGACTCATTGCGAATCTAGCCACAGACACCACAAAAAGGGAAGAAAACCCGCTAAATGGGGCATGGCTTCCAGTGAAGGGCGGATGACCTGCGGCGCTCTCCTCCGCGCACGCTCCCTCACGTAGAGTGCCGAAGGCAGCCGTCCGACCCGTAACTCTTTCGAGTGACCATCGTTGAGAGTGCGGAGGCGGTTGAAGGAACAAGCGCTCGGGCAGGTGTCCGAGGGCGTCAACCGCACAGGTGACGATACGTACCAGCCCTGGAGGCTCTAGGTGACGCGCATCAGCTGCGGAGGGCGGCCATGACATCCGTCCTCGTCTGCGACGACTCCCCGCTTGCCCGAGAGGCTCTTCGCCGCGCGGTCGCGACCGTGCCCGGCGTGGAGCGCGTGACCACCGCGGCCAACGGCGAGGAAGTCCTCCGCCGCTGGGGCGCGGACCGCTCGGACCTGATTCTGATGGACGTACGCATGCCCGGTCTGGGCGGCGTGGAGACCGTCCGCCGACTGCTGTCCGCCGACCCCGGCGCCCGCATCATCATGCTCACCGTCGCGGAGGACCTGGACGGTGTCGCGCTCGCGGTCGCCGCGGGCGCCCGTGGCTACCTGCACAAGGACGCCTCGCGCGCCGAGCTGCGGGCCACGGTCACCCAGGCCCTCGCCGACCCGACCTGGCGGCTCGCCCCGCGCCGGCTGCGGTCGGCCGAGATGGGCGCGGCGCCGACGCTCACCGCTCGTGAGATCCAGGTGCTCGAAGGCATGAGCCACGGCCGGTCCAACGCGGAGATCGGGCGCGAGCTCTTCCTCTCCGAGGACACGGTCAAGACGCACGCCCGCCGGCTCTTCAAGAAGCTGGGCGCATCGGACCGGGCGCACGCCGTCGCCCTCGGCTTCCGGTGGGGCCTGGTCCGCTAGGGCATGGTTCGAAAGTCCCGTCCGGCCGGCCCTTCGGGCGGACGACGCCACTTTCGAAACACGTCCTCGGCGACGACCGGCCGTTTCCCCGTCCGCCGGGTGCGGACGGGGCGGTAGCCCGGGGCCCGTCACAGAGGCTGTCGGGCCTCCGTCGCGGCGGCTTGTGTCACTTCCGCGCGGGATGCCGCATCCTTGAGATGTGGAGTTCCTCGGGGACGAGTCGATCGAGCGGAAGGGGAGGGCGCAGGAGATGAGTTCCGGCGCACCTGCTCATAACGCTTCGGTGCACAACAACGGACGCGGTGCCACGGACGCCGAGGCGTCAAGGCACCATGGAGCGATGCGCGACGACGAGACCATGGGATCCCCCATGCCCGTAGGGCCAGGGGAGATCGGTGCGCTCGTCCACCGCGCCGTCGAGGGCGACGAGCAGGCCACGCACGACCTTCTGGCGCGCGTGCACCCGCTGGCGCTGCGCTACTGCCGTACGCGGCTGAACCGGCTGCCCGGCGACGCCCGCCACTTCGTCGAGGACCTCGCGCAGGAGGTCTGCGTCGCCGTACTGATGGCGCTGCCGCGCTACAAGGACACGGGCAGGCCCTTCGAGGCCTTCGTCTTCGCCATCGCCGGACACAAGGTCGCCGATCTGCAGCGGGCCGCGATGCGGCACCCGGGATCGACGGCCGTGCCCTCCGACGAGATGCCCGAACGGCCCGACGACTCGCTGGGCCCGGAGGAGCGCGCGCTGCTCAGCGACGATGCCGAATGGGCCAAGAGGCTGCTCGCCAACCTCCCGGAGAACCAGCGGGAGCTGCTGGTCCTGCGGGTGGCGGTCGGCCTCACGGCCGAGGAGACGGGCCAGATGCTCGGGATGTCCCCGGGGGCGGTACGTGTGGCGCAGCACCGCGCTCTCAGCCGCCTCCGGGCACTGGCCGAGCAGTAAGGGTCGACGAGGGCTGGTGGCCCTCACGTATACGTACGAACGTCCAAAGCTGCTCTCTGATCTTGATCGTGGAATGAGACACCGTCGAGGCCCGTTAGCATGGACATCCGCACCGATCAAGGCCATTGGGGAAGGTGTCATGACTGTCAACGTCGACGGAGTGCCCGGTAAATTCGCGACACTCGGGCTGACCTACGACGACGTACTGCTGCTGCCGGGAGCATCCGAGGTGCTTCCCAACGCGGTCGACACCTCGTCCCGCATCTCGCGCAACGTCCGAGTCAACATCCCGCTGCTCTCCGCGGCGATGGACAAGGTGACCGAGTCGCGCATGGCGATCGCGATGGCCCGTCTGGGCGGCGTCGGCGTGCTGCACCGGAACCTGTCCGTCGAGGACCAGGTCAACCAGGTCGACCTCGTCAAGCGCTCCGAGTCCGGCATGGTCACGGACCCCATCACCGTCCACCCCGAGGCGACGCTCGCCGAGGCGGACGCGCTGTGCGCCAAGTTCCGCATCAGCGGTGTCCCGGTCACCAACCCGGACGGCAAGCTGCTCGGCATCGTGACCAACCGCGACATGGCCTTCGAGAGCGACCGCAGCCGCCAGGTCCGCGAGGTCATGACCCCGATGCCGCTGGTCACCGGCAAGGTCGGCATCTCCGGCGTCGACGCCATGGAGCTGCTGCGCCGCCACAAGATCGAGAAGCTGCCGCTGGTCGACGACGAGGGTGTGCTCAAGGGCCTCATCACCGTCAAGGACTTCGTCAAGGCGGAGAAGTACCCGAACGCCGCCAAGGACTCCGAGGGTCGTCTGCTCGTCGGTGCCGCCGTGGGCGCCAGCCCCGAGGCGCTGGAGCGCGCCCAGGCGCTCGCCGCCGCCGGCGTGGACTTCCTGGTCGTCGACACCTCGCACGGCCACAACAGCAACGCCCTGAGCTGGATGGCGAAGATCAAGTCGAGCGTGAACGTCGACGTGATCGGCGGCAACGTCGCCACGCGTGACGGCGCGCAGGCGCTGATCGACGCCGGTGTCGACGGCATCAAGGTCGGTGTCGGCCCGGGCTCCATCTGCACCACCCGCGTGGTCGCCGGCATCGGCGTCCCGCAGGTCACCGCCATCTACGAGGCCTCGCTCGCGGCCCGCCCCGCCGGTGTCCCGCTGATCGGCGACGGCGGTCTGCAGTACTCCGGCGACATCGGCAAGGCACTGGCCGCCGGTGCCGACACGGTCATGCTCGGCAGCCTCCTCGCGGGCTGTGAGGAGTCGCCCGGCGAGCTCCTCTTCATCAACGGCAAGCAGTTCAAGTCGTACCGCGGCATGGGCTCGCTCGGTGCCATGCAGTCCCGCGGCCAGGGCCGGTCGTACTCGAAGGACCGCTACTTCCAGGCCGAGGTCGCCTCCGACGACAAGCTCGTGCCCGAGGGCGTCGAGGGCCAGGTCCCGTACCGCGGTCCGCTCTCCAACGTCCTGCACCAGCTCGTCGGCGGCCTCCGTCAGACCATGGGCTATGTGGGCGCGGCCACCGTCGCCGAGATGGAGTCCAAGGGCCGGTTCGTCCGGATCACCTCCGCGGGCCTCAAGGAGAGCCACCCGCACGACATCCAGATGACGGTCGAGGCGCCGAACTACAGCAGGAAGTAACGCAGCGCGACGCGTGGGGCGGTTCCGGCATGTGGCCGGAGCCGCCCCACGCGCGTGTGTCGGGGATACTGGTAGGCGCAGACGTAGAGGGAAAGGCCACACATCGTGACTGAGATCGAGATCGGGCGCGGCAAGCGCGGCCGCAGGGCGTACGCGTTCGACGACATCGCCGTCGTTCCGAGCCGGCGCACCCGGGACCCGAAGGAGGTCTCGATCGCCTGGCAGATCGACGCCTACCGCTTCGAGCTCCCCTTCCTGGCCGCCCCCATGGACTCGGTCGTCTCGCCGCAGACCGCCATCCGCATCGGCGAGCTGGGCGGCCTGGGCGTGCTGAACCTCGAGGGTCTGTGGACCCGGTACGAGGACCCGCAGCCGCTGCTCGACGAGATCGCGGAGATGGACGAGTCCACCGCGACCCGCCGTCTGCAGGAGATCTACGCGGCCCCGATCAAGGAGGAGCTGATCGGGCAGCGCATCAAGGAGGTGCGCGACTCCGGTGTGGTCACCGCCGCCGCGCTCTCCCCGCAGCGCACCGCGCAGTTCTCCAAGGCCGTCGTCGACGCCGGCGTGGACATCTTCGTCATCCGCGGCACGACGGTCTCCGCCGAGCACGTCTCGGGCGCGGCCGAGCCGCTGAACCTCAAGCAGTTCATCTACGAGCTCGACGTCCCGGTCATCGTCGGCGGCTGCGCCACGTACACCGCGGCCCTGCACCTGATGCGCACCGGCGCGGCGGGTGTCCTGGTCGGCTTCGGTGGCGGCGCGGCGCACACCACGCGCAACGTGCTCGGCATCCAGGTCCCGATGGCGACCGCGGTCGCCGACGTGGCCGCGGCCCGTCGTGACTACATGGACGAGTCCGGCGGCCGGTACGTCCACGTGATCGCGGACGGCGGTGTCGGCTGGTCGGGCGACCTGCCGAAGGCGATCGCCTGCGGTGCCGACTCGGTCATGATCGGTTCCCCGCTGGCCCGCGCCACGGACGCGCCGGGCAAGGGGCACCACTGGGGCATGGAGGCCGTCCACGAGGACGTGCCGCGCGGCAAGCTGGTCGACCTGGGCATCGTCGGCACGACCGAGGAGATCCTCACCGGTCCGTCGCACACCCCGGACGGCTCGATGAACTTCTTCGGCGCGCTGCGCCGGGCGATGGCGACGACGGGCTACAGCGAGCTCAAGGAGTTCCAGCGCGTCGAGGTCACGGTCGCGGACTCCCAGCACAAGCGCTGACACCGGGCCGTCCCGTACTCCGCCACACGAAGGGCCCCGCACCACTCGGTGCGGGGCCCCTTCGCGTACGGGGACGTTACTGGGAGGCCTTCTTCGAGCCCGCGAACGCGGCGAACGCGGCCAGGCCGAAGAACAGGAACGTCATGAAGTCCTTGCTCTCGCTCCAGACCCCCGTCACGAGGTCGAACTGCTCGACGAACATGTCCGTCGCCGAGACGTTCAGCTCCTTGCCGAGGATGATCGCGATCGCCAGGAGCTGGCCGGCGTAGACGGCCCCGAGGGACAGTACGGCGCCGACCACCGGCAGTGCGGGGTTACGGCCGCCGACCTTGCCGGCGGCGAAACCGACGAGGAAGCCGACGCCCACGGCGGCGTAGCCGATCTCCCGGTCGACGGCGCCGGCGAGGCCGCCGTAGAGACCCGCGCCGACGAGAGCCGCGACCAGGGCGGCGACGAGGCCGAGGGCCACGTTGTCGCGTGCGGGCGCCGGCGGCGGGGCGGCCGGGTACGGGGTGGGCGCGGCGCCCTCGGCGAACGGGTTGCCGGGCGGCGGAACGGGCTGAGACATGGTGCTGATCCCCCCAGGGACACGGGCGCACGGATGTGCGATCAAGAGCCCGGAGAGTAACAGCCCGCTCCGACACCGCGCCCGTCGGTTTCAGAGGCGGTGGGCCGCGCCCGCCGGGGTGGCGCCGCGGGTGTCGAGGAGGAGCTGTGCCTTGACGGCCAGGCCCTGGAGGTCGTAGGTGCGGTGGTGCTGCAGAAGGACCGTCAGGTCGGCGTGGGCGGCGGCCTCGTAGAGGGAGTCGGCGCGGGGGACCGGGACGTCGCGGACGCGCCAGTCCTGGACGTGCGGGTCGTGGTAGCTGACGACCGCGCCCAGGTCCATCAGGCGGCGCGCGATCTCGTCGGCGGGGGAGCCCTCCCGGTCGGCGAGATCGGGTTTGTACGTGATGCCGAGCAGAAGGACCCGGGCTCCGCGGGCCGACTTGCCGTGCTCGTTGAGCAGGGTCGCGCAGCGCTGGATGACGTACTGCGGCATCCGCTCGTTGACCTGGGTGGCCAGTTCGACCATCCGGAGCGGGCGGTGGGTGCCGAGGCGCTCGACGGGGGCGCCGTGGCCGCCGACGCCGGGGCCGGGGCGGAAGGCCTGGAAGCCGAAGGGCTTGGTCTCGGCGCAGCGGATGACGTCCCACAGGTCGACGCCGAGTTCGTGGCAGAGCACCGCCATCTCGTTGACGAGCGCGATGTTGACGTGCCGGAAGTTGGTCTCCAGGAGCTTGACCGTCTCGGCCTCGCGCGGGCCGCGCGCGCGGACGACCTTGTCGGTGAGCCGGCCGTAGAAGGCGGCGGCGGACTCCGTGCAGGCCGGGGTGAGGCCGCCGATGACCTTGGGCGTGCCGGTGAAGCCGTGTGCCCGGTTTCCGGGGTCCAGCCGGCCGGGGGAGTACGCGAGGTGGAAGTCGCGGCCCGCGCGCAGCCCGGAGCCCTCCTCCAGGGCGTCCCTCAGCACACCTTCGGTGGTGCCGGGGTGGACGGGGGATTCGAGCAGGACGGTCGTGTGGGGCCGCAGCCTCGCGGCGAGGGCGCGCGCGGCGTCGACGACGGCCGTGAGGTCGAGGTTCCGGTCGGGGCCGAGCGCGGTCGGGGCGCAGATGACGGCCGTACGGACCCGGCCGAGTTCGGCCGGGTTGGTGGTCGGTCGGAAGCCCCCCGAGAGCATCCGGCGGATCTCCGACGCGGTGAGCGAGCCGTCGACGGGCGGGCGCCCGGCGGCGAGTTCGGCGACGGGCCGGGCGTCGGTGTCGTAGCCGATGGTGTCGACGCCGGCGGCGATCGCGGCCTGGGCGAGGGGGAGTCCGAGGTGGCCGAGGCCGATGACGGCGAGGTCAGCGGGCATGAAGGTGGGCCGTCCTTCCCAATAGCCGGAGGGGACGAGACGCGCAAGCCCGGTGGACAGAACGGGGCGAGTGCAATGTCAGACTAGGCGTAAATATGACCGATATGCCGCATTGCGTGGTCGAAGGTCGCCGAGTGTTATCCACAGGCGGTGGCTGAAGTCGGAGGGGCGGGACAGAATCAACTCTGTGAGCCCGATCACGCAGGGGGACGACGGGAGGCAGCGGTGAGGACAGCGACACTGGGACCGGCCGAGCGCGCCGAGGCGCTCGCCGGCATGGCCGAGCGTGAACTGGACGTACTGGTCATCGGCGCCGGCGTGGTCGGCGCGGGGACGGCGCTCGACGCGGTCACGAGAGGACTCTCGACCGGCCTCGTGGAGGCCCGCGACTGGGCATCCGGTACCTCCAGCCGCTCCAGCAAGCTGATCCACGGCGGCCTGCGCTATCTGGAGATGCTGGACTTCGCGCTCGTGCGGGAGGCGCTGAAGGAGCGCGGCCTGCTCCTGGAGCGCCTCGCACCGCATCTGGTGAAGCCCGTCCCGTTCCTCTATCCCCTGCAGCACAAGGGCTGGGAGCGGCTCTACGCGGGCTCGGGCGTCGCGTTGTACGACGCGATGTCCCTCTCCTCGGGCCACGGCCGCGGACTGCCGGTCCACCGCCACCTCTCCCGGCGCAACGCGCTGCGGGTGGCCCCCTGTCTGAAGAAGGACGCCCTGGTCGGCGCCCTGCAGTACTACGACGCCCAGATGGACGACGCCCGCTTCGTCACCGCACTGGTCCGTACGGCCGCGAGTTACGGAGCGAAGGTCGCGAGCCGGGCCCGGGTGATCGGATTCCTCCGTGAGGGTGAACGGGTCGTGGGCGCCAGGGTCCAGGACGTCGAGGCGGGCGTGGAGTACGAGATCCGCGCGAAGCAGCTCGTCAACGCGACCGGGGTGTGGACGGACGACACCCAGGCGCTCATCGGCGAGCGCGGCCAGTTCCATGTGCGGGCGTCGAAGGGCATCCACCTGGTCGTGCCCAAGGACCGGATCCACTCGACCACCGGACTGATCCTGCGCACCGAGAAGTCCGTGCTGTTCGTGATCCCGTGGGGACGGCACTGGATCGTCGGCACCACGGACACCGACTGGGACCTGGACAAGGCGCACCCGGCCGCGTCCAGCGCCGACATCGACTACCTCCTCGAGCATGTGAACAGCGTCCTGGCGACGCCGCTCACCAGGGACGACGTCCAGGGCGTGTACGCGGGCCTGCGGCCGCTGCTCGCGGGCGAGTCGGACGCCACGAGCAAGCTCTCGCGCGAACACACCGTCGCGCACCCGGTGCCCGGCCTCGTCGTCGTGGCCGGCGGGAAGTACACGACCTACCGGGTGATGGCCAAGGACGCCGTGGACGAGGCGGTGCACGCACTCGACCAGCGGGTCGCCGCCTGTGTCACCGAGGACGTCCCGCTCCTGGGCGCCGAGGGCTACAAGGCCCTGTGGAACGCCAGGGCGAGGATCGCGGCCCGGACGGGACTCCATGTCGTCCGGGTGGAGCATCTGCTCAACCGGTACGGCTCGATGACCGAGGAGCTCCTGGAGCTCATCGCCGCCGACCCGGGCCTCGCCGAACCCCTGGCGGCCGCGGACGACTATCTGCGCGCCGAGATCGTCTACGCGGCCTCGCACGAGGGCGCCCGGCACCTGGACGACGTCCTGACGCGGCGCACCCGGATCTCCATCGAGACCTTCGACCGGGGGACGCGCAGCGCGCGGGAGTGCGCCGAGTTGATGGCGCCCGTGCTGGGCTGGGACGCCCATCAGATCGAGAAGGAGGTGGAGCACTACGAGAAGCGGGTGGAGGCGGAGCGCGAGTCGCAGCGGCAGCCCGACGACCTGACGGCGGACGCGGCCCGTCTGGGCGCCCCCGACATCGTGCCGATCTGACCCGCCCGGCGGGGTTCGCCGCGGGCCTCGGACGAACTCGGCTTCGGGGAGGGGACGTTGGGAGGCGTCTGCGGCATCCTGTTCGTACGGGTACGGAACCCGAGGGGGGTGCTTCGGCGTCGGGTGCGATGACGGCAGCGCTTTCCCGTGGAGCTCTCTTCTCGGAGTGCGGACCCCGGAGCGGGATCGGTCCCGGGGTGAGAGACAATGGGCTCTCTTCCAGGGCGGGTTACCGCATCGCGCGGGAAGCGGCAGACGCGGGCGAAGATCAGGATCGCAGAGGGGACGCATGTCGGAGGCGGAGCAGTCGCGGGACACGGCGCGGGACCCTCGGCGGGACGCCGGCGCGGGTGCCGGGACCGACGGCGACCGGGGTGTGGTTCCCGCGGCACGTGAGGCGGAGCCGGACGTGAAGTCCGGCGCGGAGCCGGCCGGGGCGGGCACGTCCGGGACCGGCCCGTCCGGTCGGTCCGAGCAGGACGGTTCGTCCGCGTCGGAGAAGGCCGGATCGGACAGGGCCGGGTCCGAGCAGGACGGTTCGTCCGCGGCCGAGAAACCGGCCGGGGCCGACATGGCGCCGGGGGCGGGGCGGTCGGCGGCCTCCGAGCCGTCGGACGCGGCGCCGTCCGACGCCCGGCCGTCCGGAGCCGCGCGTGGCGGTGCCGGGCGGGTCGACGCCGAGCCGTCCGACGCCGAGCCGTCCGACGCCGTGCCGGGGGCGGGGCCGAAGGTCGAGGCTCCCAAGCTCAGGAAGCCCGCCGGCGGCGGGCGTTCCGGGTCGGCGGAGCGCGCCGGGGCGACGGCCGAAGGCCGCCTGCTCGCCGGGCGGTACCGGCTCGACGGCGTCCTCGGACGCGGCGGCATGGGCACCGTGTGGCGCGCGGTCGACGAGACCCTCGGCCGCACCGTCGCCGTCAAGGAGCTGCGCTTCCCCAACAGCATCGACGAGGACGAGAAGCGACGCCTCATCACCCGGACCCTGCGTGAGGCGAAGGCCATCGCCCGGATCCGCAACAACGGCGCCGTGACCGTCTACGACGTCGTCGACGAGGACGACCGGCCGTGGATCGTCATGGAGCTCATCGAGGGCAAGTCCCTCGCCGACGCCGTCCGTGAGGACGGCACGCTCACTCCGCACCGCGCCGCCGAGGTCGGGCTCGCGATCCTCGACGTGCTGCGCTCGGCGCACCGGCAGGGCATCCTGCACCGCGACGTGAAGCCGTCCAACGTGCTGATCGCCGAGGACGGCCGCGTCGTCCTCACCGACTTCGGCATCGCGCAGGTCGAGGGCGACCCCTCGATCACCTCCACCGGCATGCTCGTCGGCGCGCCCTCCTACATCTCGCCCGAGCGGGCGCGTGGCCACAAGCCCGGCCCGGCCGCCGACATGTGGTCGCTGGGCGGACTGCTGTACGCGAGCGTCGAGGGCAGCCCGCCGTACGACAAGGGTTCCGCGATCGCGACGCTCACCGCCGTGATGACCGAGCCCGTCGACCCGCCGAAGAACGCGGGGCCGCTTCTGGAGAAGGTCATCTACGGCCTGCTCGTCAAGGACCCGGACCAGCGGCTCGACGACGCGGGCGCGCGCCTGCTGCTCAGGGCCGTGCTCGACGCCCCCGCGCCCGCACCGGTGGTGGAGCCCGAGCCGTCGCCCGAGGCGACCCGGGTCGTGCCGCTGCCCCCGGTTCCGCCGGAGCCGCCGAAGCGTCCGGCGTCCGCGCCGAAGGAGAAGACCGCGGAGGCGGCCGAACGGATGCGCGGCGCGCTGAAGTCGGTACGGAACGCGGCCGCCTCGGTCCGGTCCGAGCCCAGGCCGCGACCCGAGCCGCCGCAGGGCGGGAACAGGCCGGTGCAGCCGCGTGCCTCGCTCACCGACGTCGTACCGCGCCGCACACTGATCATCATCGCGGGGATCGTGGTCCTCGCCCTCCTCGGCACGATCCTGGCCGTCTCCCTCGGGGGCGGTGAGGACGACAAGGGGGGCAACGCGGGCAAGGGCTCCGGCACGACGGCCTCGGCCGGAGCCACGGGCGGCGACAGCTCCGACCAGGGCAAGGGCGAGAAGCCGGACGACTCCGGTCAGCAGGGCGGCGAGCAACCGACCGGCTCGGGTTCGGACTCCGGCTCGGGTTCGGGTTCGGGCGGGCAGAGCGGCAAGCCCTCGGGGACGCCGAGCGCCGGCACCCCCGGGGCGCAGCTCCCCGCCGGGTACGTCATGGTGACCAACAAGCAGTTCCACTTCGTCATGGCGATGCCGTCCACGTTCAAGCTCAACGGCATAGCGGGCCGGAACTCGGGCGGGATCTTCAACGCCGACGGCGGATACCCGCGCGTCCAGGTCGACTACAACGGCAGCCCGAAGGACGACGCGGCCTCGGCGTGGGCCGCGGCCGTGGCGGGCGTCTCGGCGAGCAGCAACGGCTACCGCCACATCGGCATCAAGTCCGTGGCGTACAAGGGGTACCCGACGGTCGCCGACTGGGAGTTCGAGCGCCACGAGAAGGGCATGCGCGTCCGGATACTGAACCGGGGCTTCAAGGTGGACGCCACGCACGGTTACTCGATCATGGTCAGCTGCAAGGCGGACGAGTGGAACGCCTCCGCGTGCAAGACGCTGCGGGACACCGCGTTCGCCACGTTCAGCCCCAAGGACTGACCTGCGCCACGTATCGTGAGAGGACGTGGACCGTACGCAGCCGAAAAGCATCGTCAACTGTACGGACCAAGACCGGAATTGACGGTTTCGCGCGGTCCGTGCGATTCGTGAGCTGAACGGGATCCGTGCGACCCGGGGGACAGCGCGCTCGGTGGGGGAGGCGTCGTGGACGACTACGCGGGAAGGGTGCTCGCCGACCGCTATCGCCTGCCCGTACCGCCGCAGGACGCGTACGAACTCGTCGAGACCCGCGCCTTCGACACCTACAGCGGTCAGGAGGTCCTGGTTCACCAGGTGCCCCTGCCCGAGGTGATCGACGCCGAGGTGGTCGACGAGGACGGCACGGGATTCACCCCGCACCGGCCCGCCTCCGGCCGGGCGACGCGGCGGCCCGCCGACCCCGCCGTGCGGCGCGCCGTCGAGGCGGCACAGGCAGCCGCCCAGATCCCGGACCACCCCCTGCTGGACCAGGTCTTCGACGTGTTCGCGGAGGCCGGTTCGCTCTGGATAGTGAGCGAACTGATCGCGGCCAGGCCGCTGGCGGCGCTCCTCGCCGAGCGCCCCCTGAGCCCCTACCGTGCCGCGGAGATCGGCTCCGACGTCCTCACCGCCCTGCGGGCGCTGCACGCGCACGGCTGGACCCACCGGAACATCACCCCGCGCACCGTGCTCGTCTGCGACGACGGACGGGTGCTCCTGACCGGGCTCGCGGCGGGCGCGGCGGAGGAGGCCCTGTGCGGCTACGCCCCGGTGCCCCTCGCCGAGGACGACGAGCCGGCCCACACCGGGGGCTACCCGGAGGGCCCCGGGGAGGGCCGCGCGGAGGAGTACGCCGAGGGGTACGAGCCCGGGTACGCGCAGGAGTACGGGGACGAGCGCGGGCGCGCGCAGGGGTACGGGGGCGAGGACGGACCGGGCGGCGCCGCCCGGTCCGGTACGGACGAGGCCGCGGGCGCGCACGAGGCGGGCGGAGCGGCGACACGGCCCGAACTCCCCGCGGGCGGCCCCCTGCCGGTCACGGACGTCCGGGCGGCCCGGGCGGGCGCCATCGCCGCGTACCGGGCGGGCGCCCGCGCCGCGGCGCACATCGGCGAGACCGGAGCCGCCGTCCCCGTACAGCGTCCGGTGCCCGAGCCCGGCCCCGAGGCGGACGCGCGGGCAGCCCACGACCCGGAGCCGCCCGCCGCCCTCCCGACGCCCCCCGCGCCCGTGCCCGCGCAGGGACTCGGACCGGAGCCCCACTGGTGGTCCCAGACCGGCGACGACGAGGACGAGGACGACACCGAGGACGAGTACCCGGCCCCGTACCGCAAGGGGTACGGAGACGAAGGCGGCGGACCGCCCCGCGCGTTGCTCGCCGGTACCTGGAGCGACGGCCCGCACGCCTCGCGCGACGCCTCCGGGCCCGTCCCCGCGGGCGGCGGCAACGCGCTGCCCGCCCTCCCCGCGGGCTACACCCCGGCCCAACGGTCCGAGCGCGCCCCCGTACCCGTACCCGAATCGGCTTCCGCCTCCGGCGGCTGGGACGGAGCGGCCGAAGCGGGCGCGCCCACGGCCGTCTACCGTGGCCCGGCCACCCGGCTCGCCGCCGAACGGGCCCGCCAGGCACGGATCGCCGTCGTCGGCGCGGTCACCGAGCGCTGGGCGCCCGAGCAGGCGGGACCCGTCCACGAGAACTGGCGCCTGGCCCCGCCCATCGGCCCCGCCACCGACCTCTGGGCGCTCGGCGCGCTCCTCTACCGCGCCGTCCAGGGCCACGCCCCGTACCCCGAGGACAGCGCCGCCGAACTCGTCCAGCTGGTCTGCGCCGAGCCCCCGGCCTTCGCCGAGGAGTGCGGTCCGCTGCGCCCGGTCGTCGAGTCCCTGCTGCGCCAGGACCCCACGGAGCGGCCCGACTTCGAGGAGCTGCGCGGCTGGCTGCGCTCGCTCGTCCGGTCCGCCCCCGAGCCCGAGGCGGGGGTGGGGATCGTCCCGCTGCCGTCCGTGGACGCGACGCGGCTGCCCGTCGTACGGCGCCGTGGCGAGCTGGTGCGCAGGCGCCGCGGCGGAGCGGCGGGGGGCCGTCACCGGCACCGCAAGGGCAGGCGCCACGAGGAGCTGCCCACCCCTGAGTCGTCCCGGGCAGAGGTGCGCCATGAGCCCGGGCAGCGGCACCGGTCCGGACCGAGCCACGAGACCGGACAGCGGCAGCCGCGCCGGGAGTTCGCCCAGGACCACTATCACGAGGAGCTGCCTCAGCGTGCTCCCCGTGCGCCGCGCCCGCCCCGCGGGCCCCGCGGCGCGGGCGGAGCCGGCCGTTCCCCGCGCTCCCTCGGCCTGACGCTTCTGCTCCTGGTGCTGCTCCTGCTCGTCGGAGCCGTCGCGTACGCCGTGCTGTTCCTGCCCAAGGACGGTGCGGACGGCGGGAGCCCCGCCGCCCACACCGGTACGCCCACCACCGCGCCGCCGTCCCCGCGGCCCGCCGAGCCGAGCGCCGGGCAGAGCAGCAGGCCCGGCAGCACGCCCGGCACCGCGAGGACGACCCCGCCGGCCGCCACCCCGAGTGCCCCCGCGCTCGCCGCCGGGTACACCCTCCGCAAGGACCCGGAGGGCTTCGAGGTCGGTGTCCCCGAGGAGTGGAGACGCAGCCCGATCAACGACGCCGGACAAGTCCGCTACACCGGAGGCGATTTCACCCTGATCGTCGTCCCCGGCCGGGACACCGTGCAGGCCCACGGTTCCGATCCGATGGCGTACCAGCGCACCAAGGAGCGCGAGCTCCAGCCGTGGCGGGACTCCAGCTGGTCCGGCGCCACCGGGCTGCGGCGCATCGACGTGGGGCAGCAGTCCATGGCGGTCGGCCAGTTCACCTGGCAGGACAGCACGGGCCGCGACGTGTTCGTCCGCAACCTCGCCCTCATCGAGGGCGGCCGGTACCACGTGGTCCAGGTCATCGGTCCGGAGAGCGAACGCGACAAGGTGTCCGAGATCTACGACCAGGCGGTGAAGGTCTACCGCGCGACACGCTGACCGGACCGCGTGGACAGGGCCCGACCGACCAGGCGAACAGGGGCCATTCGGTCACGGTGCGGTTCCTTTGCCAGCCCCGAGGTTCCGTCTTCCGTCCCCCCCTCCGTAACCTGGCATCCGAAGGAACAGGCGGGGGACAGTGGAACATTCTCAGGGTGCGGAAACGGGCGCGGGTCTTCTGCTCGCCGGACGGTACCGGCTGGGCGAGGCGATCGGCCGCGGCGGCATGGGCAAGGTCTGGCGGGCGCACGACGAAGTACTCCACCGGGTGGTGGCGGTCAAGGAGTTGACGGCCGGTCGGTTCGTGGCCGAGGCCGACCGCCTCGTCCTGCACGCCCGTACGCAGAAGGAGGCCCGCGCCGCCGCGCGGATCACCCATCCCGGCGTGGTCACCGTGCACGACGTACTGGAGCACGACGACCGCCCGTGGATCGTCATGCAGTACGTCGACGGACCCTCGCTCGCGGACGCCGCGAAGGAGGCGGGCCCGATCGAGGCCCGCGAGGCGGCCAGGATCGGGCTGCACGTCCTCGGAGCCCTGCGCGCCGCGCACGCGGCCGGCGTGCTGCACCGGGACGTCAAGCCGGGCAACGTCCTGCTGGCCCGCGACGGGCGGGTCCTGATCACCGACTTCGGCATCGCCGCCATCGAGGGCGACTCGACGATCACCCGGACCGGTGAACTCGTCGGCTCCATCGACTACCTGGCGCCGGAGCGGGTGCGCGGTGGCGACCCCGGACCGGCCTCCGACCTCTGGTCGCTGGGCGCGACGCTGTACACGGCGGTGGAGGGGACCTCGCCGTTCCGGCGGACCTCGCCGATCAGCACCATGCAGGCGGTGGTCACGGAGGAGCCGCCGCATCCGGCGAAGGCGGGCGCGCTCGCCCCCGTCATCGTCGCGCTGCTCCGCAAGGACCCGGCGGAGCGGCCGCGCGCCGACGAGGCCGAGCGGATGCTGCTCGACGCCATGGAGGGCCGTGCGCCCCAGGCCGCGCAGGCGTACGTGCCGACACGGCGGGTGGGGCAGGAGGAGCTGGCCTCCGCGACCGCCCCGCTCCACGCACAGGAGTCCCCGACTCCGACGGCCGCTCCGATTCCGACGTCCGTCTCCCCGTCCGGCGGCACCCCCGTCTCCACCTCCGGCGCCGCGCCGGGATCCACCCCCACCGCCGCCCCCGGGTCGGGACTCCCCGCGCCCAAGGGCCGCGGCCGGTGGCGTCAGGCGGTCCTGACGGCCGTTCTCGCCGCCCTCGTGGCCGGTGGAGGCGTCTTCGCCGCCATGAACTACTCCGGCGGGGACGGCAAGGGAGGCGGCAGGGCCGCGGAAACCGGCGGCGGCACGCAGCCCGAGGTGACGAAGGCCGCCGAGGACGCCCTGCCGGCCGGCTGGCACCGGGTCGAGGACCCCAAGGGGTTCAGTCTGGTCGTGCCCAAGGGCTGGAAGCGGCAGACGGAGGGTGACAGCGTCGACTACACGCCGGACAACGGCCGCCACCGCATCCGGATCAGCGCCGACCCCACGCCCGACTTCGAGAACCCGTACATGCACGTGCTGGACCTGGAGAAGACGCTCAAGAAGCGCATGAACTACCAGAAGATCAAGCTCAACCAGAACACCTACCGCGACCAGGTCCGCTCCGCCCGGTGGGAGTTCACCTGGTACGAGAAGCAGGAGTTCCCGGGCCCCCGACACGCCATCGACCAGTTGTACTTCGCGGACGACGGCACCGAGTACGCCATCTACATGGCCTCCCCGGAGTCGAGCTGGGAGACCACCCGGGAGCAGTTCGACATCGTTCTCCAGCACTGGCGGGCGCCGGGCGGCTGACCGGGCGGAGAATCCGCGAGATCGCGCTCGCGGCCGACCGTAAGCCGCTGATCAGGGCTTATGTGCCAGTGATCGCTGGCGCGATTGTGCGCACCCGGTGAAAACGCGTTACCGACGGGTACCCAAAGACCGGAATGCGGCCTACTCTCGCCCTCATGACGGACTTGCAGGCACTCGCCACCCCGGCCGGCACCGCCCCCGGCACGAACCCGCTCGCGCCCTCGCCGGCCGGTGCCCGCACCGCCGCCGACGTGGTCACCCCCGAGGTGGTCGCCCAGCTCACCCGCGGTGTCGCCGGTTCCGGCCGTACCGCGAACCACACCCCCTTCACCGGGGAGAAGCTGGCCGAGCTGCCCGAGTCCACCCCCGAGGACGTCGCGGAGGCCTTCGCCCGCGCCCGCGCGGCCCAGGGCGCCTGGGCCGCGACCCCCGTCAAGGCCCGCGCGGCCGTCCTGCTCCGCTTCCACGACCTGGTGCTCGAGCGGCAGGCGGAGGTCCTCGACCTCATCCAGCTGGAGACCGGCAAGGCACGGCTGCACGCCCACGAGGAGGTCCTCGCCGTCGCGGTCGCCGCCCGCCACTACGGCCGCAAGGCCCCCGCCTACCTGCGCCCCAAGCACCACACCGGCGTCGTTCCGACCCTCACCAAGGTCACCGAGCTGCGTCAGCCGCGCGGTGTCGTCGGCCAGATCGCGCCCTGGAACTACCCCCTCGAGCTGTCGGTCGGCGACGCCCTGCCCGCCTTCGTCGCCGGCAACGCCGTCGTGATGAAGCCGGACACCGAAACCGCGCTCACCGCGCTCTGGGCCCGTGACCTCCTCATCGAGGCCGGTCTGCCCGCCGAGGTCTTCCAGGTCGTCATCGGCGAGGGTCCGGTCGTCGGACCCGAGGTCGTCAAGCACGCCGACTACGTCTCCTTCACCGGCTCCACCCGCACCGGCCGCGAGGTCGCCCAGGGCGCCGCGGCCCGGCTCGTCGGCGTGACCCTGGAGCTCGGCGGCAAGAACGCCATGCTGGTCCTCAAGGACGCCGACATCGAGAAGGCCGCCGCCGGCGCCGTCCGCGCCTGCTTCTCCTCGGCAGGCCAGCTCTGCATCTCCATCGAGCGGCTGTACGTCCACGAGTCGGTCGCCGACGACTTCGTCGCCCGCTTCGCCGCCCGTACGAAGGCGATGCGCCTCGGCAACTCCCTCTCCTACGGCGCCGACATGGGCTCCCTCGTCGGCGAGCGGCAGCTGGAGACGGTCACGAAGCACGTGGAGGAGGCCGTCGCCAAGGGCGCCAAGCTGGTCGCGGGCGGCGTCGCCCGCCCCGACATCGGCCCGCTCTTCTACGAGCCGACCATCCTCGACGGCGTCGAGGCCCCGATGGCCGTCTGCACCGAGGAGACCTTCGGACCGGTCGTCTCGATCTACCGCTTCAAGGACGAGGACGAGGTCGTCGAGCTGGCCAACGCCACCCCGTACGGGCTCAACTCCTCCGTCTGGACGAAGGACTCCCGGCGCGGCCACGCCGTCGCCGCCCGGCTGCGCACCGGCACCGTCAACATCAACGAGGGGTACGCACCGGCGTACGGCAGCGTCCAGGCGCCGATGGGCGGCATGAAGGACTCCGGGCTCGGCCGGCGCCACGGCTCGGAGGGCATCCTCAAGTTCACCGAGGCCCAGACCGTGGCCCAGCAGCGGCTGATCCCGCTCGCGCCCTCCTTCGGGATGGACGACGAGAAGTACGCCGCGTTCATGAGCCTGTCCCTGAAGGCGATGAAGGCCCTGCGCCTGCGCTGACACCCGCCCGCCCGTTCCGCCCCTTTTCCGCACGAGGAGAGCCATGACCGCGGTACCCCCTGCCCAGATTCAGGACGAGGACGACCTGGACGCGGCGTACGACTACGACGTCATCGTCGTCGGCTCCGGGTTCGGCGGCTCGGTCACGGCCCTGCGCCTCACCGAGAAGGGCTACCGGGTCGGCGTCCTGGAAGCGGGCCGCCGCTTCGCCCGTACCGACCTGCCCCGGAACTCCTGGGACCTGAAGAACTTCCTCTGGGCCCCGGCCCTCGGCCTCTACGGCATCCAGCGCATCCACCTGCTGGGCAACGTGATGGTGCTGGCGGGCGCGGGGGTGGGCGGCGGCTCGCTCAACTACGCCAACACCCTCTACGTACCGCCCACGCCGTTCTTCCAGGACCCGCAGTGGAAGGACATCACCGACTGGCAGGAGGAGCTGGCCCCGTACTACGACCAGGCCAAGCGGATGCTGGGCGTACGGCTCAACCCGACCATGACCCCCTCGGACGTCCACCTCAAGGCGACCGCTCAGGCCATGGGCATCGGGGACACCTTCCACATGGCGCCGGTCGGGGTGTTCTTCGGTGACGGGAAGGACGCCGTGGGCGAGGAGGGGGAGGGCGCGTCGCGCACGAAGCCGGGCGCTGAGGTCGCCGACCCGTACTTCGGCGGCGTCGGGCCCTCGCGCACGGCGTGCACCGAGTGCGGCGAGTGCATGACGGGCTGCCGCCACGGTGCCAAGAACACCCTCAACGAGAACTACCTCTACCTCGCCGAGAAGGCCGGTGCCGTCGTCCACCCCATGACCTCGGTCGTCGCGCTCACGGAGGACTCGCGGGGCGGGTACGCGGTCAGGACGCTGCCGACGGACGACAGGAAGAAGGGCAGGGGTCGGACCTTCACGGCGCCGCGGGTCGTCGTAGCGGCCGGCACCTACGGGACGCAGACCCTGCTGCACCGGATGAAGGACACCGGGCTGCTGCCCCGCGTCTCGGCCCGGCTCGGCGAGCTGACCCGTACCAACTCCGAGGCGCTGGTCGGCTCGCAGACCACCGACCGGCGCTACCGCAGGAAGCACGGCGCGGAGAAGGTCGACTTCACGCGCGGCGTCGCGATCACCTCCTCGATCCACCCGGACGAGAACACCCACATCGAGCCGGTCCGCTACGGCAAGGGCTCCAACGCCATGGGCGGCATGACCGTCCTCCAGGTGCCCTACGGCGCCCACCGGGTGCGGAACTGGCTCCTGGAGATGGTCAAGCACCCCACCCTCGCCCTCCGCGCGCTCTCCAACCGCCGCTGGTCCGAGCGGACGATCATCGGTCTCGTCATGCAGTCCCTCGACAACTCGCTGACGACCTACCGCAAGCCGGGCGGCGTAGGAAAGGGCCTGCTCACGGCCCGCCAGGGCCACGGCGCGCCGAACCCGAACCAGATCCCCGAGGCGACCCGCGCCGCGTCGCTGCTCGCCGAGGAGATCAACGGTTTCGCGGGCTCCAACATCGGCGAGCTGATGGGCACCCCGCTCACCGCCCACTTCCTGGGCGGCTGCCCGATCGGCGCGGACGCCGAGTCCGGCGTCATCGACCCGTACCACCGGCTCTTCGGGCACCCGGGCATCTCGGTCGTCGACGGCGCCGCGGTCTCCGCCAACCTCGGCGTCAACCCCTCGCTGACGATCACGGCGCAGGCGGAGCGGGCGATGTCCCTCTGGCCGAACAAGGGCGAGGAGGACCCGCGCCCGGCCCAGGGCGAGGCGTACGTCCGTGTCGCGGCCGTCGCCCCGAAGTCCCCGACGGTCCCGGCGGACGCCTTCGGCGCGTTGAAGCTGCCGTTCCTGGGGATGCCGACGGTCCCGCCGAAGAAGGCGTAGCCGGCTCCCGGCTCCGTTCCGGACATGGAAGAGGCGCTGCACCCCCCTCCGAGTGCAGCGCCTCTCCAGCTTCTGGGTGGTGCTGCATACATGACCTGTGGCCTGAGGGATTGGTTGTAGCCGATCGGCGGATTCTTCGTGTGACGCGCGTCACTCTCCCCGGAGGGTGCCGTTCCCGGGCAGCGCAAGGGCCCCGTGGCGCGATTCCGGTCGCGGCACGGGGCCCTTGGCGTTCGGCACCGGTGTCGGGGCGGCGGCGGTGCCGGGGGGAGCGCGGCGCCCGGGGGTCGCGCCGCGAGGGGTGGAGTGGGGTGGAGGGGACGGGAGGGGTGGGGGTGTTCGTGCTGGACGGATGCCGACGCATCCGGCTGGACCGGTTGCGGTCGGCCCCGGGCGTCCCCGGGGCCGACCGCCCTTTCTGGGTGACCGGGCTGCTGTCCCCTGCCGTCCGGTCACGCGCGCTGGGGCGAGGTCCCACGACGTACTTGCGGTACGTCACACGCCCCAGCGAAGCCACGCGTGGTTTTTTCGGGCCCGCCCCTGGCTGGCACGGACACCGGGACCAACGAAGGGGTCCGGGAGGCGGTCACGCGCCGTACGGGTGAGAGCGGGCCCGAACTCAGGTCCGTCACCCCGCCCGCGGGAGGCACTCTGCGGGAGGCACCCCGCGGGCGGTACCGCGCGGGGTGCCGGCACCGGGGAAGCCCGTGCCGGAGGGGGTGGGGGGTCAGATACGGCCCCGGCAGAGCTCCAGCATCGTCATCGCCAACGCCGTGCCCGGCTTGCCCAGCGCGTCCCTGTAGTGGCCGAGGACCTCCATCTCGCGCGCCAGGTTCACCCGGCGGCCGCCCGAGCCGATCCTGGCCTCCTGGATCACGGCCGAGACGGCCATCCGTTCCTGGATCAGCCCGATGATCCGGTCGTCGAGCGCGTCGATCCGCTCGCGTGCGTCGCCGATGAGCACGGCGGCCTCGTCGGTGCGGGCGCCGGTCTTCTCGGTCCTGGTCACAGTGGTCATGGGTGGAGCTCCTCGTGGTGTCGGGCGCGGCGCCCCGGAGCGGCAGGGCCCGGAAACGACAGAGCGCCCCGGGCCTTGTCGGCCCGGGGCGCCTGGAAAGTCGCTTGTCAGTTGCTCAAGCAGCACGACCATGGCAGCCGGACGGGCCGGTGCCATAGGTAAAGAAGAAGGTCGTGAGCTTGCGCATGCGGACAGTATGGACCCCTCCGCCGCGACCGGGACAACCCGGGTTCGGATGGTGAGACGAAAAGTCAGCCCGGCGCGCCGGTAGAATCGACAAATAGCCCCCTCGGGGGAACCCCTCCCTACCGCCGGAAGGCCGCCGTAGTGTCATCAGCGACTCCCGCTGCCGCGCCCGACGTCACCAACCCGGACGTAGTCCTCGTTGTCGACTTCGGCGCCCAGTACGCCCAGCTCATCGCCCGACGCGTCCGTGAGGCGCGGGTCTACAGCGAGATCGTCCCGTCCACCATGCCGGTGGCCGAGATGCTGGCCAAGAGGCCGAAGGCGATCATCCTCTCCGGCGGCCCGTCCTCCGTCTACGCGGAGGGCGCCCCGCGCCTCGACCGCGCGCTCTTCGAGGCCGGTGTCCCGGTCTTCGGCATGTGCTACGGCTTCCAGCTGATGGCGACCACCCTCGGTGGCACCGTCGACAACACGGGCGCCCGCGAGTACGGCCGTACCCCGCTGCACGTCTCCAGGGCCGGATCGACCCTCTTCGAGGGCACCCCGACCGAGCAGTCCGTATGGATGTCGCACGGCGACGCCTGCTCCGCTGCTCCCGAGGGCTTCGCCGTCACCGCCTCCACGGACGTCGTGCCCGTCGCCGCCTTCGAGAACGACGAGAAGAAGCTCTACGGCGTCCAGTACCACCCCGAGGTGCTGCACTCCACCCACGGTCAGCAGATCCTGGAGCACTTCCTCTACCGGGGCGCCGGCATCGAGCCGACCTGGACCACCGGCAACGTCATCGACGAGCAGGTCGCGGCCATCCGTGAGCAGGTCGGCACCAAGCGCGCCATCTGCGGTCTCTCCGGCGGCGTCGACTCCGCCGTGGCCGCCGCGCTCGTGCAGAAGGCCATCGGCTCGCAGCTCACCTGCGTCTACGTCGACCACGGTCTGATGCGCAAGGACGAGACCGAGCAGGTCGAGAAGGACTTCGTCGCCGCGACCGGCGTCCAGCTGAAGGTCGTCGACGCACAGGAGAGGTTCCTCTCCGCGCTCGCCGGGGTCTCCGACCCCGAGGAGAAGCGGAAGATCATCGGGCGCGAGTTCATCCGTGTCTTCGAGCAGGCGCAGGCCGAGATCGTCGCCGAGTCGGCGGGCGCCGGCGAGGATGTCGCCTTCCTCGTCCAGGGCACGCTCTACCCGGACATCGTCGAGTCCGGCGGCGGCACCGGCACCGCGAACATCAAGTCCCACCACAACGTGGGCGGCCTCCCCGAGGACCTGGAGTTCGAGCTCGTCGAGCCGCTGCGCCAGCTCTTCAAGGACGAGGTCCGCATGGTCGGCCAGGAGCTGGGCCTGCCGGAGGAGATCGTCCAGCGGCAGCCGTTCCCGGGCCCCGGCCTCGGCATCCGTATCGTCGGCGAGGTCACCAAGGAGCGCCTGGACCTGCTGCGCGAGGCCGACGCCATCGCCCGCGAGGAGCTGACGACCGCCGGTCTCGACCGTGAGATCTGGCAGTGCCCGGTCGTGCTGCTCGCCGATGTGCGCTCCGTGGGCGTGCAGGGCGACGGCCGGACGTACGGTCACCCGATCGTCCTGCGTCCGGTCTCCTCCGAGGACGCCATGACGGCGGACTGGACCCGCATGCCGTACGACGTCCTGGCGCGGATCTCGACCCGGATCACCAACGAGGTCGCCGATGTGAACCGTGTGGTGCTCGACGTGACGAGCAAGCCGCCGGGCACCATCGAGTGGGAGTAGTCGCTCCGACAGCCCTGTGAACCGCCGCCCCCGCCGACCGGGGGCGGCGGTTTCGTCGTGGCGGGCGGTCTTCGTCGTGTGATCCCTCTGGTCAGTTGTACGGCCCGGCGTTACCTTCCCGCGCATGAGCGAGACACCGGCCCCCGTACCCGTCGATCAGCTCCATGTCGCGATGCCGCCCGTCCACGGGACCGTCGAGGAGGAGCGGACGTACCGCAAGCGGAGACTCGCGGGCGCGCTCAGACTCTTCGGACAGTTCGGGTACGAGGAAGGGGTCTCCGGTCACGTGACCGCCCGGGACCCCGAACACGCCGACTGCTTCTGGGTGAACCCCTTCGGCGCCCCCTTCGCCGAGCTGACCGCGAGCGACCTCGTCCTGGTCGACGGGGACGGGCAGGTCGTGCGGGGCGCCGCACCGGTGAACCAGGCGGCGTTCGCCGTCCACGCCCAGGTGCACCGGGCCCGGCCGGACGTCGTCGCGGTCGCGCACAGCCACTCCGTCCACGGGCGGGCGCTGGCCGCGCTCGGTGACCTGATCGAGCCGATCACCCAGGAGGCCTGCGGCTTCTACCAGGACCACGCGCTCTACGACGCGTACACCGGTGTCGCCGTCGACCCCGAGGAGGGGCGGCGGATCGCCACCGCGCTCGGGCCGTACAAGGCGATCGTGCTCCGCAACCACGGCCTGCTGACCGTCGGGACCTCGGTCGACGCGGCCGCCTGGTGGTTCATCGCCATGGAGCGGTGCGCCCGGGTGCAGCTGACCGCGCGGGCCGCGGGGAAGCCCGTGCCGATCGGGCACAAGGACGCGATCGCCACCCGCGACCTGATCGGCACCGACCTGGCCGCCTGGATCAACTACCAGCCGCTGTGGCGCAGAATCAGCCGTTCCGAGCCCGAACTGCTGTCGTAGAAGGCCGCCTCGACCGTCGTCAGGACCGTCCCCGATACCGCTCTGCGCTGTCTTTAGCTGCCCTTACGTCAATGTGATGACGGTTCAATCACTCTTGCGCGGGGCGCACGGAGCGACCCGGAGGCTCTTCGGTGCGACACAATTCCCAGTATTCACAGGTCAGTTGACGGAGAGATCGGGAAGTGGGCGCCGTGGCGGTGCAAGAGGCGAGACAGTGCGGTGACCACGCGGGATGCGCGGAGGGCGGGCGCGCGGGTCACCGGCGAGCGGTAGCCGCCTTCCTCGCCCGGCGCGACGAGCTGGCGGCCGGCCAGGGCGTGCCCGCGGCCGTCGCCCATTCGCCGGGCGCCTCGCGGCAGTGGGTCTCCGACGCCCTCGCCCAGTCCGCTCGCGCGGTCGCGGCGCGGGGACGTGCGGCGGACGACGCCTGGCTGCGCCGGGTCCGGTACGCCACGCTCGGCGCCGTCTGGGGCGGGGTGCTCGCCCTGCTCCTCGGACAGGCCCTCACGGCCGTCGGCACGGGATGGACGGGTCCGCGTACGGCGGGATTCCTCGCCGCGCTCGTCCTGGCCGTCCCGCTCACCTTCGCCGCCCACGCCCACCGGGAGCGCGGCGGCGTCCTCGCTCCGCTGATCGGGGAGGACAACCGGCTCTCCACCTCCCGCTCGGTGGCCGCCTGCTGGCTGCTCTTCGCCGTCTACACCGTCCTGTTCCTCGCGCTCCGCCTGGTCACCGGCGCCGACCGGGTCGGTCTCGGCATCGGCCGGGGCGCCGGACTGCTGACCGTCTTCGCGCTCACGGCGGCCGTGGCCGTCGCCGCCCGCCGGATCGTGTGGGCCCGCGTCGTGGGGCAGCGGCTGCAGAAGGTCCGCGCCGACCGGCCCCGCGCCGCCGACCTGCTCTGCGATGACGACGGCCGGGGCAGCCTCACCGACATCGCCCACGTCCTCGTCTCCGCCGCCGTCCTCGTTCTCACCGCCGTACGGCTCGGGCGCGACCCCGACCGGCTGCCCGAGGTGCCGTGGTCCCTCGTGCTCCTCGTCGCCGTGGCGGCGGCCGGATACCTCGCGGCCACGTGCACCGGGGGCGGCCGGCCCGCGATCCTCTCCGTCGTCCGGTCCCGCGAGGCGGGCGACCTCGACGCCGCGATCCGCACCGGTGACGACATCGAGATCCGGGGGGCCGGTTTCGTCCCGGCCGGGGCCGCGGGACCGGACCCGTTGACCCGATTGGTCGTGCGCGTCGGCTCCGTCCACGCGCACGTTCCCCTGGTGCCCGTCCCGGGCGGCTTCGCCAACCCCACGGACACCGTCCTGACCGTTCCGCTCCCGGTCGACGTGGAGCCCGGACGGGTCGAGGTGTCGGTGGTGACGGCCTCCGGCGTGGAGACCAACCGGGTCACGATCGACGTCGTCGACTGAACCTTCCCTGTGTCCTCCACGTATCCACGGGGAGGGGGTCCGGGGACAATCGATTCCGCGGACAGTGGCGTGGAGAGGCAGGCCGACGATGGCACAGCACGGCAAGGGAACGTCAGGGGCGCCCGGGGCCTCCGGCCCCACGGGTCCGGCTCGCTCGAACGGTTCGTACGGGACGCCGGGCGGCGGTCACGGGAGCCACGGCGGTCATGGCGGACGCGGAGGTCACGGCGGCTCGGCCGGTCCTGGCCGGTCCGGCGGGCTCACCGCGTGGAAGGCCGCCGCCTCGCACTACGCGCTGCTGCCGCTGCGCATCTTCCTCGGCGTCACCTTCGTCTACGCCGGGCTCGACAAGCTCACCGACTCCGCCTTCATGTCCGACACCGGCACCGGCTCCATCGGCGAGATGATGCGCGGCGTCCGGGACACCTCGGCCATCCCCGCCCTCGTCGACCTGGCGCTCAAGAGCCCCGTCGGCTTCGGGTACGCCATCGCCTTCGGCGAACTGGCCGTCGGCCTCGGCACCCTGGTGGGCCTCTTCGCCCGGGTGGCCGCGCTCGGCGGAGCCCTGATCTCCCTGAGCCTCTGGCTGACGGTCAGCTGGCAGGTCGACCCGTACTACTACGGCAACGACCTCGCCTATCTCATGTCCTGGCTCCCGCTCGTGCTCGCCGGGGCCGCGTACCTCTCGCTCGACGCCGTCCTCGCCGAACGACGGCGCACCCGATAGGCCACCCAGGTCGCCAGCGCGGCCAGGCCCAGGCCCCCGAAGAGCACCGGGATCACCTCGTACCAGGGCGTCTCCCAGGCGTCCGCGGCGTCTCCCGCGTAGAGGACGGCGAGGGCGATCGCGGTCGCGCCGGCGATCAGGCGGCCGGGCCGGAACTCATGAAGCAGCACGGATGACCTCCACCTGTCCGAGACCGACCTCCAGGGAGAGGTCGACCGTTCCGCCGGGCGTGGTGCCTTCGGCGGGGGGCAGCGTCCGGCGCTCGTCGCGGTCGGGCGCGATGTCGATGTCCTCGGGGCGCTGCTGCGGCAGCTGCACATCGCCCAGGCCCACCTGGGCGCGCAGCTTCACCGTGACGTTCTTCGGCACGATCACCTCCAGCCTGCCCGCGCCGACCTCGGCCTCCGTGCCGACGGTCGTGCCCGCCGGGACCGCGAGCCGTGACAGATCGAGCGTCCCGACGCCGGTGCCCAGCTCGTACCGGGTCTCCACGGCGGCGACCGACGCCGGTCTCCACGTCGTCCGCGCCCACTCCGTGGAGATCTCCTTCGGCAGCGCGGCCGCCACCGCGAGCAGGCCCGCCGTGACCACCGTCAGGAAGATCGTGCCGAACCCGGTCCGGCCGAGGAAGCTGCTGACCACCAGACCGAGGCCGAACACCGCGAGGGCGGCGACCAGACCGATCTGCACGCTCGTGCCGAACGGATGCGTCTCCCAGGACAGTCCCGTCCCGAGGCCGCCCGCGAGCAGCGCCAGGAGGAAGACCACGCCGCCGATGGAGCGCGGCCCGCGCCGGACGGCCGCCGCCTCGGGACGCCGCCCGAACTCCGGGTCGGCCGAACCCCACTGGCTGCCGGGCACCGGGATCTCCCCGTTCGGGAGCCGGCCGTCGGGTCCCACGCCGTGCGGCCCCCAGAGGTAGCCGATGGCGACCTTGCCCGTCGAACCGTCCTTGACGATCGGGTCCTTCCACCACGAGGGGAACTCCACGAGCGGCGGCGCCTTCGTCTCGGGCGGCGCCTCCGCGACCGCGGCCGCCGTCGCCGCGTCCATGCGGCCCTCGGCCTCGCCCGTGGTGACCTGCGCGCGCCGCTGCGACCAGACCGCCGCGCCGCACACCGCTATCGACAGCATCACCGCGAACGCGAGCGTCCCGCCGTTGCGCAGCATCGACAGCAGGGCACCGCACCCCACCAGGGCCATCAGCACGGCCACGAGCGCGGCGCCGTCGACCCGGCCCGCGAGCAGTCTGCGGCCCTCGTTCTCCTCCTCGCCCGCGAGCGGGACGAGCAGCCACGCGAAGCCGTAGAAGATCAGCCCGAGGCCGCCGGTCACGGACAGTACGCCGATCGCGATACGGAAGATCACCGGATCGAGGTCGAAGTGCCGGCCGAGGCCACCACACACACCGGCCACGACCCGGTGCTGCCGCGAGCGGCGCAGGGGCGCGGCGGGGGAAGCCTCCGCCGTCGGCGGGGCCTCGTGCGAAGAAGGCGTCGAACTCGTCATGCGTCCATGGTGACGGCCGCCGTCCCGCCGCGGCACCGGGGCCGACCCTGGCCCGACCCTGATATTCCGGAGGCGGTCCACCCTGAGAACGTCCCGGGGGCCGCCTCCTAGGGGCGATCTCAGGGGTCGACCCTGATGTGCCCGCCCGGCCGCACGTGTGACCATCGGTGCATGCCCGCAGCCGCCCAAGTCACCGAGACCGACGAACCGCCCGTGCGCAAGCTCTACCGGAGCGCCGACGGACGGTGGCTCGGCGGTGTCGCGCGCGGCCTCGCGGGACATCTCGGACTGCCCGTGGTCTGGGTCCGCGTCCTGTTCCTGGTCCTCCTCCTCGCGGACGGCCTGGGCGCTCTGCTGTACGCGGTGTTCTGGATCGTCGTCCCGCTCGGTGTCGGCGGCCGGAGCACGCCCCGCCCCGTCTTCGAGACCACCGCGGACGGCAGACGCCGGCTGCGCAAGCCCGACCGGGGCCAGGTCTTCGCCCTGATCGCGCTGGCGATCGGCGCCGCCGTCTTCGCGGGCAACATCGACTGGGGCAACCGGACGGACCGCTATGTCTGGCCCACGCTCCTCATCGGCGTCGGTGTCGTCCTCGTCTGGCGGCAGGCGGACAACGCCCGCCGTGAGAGCTGGACCGAGCCGGGCCGCCGCCGGCGGACCCTCCAGCTCGCCCGCGGCTTCGCGGGAGTCGCCCTCGTCGGCATGGGGCTCACGGTCTTCATGGTGGTCCGGGGCTCCGCGGCCCAACTGGGCACGGCGCTCACCGCCGCGATAGCCGTGCTCACCGGCATCGCGCTGCTCGCCGGGCCGTGGCTGGTGCGGATGTCGCAGGACCTCTCCGAGGAGCGGACCATGAGGATCCGCGCCCAGGAGCGCGCCGAGGTCGCGGCCCATGTCCACGACTCCGTCCTGCACACGCTCACGCTGATACAGCGCAACGCGGACGAGCCGGGCGAGGTGCGCCGACTGGCCCGCGCGCAGGAGCGGGAGCTGCGGAACTGGCTGTACAGACCGGAGGGCACCGGAAAGGACGAGAGCGAGGAGCCCGAGACGCTCGCCGAGGCGGTGAAGCGGGCAGCCGCCGAGGTCGAGGACAAGCACGGCGTCCCGCTGGAGGTCGTGGTCGTGGGGGACTGCCCGCTCGACGAGAAGCTGGTCGCGCAGATGCAGGCCGCGCGCGAGGCGATGGTCAACGCCGCCAAGTACGGTGGCGAGGGAGGGGCGGTGCAGGTCTACGCGGAGGTCGAGGGCCGTACGGTGTTCGTCTCCGTGCGGGACCGCGGCCCCGGCTTCGACCTCGACGCGGTGCCCGACGACCGGATGGGCGTACGAGAATCGATCATCGGCCGGATGCAGCGCAACGGTGGTTCGGCCCGGCTGCGGTCCGTTCCGGGCGGGGGCACCGAAGTGGAGCTTGAGATGGAGAGGGCGGACGGATGAGCGACGAGACCGGGACCGGGACGACGGCGGCACCGAGCACGGAGCGTCGGGTGCGGGTCGTGCTCGTCGACGACCACCGGATGTTCCGCACGGGGGTGCAGGCCGAGATCGGCCGGACCGACGTCACCGGCGTCGAGGTGGTCGGGGAGGCCGCCGACGTCGACCAGGCGGTCACGGTGATCACCGCGACCCGCCCCGAGGTCGTCCTGCTCGACGTGCACCTGCCGGGCGGGGGCGGGGTGGAGGTGCTGCGCCGCTGCACGAGCCTGATGACGGCGCCCGAGAACCCGGTGCGGTTCCTGGCCCTCTCGGTCTCGGACGCGGCCGAGGACGTGATCGGGGTGATCCGGGGCGGCGCCCGGGGCTACGTCACCAAGACGATCACGGGCACCGACCTGGTCGGCTCGATCTTCCGGGTCCAGGAGGGCGACGCCGTCTTCTCGCCCCGGCTCGCGGGCTTCGTGCTCGACGCCTTCGCCTCCACCGACGCCCCGCCGGTCGACGAGGACCTCGACCGGCTCACCCAGCGCGAGCGCGAGGTCCTGCGGCTGATCGCCCGGGGGTACGCCTACAAGGAGATCGCCAAGCAGCTCTACATCTCGGTGAAGACGGTCGAGTCGCACGTCTCCGCGGTGCTGCGCAAGCTCCAGCTGTCCAACCGGCACGAGCTGACCCGCTGGGCGACGGCCCGCCGGCTGGTCTGAGGCCGAGCCGGGCCCGAGCCGGGCCCGAGCCGAGCGGGCCGAAGGGCGTCACCCGTCGAGGGCCTCACCCGTCGAGGGCCTCACCCGTCGAGGGCCTCGGGCGTCACCAGCCGAAGGGGCCTCACGGGTCGAGGGCCTCACCCGCCCAGGGCGTCACGAGACGCGGGTCGCTCCCGCGAAGGGCATCTCGTCGATCGGCGCTACCCGCACCGGCGCGCCCGGCCGGGGCGCGTGGATCATCTGGCCGCCGCCGATGTAGAGCCCGACATGACTGATCCCCGAATAGAAGAAGACCAGGTCGCCCGGGGCCAGTTCGGATCGGGAGACCCGCTGCCCCGCGTTGATCTGCGTGTACGTCGTCCGGGGCAGTGCCACCCCCGCCGAGCGCCAGGCGGCCTGCGTCAGCCCGGAGCAGTCGTAGGCCGACGGGCCCGTCGCGCCCCACACGTACGGCTTGCCGAGCTGGGCCCGGGCGAAGGAGATCGCCTGCGCGGCACGGCTGCTGGGCGCCGTGACCGGACCGCGGATCCCCGAGGCCCGGTCGGCCCGGCTCCCCGTCGTACCCGTGGAGGAGCCGTCGGCGTCACCCCGCCCCGCCCCGGACGCCGCCGCCTCGTACCGCGCCCGCTCCTCGGCGGTCAGCCGGGCCAGCAGCGAGCGCGCCTCGCCGAGCTTTCCCTGTACCGCGGCCTTCTGGCGTCGCAGATCGGCCTCGTGCCCGCGCAGCTGCGTCAGCCGCTCGTCCGACTCGGCCTTCAGCTGCCTGATCCCGGCCAGCTCCCGCCGTACCGAGGTGACGGTCGCCGCCTGCCGCTGACCGGCCTTCTCGGCCAGCGCGGCACGCTCCAGATACTGCTCCGGGTCGGAGGTGAGCGCGAGCTGCACGGCGGGGTCGAGGCCCCCGGAACGGTACTGCGCGGTGGCGACGGAACCGAGCCCGTCACGCGCGGTGTTGAGCCGGGCGGTCCTCCGCGCGGCCTCGTCCCGCAGCCGGTCGAGGGCGTCCCGTGCCGCGTCCGCCTTCTCCTTCGCGCCGTTGTACCTCTCGGTGGCCACCTCGGCCTCCTGGTACAGCCGGTCGACCTTGGCCTTGACCTGCGCGGGGGTGAGCCGGGGCTCGGCGTGCCCGGAACCCTCGAAGAGGGTCGCCGTCGCCGCTGAGGCGAGGGCGAGCGTGGCGGCGGTGCGTGCCGCCTGGCCACCGAGGGGGGAGTTCCTGGGCTTCCGGTGCGCTGCCACGAGGGCGGGTCACATCCTCTCCCTGTGGGGGTCGTTGCCCACCGGGTCCGGCGATGGACCGCACAGGGGAGACGGCCCACCGCCGGATTCTCGGCGGGGGCGGCCGGCTGCCGCCGGAGGACCGGCGGTGGTGGGGAGCCGGCCACCTGGGGGAGGACGCTAAACCTGCCCGTCACGGGGCGGCGTGGCCTTGACCGCTATTGGCGCCAGTTGTCCCTTCGGGACCGTTCCGCTCCGGCCGCGGCGACGGGTGGGCGCCGCATTCCGGCGCGGGCATGACCGAAGCGCCGGACAAGCTGGACCCGGCCGAACGGGGGTGCTATGTGCCCGGTTAGGCTCCGCCCCATGGACGTACTCATCAATGTCTTCGTCGCCCTGCACATCATCGGAATCGCCTCGCTGCTCGGCGGGTTCCTCACCCAGATGAAGGCGATGGGCGCGGGTACGGCCCGCTTCACGCCCGCCATGCTCCACGGCGCGCTCACCATGCTGGTGACCGGCATCGCCCTGGTCGGCCTCAATCAGGCGGACGACCAGAGCGTCAACAACGTGAAGATCGGCATCAAGATGGCGGTGCTTGTCGTCATCCTCGCCCTCGTGTACGTGAAGCGGGACGAGGAGACGGTCGACAAGGGCCTCTTCGCCGCCGTCGGCGGCCTGACGATCGCGAACATCTTCATCGCGACCCTCTGGACCTGACGGAGCCGGCCGGGCCACCGGGCCCGACGGCACCGGGCCCGGCACCGGGCCCGACGGTGCCGGGCCCGCGAGATCCGGCTCAGGCCGGGCGGACGCCGCCGTAGATCGGCATGTAGTAGATCGACTCCTCACGGACGTTCGCACCCGGCTTCGGCGCGTGGATCATCTTGCCGCCGCCGATGTAGAGACCGACGTGGCTGATGTCGTCGTAGAAGAAGACGAGGTCCCCGGGGAGCAGATCGGCCGTGGCGACCCGGGTGCCCACCTCCACCTGGTCCCAGGTGGTACGGGGCAGGTCGACGCCCGCGGCCCGCCAGGCCGCCTGGGTGAGCCCCGAGCAGTCGTACGAGCTGGGGCCGGTCGCGCCCCACACGTACGGCTTGCCGATCTGGGCGCGGGCGAAGGCCAGGGCCTTCTCCGCCTTCGCCGCGTACGTCGAGTCGCCCGATCCGCCGGTCGATCCACCGGGCACCGGCGTGGTCGGCTGCTGCTCCCTCGCGGCCTCCTCCTGCCGGCGCCGCTCGGCCTCCTCCGCCTCGGCCCTGGCCGCGGCCTCCGCCTTGGCCCGTGCCTCCGCCTTGCGCTGTGCCTCGGCCTCCCGCTTGCGCTCCAGCTCCGCGAGCCGTGCCTTCTCCTCGGCCGTCAGCCTGGCCAGCAGCGTCCGCGCCTCGCCCAGCTTCCGCTGGACGGTCTGCTTGGTCGTACGGAGCGTCGCCTGCGACTCGGTCAGGGTCTCCAGGCTCTTCGTCGCCTTCGCGCGCTGCTTCGCCGCGGCGACCCGCTTGCTCTCGTACTCCGACACCGCGCTGCGCTCGCGCTCGGTGAGCCGGTCCATGAGGTGGGACTGGTCGAAGTACGACTGCGGGCTGTCCGCGAAGATCAGCGCGGCGGTCGGGCCCACGGCCCCCGCCCGGTACTGCGCCGCCGCGTACGAGCCGAGCGCCCGCCGTGACTCGTTGATCTCGTCCGTCCGCTTGGCCACGTCGTCCAGGAGCCCGTCGACCTTGCGACGCTGCTGGTCGGTGGCCTCCTTGGCGCGGTTGTACTCCTGCGTCGCCGTTCCGGCCTGCCGGTAGAGGTCGTCGACCTTCTTCTGGATCTCCTCCACCGTCGGCTTGGCCGGGGCGGCGGGTGAGGCCTGGGCACTCTGCGTGGTCAGCAGCGTGACCCCGGCAAGTGCCGCCGTCGTGACCCCGACGGCGGGGGAGTGCGATCGGGTGGTGCGCGGCTTGCGATGGGACGCCAAGGCCGGCATCTCCTTCCGTGGCCGCCGAGGGGAACGACCGGCGTCAACTGCCGCGGGGCAGGGCCGGCTTCGGCGTGAGCGGCCCGCTCGGCGCGTTTCGCCGTCGGAGCGGACGGGCTGCCTGGGCGAGCACGCTAGCCAACCGGTGAGGGTGCTGTGAAGGCCGATGTTCGATATGCCCGATACTTTTCCGTGACCTAAAGTGGATCGTCACCTTCCGTAATCTCCCTCTCACTTCGGGAGGCGGGGGCGGGCTGTCGGTGCGGCGGCCTAGACTCGTTAGGCGATGAGCAGCCTCTTTGACGACAGCTTCCTGGCGAGCCTCCAGAACCACTCCCCGGAGGAGCCTCCGCCCCCGCCCGAGGACGAGCACCACGTGCACGGCGCCCCGGCCGCGGAGGAGGTCCCGCACGACCTCTTCGGGGGGCGCTTCGACGCGCCGCCGGCCCGGGACGCGTACTACCGCGACGGAGCCGCCCGCCCCGTCGTGGACGCCGCCGCGCTCCTGGACGGGCTGAACGAACAGCAGCGCGCCGCCGTCGTCCACACCGACACCCCGCTGCTCATCGTCGCGGGCGCCGGCTCCGGCAAGACCCGGGTGCTCACCCACCGCATCGCCCACCTGCTGGGCACCCGGCACGTCCACCCCGGCCAGATACTGGCGATCACCTTCACCAACAAGGCCGCGGGCGAGATGAAGGAGCGCGTCGAGCACCTCGTCGGCCCGCGCGCCAACGCCATGTGGGTCATGACGTTCCACAGTGCGTGCGTCCGCATCCTGCGCCGGGAGAGCAAGAAGCTCGGCTTCACGTCCTCCTTCTCGATCTACGACGCCGCCGACTCCAAGCGCCTGATGTCCCTGGTCTGCCGTGACCTGGACCTCGACCCGAAGAAGTTCCCGCCGAAGTCCTTCAGCGCCAAGATCTCGAACCTGAAGAACGAGCTGATCGACGAGGAGACCTTCGCCGACCAGGCCGTCGACGGCTTCGAGAAGACGCTCGCCGAGGCGTACCGGATGTACCAGGCACGGCTGCGCGAGGCCAACGCCCTGGACTTCGACGACATCATCATGACGACGGTCCATCTGCTCCAGGCGTTCCCGGACGTCGCCGAGCACTACCGCCGCCGCTTCCGCCACGTCCTCGTCGACGAGTACCAGGACACCAACCACGCCCAGTACACCCTCGTGCGGGAGCTGGTCGGCACCGGCTACGACGACCTGGACCCGGCCGAGCTGTGCGTCGTCGGTGACGCGGACCAGTCGATCTACGCCTTCCGCGGCGCGACCATCCGCAACATCCTCCAGTTCGAGGAGGACTACCCGAACGCGACGACGATCCTGCTGGAGCAGAACTACCGCTCCACTCAGACGATCCTCTCCGCCGCCAACGCGGTCATCGAGCGCAACGAGTCCCGCCGTCCCAAGAACCTGTGGACCAACGCGGGCGCGGGCGCGCAGATCACCGGCTACGTCGCCGACACCGAGCACGACGAGGCCCAGTTCGTCGCCGACGAGATCGACCGGCTCACGGACGCGGGCGACGCCAAGGCCGGGGACGTCGCCGTCTTCTACCGGACGAACGCCCAGTCCCGTGTCTTCGAAGAGATCTTCATCCGCGTCGGCCTGCCCTACAAGGTCGTCGGCGGCGTGCGCTTCTACGAGCGCAAGGAGGTCCGCGACGTCCTCGCCTACCTGCGCGTCCTCGCCAACCCCGAGGACAACGTGCCGCTGCGCCGCATTCTGAACGTGCCCAAGCGCGGCATCGGCGAGCGCGCCGAGGCGATGATCGACGCCCTCTCGCTCCGGGAGAAGATCACCTTCCCGCAGGCGCTGAAGCGGGTCGACGAGGCGTACGGCATGGCAGCGCGGTCCGCGAACGCGGTCAAGCGCTTCAACGCCCTCATGGAGGAGCTCCGTACGGTCGTCGACTCCGGCGCCGGCCCGGCCGTCGTCCTCGAAGCCGTCCTGGAGCGGACCGGGTACCTCGCCGAGCTGCAGGCCTCCACCGACCCGCAGGACGAGACCCGTATCGAGAACCTCCAGGAACTGGCCGCCGTGGCGCTGGAGTTCGAGCAGGAGCGGGGCGAGGACGAGACCGGCACCCTGGCCGAGTTCCTGGAGAAGGTCGCGCTCGTCGCCGACTCCGACCAGATCCCCGACGAGGACGAGGAGGGGTCGGGCGTCATCACGCTGATGACGCTGCACACCGCCAAGGGCCTCGAATTCCCCGTGGTGTTCCTGACCGGCATGGAGGACGGCGTCTTCCCGCACATGCGCGCGCTGGGCCAGACCAAGGAGCTGGAGGAGGAGCGGCGGCTGGCGTACGTGGGCATCACCCGCGCCCGCGAGCGGCTGTATCTGACCCGCTCCTCGATGCGCAGCGCCTGGGGCCAGCCCTCGTACAACCCGGCCTCGCGCTTCCTGGAGGAGATCCCGGCCTCGTATCTGGAGTGGAAGCGGACCGGTCCCATGGTCAAGCCCGCCGGGCCGACCTCCGGGATCACCTCCTCGCTCTCCTCCTCCCGCGCGCGCTCCGGCCCCTCGGGCTTCGCGACCCGGCGGACCAGCGACAAGCCGGTGATCACGCTCCAGGTCGGCGACCGGGTCACGCACGACCAGTTCGGCCTCGGCACGGTCATGCAGGTGACGGGTGCGGGCGCCGACGCGCAGGCGACGATCGACTTCGGCGACGAGAAGCCCAAGCGGCTGCTGCTGCGGTACGCGCCGGTCGAGAAGCTGTAGCGGTACGTACGCGAGAGGGCCCCGGCTTCGGCCGGGGCCCTCTCGCGTACGTCCGTACGGAATCGTCAGCCGGTCGGGTTGAGACCATGGCTGCGCAGCCACGCCTCGGGGTCGATCGCGGCGCCGCCGCCCGGACGGACCTCGAAGTGGAGGTGCGGGCCGGTGGAGTTGCCCGAGTTGCCCGAGTACGCGATGACGTCGCCGGCCTTGACCTTGCCCGAGCGGATCTTGGTGCTGCTCAGGTGGCAGTACCAGGTCTCGGTGCCGTCCGCGGCGGTCACGATCGCCATGTTGCCGTAGGCGCTGTTCCACTGGGTGCGGACCGTGCCGTCGGTCGCGGCCATCACCTTCGTGCCGTACTGGACGGGGAAGTCGATGCCGGTGTGCACGGACATCCAGTTGACGCCCGCCTGTCCGTAGCTCGCGCTGAGCTGGTGCAGCTTCACCGGCAGCGCGAACTTGGGACGCATCGCCTCCTTGCGGGCGGCCTCCTCCTCGCGCTTCTTCTTCTCCGCGTCCTGGCGCGCCTTGAGGTCGATGCGCTCCTGGGTGCGGCTGGCGCGGTCGCCGAAGTCGCGGGCGTCGGCGCTGAGCGCCGCGAGCTGGGTGTCCAGCTTGTTGTTGGCGGCGACCGGCTTGACCGAGGCGGGGTCGGCTGCGGCGAGCGCCGTCGTGTCGTCCTTCGTGTCGGCACCCGCGTCCGCGAGCCCGCCGACGGAGGCGGCGGCGATCCCGGCGACGCCCATCACACAGGCGGAGGGGACGGCGACGGTCAGCAGCGCGGAGCGCTTGGCGGGCGTACGGCGCCGGCCCCGGCTGCCGCCGGAGGAGCGGCGCACGGGACGGCCGGCGGTGGCGGTCGCGACGGCGGGGGCGGGTTCCGCCTCGGCCGGGGACTCCTCCGGGAACTCGGCGGCCGGTTCCTCGGACTCCGCGGCGGCCTCGTAGTCGTACGCGTAGGTGTAGTCGCCTTCGTGCGACTCCTCGTACGAGGGCTCCTCATGGGGCTGCTCGTACGGCTCCTCGTAGGCCTGCCGGTACGTGTCCTCGTGGGGCGCTTCGTACGGCGCCTCGTACGCGTCGGGCTGCTCGGCCTGCGCCTCGGGCGCGGGGGCGAACTCGTACTCGGGGGTGTACTGCTGGGGCACGACGGGGTCCGCGACCAGGACGTCCTGCTGCGCCGTGGCGTAGTTCCAGGCCGTGGCGTCGTACGTACCCGTCTCGAAGGCGGGGGTCGTCCACTGCCCGGTGGTGTCGTACGAGGCGAAGTGCGCGGTCTCGTACTGACCCGTCTGCTGGGCCTCGGTCCAGGCGGAGGCGTCCCACTGACCGGTGGTGTCGTACTGCGCGCCGGTGTCGTACTGGCCGGTCGTCTCGTACTGACCCGTCGTGGCGTACTGCCCGGTGGTGTCGTACTGGCCCGTGGTGTCGTACTGGCCCGTCGCGCCGTAGGCGCCGGACTCCCACTGGTGGCTGCCGCTCCACTGCGTGGTGTCGTACTGGCCGCTGTGACCGGCGTCGTAGCCGCCCGGAAGGGCGCCGAAGAGCGGGTCCGTTGCGAAGCCGCCGGTGCTGTGGGCGTCGTCTCCGACGTACCCGGCGTGGGGGTGCTGGTCGTTCACCAACTTCTCTCTCGCCTCGGCGGCAGGACCAGTCCGGGGCGGGCCCGTCGAGGGGTGTCCCGGGGTTAAGCAGTGGCGCGACTGTACCCGGCGGTATACGCGACCGACAATCTTCCGAGGGTTTTGGTTCCGCAGGAAACGGGCAATCGGCCGTGTTTCGGCGGCCTCGGGGAAGAGCTTTGGCTTGTGTTCGAGGAACGTTCGAAGAACAGATGCTTTCTGGCGGGTCGTCAGACCCCCTGAAGCCGTGCCGGCTCAGGCGACGGAGGCGGCGCCCGGTTCGGCCTCCGGCGTGGCGCCGGGCTCGTCGACGTCCAGTGCCTCGCAGATCCCCGCCGCGACGGTCGGATGCACCGGCAGGGCGAGATGGCCGATGCCGCTGACCTGAACGTTGTGCACGCGCAGATCCGGGTGGTCGAGGCGGGCCGTCTCCACCGGCACCATCACCTGGTCCAGGTCGCTCCAGAAGCTGACGCAGCGCGTCCGGCAGCCCGGCGCCGGCTCGGCGAGCTCCCGCAGCACCTCGGAGCCGGGGCGCATCTGGCGGATCAGGGGATGAGCGCCGACCCAGGCGGCGGCGGTGGTGCCGGCGTGCGGGGTGCCGAGCATGACCAGCGTCCGCACCCGCGCGTCGCCGCCCAGGCGCTGTACGTAGTAACGGGCGATCAGGCCGCCCAGGCTGTGGCCGACGACGTCGACCTCGGACCGGCCGGTGCGGGCGCAGACCTCTTCGACATGGCGGCCGAGCAGCTCGGCGGCGGCACGCAGGTCGCAGGTGAGCGGAGAGTAGTTGAGCGACTCGACGGGGTGACGTCCGTGCCGGGCCAGGGTGCGCCGCAGCAGGACGAAGACGCTGCGGTTGTCCACGAAGCCGTGGAGGAGGACGACGGGGCGCCCGGCCCCGCCCCCGGTCCCCGGCGCGGTGTCGGGGTCGGCGGCGACCTCGGGGCGCTCGGACACGATGCCGGAGGGGTAGAGGAGCAGATGGCCGGTGAGGATCGCCAGCTCGAGGGCGTTGGCCTTCAGTGCTGTGGTGACCTTGGTGAGCCTGGTGAGCTCCATCGGCTACCTCCGAGCGGCACGCGGGCGCCGAGCGGTAGTCCGGTGAGCCGTACGTCCGGGCCGCCGGCTGACGGCCCGGACGTACGGCTACCCCGTTGCGGCTCCCTTGCGCACGACCCTTGCGGCTGGTGGGCCCAGGAGGAGGGCCCGGGGGTCCGGCGCAGGCGAACAATGTCCCACCGTGTGATTTCCCCCTCGGTGCCCACCGCGAAACAGCGACGTGCGGGATGCTGGCGATAACGTTCGTTCACCTCCCCGGCAATGAAGCGCGGGGGTCGCATGTGGAGGCAGTGATGGGTGTGACCGGTCCGATCCGCGTGGTGGTGGCCAAGCCGGGTCTCGACGGCCACGATCGCGGGGCCAAGGTGATCGCGCGGGCGCTGCGCGACGCCGGCATGGAGGTCATCTACACGGGACTGCACCAGACGCCGGAGCAGATCGTGGACACGGCGATCCAGGAGGACGCCGACGCGATCGGCCTGTCGATCCTCTCGGGCGCGCACAACACGCTGTTCGTGAAGGTCCTGGAGCTTCTGAAGGAGCGCGACGCGGAGGACATCAAGGTCTTCGGCGGCGGCATCATCCCCGAGGCGGACATCGCGCCGCTGAAGGACAAGGGCGTGGCGGAGATCTTCACCCCGGGTGCGACGACGGCGTCCATCGTGGAGTGGGTCAACGCGAACGTCCGCGTCGCCGCATAGGCCCTGCGGGACGGGACGGGCGGGGCAGGGGCGGGGACGGGTCGGCATCGGTCCGCACCTGTCCGCACCGGGCGCACGGGCGGCCCCCCGGCCCCGTGCGTGCCGCCGCCGCGTGCATGCCTGCCTGCCCCCGTGGCATCGGTGGCGCCGGGCGGCGTGCCACGGCCCACGAGCCGAGCCGCGCCCCGCACCGTCACGCCGTGCTGCCCGGTCGGCGTCGTGGTGCCTCCGTGCCGGGGGCTCCCGGCGGCCGGAACCTGTGACGGGCTTTCACTCGAACGGCCCAATCCCGCCCCCTACGGGCCGCCGATCGCACTGCTCGGCGGTTACCCCGGTGGGGTCGCCGGATCCGCCGGCTCCGTGAGCTCCGTCTGCATCCGCGCGCGCAGCCGGAGTGTCGACACCAGACGCTGGAACGCCTCCGACCAGTACCCCCCGGCTCCCGGGGAGGCGTCCTCCGGGTCCGTCGTCAGGGCGGTCAGCGACTCCAGCTGGTCGGCCGCTCCGGGCGAGAGGCAGCGTTCGGCGAGTCCCATCACTCCGCTGAAGCTCCAGGGGTAGCTGCCCGCGTCCCGCGCGATGTCCAGGGCGTCGATCACCGCCCCGCCCAGCGGCTCCGACCAGGGCACCGTGCAGACCCCGAGGAGTTGGAAGGCCTCCGACAGGCCGTGGGCGGCTATGAACGAGGCGACCCAGCGGGCCCTCTCCTCGTGCGGGAGGATCGAGAGCAGCTTCGCCCGCTCCGCCAGGGACGACGTGCCCGGACCGGTCGCCGGCGGGGCGGAGGGTGCGCCGAGCAGCGCCCGGGACCAGTCGGCGTCCCGCTGGCGGACGGCGGCACGGCACCACGCGGCGTGCAGCTCGCCCTCCCAGTCGTCCGTGACCGGCAGCGCGACGATCTCCTCGGGGGTGCGCCCCCCGAACCGATCCGGCCAGCAGGACAGGGGCGCCGACTCCACGATCCGGCCCAGCCACCAGGACCGCTCGCCCCGGCCCGCCGGCGGGACGGCGACGACTCCGTCCCGCTGCATCCCGGCGTCGCACTCGTGCGGCGCCTCGACGGCGATCCTCGCGGGCCCGCCCGTACGGTCCAGGGAGACGCAGGACGACGCGCGGTCGGCCATCCGGTCGGCGAGGGCCGATTCGGGCAGGGCGGAGAGCAGCTCGGCGGCGGTGGACCGCACGTTACGGCTGCGGTCGGAAAGGGCCTCCTCCAGGAACTCCTCGTCCGCGCCGGAGAGTCCGGCCCGCAGCGAGTCCAGGAACATCAGCCGGTCCTCGGCCCGCTCCGCCGTCCAGGTGGAGCGCAGCAGTGCCAGACCGGCGGCGGGGTCCTCGGCCCGTACGGAGGTGAGCAGCGCGACGCGTTCGGCGAACAGGCCCTCCTCCCAGAGCGCCTCGACCGCCTCGCGGTCCCGGACGTCGGGGAGCGCGGTGCTGCCTCCCGCCCCGCGGAGCGCGAACTTCCAGTCCGGGTTGAGCCGGGCCAGCCAGAGCCCGCGCGGCCCGGCGAGGGTCAGCGCCTGCGGCCGCAGGTCCGTACGGGCGCGGGCGGCGTCGAGGAGGGCGGGCAGGGCGGACGCGGGTGCCCTGTAACCGTGTTCGTTGGCCGTGGCGAGCCACTGGGGGAGCAGCTCGGCGAGGTCGGGCGCGGCCCCGCGCCGACCGCCGGACGGGGCGGGGGCGGCGCGGCCCGCGAGCAGCTGGCCGAGTCGGTGGCGGGCGGCCTCGGGCAGAGGACGGCGGTGGTCCTCGGGCGCGGGCTCGGGCGCCGGGGCGGCGGGCCCGGGCCGCAGGCCCGCCCTGCGCCGTACCGTGTGGAGCGCGGCGGCGTCGAGCAGCGCGACGGGAGCGCCGCCGGCGGCCGTCACGGGGAGCGCGGGCGGTCGGCGATCCGTGCCGAGCAGCGCCGAGGTGACGAGTTCTTCCCAGGCGTCCACGGAGGCCTCCAGGTTGTCATCGGGCGTACGGAGTCGGGCGGGCGGAGTCAGTGGAGCGGGACCGTCTCGCCGGGAGCGTCGGCCGACCAGGCGGCGAGCGGCGTGAACCCGCGGTGCCCGCACTCGCCGAAGACGGTCACCGGGCCGCCACCGGAGAGCGCGGCGAGCCGCCACAGGCCCGGCCGCCCGAGCGCGGGCGCGCTGACGGGCAGCGCCGCGCCGTCGTCGGTGGACGGGGCCGCGTCGGCGAGCTGCCAGCCGTGGTCCGTCGGTATCGGTACGACGTCGGAGAGCGTCACCGGCCAGGAGTCCAGCCAGGGGTCCTCCCGCAGGGCGTGGCCGTATGCCGCGAGCGCGTCGCCGACGGTGCCGCCGCGTGGCGGGGCGTCCAGCGGGGCCGGGGCGGCGAACCGCTCTCCCAGCTCCGCCCTGAGCGCTCCGGCACCCGCGTGCGGGACGATCGCGGCGTCGATCACCGCACCCACGGGCAGCGCCAGTTGGGGCGCGCGCCCGACCGCTCCGAAGGAGAGCAGCAGCGCCGTGCGTCCGGTGTCGCGGCCGTGCAGCCAGATGCGCCGCGTCGTCAGCTTGCCGTCACCGGTGTCGTACTGGGCGAGGACGAGCCAGCGGTCCCGTACGGAGGGGCCCTCGGCGGAGGCCGTGAGGCCCACCCGGGTCCGTACCGTCGCCGCGAGCGGAGCGGGGAGCCGGTCCACGGAGAGCCAGGCCCGGTCGAGGAGATGGGTCAGGGCGCACTCCTCGAGCAGCCTGACCGGCCAGCCCTGGCCCGAGCCCGGTATGGCGCCCAACTCCCGCACCCGGCCCGCGAGTCCTGGCGCCTGGGCGTCGACCATGCGGGCCGCCGTCTCCTCCCACAGGCCGTACCCGGACTGCTCCGCCGAGGCCAGGCCGCCGCGGAGCAGGTCGGCGAGCCGCTGCTCCAACTCCTCGGCTCCCGAGGTGATCCGGGCCGAGCGCCGCTCCGCCCTTCGGCGCGCCGCCTCGGGATCGGCGGGGGCGGCCGCGGGCGCGCCGTCCGCGCCCTTCGCGCGGACGGCGGCGCGCTCGCGTCTGCCCTCCAGCCATCCGGACGCCCAGTCGGGCACGTCGGTGTCCGCGACGGCCGCCGTGTCCGACGCCCAGAGCAGGAGCAGCCCCAGGGCGTGCTTGCACGGGAACTTCCGGCTGGGGCAACTGCAGTGGTACGCCGGACCCGTGGTGTCGACGACCGTCCGGTACGGCTTGCTGCCGCTGCCCTTGCACAGCCCCCACACGGCCCCGTCGCCGCTGCCCGTACCCGACCAGGGCCCGGCCACGCCGAGCTTGCTCCCCGCTCTGCGCGAGGCGTCGTCAGGAGCCAGTGCCAGCACCTGATCCGCCGTCCAGCGCACCCCCTGTGTGTTCATGCCCCCGACGGTAGGGGGCCCCACTGACAACGGACTTGACCTGCTCGTTCGAACGCGGGGAGAGCGCAACCGGGTATTTGACTTTGCCTTCCCTTTACGATTGTCTGCCCCCGACCCGTCACACGACCCGCACCAGGGGGACCCCTCATGAAGCGCACCATCCGCACCGCCGTCTCGGCGCTCGCCGTCACCGGTCTCGCGTTCGGCCTCGGCGCCTGCTCGGCCGCGGACAAGGCGGCGGACCAGGTCGACAAGGCCGTGAACGAGACCTTCCAGGTCACCTACGAGGTCTCCGGCAAGGGCATCGAGTCGATCGAGTACCACGGCGGCAGCGGCACGGCGATGGAGCCGAAGCTCGAGAAGGAGACGAAGCCGACGACGCCGTGGAAGAAGACGGTGACGCTGAAGGGGATCATGCCGCCGGCCGTCATGCCGATCGCGCTCGACCCGTCCGACCTCACCTGCAAGGTCATCCACGAGGGCAAGGTCATCAAGGAGGCGAAGGGCCCGGAGGCGATGGCCGGAGGCTGCGTCGCGGTCTCCCCGATCGCCGGCTGAGGCCGCGGGCACAGCCGGTTTCGGCCCCTCCGGACAGCGGCCGGGGCCGACTGTCAGTGCCATGGTGCACGGTGGATCCCACATCAGGTCGAACGATCTGGAGGGGGATCCATGACCGTGTCCGAAACCATCGCGAGCGCCGTGCCCGGCGCCGGCACCGACACCGGGGCGGGCGCCGTCCCGGCCGTCGCAGACCTCGGTTCCGAGGTCCTGCGGCCGCACGCCGAACAGGCCTTCGCGGACGAGCTCAAGGCGCTCGCCGCCGCCGACGACCGTTCGCGGCCCGCCCGTTGGCAGCTCTCGCCGTGGGCCGTCGCCACCTATCTCCTCGGCGGGACGCTCCCGGACGGAACGGTGATCACACCGAAGTACGTCGGGCCGCGCCGCATCGTCGAGGTCGCCGTCACCACACTCGCCACCGACCGGGCGCTGTTGCTGCTCGGCGTGCCCGGCACGGCGAAGACCTGGGTCTCCGAACACCTCGCGGCCGCCGTCAGCGGCGACTCGACGCTCCTGGTCCAGGGCACCGCCGGGACGCCCGAGGAGGCGATCCGGTACGGCTGGAACTACGCCAAACTGCTGGCCCACGGCCCCAGTCGGGACGCCCTCGTGCCGAGCCCCGTCATGCGCGCCATGTCGGAAGGTCTGACCGCCCGCGTCGAGGAGCTCACCCGCATCCCCGCCGACGTGCAGGACACGCTCATCACGATCCTGTCCGAGAAGACCCTGCCGGTGCCGGAGCTGGGCCAGGAGGTCCAGGCGGTACGGGGCTTCAACCTCATCGCCACGGCCAACGACCGGGACCGCGGGGTCAACGACCTCTCCAGCGCGCTGCGCCGCCGTTTCAACACCGTGGTGCTGCCGCTGCCCGCCACGCCGGACGCCGAGGTCGACATCGTCGCCCGCCGCGTCGACCAGCTCGGCCGCTCGCTCGACCTGCCGGCCGTTCCCGAGGGCGTCGAGGAGATCCGCCGGGTGGTCACCGTCTTCCGCGAGCTGCGCGACGGGGTCACGACGGACGGCCGTACCAAGCTCAAGTCCCCTTCGGGGACGCTGTCCACGGCCGAGGCCATCTCCGTCGTGACCGGGGGCCTCGCGCTCTCCGCCCACTTCGGCGACGGCGTGCTGCGCCCGGCCGACGTCGCCGCCGGCATCCTCGGCGCGGTCGTCCGTGACCCGGCCGCGGACCGCGTCATCTGGCAGGAGTACCTGGAGACGGTCGTCCGGGAGAGAGACGGCTGGAAGGACTTCTACCGCGCCTGCCGCGAGGTGAGCGCGTGACGGCGCCCCGGACCACCGATGCTCCCCCGCCGCTGACGCCACCTCAGACCCATGGCGAGGGCGCGGTGTCGGCCGGGGCGATGCCTGGCGGTGCGGCGCCTGCCGTGGCGCCGGCGGCGGCGCCTGCCGAGGCCGTGACGTCCGGTCCGGGACGTTCTCGCGGGAAGGTCGCCCCCGGTGGGGGAACCGGGACCCTGTTCCTCGGGGTGCGGCATCACGGGCCCGGGTCCGCCCGGGCCGTGCGGGGGGCGTTGGAGGCGCGGAGGCCGGCGGTCGTGCTGATCGAGGGACCGCCGGAGGCCGACGCCCTCCTGCCGCTCGCCACCGACGACGGGATGCGGCCGCCGGTCGCCCTCCTCGCCCACGCCGTGGACGACCCCGGCCGCGCCGCGTTCTGGCCCTTCGCGGAGTTCTCGCCCGAGTGGGTGGCGATCCGCTGGGCCCTCGACCACGGCGCCGCCGTCCGCTTCATCGACCTCCCCGCCGCCCACACCCTCGCCGCCGCCGACCCCACCTGGGGCGACGGCGAGGAGGACGAGGCCGACCAGGGGCTGCGGATCGACCCCGTCGCCGAGCTCGCGAGCGCCGCCGGTCACGACGACCCCGAGCGCTGGTGGGAGGACGTGGTCGAGCTGCGCGGCGCCGCCGACCCGGTCGCCCCCTTCGGGGCGCTCGCCGACGCCATGGGCGCCCTGCGCGAGACGTACGGCCACGGCGGTCACGCCCGCGACCTGATCCGCGAGGCGTACATGCGGATCCAGCTCCGGGCCGCCCGCAAGGAGTTCGGGGACGACGCCGTGGCCGTCGTCTGCGGTGCCTGGCACGTGCCCGCGCTGGTGGGGAGGACGACCGCGACCGCCGACCGCGCCCTGCTCAAGGGGCTTCCCAAGGTGAAGACCGAGATGACCTGGGTGCCCTGGACCCACCGCCGTCTCGCCCGCCGCTCCGGATACGGCGCCGGCATCGACGCCCCCGGCTGGTACGGACACCTCTTCGCCACCGCCGACCGTCCGATCGAGCGGTGGATGACCAAGGTCGCCGGCCTCCTCAGGGCGGAGGACACGATGGTCTCCTCCGCCCATGTCATCGAGGCCGTGCGGCTCGCCGAGACCCTCGCGGCCATGCGCGGCAGGCCGCTCGCCGGGCTCGGCGAGACCACCGACGCGGTGCGGGCCGTGATGTGCGACGGCTCCGACGTGAAGCTGGACCTCGTGCGGGACCGCCTCGTCGTCGGCGACGTCCTCGGCGAGGTCCCGGCCGCCGCCCCCGCCGTGCCGCTCCAGCGCGACCTCGCCCGGCTCCAGCGGAGCCTGCGCCTCAAGCCCGAGGCGCAGGAGCGGGAGCTGGAGCTCGACCTGCGCAAGGAGAACGACGCGGCGCGCAGCCGCATGCTGCACCGGCTCACCCTGCTCTCCGTCGCCTGGGGCACACCCGTCGCCGGACGCGGCAGCACCGGCACCTTCCGGGAGAGCTGGCGGCTGCTCTGGGAGCCCGAGCTGCACGTCCGCGTCGCCGAGGCCGGCGTCTGGGGCACCACCGTCGAGTCCGCCGCCACCGCCAAGGCCGAGGCCCGTGCCCTGGAGGCCACGTCCCTCGCCGACGTCACCGCCCTCGCCGAGCAGTGCCTGCTCGGCGGACTCGGCGCCGCCCTGCCCGTCGTCATGACGGCCCTCGCCGACCGCGCCGCGCTCGACACCGACGTCGCCCACCTCGCCCAGGCCCTTCCCGCGCTCGCCCGCTCCCTGCGCTACGGAGACGTACGAGCCACCGACACGGCCGCGCTCGGCGAGGTCGCGGCCGGGCTCGCCGAACGGATCTGCGTCGGCCTGCCGCCCGCCTGCACCGGGCTCGACACGGACGCGGCCGTGGAGATGCGCGGCCATCTCGACGGCGTCCACGGCGCGCTCCAGCTGCTCCCCGACAGCGCGGAGCTGTCGGGCAGATGGGCCGGCGTCCTGCGCGGGCTCGCCGGCCGCGACAGCGTTCCGGGCACCATCCGGGGGCGGGCCGCCCGGCTGCTCCTCGACGAGGGCGGCCTCGACGAGGACGAGGCCGCGCGGCTGATGGGCCTCGCCCTCTCGCCCGGCACCCCGCCCGCCGACGCCGCCGCCTGGATCGAGGGGTTCGTCGGCGGCGCCTCCGGCGGAGGGATGCTCCTCGTCCACGACGAACGGCTGCTCGCGCTGGTCGACACCTGGCTGACGAACGTCACGGCGGACGCCTTCACCGACGTCCTGCCGCTGCTGCGCCGCACGTTCTCGGCGTACGAACCCGGGGTGCGCCGCACCCTGGGCGAGCTGGTCGCCCGCGGCCCGTCCGCCGCATCCGGCCGTACGGAGGCCGGACTGCCCGGCTTCGGCACCGGCCTCGACGACGAGCGGGCCGACGGGGTCCTCCCGGTGCTCGCGCTGATCCTGGGAGACATCGACATGGCGGGAGCGGGCCGATGACCGGAACGACCGGCGGAACGGGGCACGACGAGCGGCTGCGCCGGTGGCGGATGGTCCTCGGCGGCGGCGAGGCCGACGGCACCGGCCGCTCCCTCACCGGTACGGACGCCGCCATGGACGGCGCCCTGACCGCGCTCTACGGAGGAGGCACGAAGAAGACCGGGGCGAGCGGCACCGGGCGCGACCGGTCCGCGGGCCTCGGTGCCTCCGCGCCCTCCGTCGCCCGCTGGCTCGGCGACATCCGGACGTACTTCCCCAGCTCGGTTGTCCAGGTCATGCAGCGCGACGCCATCGACCGCCTCGGGCTCTCCACCCTCCTCCTGGAGCCCGAGATGCTGGAGGCCGTCGAGGCGGACGTCCACCTCGTGGGCACGCTGCTCTCCCTGAACAAGGTCATGCCCGAGACGACCAAGGAGACGGCCCGCGCGGTCGTACGGAAGGTCGTCGACGATCTGGAGAAGCGGCTCGCCACCCGCACCCGGGCCACCCTCACGGGTGCGCTCGACCGCTCGGCCCGGATCAGCAGGCCCCGGCACCGGGACATCGACTGGGACCGCACGATCCGCGCCAACCTCAAGAACTATCTGCCCGAGTACCGCACGGTCGTCCCCGAGCGGCTCGTCGGCTACGGCCGGGCGGCGCAGTCGGTCAAGAAGGACGTCGTCCTCTGTATCGACCAGTCGGGCTCGATGGCGGCCTCCGTCGTCTACGCCTCCGTCTTCGGCGCCGTACTCGCCTCCATGCGGTCGATCGCGACCCGGCTCGTCGTCTTCGACACGGCGGTCGTCGACCTCACCGACCAGCTCGACGACCCCGTCGACGTGCTCTTTGGCACCCAGCTCGGCGGCGGCACCGACATCAACCGCGCCCTCGCCTACTGCCAGTCCCAGATCACCCGGCCGGCCGACACCGTCGTCGTCCTCATCAGCGACCTCTACGAGGGGGGCATCCGCGACGAGATGCTGAAGCGGGTCGCGGCCATGAAGGCGTCCGGCGTCCAGTTCGTCGCCCTCCTCGCGCTCTCCGACGAGGGAGCCCCCGCCTACGACCGCGAGCACGCGGCGGCGCTCGCGGCGCTCGGCGCCCCCGCCATCGCCTGCACCCCGGACCTCTTCCCCGAGGTGATGGCGGCGGCGATCGAGAAGCGGCCGCTGCCCGTGCCGGACTCGGCACGGACACCGCGGAATCCGTAGCCGGTCCACCACCCGACCGGGCGCGTCCGGGCGCACTGAGGCCCATATCACATCGGGGCCCTCGGGACCCTCACCTCGCGTCCGGGCGCGTCGTGAGGGCCGTAGACCCCTGTTCCCACCTGTGCCAGGGACCACCGGGTCACCGTCGGGGACCCCTACGGACCGCCCCGGAACCCCTACGATCTGTGACCCGTATCACCGCTCCGGTGTGACCTGCGATTTAGGGACCCACGGCCTGCGGGGATAACCTGCGAGACGGACATGCCGCGTCCACGGACACCGTGTACGCCTCCCTTGTGACAGCGCAGTCACGTTGCCCTTCGCGGCACGCCCACGCAGACAACGAACCGCGATCATCAGAAAAGGGACGGACGCGCGTGGACCTGTTCGAGTACCAGGCGAGGGACCTCTTCGCCAAGCACGGTGTACCGGTGCTGGCCGGTGAAGTCATCGACACGCCTGAGGCGGCGCGCGAGGCCACCGAGCGTCTTGGCGGCAAGTCGGTCGTCAAGGCGCAGGTGAAGGTCGGCGGCCGCGGCAAGGCCGGCGGCGTGAAGCTGGCCGCCACCCCGGACGAGGCCGTCGCCCGCGCGACGGACATCCTCGGGATGGACATCAAGGGCCACACGGTCCACAAGGTGATGATCGCCGAGCTGTCCCCGGAGATCGAGGCGGAGTACTACGTCTCGTACCTCCTCGACCGCACCAACCGCACCTTCCTCGCGATGGCGTCGGTGCAGGGCGGCATGGACATCGAGGAGGTCGCGGAGAAGACCCCCGAGGCCCTCGCGAAGGTCCCGGTCAACGCCGTCGACGGCGTGAGCATCGAGAAGGCCCGCGAGATCGTGGCCCAGGCGCAGTTCCCGGCCGACGTGGCCGAGGGCGTCGCCGAGGCCCTGGTGACCCTGTGGAAGACCTTCGTCGCCGAGGACGCGCTCCTCGTCGAGGTCAACCCGCTGGTCAAGACCAAGGACGGCCGGATCCTGGCGCTGGACGGCAAGGTGTCCCTGGACGCCAACGCCGACTTCCGTCAGCCCGGTCACGAGGCGCTCGAGGACAAGGACGCAGCCAACCCGCTCGAGGCTGCGGCCAAGGCCAAGGGCCTCAACTACGTCAAGCTGGACGGCGAGGTCGGCATCATCGGCAACGGCGCCGGCCTGGTCATGTCGACCCTGGACGTCGTCGCGTACGCCGGTGAGAACCACGGCGGCGTGAAGCCGGCCAACTTCCTCGACATCGGTGGCGGCGCCTCCGCCGAGGTCATGGCGAACGGCCTGGAGATCATCCTGGGCGACCCGGACGTCAAGTCCGTGTTCGTCAACGTCTTCGGTGGCATCACCGCCTGTGACGAGGTCGCCAACGGCATCGTGCAGGCCCTGGAGCTCCTCGCCTCGAAGGGCGAAGAGGTCACCAAGCCGCTGGTCGTGCGCCTCGACGGCAACAACGCGGAGCTGGGTCGCAAGATCCTGTCGGACGCGAACCACCCGCTCGTGCAGCGCGTGGACACCATGGACGGCGCGGCCGACAAGGCCGCCGAGCTCGCGGCTGCGAAGTAAGGGACGAGGTCAAGCACACCATGGCTATCTTCCTCACCAAGGACAGCAAGGTCATCGTCCAGGGCATGACCGGTGCCACGGGCATGAAGCACACCAAGCTCATGCTGGGTGACGGCACCAACATCGTCGGTGGCGTGAACCCGCGCAAGGCCGGTACGTCCGTCGACTTCGACGGCACCGAGGTCCCGGTCTTCGGCTCCGTCGCCGAGGCGATGGAGAAGACGGGCGCCAACGTCTCCGTCCTCTTCGTCCCGCCGGCCTTCGCCAAGGCCGCCGTGGTCGAGGCGATCGACGCCGAGATCCCGCTCGCGGTCGTCATCACCGAGGGCATCGCCGTCCACGACTCCGCCGCCTTCTGGGCGTACGCGCAGTCGAAGGGCAACAAGACCCGCATCATCGGCCCGAACTGCCCCGGTCTCATCACCCCGGGCCAGTCGAACGCCGGCATCATCCCGGGCGACATCACGAAGCCGGGCCGCATCGGCCTGGTCTCGAAGTCCGGCACGCTGACGTACCAGATGATGTACGAGCTCCGTGACATCGGCTTCTCGTCCGCCGTCGGCATCGGTGGCGACCCGGTCATCGGCACCACGCACATCGACGCCCTCGCCGCGTTCGAGGCCGACCCCGACACCGACCTGATCGTCATGATCGGCGAGATCGGCGGCGACGCCGAGGAGCGTGCGGCGGACTTCATCGCGAAGAACGTCACCAAGCCGGTCGTCGGCTACGTCGCGGGCTTCACCGCGCCCGAGGGCAAGACCATGGGCCACGCCGGCGCCATCGTCTCCGGCTCCTCCGGCACCGCCCAGGCGAAGAAGGAGGCCCTCGAGGCCGCCGGCGTCAAGGTCGGCAAGACGCCGACCGAGACCGCCAAGCTGGCGCGCGCCATCCTGGCCGGCTGAGCACAGCCTCGCGGGCCGAGCAGGCTCCGCACCGCAGAGGCGGGCCCCGCCCCCTCCCGGGAGACCGGGTGGGGGCGGGGCCCGTTCGCGTACCGCGGGGCGGGGATCAGTGCGGGTCGGGAGTCAGTGCGGGTCCGGGATCAGCCGCTCCGGCCCGTTGTGGGGCTGGGAGCGGAGCCGGTCGTGCAGCCTCATGTCCTCGGGCGTCAGCTTCGGCGAGCCGCCGCGCACGGGAACGCCGTTGACCCGCTCGCCGGGGTGGATCAGCGGCAGGTACTGCGTCGGCGCGGTCGCGGCCGTCAGGGCCGTCACCGCGATGAGGGCCGCCGTCACCCCCACCACCGCGCGCGTCCACATCCGGCTGCTCCGCTCGCTGCCGTCCCGTACGGACCGGGCCTCCGCGAGCGTCGCCGTCGGTGTCTCCGCGACCAGCTCGCCCAGCGTCCGCTGCAGGGCGTCGGGGTCGGCGAGCGCGGGCAGGCGCTCGCCGATGGCGGTGCGGGCGTGCATGACGCGGTTGGCGGCGGCGGGGGTGCTCGCCTCCGTCTCGGCCGCCGTGTCGGGCAGGTCGAGGCCGAGACCGTCGTAGAGCAGGACGGTACGGCGGTACGGCGGCGGCAGCTCCAGGAGCGCCCCGAGCAGCTCGCGCCGCGCGGGTTCGGCCGGCGGTGCGTCCGGATGCTTGTGGGCGCGGCGCAGCCGGTGCCAGGGGGACAGCGCGTACTCGTACGCCGCCGCCCGCACCCAGCCCACCGGGTCCCGGTCGACCGCGACCTCGGGCCAGCGCTGCCATGCCTGCTGGAAGGCGCGTTCGACGGCCTCCCGGGCGAGCCGGCGGCGGCCGGTGAGCAGGTACGTCTGGTGGAGGAGTCCCGGCGCCGCGTGGGCGTAGAGCGCGTCGAAGGCCTCCTCCGGGGTGAGGGAGGGCACCACGGGCACCACGGGGGCCACGGGCACCACGGGGGCCACGGGGGCCGGAGCCTCGAGGAGCTGCTCGGCCGGCGGGTGCGGGGGCAGCGGGGGAGTCTCCACCGGTTTCAGTCTCTCCAGGGGCTGCTGGGCGTCGGGGGATCCCGCTCGGACGGCCCGCGGTCCCTTCTGGCCTCCGCCGATGCCGAGGGCGGCTGCCGCGGGGCCCTTGGGCGGCTTCGCCGCACGCTTGGCCGCGGCCCTCGGACGGGTGTGGGCGATCGGGGCGGCCGGCGGCGGATCGGAGGGCGTGTGCTGCTCGTCGTACGCGCCGATCAGCTTCACGTATGCCTCCTGCTTGCGCCCCCGTGGCGAGGTGCGGCCGGTCTCCCAGGACCGGACCGTCGCCCGCGTGACACCCATGGCCTCCGCGACCTGGTCCTCGCTCAAACCTCTGGCCTCGCGCAGTCTGCGCCGCTCCTTGGGAGAGGGGATGCTCCGGTTCATGGGCGACGACCTCCCGCAGGGTTCCGGGCGGAAAAGTACATAAACGTATCTTGAGCGACACAACGGTGTTTTGCCTGTTACGCGAGAAAAGCGCGTGTCGTTGGCAGCATGGGCGCGTGAACCGTCTGACCGAACGGCCGTCCTCGCCGTCAGCCGAGACCGTGGTCCGGAGCGGCCGGTCCGCCGCCCTGGCGGCCGCCTTCGTGCGCGGCGGGGTCGCGGCGGGGCTCGGCCTCGGCGCGCTGGCGGTCCTCGTGACCGGACTGTGGATCAGCTCGCCCTACCCCGACAGCGGCCCCGGAGGGGCTCTGCACACCGCCGCCGGGCTGTGGCTGCTCGCCCACGGCGTGGACCTGGTCCGCACGGGAGCCATGGCCGGAGCGGGCGCGCCCGTGGGCGTGGCGCCCCTGCTGCTCATGGCCTTGCCGGCCTGGCTGCTGCACCGGGCCGCGCGGGACACGACGGAGTCGTGCACCGAGGAGACGACCGGGCCCCGGTCGTCCGCGAGCGCGGCGGTGGCCGCCATGGCCGGCGGATATCTGCTGGTCGCGGTCGGTGTCGTGGTCTACGCGGCGAGCGGTCCGCTGCCCGCGGACCCGGTGGCCGCAGGCCTGTGGCTGCCCGGAACGGTGGCCGCGGCGACGGGTCTGGGTGTCTGGACGGCGGCCGGGCGACCCCTGCCCGAGCAGGACCAGACGGCCGTGGCGCTGCGCGCGGCCGGACCGGCGCTCGTGGCCCTGCTGGGTGGCGGGGCCGTCGTGTTCGCGGCCTCGCTGGTCTGGCACGCGGGCGCGGCGCACACTTCCTTCGCCGGGCTCGCGGGGCCCTCGGGGGAGTGGTCGGGGCGCCTGTCGGTGCTGCTGCTCGCCGCCGCCCTGGTGCCGAACGCGGCGGTCTGGGGTGCGTCGTACGGCCTCGGGCCCGGGTTCGCACTCGGTACGGGCGCGTCCGCGACCCCTCTGGGCCTCGCGGGAGCCGCGGCCGTCCCGCCCTTCCCGCTGCTCGCCGCGCTCCCCGCCGAGGGCCGGGGGAGCTGGCCGCACTGGGCCGCGGCGGCCGTCCCGCTGGTGGCGGCGGTGATCCTCGGGGCGGGTGTGGGCCGCTCGGCGCGGACCTGGACGGCCCGGGACACGGCGCTGACGGCTCTGATCGGCGCCTGGGTGTGCGGGGCGGCGACGGCCCTGCTCGCGGCGGCCGCCGGAGGCCCGCTCGGCACGGGCCGGCTGGCCGAGTTCGGCCCGGTGTGGTGGCAGGCCGGCGCGGCGGCGGTGCTGTGGTGCGCGGCGGTGGGGGTGTCGGTGGCGCTGGGGGTACGGGCGTGGGCCCGGCGCGGCATGAAGCCGGCGCCCGAGCCGAGGGTGACGGAGCCTCCGGGCGCCCTCGTCACGGTGCCGGGCCCCGCTCCGGACCCCGTACCGGCGCCCGTACCCGTGCCCGTGGCAGCCACGCTCCCCGAGGAGGCGGCGCAGGACGACGACGATGCGGGGTTCGAGCCGTACGACTACCTGCCGGCGGCCTGGGAACCGGCCCTGCCCCCGCTCCCCCCGCCGCCATGGGCCCCGTCCCCGTCCGTGTCGCCCGAAGTCCCGTGGCCTGCCCCGTCTCCCGCTCCTTCGCCCGCTCCTGCGCCTGCTCCTGCGCCTGCGCCGAATCCGGCGCAGGCGCCCGAGAGTGACGAGTAGGGCGGGCCTACTTCGGTACGCCGAACGGCTCCCGCAGCGGCTCCGGCAGCAGGTCGTTGCAGGCCAGCTGGCCCGACCTGGTCAGAGCGTCGTCGCGGCAGGTGTAGAAGTCGCGGTAGACCATCTGCATGGTGAAGCCGCCCGCCACGATCAGCAGGGACAGCACCGCGGCGACCAGACCGCTCACGGCGGCCGTGCGCTGCGCGCGGGCCGCGATGCGCGAGGTCCCCGGCTGGACGGGCGGCTGGGGGCCGCTCGCCGAGAGGGGCTGCGGCTGGACGGGTGACGGCCCGGGCGTTCCGGGTGCCTGCGCCTGCGCCTGCGTCTGCCCCTGCGCCTGCCCCTGCGCCTGCGCCTGCGCCTTCGGCTTGGACCGCAGCGCGCTGATCGACCAGTACATGCCCAGCGCGCCGAGCAGCAGCGCCAGCTCCGGGATGTCGAAGATCGCGAAGAAGAAGGCCCACATGCCCGCGAGCAGCGCGTACCGCGCCCGCCGCTGCGTGGGGTCCGTGGGGTCCCACCGGGGCCCCGGCCCCTGGCCCTGGCCGTCGGGGCCGGTGGGCCGTTCCGGGCGCCGGCCGAAGCCGTCGGAGGAGCGGCCGGGCTGGCGGCTGCTCCAGCGGCCCGGGGCCCTGGAGCGGTCGGAGCCGTCGGGGGCCCCGGACGACCCGGACGACGGGTCGTCGTCCGAGCCCTCCGGCCGCCGCGGCTGCCACGGCTGGTCCGGCTGCCCCTCGGGCGGCGGCGCGAACGGGTTGTTGTCGTCCGTGGACTGGCGTTCCGGCATCTGCTGAACGTCTTCCCTCTGTCGTCGCAACTGCTGTCTCAACTACGGGCTGAACTGTCGTCGAACCCCGACGCTACCCCCCGGCCACGCCCCCGTCCCGTGGGGGCCTTCCCGTGTGCCGGTATCGTTGCTGACGGTCGGGCCCTTCGTAGGGTTCCCCGTATCCAGAGGCACGATTCGTTCGTGCGACCGTACAAACACCACGGAAAGAGTGACCCAGTGGCCGCCGCCCGCCTCGTCGTCCTGGTCTCCGGCTCCGGCACCAACCTTCAGGCGCTGCTCGACGCCATCGCCGCCGATCCCGAGGGGTACGGCGCGGAGATCGTCGCCGTCGGCGCCGACCGCACCGGCATCGCGGGTCTGGACCGGGCCGAGCGCGCCGGTCTCCCCACCTTCGTCTGCCGGGTGAAGGACCACGCGACCCGCGAGGAGTGGGACCGCGCCCTGACCGAGGCCACCGCCGCGTACGAGCCCGACCTGGTCGTCTCGGCCGGATTCATGAAGATCGTCGGCAAGGAGTTCCTCGCCCGCTTCGGCGGCCGGGTCGTGAACACCCACCCGGCGCTGCTCCCCAGTTTTCCCGGTGCCCATGGAGTGCGGGACGCACTCGCGTACGGCGCGAAGGTCACCGGATGCACCGTCCACTTCGTCGACGACGGCGTCGACACCGGCCCGATCATCGCCCAGGGCGTGGTCGAAATCCGGGACGAGGACGATGAAGCCGCTCTCCATGAGCGCATCAAGGAAGTCGAGCGCTCGCTGCTCGTCGAGGTCGTGGGGCGTCTGGCCCGGCACGGCTACCGCATTGAGGGACGAAAGGTAACAATCCCGTGACCGCCGAAGGTACGAAGCGCCCCATCCGCCGCGCACTCGTCAGCGTCTACGACAAGACCGGCCTTGAGGAGCTGGCCCGCGGCCTGCACGAGGCGGGTGTCGCCCTCGTCTCCACCGGCTCCACCGCCTCGAAGATCGCCGCGGCCGGTGTCCCGGTCACCAAGGTCGAGGAGCTCACCGGCTTCCCCGAGTGCCTGGACGGCCGGGTCAAGACCCTCCACCCGCGCGTGCACGCCGGCATCCTCGCCGACCTGCGTCTGGAGGACCACCGCAACCAGCTCGCCGAGCTGGGTGTCGAGCCCTTCGACCTGGTGATCGTCAACCTGTACCCGTTCAAGGAGACCGTCGCCTCCGGCGCCACCCCGGACGAGTGCGTCGAGCAGATCGACATCGGCGGCCCGTCGATGGTCCGCGCCGCCGCCAAGAACCACCCCTCCGTGGCGGTCGTCACCAGCCCGGCGCGGTACGCGGACGTCCTCGTGGCGGCCAGGGAGGGCGGCTTCGACCTGACCGCCCGCAAGCGTCTGGCGGCCGAGGCCTTCCAGCACACCGCCGCGTACGACGTGGCGGTCGCCTCCTGGTTCGCCGACGACTACGCCGCGGCGGGCTCGGTGTCCGACAGCGGCTCCGCCGAGGGCGGCTTCCCCGACTTCCTCGGCGCCACCTACGAGCTCTCCAGCGTGCTGCGCTACGGCGAGAACCCGCACCAGGGCGCCGCGCTCTACGTCGACGGCACGGGCGGCCTCGCCGAGGCCGAGCAGCTGCACGGCAAGGAGATGTCGTACAACAACTACACGGACACCGACGCCGCGCGCCGGGCCGCGTACGACCACTCCGAGCCGTGCGTCGCGATCATCAAGCACGCGAACCCCTGCGGCATCGCCGTCGGCGCGGATGTCGCGGAGGCCCACCGCAAGGCGCACGCCTGTGACCCGCTGTCCGCCTTCGGCGGCGTGATCGCGGTCAACCGTCCGGTCTCCGTCGCGATGGCCGAGCAGGTCGCCGAGATCTTCACCGAGGTCGTCGTCGCCCCCGGTTACGAGGACGGCGCCGTCGAGATCCTCGCCAAGAAGAAGAACATCCGCGTGCTGCGCGCCGAGGGCGCCCCGGCGAACCCGGTCGAGGTGAAGCCGATCGACGGCGGCGCGCTCCTCCAGGTCACCGACCGCCTCCAGGCCGAGGGCGACGACCCGGCGAACTGGACGCTGGCGGCGGGCGACGCCCTCTCCGCCGAGGAGCTGGCCGAGCTCGCGTTCGCCTGGAAGGCGTGCCGCGCGGTCAAGTCCAACGCGATCCTGCTGGCGAAGGACGGCGCCTCGGTCGGCGTCGGCATGGGCCAGGTCAACCGCGTCGACTCCGCGAAGCTCGCGGTCGAGCGGGCGGGAGAGGAGCGCGCGCGGGGCTCGTACGCGGCCTCGGACGCGTTCTTCCCGTTCCCCGACGGCCTGGAGATCCTCACGGCGGCCGGCGTGAAGGCGGTCGTGCAGCCCGGCGGCTCGGTGCGCGACGAGCAGGTGGTCGAGGCGGCGACGAAGGCGGGCGTGACGATGTACTTCACGGGCACGCGCCACTTCTTCCACTGACCGGAACGGTACGACGGGCGGCCCGCCGGTACGCGACGTACCGGCGGGCCGCCCGTCTCGGTCTGTGGGGCCGCCCGAACGCTCTGGTCTAATGGGTTGCTCTTCTGTCGGCGGCTGGTGGGTGGGGGCGCGGTGTTGGATGTGCAGAGCGGGGCGGTGGAGACCTCCGCCCCGGAGACCGGCCGCGCCGAGCCGCCGGTGCGCGGGCTCACCGAGGCGCCCGTACGTCCGTACGCCCTGGTGGCGGGCGTGCTGTGCGCGCTCTACTTCCTCTACTCCTGGGTCCAGTACGCGCACTTCCGTACGCCCTCCTGGGACCTCGGGATCTTCAACCAGTCCGTCCGGGCCTACGCCGAGTTCCGGGCGCCGATCGTCGACATCAAGGGCCCCGGCTTCCTCATACTCGGGGACCACTTCAGTCCCGTGACGGCGCTCCTCGCGCCCCTGTACTGGATCTGGTCCTCCCCGCTCGCCCTTCTCTTCGCGCAGGCCGCGCTCTTCGCCGCCTCCGCCGTCGTCGTCGGACGCACCGCCCACCAGGTGCTCGGCAGCCGCGCCGCCGGCCTGGGGCTCACGGTCGCCTACGGGCTGTCCTGGGGCCTGCAGGAGGCGGTCAAGTCCGACTTCCACGAGATCGCCTTCGCCGTCCCGCTCCTCGCGCTGGCCTGCCGCGCCCTGCTCCTCGGGCGCTGGACGGCAGCCGCCGCCTGGTCCGCGCCCCTGGTGCTGGTCAAGGAGGACATGGGGCTCACCGTCGCGATGGTCGGCGCCGTCCTCTTCCTCAAGGGGCAGAAGCGCCTCGGTGCCTCGCTGGCCGCCTTCGGCGCCGCCTTCTTCGCCCTGACGGTGCTGGTCCTGATCCCGGCGGCGAGCCGGGTGGGCCAGTACGACTACTGGGCCAAGATCGAGAAGTCGAGCGAGGGAGCCGACGTCTCCTTCGTCCAGGTGCTGCTCGGCTCGCTGGGCTCCGGAGTGAAGTGGGAGATGATCTTCTTCCTCGTCGGCATCACCGGTTTCCTGGCCCTGCGGTCCCCGCTGATGCTCCTCGTGCTGCCGACGCTCGGCTGGCGCTTCCTCTCCCAGGACCCGAACCACTGGGGGATGGTCTGGCACTACAGCGCGATCCTGATGCCGGTCGTCTTCCTCGCGCTCGTCGACGGCGTCCGCGCCGTGCGGACCTCCCCGCGGGCGTGGCTCGTGGCGTACGGGAAGGTCGTCGTCCCGGTCGTCACGGCGGTCGCGATCGTGGTCGCCCTGGACCTGCCGCTGCGGGAACTGCTGCGCTCGGAGACGTACCGTACGGACGCCCGGACCGTGGAGGCCCGGAAGGCGGTCGACGCGGTGCCGGCGGGGGCGAGCGTGGAGACGAACGTGACGCTGATGGCGCACCTCACCGCGGACCGCAAGGTCTACTGGGTCGGCGGGGCGAAGGGCGTCAGCCCGGACTACCTGGCCCTCGACCTGGCCTCGGGCTGGTCCCAGCCGGTGACGGACCCGGTGCAGCTCGCGTCCCAGCTGCACCCGGAGGCGCGGTACGAGGTGTCGGCGCAGTCGGGCCAGTTCGTCGTGCTCAAGCGGAGCTGAGCGTGAGGTGAGCGTGAGGTGAGCGGGCGGGACCGTGCGGGACGCGCGCGGCCGCCCGTGCCGAAGGGGCCCGGTTCCGTGCGGAACCGGGCCCCTTCGGTGTGCCGACGCGACGATCAGTACTGCGCGCGCTGACGATTGAACCAGGCCGAGCCGTCGCCCTTGCCGACGAAGACCGCGACGAGGATCGCCATCACGGTGTGGGCCAGGCCGATGACGACGAACGGGTAGATGCCGAGGATCGCCGTGATGATGCCGAAGACCAGGGCCGTGATGCGGACGCCGTTGCCGCCGCTGCCGAACTTGGCACCGAGCACGATGGCGAGGACACCCCAGGCGAGGATCAGGACGGTGACGCCCCAGACCGCGCCGACGGACCAGTCGGCCACCTGCTGGAACTGGACATCGTCCTTCAGCGCGGGGTCGTTCTTGGCGGCGCTGACGCCGACCGCGGCGAGCGCGGCGAAGACGGCGCCGAGGATCTGGAGGCCGCCGATGACGAAGAGCATCACGCGGGCCGCCTTCACGCCGCCCGGCATCTCCGTGACGCCCGGGTAGCCGCCGCCGTAGGGCTGCTGGACCGGGGGAGCCTGCGGGTAGCCGTAGCCCGGCTGCTGGCCGTAGCCCGGCTGCTGGCCCTGCTGCTGGCCGTAGGGGTTGTTCGGTTCACCGAAGCTCATCGCGGGATTCCTCCGTTGGTCTGTGCGGGGACAACGCGGCCCGCGACGGAGGAGATTTCACAGCATATGAGCGATTTGCCCCCCGGCACTGCCCGCGGCAGTTCGCGGACATCGTCGTCGTAGCGTCGACTTTTTGTCCAGTCGGTTCGCACGGGTGTTGTGCGAGTGCAACTTTTCCGTCCGCCTCCGCGCGGCCGGTGCCGACGCGAATTGGAACAAGCGAGGGGTCATCCGGGAGGATGGGCCCATGAGCGCCCAGATTCTCGATGGCAAGGCCACCGCAGCCGCGATCAAGACCGATCTGACCGCCCGCGTGGCGGTTCTGAAGGAGAAGGGCGTCACGCCCGGCCTCGGCACGATCCTGGTCGGCGACGACCCGGGCAGCCAGAAGTACGTCGCGGGCAAGCACCGCGACTGCGCGCAGGTCGGCATCGCCTCGATCCAGCGCGAACTGCCCGGGACGGCCACGCAGGAGGAGATCGAGTCCGTCGTACGGGAGCTCAACGAGGACCCCGAGTGCACCGGCTACATCGTGCAGCTCCCGCTGCCGAAGGGCATCGACGAGAACCGCGTCCTGGAGCTGATGGACCCGGCCAAGGACGCCGACGGTCTGCACCCGATGAACCTGGGCCGTCTCGTACTGAACGAGCCGGCGCCCCTGCCCTGCACCCCGAACGGCATCATCACGCTGCTGCGCGGTCACGGCGTGGAGATCAAGGGCGCGGAGGTCGTGGTCGTCGGCCGCGGCGTCACCATCGGCCGCCCGATGCCGCTGCTGCTCACGCGGCGCTCCGAGAACGCGACGGTGACGCAGTGCCACACCGGGACGCGCGACCTGGCGGCGCACCTGCGGCGCGCGGACATCATCATCGCGGCGGCGGGCGTGCCGCACCTGATCAAGCCGGAGGACGTGAAGCCGGGCGCGGCCGTCCTCGACGTCGGCGTCTCGCGCAACGGCGAGGGCAAGATCGTCGGTGACGTGGACCCGGGCGTGAACGAGGTCGCGGCCTGGATCTCCCCGAACCCGGGCGGCGTGGGCCCCATGACCCGCGCGCAGCTGCTCGTCAACGTCGTCGAGGCCGCGGAGCGCGCGGCCGAGGCGCTCTGACGATGACGTCGCGCGTGACGGGGGGCGACACCTCGGGCGCCCCGGATGCCGCGGGCGCCGCGGGCGCGTCCGGCGCGGCTGCTTCTGGTGCTTCTGGCGCGGGTGCCTCGGGAGCCCCGCGTGTCCCGGACGCCTCCGGCGCTCCGGAGGCCGGGGCTCGGGAAACCTTGGAAGCCAAGGACGCCAAGGACGCCTCGGACGCCTCGGCGGGCGAGGGCGTGGAGGGCGGACCGGAGGCCGGGGACGCTTCCGGTACGGCGGCGTCCGGTGACGCGCCCGGACGGTCCCGGCGGCCTCCGGCGCTGACGACCGACACCGCGCGGCCCGAAGGCGGCGGACGCGCCGCGGCGGGCGGGGCTCCGGCGCCCGCACGCCAGTGGCCGCTGCTGACCGTGCTCGGACTCGCCGCGCTGGGACTGCTGGTCGTCGGGACGGACCTCTTCCCGCAGGCGTTCCGGGTCGGGACGATCCTCGTCGGGGTCGCGCTGCTCACCGGCGCCGGACTGCGGCGCGCGCTGCCGTCGGTGGGCATGCTCGCCGTACGGTCGCGGTTCACCGACATGGTCACGTACGGCGTGATGGGCGGGCTCATCGTGCTGCTCGCGCTGATGGTGCAGCCGGCCCCGTGGCTCAAGATCCCGTTCCTGGAGGACATCCTCCATCTGACGATCACCTAGCCGCCTCGACGGCGGAACGGCGCCCGTCCTCTCCCCCGAGGGAGGACGGGCGCCGTTCCTTTTTGAGGATCATGTACGCGCCAACGTGGTTCAAGCGTCGCCGGTGCCCTGTGGCACGGAAGTGACCATTCCGCTACTACGTCACGCTCCGGGGGCGCGCGCTCGACGCGTACGCACCCCTGCGCCCCCGCCCACGAGCTGTCATCCTGGCCCGAGCATCTTCCGGGGGTCGTCCAGGGTGACGAGGGGGAACCGCACATGGCTCGTGGGAAGGCGCCGCCCGACGAACCCGATGCGCGCGTACGCGAGTTCGTGAGCCACCTGCGACGGCTCGTCGACCGCAGCGGGCTCAGCGTCGCCGCCGTCGCCGACCGCACCGGCCACAGCAGGGCCGCCTGGGAGCGGTACCTCGACGGACGGGTGCTCGCGCCCCGGGGCGCCGTCGTCGCGCTCGCCGAGGTGACCGGCACGGACGCCGGCCGGCTCACGGCGATGTGGGAGCGGGCCGAGCGCGCCTGGAGCGGTACCGAAGGGCGCCACGAACCTGCCGCGGACCACCGTCCGCCCTCCCGGAGTCTCTCCGCCCACGGCGCGAACGTCTCCACGGAGACGAGCGGCAGCAGCGGCGGCGATCCGCACGGCGCCGGTACGGAAGCCGGCAGCGGCGCCGGGCCAGGACGCGGCTCCGGTACGGGACCCGGCGCCGGGCCAGGACGCGGCTCCGGTACGGAAGCCGGCAGCGGCGCCGGGCCAGGACGCGGCTCCGGTACGGGACCCGGCGCCGGGCCAGGACGCAGCGCCGGTACGGAACCTGGCAGCGGGGCCGGTCCGGGACGCGGCTCCGGTACGGAACCCGGTAGCGGCGCCGGTACCGGACCCGGCTCCGGTACCGAACTCGGCGCCGGGCCAGGACCCGGCCCGGGTGCGGGGCTCGGCTCCGGCTCCCGCACGGGCCCTGCCCGACCGCGTCGCGCCGCCACCCCCGAGGGGCGGGCGGACGCTCCGCCACCCGCCCCCCTGCCGCCCCGTCGCCGCGCGCTCCTGATCGTCACCGGGGTCCTCGGAGCCGTGCTCGTCATCGCCGCCGCCGTCCTCCTCGCCGACGTCGGATCGGGTGGCCGGGCCGACGGCCGGGCCGGCACCGTCGCGGGTCCCTCCACCGCAGCCCCCGGCACCACTCCGCGCACGCCGCTCCCCGCCGGAGTGAGGTGCACCGGCGCGGGCTGCACCGGGCAGGACCCGGAGACCATGGGGTGCGGCGGCACGTTCGCCACCACCGTCTCCCGGACCCCGGTCGGCGCCGCCGGGCTGCTCGAAGTACGCCACAGCGGGACCTGCGGCGCCGCCTGGGCCCGGATCACCGGAGCCGCGCCCGGCGACACCCTGCGCATCACCGCCGGTGGCTCCGTCGCGGGCCCGGAAGCCCCCGGCCAGGACGCCACCGTGGGCGCCGACCCCGACGCGTACACCCCGATGCTCGCCGTCACGAACGCGGCGGACGCGACCGCGTGCGTGACGCGGACGAGCGGCGCGCGGGTGTGCGCCGGCGGTCGCTGACCCCGGTCGGGTGGCAGTGAGCCGGACCACAAGGGGGTGGGGATTGGACGGGCCCCGGGTCGGATAGCCTGACCGCTGGATATCTCTTCACGTCGAGACATCGGGCCGACCGATCGATCGTCGATCAGGAGAGGTGTCCGACACCAGGGGCAGGGACCCCCACCGCCAGCTGTCTTACGGAGATCGCCATGACCCGCACTCCCGTGAATGTCACCGTCACCGGCGCGGCCGGCCAGATCGGCTACGCGCTGCTCTTCCGCATCGCCTCCGGCCACCTGCTCGGCGCGGACGTGCCGGTCAAGCTGCGCCTCCTCGAGATCCCGCAGGGCGTCAAGGCCGCCGAGGGCACCGCCATGGAGCTCGACGACTGCGCCTTCCCGCTGCTCAAGGGCATCGACATCTTCGACGACCCGAACAAGGGCTTCGAGGGCGCGAACGTGGCCCTGCTCGTGGGCGCCCGCCCGCGTACCAAGGGCATGGAGCGCGGCGACCTGCTCGCCGCCAACGGCGGCATCTTCAAGCCGCAGGGCAAGGCCATCAACGACCACGCCGCGGACGACATCAAGGTCCTCGTCGTCGGCAACCCGGCCAACACCAACGCCCTGATCGCCCAGGCGGCGGCCCCGGACGTCCCGGCCGAGCGCTTCACCGCGATGACCCGCCTGGACCACAACCGCGCGCTCTCGCAGCTCGCGGCCAAGACCGGCGCGTCCGTCGAGGACATCAAGCGCCTCACCATCTGGGGCAACCACTCGGCGACCCAGTACCCGGACATCTTCCACGCGGAGATCGCCGGCAAGAACGCCGCCGAGGTCGTCGCCGACGAGCAGTGGCTGGCCGACACCTTCATCCCGACCGTCGCCAAGCGCGGCGCCGCGATCATCGAGGCCCGTGGCGCGTCCTCGGCCGCCTCGGCCGCCAACGCCGCCATCGACCACGTCCACACGTGGGTCAACGGCACCGCCGCGGGCGACTGGACCTCCATGGGCATCCCGTCGGACGGCTCCTACGGCGTCCCGGAGGGCCTGATCTCCTCCTTCCCCGTCACCTGCAAGGACGGCAAGTACGAGATCGTCCAGGGCCTGGACGTCAACGAGTTCTCCCGCACCCGCATCGATGCCTCGGTGCAGGAACTGGCGGAGGAGCGCGACGCCGTCCGCGAGCTCGGCCTCATCTGAGACCACCGCGCGGCGCGACCGACGCGCTGACGTACCGACGACCGCCCCCGGCCTGCGAGGCCGGGGGCGGTCGTGCGTGAGGCCGCTCGCGGAGACGAGCGGTAACCCGCGGAGGCGTGCCATGACCCGTCGAGGCCTGCCGAGGCCCGGGGAACTACGGGCGCTCCGCCGCCAGTTCCGCGGCCAGCCCGGCGACACCCTTCAGCGTCCGCAGCAACAGCCCGGGCCCGAACGTGATCCGGGTCGCGCCCAGCCGCCCCAGCTCGGCGAACGACGGGCCGTCGGGCAGGGCCAGGACGTTGACCGGCACGTCGATCCCGGCGCGCAGGAGCGGGAGATGCGCCGCGGGCGCCTTGATCGGATAGACGCAGTCCGCGCCCGCCGCCGCGTAGAGCCGCGCCCGTCCGATCGCGTCGTCCACGTCGTTCACTCCGCGCACATACGTGTCCACGCGCGCGTTGACGAAGAGCAGCGGCCCGGCCTCCGCCCGTACCTCCGCCAGCCGGTCGGCCTGTTCCCCGGGGTCCCGCAGCCCGGTCGACCGGTCGCCGTCCTCCAGGTTCACCCCGGCCGCGCCCGCCTCCAGGGCCCGCTCCACGAGCTCCTTGGGCGGCAGCCCGTAGCCGTCCTCCAGGTCGGCCGTGACCGGTACGGAGACGGCGCGGACGATTCTCGCCACCGCCGCGAACATCTCCCCCGCGGGGGTCTGCCCGTCCTCGTACCCGAGGGAGGCGGCGATCCCGGCGCTCGGCGTGGCGAGCGTAGGGAACCCGGCCTCCTCGAAGACCCGGGCGGAGGCGGCGTCCCAGGGGCCGGGGACGATCAGCGGCGCTTCGCGCGTGCGCCCGGTGTGCAGGGCGCGCACGGCCCGGGCGGCGAGCGCCTCGGGGGCCTGCGCGGTCACTTCTTGTACTGCCCGGGCGTGTAGTGGCCGGGCGTCATGCGGGTGGTGACGGCGATCCGGTTCCAGGCGTTGATGATGGTGATGGCGCCGATGACCTGGGAGAGCTCCGTCTCGTCGAAGTGGGCCGCGGCCCGCGCGTACACCTCGTCCGGGACGAAACCGTCGGTCAGGACGGTGACGGCCTCGGTCAGGGCGAGGGCGGCGAGCTCGCGCTCGGTGTAGAAGTGCCGCGACTCCTCCCACGCGGACAGCTGGACGATCCGCTCGACCGACTCGCCGGCCGCGAGCGCGTCCTTGGTGTGCATGTCGAGGCAGAACGCGCAGTGGTTGATCTGCGAGGCGCGGATCTTGATCAGCTCGTAGAGGGTGGGGTCGATGTCCTTCGCCGCGGCCTGCTCGAGCCTGCGCATCGCCCGGTAGAACTCCGGAACCTGCTCCGCCAGGTTGAGGCGGGGGGCGTGCTCGTCGGCGTGGGCGAGGGGGGCGAGGTCCTGCGTCGTGGTGGTCATGGCTCTCACCGTACGAGCGCGATGGCGCAGGAGTATGGTCCATTCGCATGGCAGAAGACCGGGCCACTCTCGGGGTCGACCTCCATCTGGACCTGCGCGGATCCGGCCTGCGCACGGGGCTGATGGACGCGCTGCGGGAGGCGGTGCGCAGCGGGCGTCTGAAGGCGGGCGTACGGCTGCCGTCCTCCCGCTCGCTCGCCGCCGACCTGGGGATCGCGCGCAACACCGTCGCCGACGCCTATGCCGAGCTGGTCGCGGAGGGCTGGCTGACCGCACGGCAGGGGTCCGGGACCCGGGTCGCCCCGCGGGCCGTGCCGCGCCGGCAGGTCACGTCGGGCGTCCGCCCCGCGGCGGTGGCCCGGCGGGAGTCCGCGCGGCCCGCGTACGACCTGAAGCCGGGCTCGCCCGACCTCGCGTCCTTTCCGCGCGCGGAATGGCTCAAGGCCTCCCGGCGCGCCCTGACCGCCGCGCCCAACGAGGCCTTCGGGTACGGCGATCCGCGCGGCCGGATCGAACTGCGCACCGTGCTCGCCGAGTACCTCGCGCGGGCGCGGGGCGTCCACGCGCGGCCCGAACGGATCGTCGTCTGCTCGGGGTTCGTGCACGGACTGATGCTCATGGCGCAGGTGCTGCGGGCGCGGAAGGTGCGGGAGGTGGCGGTCGAGTCGTACGGGCTCGACGTGCACTGGGAGCTGCTGACCGGCGCCGGGCTCGGGCTGCCCGCCCTGCCCTTCGACGAACTCGGCACCCGGACCGAGGGGTTGTCCGGGATGAAGGGCGTGGGGGCGGTGCTGATGACGGCGGCCCACCAGTTCCCCCTGGGCGGGGCGCTCCACCCCGACCGGCGGGCGGCGGCGGTCGACTGGGCGCGGGCCGCGGGCGGGCTCGTCCTGGAGGACGACTACGACGGGGAGTTCCGCTACGACCGGCAGCCCGTGGGCGCGCTCCAGGGCCTCGACCCCGAGCGCGTGGTCTATCTGGGCACCTCCAGCAAGTCCCTGGCGCCCGGGCTGCGGCTGGCGTGGATGGTGCTGCCGGAGAGCCTGGTGGACGAGGTGGTCGCGGCGAAGGGCCACGTGGACTGGGTGTCCAGCTCGCTGGACCAGCTGACCTTCGCGGAGTTCCTGGGCTCGGGAGCGTACGACCGTCATGTACGGGCGATGCGGCTGCGCTACCGGCGGCGCAGGGACGAGCTGGTGGCGGCGGTGGCCGAACGGTCCCCGGAGACGCGGGTGAGCGGCATCGCGGCGGGCCTCCACGCGGTCCTGAGACTCCCGCCGGGCCGGGAGCGGGAGGTGCTGCGGTCCGCTGCCTGGCAGGGCCTCGCCCTCCACGGTCTCGACCGCTTCCGCCACCCGGACGTCCCGCAGACCCAGGACGGCCTGGTGGTCGGCTACGCGACCCCGCCGGACAGCGCCTGGTCCGGCGCGCTGGCGGCCCTGTGCCGCGTCCTGCCGTAGGGCCGCGGGGTCCGGGCCGCTCGGCCGGGTCCGGGTCCGGTGTCGGGCCGCTCAGCGCGGGTCCGGGGTCGGGGGTTCTCCGAAGCGGGCCAGGAGCAGCGCGCCCGCCACCGCCACCGTGAAGCCCAGGATCGCCAGCCACCCGAAGCCCTCGCGCGTACGGTCGCCCAGCCAGATCACGCCGACCAGCGCCGGGCCGATCGTCTCGCCGACGACCGCGCCGGCCGTCGCCGTCGTCACCGAGCCCCGCTGGAGCGCGGAGGTCAGCAGGACGTACGCCGACCCGCCGCCCAGGATCAGCGCGTACACCGCGGGGTTGGCGAGGTCCCAGCTGTCGATCAGCCGGACGGCCACCTCCACCACCCCGAAGCCGAAGCCCGCGCAGAGGCCGAGCGCCAGGGCGCGCGGCCGGCCGGGCAGCCGCCCGGCGGCCGCGCCGAGGCCGAGGACCGCGAACGCCGCCCCGAGCATCGCCCACCGCAGCGCTTCCGACGAACTCTGCTCGCCCTCCGGGCCTGCGGCGAGGGCGAGCATCACGAGCCCTCCGCACACCACGGCCACCGCCGCCCACTCCATCCGGTGGAGCCGGACCTTGAGCAGCCAGGAGGCGGCCACCGCCGTGACCGCCAGGCTCGCCGCGAGCGCCGCCCCCACCACGTAGATCGGCAGCGTCAGCAGGGCGACGATCTGGAGCCCGAAACCGATGCCGTCGAAGGAGAGTCCGAGCAGATATCGCCACTGCCGCATCACCCGCAGCTGCAGGGCCACGTCGACGCCGGCGCCCGTCCCGGGCTCCGCCGCCCGGGCGCCGAGCGCCTGGAACACCGATGCCATGCCGAAGAAGACCGAGGAACCCAGAGCGCAGATCATCCCAAAGAGCACGAATGGACTCTAGTGCGGGGCCGCTCGGCCGCAGGCCTAAACTGTGCGGTCGCGACCACGGGATGGGGAGGCTTTTCATGCGCAGGCTGAGGTCGAGCACGGTCGTGCTCGGCGGTATGGGGGTGCTCGCGGCGACCATCACGTCCTGCGGCTCCGAGCCCGACAGGCGGTGTGTCGACCCGCTGACCCGCGACAAGCTGCCGAGTTACGAGTGCGAGAGCGGCAGCGGCAGCGGCGGCACGGCCCGCGGCTCGTACTACTACGGCGGCAGCGTCAGCGACAACAAGGTCAGCGGCGGCAGCTTCGACAAGACGGCCGTGGACACCGGCGGCTTCGGCTGTTCCGGTTCCGGCGGCGGCTGAGCGTACCGACGACGGACGGACGGACCGAGCGACATGCGGCGGCACACGATCGAACCCCGGCCGGGGTGGCAGAGGACGGTGGAGGAGCAGGGGCTCGTCTACCCCCTGACCCGCTACCCCGACGGCTCCCTGCGCCCGTACTGGGACGAGAGCGCGTACTACTCCTTCACCCTGCCCGAGGTCGAGGCCCTGGAGGAGGTCGTCGAGGAGCTGCACGCGATGTGTCTCGCGGCGGCCGCCCACATCGTCGAGAAGGATCGTTTCGCCGATCTCGGCCTCACCGACCCCCGGCTCGTCTCGCTCGTCGCCGAGTCCTGGCGCCGCCGGGCCGAACTGCCGTCGCTCTACGGCCGGTTCGACCTCCGCTACGACGGCACGGGCCCGGCCAAGATGCTGGAGTACAACGCCGACACGCCGACCTCGCTGGTCGAGGCGGCGAGCCCGCAGTGGTTCTGGATGGAGGAGCGCTTCCCCGGCGCCGACCAGTGGAACTCGCTCCACGAGCGGCTCGTCGACGCCTGGAGGCGGCAGGCGAAGCTGCTGCCGCCGGGCAGCCCGGTGCACTTCGTCCACTCCGACGGGGACGAGCTCGGCGAGGATCTGATGACGGTCGCGTACCTGCGTGAGACCGCCCAGCAGGCCGGGCTCGACACGGAGGCGCTGTCGGTCGAACAGATCGGCTGGGACCGGCTGTCGGGCCGGTTCGTGGACGACCGGCTGCGCTTCGTCCGCAGCTGCTTCAAGCTCTACCCGTGGGAGTGGCTGACGACGGACCGCTTCGGCCCGTACGTCCTCGACACCCTCGACAACGGCGGCGGTACGGGCACGACCTGCTGGATCGAGCCCGCCTGGAAGATGCTGCTCTCCAACAAGGCCCTCCTCGCGATCCTCTGGGAGCTCTACCCGGGCCATCCGAACCTGCTGCCCGCCTACCTCGACGGCCCGCGCGAACTCGCCGCGACCGGCGGCTACGTCGCCAAGCCGCTCCTCGGCCGCGAGGGCGCGGGCGTCACCGTCCACGAGCCGGGCGCGGAGCCGGTCGTCCGTGACGAACCCTGCTGCTACCAGGGGTTGGCCCCGCTCCCGGACTTCGAGGGCAACCGTGTCGTGCTCGGCGCGTGGGTCGTCGAGGACGAGGCGGCGGGGCTCGGCATCCGGGAGTCGGCGGGCCTGATCACGGACGAGTACGCCCGCTTCCTGCCGCACGTCATCCTCTGATCCCGCTCGCGACGCCTACTCGGGTACGTACTCCCTGAGCGGTGCGGGTCGCAGGCCGGCCGCCTCGGCGGCGGCCAGGGCGCGCGTCAGATCCTGCTCCAGCGTCTCGTTGAAGTGCAGCAGGATGATGTCGCCGGCCCTGAGCGCCGGGGCAGGCGGGGTCCACTGCCCCCAGGTGGTGAGGTCGTACGTCCAGGTCACCACGGCCTTCGCCCCGCAGGCGCGGGCGGTGGTGCGGGTGGTCTCGTCGTACGCCCCGTAGGGAGGGCGCAGCAGGCGCGGCCCGTCGCCGAACTCGGCGAGGTGGTGTTCGCGCGCCCCGCAGACCTCCGCCTGCTGCCCGGCCGCGTCGAGCGTGGTCAGGTCCGGGTGGCCGACGGTGTGGTTCTCGACGCGGGAGCGGCCCTGGTCGAGCAGGGTGTGGAAGTAGCCGGAGTCGAAGGAGTAGGCGCCCGGGAGCAGGAAGAGCGAGGCGGGCACCCGGCGGTCGAGGAGGACCTTCGCGGCCGCCGGGTCGTGGAACCAGCCGTCGTCGATGGTGATGAAGACGACCGGGTCGGTGGTCTCGACACGGGAGACGACGGGGACGGGATCGGGCCAGGCCGCCACGGGGGCGGCGTGCGCCGGGCCCCCGAACGCGCCGAGCAGCGTGAGCGGGACGAGGGCGGCGACGGCGCCGCGCAGCGCGCGACGGGGGCGGGGTCTCGGTCTCGGCATGGCCGCATCATTGGCCTAGACCAACTCCGCTGTCAATGCACCGAGTTGTCGCCACCGCCGGCGCGGCCGCCGCCGCCCTCAAGCGGACCGGATCACTCCGAGAGGACCGCCCGCAGCTGCTCGAGACCCCAGTCCAGATCCTCCTTGCCGATCACCAGCGGAGGCGCGATCCGGATCGTCGAACCGTGCGTGTCCTTCACCAGCACCCCCCGCTCCATCAGCCTCTCGGAGATCTCCCGGCCCGTGCCCTTCGACGGCGCGATGTCCACCCCGGCCCACAGACCGCGTCCGCGGACCGCCTCCACCGCGCCCCCGCCCACGAGCAGCCGGAGCTCCGCGTGGAGATGCTCGCCCAGCTCGGCCGCCCGCTGCTGGTACTCGCCCGTCCGCAGCATCGCGATCACCTCCAGGGCCACCGCGCAGGCCAGCGGGTTCCCGCCGAACGTCGACCCGTGCTCACCCGGGCGGAACACCCCGAGCACGTCCCGGTCGGCGACCACCGCCGAGACCGGGACGACACCGCCGCCCAGCGCCTTGCCCAGGACGTACATGTCCGGCACCACGCCCTCGTGCTCGCACGCGAACGTCCGCCCCGTCCGGCCGAGGCCCGACTGGATCTCGTCCGCGATGAAGAGCACGTTGCGCTCGCGGGTCAACTCCCGCACCCCGCGCAGATACCCCGCCGGCGGGACGAGGACCCCCGCCTCGCCCTGGATCGGCTCGATGAGCACCGCCACCGTGTGCGCGGTGACCGCGCGCTCCATCGCCGTCGGATCGCCGTACGGGACGATCTCGAACCCCGGCGTGTACGGCCCGTAGTGGTCGCGGGCCTCGTGGTCCGTGGAGAAGCTGACGATCGTCGTCGTCCGGCCGTGGAAGTTGTTCGCCGCCACCACGATCTTCGCGTGCCCGTCCGGCACGCCCTTCACCTCGTACCCCCACTTCCGGGCGGCCTTCACGGCCGTCTCGACGGCCTCCGCGCCCGTGTTCATGGGCAGGACCATCTCCTTGCCGCACAGCTCCGCGAGCCGGGTGCAGAACTCCGCGAACCGGTCGTGGTGGAACGCCCGGGACGTGAGGGTCACCCGCTCCAGCTGCGCCCGCGCGGCATCGATCAGCCGCCGGTTGCCGTGCCCGAAGTTGAGCGCCGAGTACCCGGCGAGCATGTCGAGGTAGCGGCGCCCCTCGACATCGGTCATCCAGGCCCCGTCCGCCGAGGCGACGACGACGGGAAGGGGGTGGTAGTTGTGCGCGCTGTGCGCCTCCGCGGAAGCGATCGCGTCTTGCGTACTCGACACGGGATCTCCGTTCGTCCTGCGGGCCAGGGGGCGTGTGTGGCTCCCTTTCCTATCGTCGCTCGGATGCCGGACGAAGAAACCTGTGCGACGGCGCGCCCGCTACTCTGGAAACACGCACGGCGACTGGCGTACGGGGAATCGACCCTGGGGGAGCCGTGCGCGGCAGACCACACGAGATGCCGCCCGCCTGGGCATCTTCGGGACCGAACATCCCGCGTGGTGCCGCCCAGCAGGACTGAGCCGTGCCCCGGGATCCACCGCACGCCCGGAGGAACCGCCGTGACCGTCACCCCGCAGGCCGCCGATCTCGCCGCCCGCCACCCCGCCCTGGCCGCAGCCGACCCCGAACTCGCCGCGCTCGTCGTCGCCGAGGAGCTGCTGCAGGCCGAGACCCTCAGGCTGATCCCCAGCGAGAACTACGTCTCCCGGGCCGTCCTCGAAGCGTCCGGGACCGTCCTGCAGAACAAGTACAGCGAGGGCTACCCCGGCCGCCGCTACTACGAGGGCCAGCAGAACATCGACCAGGTCGAGACCCTCGCCGTCGAGCGCGCCAAGGCCGTCTTCGGCGTCGAACACGCCAATGTGCAGCCCTACTCCGGCTCGCCCGCCAACCTCGCCGTCTACCTCGCCTTCGCCGAGCCCGGCGACACCGTGATGGGCATGGCCCTGCCGATGGGCGGCCACCTCACCCACGGCTGGGGCGTCTCCGCCACCGGCAGGTGGTTCCGCGGCGTGCAGTACGGCGTACGCCAGGACACCGGGCTCGTCGACCTCGACCAGGTCCGCGAGCTCGCCCTCAAGGAACGGCCGAAGGTGATCTTCTGCGGTGGCACCGCGCTGCCCCGCACGATCGACTTCGCCGCGTTCGCGGAGATCGCCCACGAGGCCGGATCCGTGCTCGTCGCCGACATCGCCCACATCGCCGGCCTGATCGCGGGCGGCGCCCACCCCTCTCCCGTCCCGCACGCCGACGTCATCTCGACCACCACCCACAAGACCCTGCGCGGTCCGCGCGGCGCCATGCTGATGTCCCGCGAGGAGCACGCCAAGGCCCTCGACAAGGCTGTCTTCCCCGGTCTCCAGGGCGGCCCCCACAACCAGACCACCGCCGCCATCGCCGTCGCCCTGCGCGAGGCGGCGCAGCCCTCCTTCCGCGACTACGCCCACGCGGTCGTCGCCAACGCCGGGGCGCTGGCCGAGGCGCTCCTCGCGCGCGGCTTCGACCTGGTCTCCGGCGGCACCGACAACCACCTGATCCTGATGGACCTCACCCCCAAGGAGGTCCCCGGCAAGGTCGCCGCCAAGGCCCTCGACCGCGCCGGGATCGTCGTCAACTACAACACCGTCCCCTACGACACCCGGAAGCCCTTCGACCCGTCGGGCATCCGCATCGGCACGCCCTCCCTCACCTCCCGCGGTCTCTCCACCGCGCACATGGAGCTGGTCGCCGACTGGATCGACCGCGGCGTCGCCGCCGCCGGATCGGGCGACGAGGACGCCCTGCTCGCCGTCCGCAAGGAGGTCGCCGAACTGATGGCGGCCTTCCCGGCCCCGGGCCTCCCCGCCTGACCCACCGCCGCGTCGTCCTGACCGGCGGGGCGCCCGGCCGGTCAGGAGGAGCCCGGTGACCGTCCCGGCTCAGCCCGCCGACTCGGCCACGGCCCGCGCCCGCTCCAGGGACGGCTCGCCCTCCAGGCGCAGCGTCAGGGCTCCCGCGTTCCTCGTCCAGAGGAGCGTGGGGCCCGCCGTGCGTATGGAGTGCGACCAGGTCCGCCCGCTCGCGTCCGTCATCGGAAAGCGCAGCAGATGCGGCTCGGCGAACCAGTAGCCCTCCGCGCCGTCCGGCAGATCCACCCACTCCGGATGCGACCGCACCTGCTTGGCGAAGCCGGCCTCGAGCCGCGCGGAGAACTCGTCCAGCCGGACCGTCCGGCCGTCCGCCCCGCGCCAGCACAGGCTGATCACCGCCCGCCCCCGCTCCGCCGAGCCCGTCACCGACACCGCGTCCGGGGCACCGAGCGCGCCCGGAACCAGCGGCTCGAACCCGGCCCTCCGCCCGGCCTCCTCCGGCGGAACGGGCGAGGGACATCCCGGCACCGCCGCGCCGGGCGCCGGACGCGCTCCGGGGTCGTACCGGACCTCGACCCCGCCGAAGCCGAACCAGTCCGCCACCGTCGCCCGCACCGGCGGCGAGAGCACCAGCACCACCAGGACCCCGGAGAGCGCCGCGAGCAGAGCCTTCCACCGCCTGCGCAGGGACGCGAGGCGTCGCCGCGGCATCGGCGTCGGCACCCGCTCCTCCAGGAGCTGGGCGAGCACCCGCTCGGCCATGGACTCCCCGTCCACCTCCGGCACCCTCAGCCGGCGGCCCAGCTCCCGCAGCTCATCGGGGAGCCCTTCCCCGCCCCTCGCGTCCTTCATGCCCGTCACCTCCCTCCAGCGCCGGTCCCAGCTTCTTCAGCGCCCGGCTCAGCCGGGACTTCACCGTCCCCCGCGGCCAGCCGAGCGCGGCCGCCGTCTCCGTCTCGTCGAGCTCCAGCAGATACCGGTGGATCACCACCTGCCGGTGGTCCTCGCTCAGTCCGTCGAGCGCCGTGAGCAGCTGACGGCGTCTCTCCTGCTCCTCGGCCGCGACCGCCGGGTCCGCCTCGTCCGGTATCCGCGGCTCGGAGGCCAGCAGCTCCGCCTCCCGCCCCGCGACCGCCCGCTGCCGGCCCGCCGCCCGCACTGTGTTCCTCGTCTCATTGACCACGATCCGCAGCAGCCACGGCCGGAACGCCGACCCCTCCTTGAACCGCCCCAGCGACCGGTACGCCTTGAAGAACGCCTGCTGCACGACGTCCTCCGCCTCCGCGCCCGCGCCGCACGCCACCGCCGCCCTCAGCGCGACCGCCGTGTGCGCGCGGACCAGCGCCGCGTACGCCTCCGCCTCCCCGGCGCGTACGCGTGCGATCACCGCGGCCTCGGCTCCGTCGTCGACGACCCGGCCCCCCTCCAGCGTCCTCACACCTTTGATACACCGGCCGCGGCGGATCGGTTCCCGGTCCGGGATCAGTTCGTTCCGGCACCTGAGAGAATGTGGGACATGGCCTCTGACAGTCCCCGTGTGCTCTCCGGAATCCAGCCCACCGCAGGCTCGTTCCACCTCGGCAACTACCTCGGCGCCGTCCGCCAGTGGGTCGCCCTGCAGGAGTCCCACGACGCCTTCTACATGGTGGTGGACCTGCACGCGATCACGGTCCCGCAGGACCCCGCGGAGCTCCGTGCCAACACCCGGCTCGCCGCCGCGCAGCTGCTCGCCGCCGGCCTCGACCCCGAGCGGTGCACCCTCTTCGTGCAGAGCCACGTCCCCGAGCACGCGCAGCTCGGCTGGGTCATGAACTGCCTGACGGGCTTCGGCGAGGCCTCCCGGATGACGCAGTTCAAGGACAAGTCCGCCAAGCAGGGCGCCGACCGCGCCACCGTCGGACTCTTCACCTACCCGATCCTCCAGGTCGCCGACATCCTGCTCTACCAGGCCAACCAGGTCCCGGTGGGCGAGGACCAGCGCCAGCACATCGAGCTGACCCGCGACCTCGCGGAGCGCTTCAACGGCCGCTTCGGCGAGACGTTCACGATCCCGGCGCCGTACATCCTCAAGGAGACGGCGAAGATCTACGACCTGCAGGACCCGGCGATCAAGATGAGCAAGTCGGCGTCGACGCCGAAGGGTCTGATCAACCTCCTCGACGAGCCGAAGACGACCGCGAAGAAGGTCAAGAGCGCCGTCACCGACACCGAGACGGTCATCCGCTTCGACCCCGAGACCAAGGCCGGCGTCTCCAACCTGCTCACGATCATGTCCACGCTCACCGGGACGAGCATCCCCGACCTGGAGAAGAGCTACGAGGGCAAGATGTACGGCGCACTGAAGACCGACCTGGCGGAGGTCATGGTGGACTTCGTCACGCCGTTCCGGTCCCGTACACAGGAATATCTGGACGACCCGGAGACGCTGGACGCGATCCTGGCCAAGGGCGCGGAGAAGGCCCGCGCGGTCGCCGCGGAGACGCTGGCGCAGACGTACGAGCGGATGGGCTTCCTGCCCGCGAAGCACTGAGTCCAAGGACTCTGGCCTCAGGGGTGGTGCAGGCCGCACACTGGCGGCTGCACCATCACCCGAAATGACACGACTATGGAGGAGAACGACGTGGGGACCGTAACGCTCGGCGTTTCGATCGCGGTCCCGGAGCCCTACGGCAGCCTGCTCCAGGAGCGGCGCGCGGGCTTCGGGGATCCCGCCGCGCACGGCATCCCCACGCACGTCACCCTCGTGCCGCCGACCGAGGTGGACGAGGCGCGGCTGCCCGCGATCCAGGCACACCTCGCCGAGGTCGCCGCGGGCGTCCGCTCCTTCCCCGTGCGCCTCAGCGGCACGGGAACGTTTCGCCCGCTCTCCCCGGTCGTCTACGTGACGCTCGCCGAGGGCGTCTCCGCCTGCGCCTGGCTCCAGGAGCGGCTCCGGGACGAGTCCGGGCCGCTCGTGCGCGAGCTGCAGTTCCCGTACCACCCGCACGTCACCGTCGCGCACGGCATCGACGAGGAGGCGATGGACCGGGCCTACGCCGAGCTGGCCGACTTCGAGGCCGCCTGGACCTGCTCCTCCTTCGCCCTGTACGAGCAGGGCGCGGACGGCGTGTGGCGCAAGCTCCGGGTGTACGAGTTCGGCGACGCGCGCTCCGTCACCGCCGTCCCGTCCCAGGCCTGCGCGCCGCTCGACGAACCGTCCCCGACGGCGGGCTGACCGGGCCCGCCCTCTCCGGCCCCGCCTCCCCGCACCTCCCGGCGCCGCCCGAGCGAGCTGCCGGTGTCAGACCGGCAGCCGCCGGAACACCGGCCTCGGCACGTGCCGCAGCGCCGACATCACCATCCGCAGCGCCCCCGGCACCCACACCGTCTCCGAGCGCCGCCGCAGACCCAGCTCGATCGCCGTCGCGACCGCCTCCGGCGTGGTCGCCAGCGGTGCCTCGTCGAGCCCCGCGGTCATCCGCGACCGTACGAAGCCGGGGCGTACGACCATCACGTGCACCCCGGTCCCGTGCAGCGCGTCCCCGAGCCCCTGGGCGAACGCGTCGAGGCCGGCCTTGGACGAGCCGTAGATGAAGTTCGCGCGGCGGGCGCGCTCGCCGGCCACCGACGACAGCACCACCAGTGAGCCGTGCCCCTGCGCCTGCAGCGCGCCCGCGCAGATCAGCCCCGCCGAGACGGCGCCGGTGTAGTTGGTCTGGGCGACCCGGACGGCGGCGAGCGGATCGGCCTCGTCGTGCGCCTGGTCGCCGAGGATCCCGAAGGCGAGCAGCACCATGTCGATGTCGCCCTCGGTGAAGATCTTGCCGAGCCGCTCCTCGTGCGACGTGGTGTCGAGCGCGTCGAACGGCACCGTCCGCACGTCCGCGCCGAGCGCCCGCAGCGAGTCCGCGGCGGCCGTCAGGGCGGGCGAGGGGCGCCCGGCGAGCCAGACCGTGCGGGTGCGGCGGGCGATCAGCCGGCGGGCCGTGGCGAGCCCGATCTCGGAGGTGCCGCCGAGCAGGAGCAGGGACTGCGGGGCGCCGAAGGCATCCTTCATGACGTTCAAACTCCTCGGAGAGTGCGATGCGGAGGGCGGGGACTGGAGGGCGGGGACTGGGGGAGGGGACTGGGGGGCGGGAGGGCGGAGGCGGAGGTCGTTCGGGGGGTGGATCGGAAGGCGGATCGGAGAGAGGTCCGCGGGGCGGCTCAGAGGGCGAGGCGACGGGAGAGGTCGGAGGTGAAGACGGAGTGCGGGTCGAGCGTGGCCCGCAGCGCGCGGAAGTCGGCGAGCCTCGGATACATCGCGTCCAGCAGCTCGGGCCGCAGCCGCGAGTCCTTCGCCAGGTAGACCCGGCCGCCCGCGTCCGCCACCTCCTCGTCGAGTTCGTCGAGGAAGGCGCCCAGGCCGGAGAGCCGAGTCGGGATGTCGAGCGCGAGCGTCCAGCCGGGCACGGGGAAGGAGAGCCAGCCCGGGTCGCCCGTGCCGAAGCGCTTGAGCACGGCGAGGAACGACGGGCAGCCGCGGCGCGCGATCCGCTTCACGATCCGGCGCAGCGTCTCCTCGTGCCCGTGGCCGACGACGAACTGGTACTGGACGAATCCGCCGCGCCCGTAGATCCGGTTCCAGTGCGGGACGCCGTCCAGGGGGTGGAAGAACGTGGACATCCGCTGGAGTTCGCCGGTGCGGCCGCGGGGCGCCCTGCGGTACCAGAGCTCGTTGAAGAGACCGACGGCCGCGCGGCCGAGCAGCCCCTCGGGGACGAGGGCGGGCACGGCGGGCAGCCGGCCTGGGCGGAAGGCGAAGGGAGCGCGGCGGGCGTGGCGGTCCCGGACGGGGATCGCGTCGTACGGGGCGTGGTCGCCCCGGGTCAGGACGGACCGGCCGGTGGCGGCGCCGCGCGCGAGGAGGTCGATCCAGGCCACCGAGTAGCGGTAGTGGTGGTCGGTGGCGGTGAGCCGGGCCATCAGCTCGTCGAGGTCCGCGGCGCGTTCGGTGTCGACGGACATGAGCGAGGTCTCGACGGGGAGCAGCCGGAGGGTCGCGGAGAGGATCACGCCCGTCAGGCCCATGCCTCCGGTGGTGGCGTCGAAGAGGTCCGTCCCGGGCAGGACGGTGCGGATCTCCCCGTCGGCGGTGAGGAGTTCGAGAGCGACGACATGACGGCCGAAGGAGCCGGAGACGTGGTGGTTCTTGCCGTGGATGTCGGCGCCGATCGCGCCGCCGACCGTGACGTACCGGGTCCCGGGGGTGACGGGGACGAACCAGCCGAGCGGAAGCAGTACTTCCATCAGGCGGTGCAGACTGACGCCGGCGTCGCAGACGACGGTGCCGCCGACTGCGTCGACCGAGCGGATCCGGTCGAGGCCGGTCATGTCGAGGACGGAGCCGCCGGCGTTCTGCGCGGCATCGCCGTAGGCGCGGCCGAGACCGCGTGCGATGGAGCCGCGGGCACCGCAGGCGCGGACGGCTTCGGATGCCTCCTCGTACGTCCGGGGGCGGTGCACGCGCGCGAGGGTGGGAGCGGTGCGACCCCAGCCGGTGAGGGGCTCGTCGTCGGTGTGGGCAGCCATGAAGGCGACCGTATCGCCCGATCTGAGTGTTATGGATGGTTTGCTCTCGGTTCGTCGAAATGGGTGATTAAAGGAGTGTCAGGAAAGATTGCCGTGCGGTGACCGGGCCGCCGGGTCAGAGTCACCCCCGGGCCGACGGAGGAGCCCGTCGAGAACCGGGAGGCGGAGCCGATGCGAAACGCGGACTGGGCCGGGGCCGAGCGGAGACTCCTGGCAGTCCTGCGCGGCTGCGGACGCCGCGCGCCCGTGGCCACGGCCGCCCGTGCGCTGTCGTTCGGCGGAGAGCACGGCGCCCTCTGGCTCGCCGCCGGTCTCGTCGGCGCCGGGCTGGACCGGGACGGGCGATCCGGCTGGCTGCGCGGTACGGCCCTGGTCGTGGGCGCGCACCTGGCGAGCATGGGGGCCAAGCGGGTGGTCCGGCGGCCACGGCCGGGGACGGCGGAGTACGAGCCCCTGGTCCGCACGGCCGGCCGGCACTCCTTCCCCAGCTCCCACGCCGCGTCCGCCGCCGCGGCGGCCGTCGCCTTCGGCGCCCTCCACCCGACGGTCCGCCGACTCGCCGCCCCGGCGGCGGCCGCGATGTGCCTCTCCCGCCTGGTCGTCGGCGTCCACTACCCGACGGACGTGGCGGCGGGCGCCCTCCTGGGCGCGGCGACGGCCGGCCTCGCCCGCCCCTGGCTCCGACCGCCGGCCCCCTCCCTCGCCCCGCTCGCCGGTGGGCGCCGTGGCTGAGCGCTCCGCCGCCGCGGTCCTCGACAACCCCGGCGGCGTACGGGACCACCGGCGCGGGCCCGGGCGCACGCGGCCGTACGCCGTGGCCGCCGGGCTCGTCAGGACCGCCCGGCCCCGGCAGTGGGTCAAGAACGTACTCGTCGTCGCCGCGCCCGTCGCCGCCGGCCAGCTCGTCTCCTGGCACACGGCCGCCCGACTCGCCCTGGTCTTCGCCCTCTTCACGGCCGCCGCGTCCGCCGTCTACCTCGTCAACGACGCCCGTGACGCGGCCGCCGACCGCGCCCACCCCGTGAAGTGCCGCCGCCCGGTGGCCGCCGGGCTCGTCCCCGTACCCCTCGCGTACGCCACCGGCACCCTCCTCGGCGCCGGGGCCGCCGTCGCGAGCGCGGTCCTGTGCAACCCCTTGACCGCCGCGCTCCTCATCGCGTACCTCGTCATGCAGGTCGCCTACTGCCTGCGGCTCAAGCACGTCCTCGTCGTCGACCTCGCCGTCGTCACCACCGGCTTCCTCATGCGGGCCATGGTCGGCGGGGTCGCGCTCGCGATCCCGCTCTCCCGCTGGTTCCTGATCACCACCGGCTTCGGCGCGCTCTTCATGGTCGCCGCCAAGCGCTACTCCGAGGCGGTCCAGATGGAGGACGCCCGCGGCGCGACCCGCGCGCTGCTCACCCAGTACACGACCGGATACCTACGCTTCGTCTGGCAGCTGGCGGCCGGAGTCGCCGTCCTCGGCTACTGCCTCTGGGCCCTGGAGAGCGGTGGCGTCGCCACCGGCAGCCTGCTGCCCTGGCGCCAGCTCTCCATGATCGCCTTCATCCTCGCGGTCCTGCGCTACGCCGTGTTCGCCGACCGCGGCTCCGCAGGTGCCCCCGAGGACGTCGTACTGCACGACCGCCCGCTCGCGATCATCGGCCTGGCCTGGGCGGCGATGTACGGCATGGCGGTCGCGGACCTGTGAGGCCGCCGGAAGTACGCCGTATCGGGACGAGATCAAGGGGTACGCGTACGACATGGACTGGCTGAGCAAGCTCCCCGTCATCGGCCCCTGGGTCACCCGGCTCATGAAGACGCACGCCTGGCGTTCGTACGAGACCCTCGACGCCGCCCACTGGACCCGGCTCGCCGCCGCCATCACCTTCATCAGCTTCCTGGCGCTGTTCCCGCTCATCGCCGTCGCCGCGGCGGTCGGCGCCGCGCTGCTCAGCCAGGAGCAGCTCGACAAGATCGAGGACAAGATCTCCGACCAGGTCCCCGGCATCTCCGACCAGCTGAACATCGGCGGTCTCGTGGACAACGCGGGCACGATCGGGCTCGTCGCCGGCGTCCTGCTGCTCTTCACGGGCATCGGATGGATCGGCTCGATGCGGGACTGTCTGCGCGCGGTGTGGGGGATCGACGACCAGGACGAGGGCAACCCCGTCGTACGCAAGGGCAAGGACGCGCTCGTCCTGCTCGGGCTCGGCGCCGTCGGGCTCTGCTCGCTCGCCGCGTCCTGGCTCGGCTCCACGGCCGTCGGCTGGTCCGCCGACCGCGTCGGGATCTCCGGCGAGGGCGCCACCGGGATCCTGCTCCAGGTGGCCTCCGTCGCCGTCGCCGCCGTGGCGGGCTTCCTCGTCCTGCTGTACCTGCTGACGCTGCTGCCCGGCGTCCATCCGCCGCGCCGCCGCCTGGTGGTGGCGGCGGTGATCGGAGCGATCGGCTTCGAGCTGCTGAAGCTGCTGATCGGCGGCTACATGCGGGAGGTCGCGGGGAAGTCGATGTACGGCGCGTTCGGTGTGCCGGTCGCGCTGCTCCTCTGGATCAACTTCACCGCGAAGCTCCTGCTGTTCTGCTCCGCCTGGACGGCTACGGGGTCACGGTCCGATCCGGACCGCTCGGAGCTTCCGGACGACCGGGATCCTGAACGGCGTCAGGACCCGCAAGGCCGTCAGGACCCTGAACGGCGTCAGGACCCGCAAGGCCGTCAGGACCCTGAACCGCGTCAGGAGCCGCAGGGTCGTCGGTCCGAGGGCGGCGGCGGACCAGCTCCGGCAGCGGCCAGCGACGGTTGACGAGGAAGACGGCGCCCGCCAGCAGCACCAGCAGGCCGCCGACGATCCCGAGCGCGGTTCCGACGCCGCCGACCTTCCCTCCGGCGGAGGCCTTCTGCGCGGCGTCCGGGGCGTTCTTGCCGGGCGCCGGCGACGAGCCGTCGCTCTCGGTTCCGGGGTTCGTCACGGCGGACTTCGGCGGGACCAGCTCGCCCACCGGCTGTACCTTCCCGGCCGCGGCGAAGCCCCAGTCGAGGAGCCGCGCGGTCTCCTTGTAGACCGCGTGCTGCTCCTTGGACGACGGGTTCAGCACTGTCACGAGCAGGACTTTGCCGTTGCGCTCCGCAACGCCGGTGAACGTGGCGCCGGCGTGCGTGGTGTTGCCGTTCTTGACGCCGGCGATGCCCTGGTACGGCGCGACGCCCAGGTCGCCGGTCAGCAGCCGGTTCGTGTTCTGGATCTCGAAGGTCTCGCGCTTCTTCCCCGGCTTCTCCTCGCCCGGGAAGGCGGCGCGGGCGGTCGCCGCGTACTCCCGGAAGTCCGCGTTCTGCATGCCGCTGCGGGCGATCAGCGTCAGGTCGTACGCGGACGAGACCTGGCCCGGGGCGTCGTATCCGTCCGGCGACTCCACGTGGGTGTCGAGCGCCTGGAGTTCCTCGGCGCGGTCGTTCATGTCCTGCACGGTCTTCGCGATGCCGTTGTTCATCGAGGAGAGCACGCGCACGGCGTCGTTGCCCGAGCGAAGGAAGACACCGAGCCAGAGATCGTGGACGGTGTAGGTCGACTTCTCCTTGATCCCCACGAGGCTCGATCCCGCGCCGAGACCGGCCAGGTCCGCGGACGTGACGGTGTGCTTCGTCGTCCGGGGGAACTTGGGCAGCACCGTGTCCGCGAAGAGCATCTTGAGCGTGGAGGCCGGGGCGAGGGGCCAGTGGGCGTTGTGCGAGGCGAGCACCTGACCCGTCTCGGCGTCCGCGACGATCCACGACCGCGCGCTCAGCTCCCTGGGCAGCACCGGCGCCCCGGGCCCGAGCCGCACCTGCGTACCGGGCACGCCGAGCAGCGACCCGCCGAGCGACGACATCTTGGCGGGCGGCTTGGGCTGCTTCTCCTCCTTGTTGTCCGCCGTGTCCGCGTGGGCGGGGACGGCGGCGAGAAGCGGAAGCAGCGCGGCAGCAGTGACCGCCCAAGCGGTCTTCTTCGAAGCAGACACGATCGAAAACGTACAGGCACGGTCCAACGATCCGAACCCCGCCGGGCGGTTCGCCGGGTCACCACCACTCGGGTGCCCGGGTCGCCCCGGGGACGAGGCGCCCGGGGCGGGTGGTGATACTGAGGGTATGAAGCTCAGCCGTCCCGTCTCCTGGTTCCTGCTCGCCTTCGGGGTGTGGAGCTGGTTCATCTGGGTCACTTTCGTCAAGAACCTGTGGAACGACGGGAGCGGTCTCGCCTTCGACGACGCGGGCGACCCGACGGCCTACTTCTGGGTTCATCTGCTGCTCGCCATCACGTCCTTTGTTCTGGGGACGGTGGTCGGCGCCATCGGGTTGCGTGGAGTGCGCGCGTTGCGACGCGGGCACGGATAGGGGTTGGGGCGCGTGCTCGTCTTTCTGCTCGTGTTCGTCGTGATCCTGGGGCTCCTGGCCACGGTTCACCGGTACGTGTGGCGGCGCCTGGTGCGCGATGTCACCGCGCGGGGGAGCGTGGCGCGGCGGCTCGGGACCGTGGCGGCGTTCGCGCTGCCCGCGCTGTCGATCGCCGCCCTGGTCTCCGCACGGGCCGGCGCCCCCTTCTGGCTCCAGCAGGTCGTGGCCTGGCCCGGCTACCTGTGGCTGGCCGTTCTGCTCTACCTGACCCTCGCCCTGGTGGTCGGCGAGGCCGTCCGCCCGCTGCTGCGGCGTGCCCTCGAGCGCCGGGCGGCCGCCCCGAGCCCGTCCCCGGCCCGGGCGGAGGCCCCGGCCCCGGCCACGGTCCCGCCCTCCGCTCCCGCCGCCCCGGCCCACGAGCCCGCCGGGAGCGACGAGCCCGCCGGGAGCGACGGGTCCGCCGGGAGCGACGAGTCCGCCGCCCCCGGCGGCCCGTCCGGGAGCGACGAGACCGCGGGCGTCGCCGGGGCCACCGCCGTCTCCCGGCGGCTGTTCGTCTCGCGTGTCGTGGGCGGGGCCGCCGCGGCCGCCGCCGTGGGCACCGTCGGGTACGGCACGTACGGCGTGCTGCGCGGGCCGCGCGTCAAGCGGGTGACCGTACCGCTGGCCAAGGTGCCCCGGGCCGCGCACGGGTACCGCATCGCCGTCGTCTCCGACATCCACATCGGGCCGATCCTGGGCCGCGCGCACACACAGCGCATCGTGGACGCCATCAACCGCACCCAGCCCGACCTGATCGCCGTGGTCGGCGACCTCGTCGACGGCAGCGTCGAGAACCTCGGCCCCGCCGCCGAGCCCCTCGCGCAGCTCAGGGCCCGGCACGGCTCGTTCTTCGTGACGGGCAACCACGAGTACTTCTCCGGCGCGGACGCCTGGGTCGACCACGTACGCGAACTCGGCCTGCGGCCGCTGCGCAACGCGCGCCAGGAGATCGCGGCCGGATTCGACCTCGCGGGGGTCGACGACATCGCCGGCGAGAGCGAGGGGCAGGGACCGGACTTCGCCGCCGCCCTCGGCGACCGTGACCGCGCCAGGGCCGCCGTCCTCCTCGCGCACCAGCCGGTCGTCATCCACGACGCCGTACGCCACGGCGTGGACCTCCAGCTCTCCGGCCACACCCACGGCGGTCAGCTCTGGCCCGGCAACTACCTCGCCGAGCTCGCCAACCCGACCGTCGCCGGTCTGGAGCGGTACGGCGACACCCAGCTCTACGTCTCGCGCGGCGCGGGCGCCTGGGGCCCTCCGGTGCGGGTCGGCGCGCCCTCCGACATCACCGTCGTGGAGCTGGCCTCCCCGCAGGCATAAGCGTCCCGGCAGGCCCGGAACGGGCATGTCCGGAATAGCGGGACGGTGTAGCGGAAGGGGTCACTCATCGCGCTGGGGCCGATACATGCCGTCGAGTCCCCCGAAGTCGCTCATCACGGACATATACCTGCACTGTGAAGGTTTACTCTTCCACTTGTGAAATCCGTGTGATTGGGTGACGCCATCGCGGCATGGCTGGGTGCCGCCGCGCCAGGGGTGGGCTCGAAAAAAGGAAGCACGGCAATGCGGTCGAAGGTCCGTCTGCGGATCCTCATCACTTGTGGAGTTCTGGTGGCCGCCGGGGTGGGAGGCTGGCAGCTGCTGCCTTCCGACGACGTCCGGACCGACCCGATCTCGGTCGGCACCACGGACGAGGTCACCTCGCTCGACCCGGCCGGGGCGTACGACGCCGGCTCGTGGGCGATGTACAGCAACGTCTACCAGTCGCTGCTCTCCTTCAAGCCCGGCTTCGTCACGCCGGTCCCCGACGCCGCCGAGAGCTGCAAGTTCATCGGCACCCGGCTCACGACGTACCAGTGCGAGCTCCGGGACGACCTGACCTTCCCCGGCGGCCGCAAGGTGACGGGCGAGGACGTCAAGTACTCCTTCGAGCGCATGCTGAACATCAAGGCGGACGTCGGTCCGGCGCCGCTCTTCGCGACTTTGAAGGGCGTCGTGGCCGACGGGCAGAAGGTCACCTTCAACCTGACCGGCCGGGACGCGACCTTCCCGCTGAAGCTCGCCACGGGCGCCGGCTCGATCGTCGACCGTGACCAGTACCCGGCCAAGCAGCTGCGCGAGGGCACCACGGTCCAGGGCACGGGGCCGTACCTCCTCAAGGAGTACAAGCCCGGCGAGAGCGCGCGCCTGGAGCCGAACCCGAACTACCGGGGCGCCGTGGAGAAGCGCGGCGGAACGGTCGTCGTGAAGTACTTCACCGAGTCCGAGCAGCTCGCCGACGCCTGGGAGAGCAAGCAGGTCGACATCGCGCACCGGCAGATGCCGCCGGAGTTCCTGTCGACGGTGAAGGACGGCAAGGACACCGCCCGTATCACCGAGGCGCAGACGGCCGAGATCCGCAATCTCTACTTCAACGTGAAGTCCGGCTCGCCGATGGCGAAGAAGGCGGTCCGGCAGGCCGTCGCCGCGGTGATCGACCGCCCGGCGATCGTCACCGGCGCGTACCACGGCACGGTCGAGCCGCTGTACTCCCTCATCCCGCAGGGCTTCAACGGCCACAGCACCTCGTTCTACGACACGTATCCCGAGCCCTCCAAGAAGAAGGCGAAGAGCCTGCTGGAGGCGGCGGACGTCGAGACGCCGGTGAGCTTCACCCTCGGCTACCGCAAGGACGCCACGTACGGCGCCGAGGCGGCGGAGCTGAAGCGGCAGTTGGAGGCGAGCGGACTGTTCAAGGTCAAGCTGGTCGAGGCGGAGTGGAAGGAGTTCCAGCAGGGGTACGTGAAGGGCGACTACGACGCGTACCCCGTCGGCTGGCTGCCCGACTTCCCGGACTCCGACAGCTTCACCGCCCCGCTGGTCGGCACGGACAACGCGATGCACAACGGCTTCGGCAGCAAGAAGATCGACTCGCTGATCTCCGCGACGCAGCAGTACAGCGACCGGGCGGCGGCGGCCAACGACTTCGAGGACATCCAGGCCGAGGTCGCCGAGGACGTCCCGCTGATCCCGCTCTGGCAGAAGAAGGACTACGTCCTGGCGACGACCGAGGTCGCCGGATCGCAGTACCTGACCGACGGCACGGGCATCTGGCGCCTCTGGGAACTCAGCTGGATCTGACGGGCGCGCGCTCGGACGAAGGCGGCTCGGCCCCTCGGGGCCTGGGCCGCTTTCGGGTTTGCGCGACTTCGGGGCCTGAGCCCCTGGGGCTTGAGCGGCTTCGTGGCGCTGAGCCCCCCGCGGGCTTGAGCGGCTTCGGGGCCTGAGCCCCTGGGGCTTGAGCGGCGCCGGGCCTGAGCGCGCCCTCGGGTCCGAGTCGCGCCCGGGCCGCCCGTCAGTCCTTCGAGGCCTTCGGTCGCTTGGGCTTGCCCGAGGCCGCCATGCCGGCCGCCGTCGGCATGAAGTCGGCGAGGAGGTCGTGGGTCTCGCGGACCAGGGGGCGCAGCAGCCGGAAGCGCGAGAGCGAGATCGCCCGCGCGGTGACCGGTGCGAGGCGCTCGACGAGGCGGCGGCTGTTGGCGCAGCCCTCGGAGCGGTCGTACACCCAGAACAGCACCAGGCCCATCTGCTGGAGCCAGAGCAACTGGGGGAGCGGCTCGGCCAGTTCGGGGTCGACCTTGACGTCGGCCCCGGAGATGACCCGGCGGTGGACCTCGATCGCGGCCTCGCGCGGGCCCTCCGACTCGGGGGAGAAGGGGCTGAGCGGGCTGTCCGGGTCGGCCGCGTTCTTGAAGAACTGGGCCGCGAACTCGTGGTACGGCTCGGCGATGTCGAGCCAGCCGAGGAGGACCCCGCGGATGCGGGCCGTGAGGTCCTTCTCGCCGCCGTCGAGGATGTCCGCGACGGCCGCCTGGTGCTCCTCGGCGATGTGGTAGTAGAAGCCCTGGACCAGGTGCTCCTTGGAGGCGAAGTAGTAGTACGCGTTGCCGACGGAGACCCCGGCCTCCTGGGCGATGGCCCGCATGGTCGTCTTGTCGTAGCCGCGCTCCTTGAAGAGCCGGAGCGCGGTCTCGAGGATGAGCGTGCGGGTCTGTTCGCTCTTGGCGGCCTTGGCCGGGGCCTTGGCCCCGGCGTCGGTTCCGGTCCGCTCGGGCTCGGCGGGCTGCACTTCCTTCACGTCCTTCACAGTGCCCGAGCCTAGCCGGGCGTGCCGGGCACTTCGCAGCGCCCGTCCTCGCAGGCCGGCCCGCCGCCCTTGAGCGACTCGCGCCACTTGGCGGCGGCGAGGACGGTCGCCTTGGCGAAGGGCTGTCCGGCGGGGGTGGCCAGCCAGTGGGCCTTGGGCCGGTGTTCGGCCAGGGCCCAGAGGCAGACGATCCAGGCGGAGGTGGCGCGGTAGACCTGCCCCCGGTCCCCGATCACGGTGATCTCCCTGAGGGTGGATTCGTGGTCGAGGCCCGGGAAGCGGCGCCTGGCCTCCTGAGAGGCGGCCGGGACGAGGTCGAGCGGGACGAGCTTGCGCTGCCGCAGCAGCCAGTGACGCAGATGGACGCAGAGCGGGCAGTCGGCGTCGTACAGCACGGTGAGGCGGTGTACGGGGGTCACGGGCGGCCGGCTCATCCGTCTCTCCTCACGCTCCGGCGACGGGCGGGGCCCAGGGGCCCTTGGCCTGACCGGTCCAGCCCTGCGGCGGCACCGGCGGAACCTGCTCGCGCTCCATCACGCCCCGGCGGCGGATCTTGTTGAGGACGTAGACGTTGCCCAGGTGCATCACACCGAGGACGAGGAGGACCACGCCGAGCTTGACGGACAGGGCCTCGAAGAGCCCCCGGGCGTCTGCGACGGTCTCGTCCTGATTGAGGTAGAGGGCGACGAAGCCGAAGTTGACGAGGTAGAAGCCGACCACCAGGAGGTGGTTGACGGCGTCGGCGAGCTTCTCGTTCCCGTGCAGGACGTCTGCCAGGAAGATCCTTCCGTTGCGGCTGAGCGTGCGGGCGACCCAGACGGTCAGAGCCACGCTGATGAGCAGATAGACGATGTACGCGACGACAGTGAGGTCCATGCCCCACCCTCCCTTGAACGCGTTCAAAAGCTGGCGGTCCTGACTGTAGACCCTCGTTTGAACATGTTCAAGTGAGGGGGGTGTGGGTGGGGAAGGGGCGGCGGACGAGCTGGGAGGTGATCGCAAGTGGGGCCGGAAAATCCGTAGGTGATCGGGGGGCCCGGCACTTAGGGTGATGCCTGATGCTTTCCTATGACGTGGCCGGTGAAGGCCCTTCCACAGTTGTCCTGCTCCACTCCGGCGTCTGCGACCGGAGGATGTGGGACGCGCAGTTCGCGGCGCTGGCCGCCGCCGGGCACCGCGTGGTCCGCTGCGACCTCCGCGGTTTCGGCGAGACCCCGGTCGACCGCCCGCACACCCACTGCGACGACGTCGTGGAGCTCCTCGACGCCCTCGGCGTCGACCGGGCCGCGCTCGTCGGCTCCTCCTTCGGCGGTGAGGTCGCGCTGGAGACCGCCGTTCGCCACTCCGGGCGCGTCTCGGCGCTCGCGCTGCTCTGCTCCGGCATCCCCGACTACAGCCCGAGCGACGAACTGCGCGCCTGGGGCCGGCGCGAGGACGAGCTGCTCGAAGCGGGCGATGTGGACGGGGCGGTCGCGCTCAACGTCGACACCTGGCTCGGCCCGGAGGCCGACGACGAGGCGCGCGAGCGGGTACGGGTGATGCAGCGGCGCGCCTTCGACGTACAACTCGCCGCGTCCGACGAGGTCGGCCCGGTCGACGCCGGTGTGACGTCGGCGGAGCTGGCCGGCACGGACCTGCCGTGCCTGGTCGTCTCGGGGGCCCATGACCTGCCCGATTTCCGGGCGATGTCGGCCCGCCTCGCGACGCTGCTGCCCGGCGCGCGTCACGTCGAACTGGAGTGGGCGGCCCACCTTCCCGCCCTGGAGCGTCCCGAGGAGACCAGCGCGCTCCTCGCCGGCTTCCTGGCGGAGGTCACAGCCCCCGGCGTATCCGTGAGCTGATCGCGCGGTCGGTGATCCCGGCGTCGGCAGCGAGCAGGAACGCCCTCGCGAGGATCACCGACAACGTCCCGCCGTCCTCCTCGAACGGCAGGAAGACCTTCTCCGGGGCGAGCGGCGAGCGGTCCGGCCCGAGGGGGAGCGGAGCGCCCTCCGGCTCCATCAGGACGTTGCCCGAGCCCAGATGGATCCGGTACGCGCGCAACTCGCCCCGGACCCGCAGGAAGCCGTCCGTCAGCTCCGTACGGTCCGCGATCCCGGTGCGCGGCAGCAGCCGGGTCAGCGTCTCCCGGCGGATCCGGGCCGCAGCGGTCAGTTCGCCGAACGAGCGGCTCTCCCCGAACCCGTCGTGCGCCCGCTCCTCGCCGCTGTCCCGCCCATCCGGGTCCGCGCCGACGGACGCCACCGCCACGAACAGGTCGACGTCCCGCAGCGCCTCCGACAGCACGAGCGCCGGAACGTCGGCCGGTGCGACCGTCTCCCAGGCGCCCCTCGCCCCCGCGGAGGCCGCGCGGCGCTCGAAGCCGACCTGGCCGGTGGAGCAGAGCACGGCGACCCCGTCGCCGGACCGGCCGGCGTCGACCAGCTCGACGCAGAGCCGGGCCCGCCAGAACATCCCCTCGTCGGCCGGCAGATCACCGCGGCGCGGCAGCTCCCGCACCATCTCGGAGGAGCCGCCCTCCCCGAAGTACCCCAGGTGGTCACCGGTCCAGCCGCGCTCGGCCATGAGCGCGCGCGCCCGACCGTAGCGCAGGATGTGCCCGGCGAACCGGTGGGAGTACGCACCGGTCGCCACCTCCTCCGGGGTGAGGGGGTAGACCTCGCGGAAGATCTGCCTGAACGGCTGGCGCAGCTCCCGCTCCGTCAGCTCCCCCCGCCACTCGGCCACTTCCTCGGCATCGGCCCGCACGGGATGCCACAGCCGCAGCCGGGACCCGGGCGCGACCGGGGTCGCCGTCCCGTCCGCGCCGGCCAGGGCCCAGCCGCCGCCGGTCCGCTCGGGAACCCCGGCCGTCCAGTGCCCGTCGGCCTCCGGGGCGACCTCCCACAGCAGTGCGCGGGCGGCACGGCCGGTCACCGGATGGTCGATGTAGTACCGCTCCCAGTCCTCCGCGGGCCACGTCGTCCCCGCCGCCAGATGCTCCTCCAGCCGGGCCCGCTCCACGGTCAGCAGCGTTCTGAGCTCCTTCAACGCGGTGCGGAGCGGCGTCAGTCGCTCGCCGTACGCCTCGCGGACCGCCTTCGGCGCCGACTTCAGCACCCGGCCCTGAGGGCCCCGGAACGACAGGGACGCCACGCCGGGCTCCTGCACGCGGAGCACCGCCGTGTACGCCCCGAGAGTCTCCTCCCGCATGCCCCGCCCGTCGAGTCCGTGCGCGGGCACCCCACGCTCGCGCAGCATCGACGGCGTGAGCCCGGCCCGCCCCGAAACGGCCTCCAGGGCCTTGGCGGCCGCCTTGAGCACCGTCCGGTTGCGGACCCTTCCTCTGATCCGCCCGAGCCACTGGACGGCGTCGGCGGCCCGTTCGCCCTCGCACGCGCCGAGGAAGGCGACCCCGGCCGCCGCGATCCTGGCGTTGCGGCACACCCCGCCCGAACCACCCGTGCCCGTACCGGCGTTCAGTACGACCGCCCCGACGGTGGGAACCACCCAGGTGCCGGGCAGTCCCGCCGCCGCCCACAGGGCCCCGCGCACGACCGCCGCGTTCCGCTCGCCGGCCAGCCCCGGTTCGCGGTACACGCCCATGGGGTGGGGCATCACCACCAGATGCTCCGCCTGCCCGGCGGCACCGTCGAGCAGTGCCCTGACGAGCGCGTCACCGCGCTCCACCGTCGCGAGCAGCTCTCCGGCGGCCTTACGCCACTTCCTGGTCGGCCGGGCGGCGTCGAGCGCCGCGCAGTGCTCCAGGAACGCCGCGGCGCCGGCCGCCGCGAGCAGTTCCGGGTGCTCGGACCGCATCCGGGGCCCGTACGCGTCCTCGTCGTTCAGGAGCGCCCACGGCAGCCCGGTGCCGTCGGGAAACCCGGGGCCGATCAGCCGGTCCAGGGTCTCCCGTATCGCGGCGTTCTCCGAGCCCTCCGCCTGGTCGCCCCAGGCCGACAGGGAGGCCTTGCGGGCGGCCCGCAGCAGGGCGCGGTCGCAGTCGCCCGCCTCGCGCGCGGCGGCCAACGGGAGCCGCATCAGCGGACCGTACTCCTGCAGCAGCCGCATCGGATCGACCATGGCCATCACGCCCACGAGCCGTTCGAGCAGCTCCTCCGCCTGGGAGGCCGACCATCCCAGGCGCCGTCCGGCGAGCCAGGAGACGCTCCAGTCGGTGACCTTGTCCGCTCCGCCCCGGCACTGGTTGCGGTGAATCCACAGGGCGGCCCGGCGCAGCTCGTCGGGCGCCAGGTCCTGCAGCAGCTCCTGGACCGCCGCGCCCCCCTGGGTCCGCTGCCGCACTCCCGCCTCGTACAGCCTGACTTCCAGGCTCGTCGTCCCCACCATGCGTACGAAGGTAGGCGACCCCACTGACAGCGTCACCCCGCCGCCTCAGCGGAACCTGCGGACCCCCGGGACCAGCGCCGTCCCCAGGCAGCAGCCGCCCACCACGACCGCGGCGGCGACCAGCGGGACCTCCGGGCCCCAGGCGGAGGCGGCCATGGGGGCCAGGGCGTAGCCGAGCGGCATGGCGGCGAGGGAGAGCAGCCAGTCGTAGGACTTCACGCGGGCCAGCGCGTGGGCCGGGACGGCCCGTTGGACGGCGGTCTCCCAGACCGGGGTGAGGAATCCGAGGCCGGTCTGAGCGAGTCCGTACGCGGCGATGGTCAACGGCGCGGGGGCGGGGAGGGCCAGCAGCAGGAGCGGCAGGGCGTAGACCGCGAGACCGAGGTTGGCCGTCAGGACAGGGCGCCGGGGGCGCAGTCGGTCGGCGAGCAGGGCGCCGGCGAGGAAGCCGACCGCGCCGACCTGGAGGAGCACCACCCAGACGGTGCTGCCGCCGAGATGAGTGACGGCGATGCCCGGGCCGAGGGTCATCAGGACGGCGGCGGCGCCGTTCCAGGCGCTGTGGCCGATGAGGCTGGTCCAGTACCAGTCGCGGGACCTGACCTCCCGCCAGCCCTCCTTGAGGTCCGTGAGGAAGGGGCTGTGCGGGACGGGCACGCGCTCGACCCGGACGGCGAGCAGCAGCAGGGCGCTGAGCGCGAAGGTGGCCGCGTCCAGGACGAACGCCCACCCGGCTCCCGCCGTGACGACCAGGGTGCCTGCGAGGGCGGGCCCGGCGAGGCGGGCGACGCTCCCGGCGACCCCCATGGCGGCGTTGGCGCGGTGCAGGGCCTCGGGGGCCACCGTCCCGGTGATCAGGGGGGAGTTGGTGGGCATCGCGAAGGCGCTCGCGGCGCCGCCGACGACTTCGGCGCCGGCGATGACCCAGAGCGACGGGTCGCCGCTCAGCAGCTGGGCTCCGACGAGGAGTTGGGCCGCGCAGCGGACGAGGTCGGTGGTCAGCGCGACCGTACGGGCGTTGAACCGGTCGCCGACGACTCCGCCGACGGGAAGCAGGAGCAGCTTGGGGACCATCGCGCAGGCCAGGACGATGGCGAGCGCGGAACTCGATCCGGTGGCCTCCCAGACGGCGATGGCCAGGGCGGCGGGGATGGCGGCGTCGCCGAGGAGCGAGAGGACGCGGCCGGTGAAGAGGAGGCGGAAGGAGCGGGTGCGGAGGGGGTGAGGGACGGGTGCGGGTGCGGGCGTGGGCGCGGCGACCGTACCGGAGGAGGCGGTGGGCATGACAGGGAAGGTAGTTCGGTGGCGAATGATTCGTCAACGAAATATTCGGCCTCGAAAAATCATGGAGTGCGACGTACGATCGACACCATGGAGTCGAGCGAGCCCTCAGGGCCCACACCGCGGGACTGGACCGACGAGCACGTGACCCGCTGGCAGCCGGTCCTGCCCGGCCTCGACCCGGTGGTGGAGGGCGCCGTGACCCGGATGAAGAAGCTCTCCGTCCATCTGCGGCGGGTCCGTGAGCAGTCCCTCGTCGACTTCGAGCTGGAGCGGCACGAGTTCGACACCCTCCACAAGCTCGCCGGCCGGGGCGGCACCGCGGCACCCTCCGAACTGGCCCAGGACCTCGATCTCGCCCCCGCCTCGGTCACCGGGCGCCTCGACGCCCTGGAGAAGCGGGGCTTCGTCCGCCGGACGCAGTCCACCACCGACCGCCGCCGGGTCGTCGTCCAGCTCACCGACTCCGGCCGCGAGACCTGGCTCGGCGCGATGGACGTCCTCGGTCACGAGGAGGAGCGGCTGCTCGGCGTCCTCGACGAGAAGGAGCGGGCCGTGCTCAACGACATGCTCCGCCGGATCATGATCGTCGCCGAGGAGCCGGACGGCCTCGCCGACGCTCCTCGTACATCCTGACCCCCCGCCCCCTGACCCCCTGCCCCCTGCCCTCCGGGGAGGCCCCGGGCCGGGCCCCGACCCGGGCCGGGCGCGCCCCCGACGCGATCAGACGCTCAGCGAGCGGGCGAAGTTGATCTGGCCCATCACCCAGTGGATGGTGTCGGGGCCGGTCGCGGGGATCATCGTGGAGTGGTGCCGGCCGCCGCTGGTCACCGTGATCTGGATGAAGCCGGTCGTCTGCTTCTCCTTCATCAGCAGGAACAGCAGACCCAGCAGGCAGAAGATGAAGAAGACGACGGCCAGCACGATCGCGACCGTGGGCATCTTCTCCTCCGTCCGCGACATGTCCATCGCGTTCCACACCGCGCCCTTGAGCGGCATCGCACCGGCCGGCGTGATGATCTGGTCGCCGACGACGGTGATGTCCCCGAGGCTCAACAGCGGTGCCCCGCCGCCGCCCTGACCCATCGGCGCGTGCTGAGGCGGCACCGGTACTCCCGCTGCCAGGGTCGGCTCGTACGAGGGCCCGGGCGCCGCCGGCGGATACCCGTAGCCCGGGGCCTGCTGCGGATACCCGTAGGCGGGCGTCCCCGGCTGGTCGGGTCCCCACTTGTACTCACCGTCCGCGTAAGGGTTCGGCTCGCTCATCAATCCCCGCTCTCCCCGAAGTGTTTCGGACACATGGTTCGGACACATGGTGCGCACATGGAAAACCCGAAGGCCCGTTCCCGCACGCCGCAGCGTACAGAAACGGGCCTCCGGCCGTGGCGACGCTCAGAAGCGACGCGTGATCAGCGCGCGCTTCACTTCCTGGATCGCCTTCGTGACCTCGATGCCACGCGGGCACGCGTCCGTGCAGTTGAACGTCGTGCGGCAACGCCACACGCCGTCCTTGTCGTTCAGGATCTCCAGGCGCTGCTCGCCCGCCTCGTCACGCGAATCGAAGATGAAACGGTGCGCGTTGACGATCGCGGCCGGGCCGAAGTACTGGCCATCGTTCCAGAAGACCGGGCAGGACGACGTGCACGCGGCGCACAGGATGCACTTCGTGGTGTCGTCGAAGCGCTCACGGTCCTCGGCCGACTGCAGACGCTCACGCGTCGGCTCGTTGCCCTTGGTGACCAGGAACGGCATGACGTCCCGGTACGCCTGGAAGAAGGGCTCCATGTCGACCACGAGGTCCTTCATCACCGTGAGGCCCTTGATGGCCTCGACGGTGATCGGCTTCTCGGGGTTGATGTCCTTGATCAGCGTCTTGCAGGCGAGCCTGTTCTTGCCGTTGATCCGCATCGCGTCCGAGCCGCAGATGCCGTGCGCGCAGGAGCGGCGGAAGGTCAGCGACCCGTCCACGTCCCACTTGATCTTGTGAAGGGCGTCGAGGACACGCTCCTTCGGGTCGATCTCGATCTGGAAGTCCTCCCAGACCGACGCGTCCGACACCTCGGGGTTGAAGCGGCGGATCCGCATCGTGACCGTGATGTACGGGGAGGCGGCGGACTCCGCCTCGACCTTGTCCAGTACGGGGGTAGCCATCAGTACTTACGCTCCATCGGCTGGTAGCGGGTCTGGACGACCGGCTTGTAGTCGAGACGGACGGTCTCGGAGCCGTCGTCGCCGACCTCGCGGTACGCCATGGTGTGGCGCATGAAGTTGACGTCGTCGCGGTTGGGGTAGTCCTCGCGGTAGTGACCGCCGCGGGACTCCTTGCGCGCCAGGGCCGAGACGGCCATGACCTCGGCCAGTTCGAGCAGGTTGCCCAGCTCGATGGCCTCCAGGAGGTCCGTGTTGAAGCGCTTGCCCTTGTCCTGGATGGACACGTTCTCGTAGCGCTCGCGCAGCTCGGCGATCTTCTCGACGGCCGTCTTGATCGTCTGCTCCGTACGGAACACCATCACGTTGGCGTCCATCGTCTCCTGGAGCTCACGGCGGATGTCGGCCACCCGCTCGCTGCCCGTGGAGTTGCGCAGCTTCTCGATCTGCGAGACCACGAGGGCCTCCGGGTTCTCCGGCAGCTCGACGAAGTCGTGCTTGGCGGAGTACTCGGCGGCGGCGATGCCGGAGCGCTTGCCGAAGACGTTGATGTCGAGCAGCGAGTTGGTGCCGAGGCGGTTGGCGCCGTGCACCGACACGCAGGCGACCTCGCCGGCCGCGTACAGACCCGGGACGACGGTGGTGTTGTCCGCCAGGACCTCACCCTCGACGTTGGTCGGGATGCCGCCCATGGCGTAGTGCGCGGTGGGCTGGATCGGGATCGGGTCCGTGTACGGCTCGATGCCGAGGTACGTACGGGCGAACTCGGTGATGTCCGGGAGCTTGGCGTCGAGCTGCTCCGGCGGAAGGTGCGTCAGGTCGAGGTAGACGTGGTCGCCCTCGGGACCGCAGCCGCGGCCCTCGCGGATCTCCGTGTAGATGGAGCGCGAGACGACGTCACGGGACGCGAGGTCCTTCATGACCGGCGCGTACTTCTCCATGAAGCGCTCGCCGTCCTTGTTGCGGAGGATGCCGCCCTCACCGCGGGCGCCCTCCGTCAGCAGGATGCCCATGCGCCAGATGCCCGTCGGGTGGAACTGGAAGAACTCCATGTCCTCCAGCGGCAGGCCGCGGCGGAAGCAGGCCGCCTGGCCGTCACCCGTGAGGGTGTGCGCGTTGGAGGTCACCTTGAAGAACTTGCCCGTGCCGCCGGAGGCGTAGATCACGGCCTTGGCCTGGAAGACGTGGATCTCACCGGTGGCCAGCTCGTACGCGACGACGCCGGCGGACTTCTTGACGCCGTCGACCTCGGTGATCAGCTGGTCCAGGACGTAGAACTCGTTGAAGAACTCCACGCCCTCCTTGACGCAGTTCTGGTACAGCGTCTGGAGGATCATGTGGCCGGTGCGGTCCGCGGCGTAGCAGGACCGGCGGACCGGCGCCTCGCCGTGGTTGCGGGAGTGTCCGCCGAAGCGGCGCTGGTCGATGGTGCCGTTCGGGGTCCGGTTGAACGGCAGACCCATCTTCTCCAGGTCGAGGACGGCGTCGATGGCCTCCTTCGCCAGGATCTCGGCGGCGTCCTGGTCGACCAGGTAGTCACCGCCCTTGACCGTGTCGAAGGTGTGCCACTCCCAGTTGTCCTCCTCCACGTTGGCGAGCGCGGCGGCCATGCCGCCCTGCGCCGCGCCCGTGTGGGAGCGGGTGGGGTAGAGCTTCGTCAGGACGGCGGTGCGGCTGCGCTTCGTCGACTCGATGGCGGCGCGCATGCCGGCGCCGCCGGCGCCGACGATGACGGTGTCGTACTTGTGGATCTTCATGACGTGGATTACCTCAGCCCCGTGCCTAGCGGATGTTCGGGTCGAAGGTGAAGATCACCAGCGTGCCCAGAAGGATGGTGAACACCGTGGCGGTGTACAGCAGGCCCTTGAGCCACAGGCGCGTGTTGGCCCGCTCCGCGTAGTCGTTGATGACCGTACGGAGGCCGTTGGCGCCGTGCAGCATGGCGAGCCAGAGCATCAGCAGGTCCCAGACCTGCCAGAACGGGGACGCCCAGCGGCCGGCCACGAAGGCGAAGCCGATCTTGGAGACGCCGCCGTCGAGGAAGAGCTGGATCAGCAGGTGGCCGAGGACCAGGACGACGAGGACGATGCCCGAGAGGCGCATGAAGAGCCACGCGGCCATCTCGAAGTTGCCTCGCGTCGCCCGCGGCGTCTTGCCGGTGCGCTTGCGGGGGGCCTCGATGTACGGGGCCGGGTTGTCCACGTCGTAGGAGGCGCCTTCGACGGGACCGATCGCGGAAGTGGTGTCAGCAGACATGTCTGGCGTCAGCTCCCGAACAGTTCACGTGCGGCGTGGCCGAGGACGGGGTAGATGGAGCCCGCCATCAGCACGACCCAGATGCCTACGACGGTCCAGAGCATCTGCTTCTGGTAGCGCGGGCCCTTGGACCAGAAGTCCACGGCGATGACCCGCAGGCCGTTCAGCGCGTGGAAGAGGATGGCGGCGACCAGGCCGTACTCGAGGAGTGCGACGATCGGCGTCTTGTACGTGGCGACCACGTCGTCGTAGGCCTCGGGAGAGACGCGGACGAGAGCGGTGTCCAGCACGTGTACGAACAGGAAGAAGAAGATGAGGACGCCGGTGACTCGATGAGCCACCCAGGACCACATTCCTTCCCGGCCGCGGTACAGCGTTCCAGCCGGCACGGAAAAACCCTCCGGGAGCGGGGATCAGGGTCGGCCGGCTTCAGTGTCGGTCTGACCCGGCCGGGTACGGTCCACCGGCCCTGGTCATCGTAGCGACGACTTGTCGGTTCGCTCGCGCGGGGTCCATAGGTGTGATCAAAGAGGCACGGACGGGCTATCGTCGCCGCCCGAATCACCGCATTCCGGACGCCTGTACGGGAGTGGGTGCCACGCCGGGCGATGACGCCGCGCCGGGCGGGGTGGCCGCACCGGGCGAAGGGGCGGAGTCCCGGGCGAGCGTCACGCCGATGCGGTGGGCGAGGCGGGCGCGCGCCAGACGGCGCAGCTCGTCGGCGGCGACCACCCGCTCCTCCTCCGGCTCGTTGGCGAGCCGGGACCGGATGCCGGCGAGCACCTGGTCGAGGCGCTCACCGGGCCGGACACCGTCGAGGCTGATCACGAAGGCGTGCCCGAAGCGGCTCTCGTACGCGGCGTGGGCGGCCCGCAGCGCGGTGTGCGCGGCGGGCGGGGCGTCGGGATGGGGCGCGGCGGAGGACTCGGCGGCCAGCGCCTCCTGGCGTTCGGCGACCGACAGGTCGTAACCGGCCTCGTCGGCGGCGGCGAGCAGCGCGTCGAGCGTCGGGTACGGACGGTGCGCGGTCACCCGTTCGGCCCAGCGCGGACTGTGGCAGCAGGAGAGGAGCAGCTCCTCGGCGACCTCGGCGGGGACGGCGTTGAAACACGCGAGCCCGTCGGGCGTGGCGGGCGCGTCGGGCGCGTCGGGGACGCCGGTGGCCGAGGGTGCCGCCGCGGGGGCGCGCACGGCGGGGTGCCGGGGGTCGCCCTGCTGGGCAGGTATCGCGGGGCGCGCGGAGGGCGGGGGGTGCCCGGGCGTCGCGGGCGTCGCGGCGGGTGTCCCGGGCGTCGCTGCGGGTGTCCCGGGCGTCGCTGCGGAGCCCGGGGGCCGGTTCCGGGACGGGGCGCGGGTGTCGCTGGTCAGCGTGGACTCCGGGAAAGGTGGGGTGGGTGTGACGCAACGTTATCGAGGGGGTGCGGGAACTGTCCGACCGATGCACGAATTTCACCCGGAAGGGAGAGTTTCGGAACGTGTCTGTGACGTTCCGGGGTCGAGCTCCTGCCCCGAATGGCCGCACGCGACCTCCTGGGGGAGGATTCCGAATGATGCGGTACGCCATACGAAGGCCCCACGCGGGCCCCACCCTCCTCGCGGCCGCGGTGGCACTGGTCACCGTGACCTCCTGCTCCGACGGCGCGTCCTCCGGCCCCACCTCCGGCGCCGGTACGCCGTCGCAGGTCACCAGCGCCCCGGCGAGCACGCCGCCGCCCAGCCCCACGCCCACCCGGACGTACCCGCTCTCCTCCGCGCCGCTCACGGTCCCCGCCGTCCGCGCGCACGAGGCGGCCAGGGGCCCCGGCTGGCGCCCCACGCCCCAGGCCGGTGTCGTCGTCGCCGCGGGCAGCGAGGGCCTCGCCGACGAGGGCCGGCTGCTCGCGGGAGAGCTCAAGATCGCGTACCGGGGGACCGTCCCGGCCCGCGCGGGCGACGTCGAGCTGGCCCTCGGCGGCAAGGGCGCCCCCGAGTCGTACACGCTCACCACCCGTGACGACCGGGTCAGAATCAGCGGACCGGACCAGGCCGGGGTGTTCTACGGGACCCGCACCCTGAAGCAGTCGGTGAACGGCTCGGGAGCGATGCCCGAGGGCACCGTCACCGACGCGCCCGCCAAGCCGCAGCGCGGCCTGAACCTGGACATCGCGCGCAAGTTCTTCACCGCCGAGTGGATCGAGGCACGCCTCCGCGAGATGGCGGACCTCAAGCTCAACCAGTTCGGTCTGCACTTCTCCGACGACCAGGGCTTCCGGATCGAGTCGGACACCCACCCCGAGATCGTCTCGGCCCAGCACCTCACCAAGGCCGAGGTGCGCCGGATCCTCGCCCTCGCGCAGACCCTGCACATCACCGTCGTGCCCGAGATCGACTCGCCCGGACACCTCGGCGCCGTCCTGCGCGCCCACCCGGACCTCCAGCTGCGCAACGTCCAGGGGGTCCCGCGCCAAGGCGCCATCGACATCTCCAAGCCCGCCTCGGCGCGGCTCGTGGACGAGCTGCTGCGCGAGTACGCGGGGCTGTTCCCGGGCGGCTGGTTCCACGTCGGCGCCGACGAGTACCAGGCGCTGACCGTCCCCTCCCCGGCGGCCTCCTACCCGCAGCTGGCAACGGCCGCGCGCCAGAAGTACGGCCCTCAGGCGGGTGTCCAGGACCTGGCGGAGGGCTGGCTGAACGACCGGGCGGCCGTGGTCCGCTCCCAGGACAAGACCGCGAAGGCCTGGAACGACGGCTTCTTCCGCGGCGGGGTCGTCCAGGCCGACAAGGACATCGAGGTCGAGTACTGGACCGGCAAGGAGATCGGCGCCCGGCCGCCGGCCGAGTATCTGGCCGAGGGCCGCAAGGTCGTGAACCTCAACGACGAGTTCCTGTACTACGTCCTCGGCGAGCCGAACCAGTTCACGTACCCCACCGGCCGCCGCATCTACGAGCAGTGGACCCCGCGGGTGCTGCGCGGCACGACCCCCGTGCCGGCGCGGTACGACGCCCAGATCCTGGGCGGCCGGTTCGCGGTCTGGTGCGACCTGTCCCAGGCGCAGACGCAGGCGCAGGTGGCGGAGGGCATCAGGATGCCGCTGACGGCGACGGCACAGAAGCTGTGGGACGCGCGGACGCCGACGATGACGTGGGAGCGGTTCCGGGCGCTGGCCGCGGAGGTGCGCTGAGCGGGTGGGAGTACGCTCCCCCAGCGCGGTGGCCGCCCGGGCCGCCCCGGTGCCTCGGGGAGGGGCACCGTCCACCCTCGGGGGGTCCGTCCCGTCATGCTCCGTAATCCCGTAGGCCTGTCGTACGCCGTGGCGGCGCTGCTCGCGACGACTGCCACGGCCGACGTGGCTCTCTTCGCCGCGGCGCTCGACGTACGACTGCTGATGGCCGGTGACCTGAACGATCACCCCGACCCCGCGGGCTTCGCGCACCTGGGGCTCGACGTCGCGACGGTCTTCCAGACGCTGAGCCAGCTGGCGCTCGCCGTCGTCTTCGTCATCTGGTTCTTCCGGGTCCGCAAGAACGCCGGGATCTTCATGCCCGACGCGCACCGGGGCGGCCCCGGCTGGGCGATCGGAGCGTGGTTCGTCCCTGTCGCCAACCTCTGGTGGCCACGCACCGTCGCGGTCGGCACGTGGCGGGCGAGTCGCCGGGGCCTGTACGGCGAGGGCGGTGGAAAGGGCGAGTCCTTGGCGCTGCTCAACTGGTGGTGGTGCTTCTGGATCCTGACGAACCTGTCCAGCCTGTTCGCCGGAGCGGTGTACGACGACGCGGACACGGTCGAGGAATTCGCGGCGGGGGCGGGGTTCCTCATGGGCGCGGCCGTCGTGGACGTCGTCGCCGCCGTTCTCGCGATCCTGTTTGTCCGGCGTTTGACCTCTATGCAGCACCACAAGGCCACTGGCATGATTCCGGCCGCGCAGTGACGTAATCGCGCCAAGTGGCGCAGTAAGGGAAGTACTGCGTCCGCAACGGGAGGCCCCGATGAGCCTGCTGGATCTGATCGACCGCGCCGACGAACGGAGTCTGGCGGCCTCCGGGCTCGCCTGCCTGGACCGGTGTCTGCCGCTGCTCGCACCCGACGGCGGCGAGGTCCTGCGGCCCGTCTGGGCCGCGGTGGCCCGCGGTGACGGCGGGGCGTGGGGCGAGGCGGTCGCCAAGGCCCGCGTCGAACTGGACGGTGCCGGTACGGAGGAGGGCGAGGCGGCCGGGCTCGTACGCGAGATGCTGGGCACCGCGCCCGCCGAGTGGGCCGACGGGCCGCTGCGGGTGTGGGCCTCCGGTTGCTCCGTCACCGCGCTCGCCCTGCACGGCCGGTACGACGCCGCCGACGTCACGGACGAGTCGATCGCCCGCTGCCGGGCCGGGGACGGCTCCGGCGCCGGGCCGCTCCTCGCGGGCGAGCTGCGCCGGCAGGAGACCGTCCTCGAATCGGTCGCGCACGGCCCGACGGGTCTGCGCCGGGCCCGCGAACTCTCCACGGAGGGTGGCCGCGTCCTGCGCGCCGTGGTCTCCCGCCGCGCCCGCACGGCCTGAGCCCGGGGCGATCGGAGCGGCCCGCGGGCCCGTACGACGCGCAGGACCCGTGCGCCCGGCCGGAACCGCCGTCACTCCGACGGCTTCACCGCGATCAGTTCGAGCGCCGCGGTGATGTCCGCCTCCGCCTGCGCCTTGTCGAGGCCGAGGCCCGTGAGGGTGCCCTCGCCGTCCTCGAACTCCAGCAGAGCCAGCAGGACGTGCTCGGTGCCGACGTAGTTGTGGCCGAGCCGGAGCGCCTCGCGGAAGGTCAGCTCCAGGACCTTCTTCGCCGCCGCGTCGTACGGGATGAGCCCGGGCACCTCCTCGGCCGCCGGCGGCAGCGTCGGGGTGACCGCCTCGCGCAGCGCCTCGGCCGTCACGCCCTGCGCGTTCAGCCAGTGCATCGCGATGCCCTGGGGCTCCGCGAGCAGTCCGAGGGCCACGTGACCGGTGCCGATCTCGGCGTTGCCCGCGGCCGCGGCCTCGCTCTGGGAGGCCACCACCACGTTCCTGGCCCGGGGGGTGAAGCGGCTGAACCCGGCGTTCGCGTCCATCTTCTCCGCGTCCGGGTCCTTGGGGACGAAGCGCTTCTGGGCCGCCTGGCGGGTGACGCCCATGCTCTTGCCGATGTCGGTCCAGGAGGCGCCGGAGCGCCGGGCCTGGTCGACGAAGTGACCGATCAGATGGTCGGCCACGTCGCCGAGATGGTCTGCCGCGATCACCGCGTTCGACAGCTGGTCGAGCGCGTCGGTGTGGCTCTTCTTGATCGCTTCGATGAGGTCGTCGAGCCGGACGGGAATGGTCTTGCCGACTGGTTTCGTCATAGAGGCAACCCTAGGTTGACAGTCGGATGCTGTCAACCTTCGGTTGACAGTTCGACGCACGTCATGATGATCGCCATGACGACGACGACCGGCCCCGCCGCACCCGGCATCACCGCCGACGACCTCCAGCACGCCGTCCGCCTCTCCCTCACCACTCTGCGCGGCGCCGCGGCCGCGACCGCCGCCGACGACTGGCAGCGCCCCGCCGGCACTCTGACCTGGACCTGCTGGGAGACCGTCGAGCACCTCGCCGACGACCTCTTCGCCTACGCCGCCCAGCTCGGCCTCGACGCCCCGGCGCTCGACACCGAGGTGCCCTTCCTCTGGGAGTCGCGCCGCGAGGGCGGCCCCGCCAACGTCACGTACGCCGATCCCCGCGCCGGGACCACGGGGCTGCTCCAGGTCCTGGAGTCCTGCGGCGCGCTGCTGACCGCCGTGGTCCGCACGGCCCCGGCCGACCGGCGCGCCCACCACGGCTTCGGCCGCTCCGACGCCGAGGGCTTCGCGGCCATGGGCGTCGTCGAGACGCTCGTCCACACGCACGACATCGCCACCGGTCTCGGCGTCCCGTTCCACCCGCCGGCCGGTCTGTGCGGCCAGGTGCTCACCCGGCTCTTCCCCGACGCCCCCGCGGACACGGACCGCTGGCCGACCCTGCTGTGGGTCACCGGCCGGGGCGACCTCCCCGGGCGCGAACGGCGCACGTCCTGGCGCTGGTTCGGCGCACCGCGCACCGAAGGGGAGCAGACCGCCGATCTGACGGTGTGACCAGCACCACCTCCGTCACCAGTGACACTTGCGCCCCACCGGTCGCTTGGTTGGGCATGTACCGGGAAACCGACAACGTGCCGGCCGTGCCGTCCGCCGACGGGATGCGCGCCTACGTGTCCCACGTCGTCGAGCGGCTCACGGCCAGAAGCCGGCTGCCGCTCGACTACTCCGTGGCCAGCCTCCGCCTGGTCGACCTGATCGTCGACGGGCTGCGCCGCGACCACCCCGACCGCGACCGCGTCGACGGCATCCTCCAGGGCCTCGGCGCGTACACCGGCGAGGTCGTCGTCCGCCGGGCCGGCGCGCGCTGGGTGGACCTCGACCAGGAGCAGCGGGAGTTCTTCCGTCAGCCGGTCGGGATACGGATGCCCGACGGGCGGGTCTGGAACCCGCTCGGAAAGGTCGTCAACCGGTTCGAGACGGGCCCGGAGGAATCCGTACAGCGCTTCTATCTATTGCTCCACGGGCGGGCCAGGACGCCCGTGCGCTGCCTGTGAACCAGTGACGTTTCGACGGGTCCGTGCGCTGAACGAAGGGGGACGGCGCGTCGCGCCCTTCCCCGCGAAGGACATGGGCACGGTGTCCGGTGCCGAGTCGGTACGAAGAGGGACGTGTGGGCGCGTACGACGCGGAACTGGGCACTCTCGTCGAGCGGGCGCAGCGCGGGGACGAGCACGCCTTCGCCCGGGTCTACCGTCTCGTCCACCCCGGGCTGCTCGGCTACCTACGGGGCCTGGTCGGCGAGGACGCCGAGGACGTGGCGTCCGAGGCCTGGCTGGAGATCGCCCGTGACCTCGGGCGGTTCCGCGGCGACGGGGCGGGTTTCCGCGGCTGGACCGCGGCGATCGCGCGTCACCGGGCGCTCGACCATCTGCGCCGGCAGCGGCGACGGCCCCGTACCTCCTTAATGGAGCAGGACGTGTGGGAGATGCCCGGCGGTCTCGACACCGCGGACGCCGTCCTGGAGAGGCTGTCGACGCAGGAGGCGCTCGCCCTGGTGCGCACGCTGCCGCGCGACCAGGCCGAGGCCGTGCTGCTGAGAGTGGTCGTCGGCCTGGACGGGCCGGCGACGGCCCGCGTCCTGGGCAAGCGCCCCGGCGCGGTCCGCACGGCGGGTCACCGGGGGTTGAGGAGACTGGCGGGACTGCTCGCCGCCGCGGAGCCGCCGCGAAGGCGGAAGGACGCGACATGACGCGCGAACCGGACGGGCTCGCCGCCGCGCCGAGCGCGGCGCTGCGCGCGAACAGGACGGTGCGGACACGAGCGAGGCCCGGGCGCGCGCGGCCTACCGGGCGGCACGGAGGCCGACGCGAACGTGGCGCGCCGCACCAGACGGCGGGACGACTGGCGTCCGGCGCCGGTACGGGGACGGTGCGCGGTTCCCTGCGGACCACCGCCTTCGGTGTGGCCGCGACGGTGCTGCTCGGCCGGTACGGGCCAGGCGACGTCCAGGGCGAGAAGGCGGCCCGGAGCAGCGGTGTCGACCACGGTGCGAACGGCCCGAGGACGAGAGGCCGGAAGCCCTGAGAACAGGGCGGAGAAAAGAAGACGACCGGGGCCGCCACCCCCCACAGGAGAGGCCCCGGTCGCCGTCCGCCGGAGCCGCAGCACGGCCCCGTACTCCCTTCAGCGCCGTGCATGCGTTTTCTGTCACACCACCGACCATGTCCCAAGTTGGTTGCAGGTTGCACAATCAGTGGACGAACGTGGACGGGGCGCCGGACGAGGACGTAGCGTGCTGATGCGTGCCGGATGGTGCGGCGGTGGTGACCAGCCGTGATGGACGAACAGGGTGTGGGGTGCTGGGGGAGGACGCGGAGCTGACGGCCGCGCTGCTCGCTGCGCAGAACGGGGACGAAGACGCCTTCCGTACTGTGTACCGCGCCGTGCACCCACGGCTTTTCGGCTATCTGCGCTCACTCGTCGGCGACGCCGACGCGGAGGACGTCGCCTCCGAGTCCTGGCTCCAGATAGCCCGCGACCTCGACCGTTTCAGCGGGGACGCCGACCGGTTCCGCGGCTGGGCGGCCCGCATCGCCCGCAACCGGGCGCTCGACCACATCCGGATGCGGGGCAGGCGCCCCGCGAGCAGTGGCGACGAGACCGAACTCACCGACAAGCCCGCCGACTCCGATACCGCGGACGAGGCACTGGAAGCCCTGACCACCGGCGACACCATGCATCTGATCGCCCAACTTCCGCAGGACCAGGCCGAGGCCGTCGTGCTGCGGGTCGTGGTCGGCCTGGACGCCAAGAGCGCCGCCGACACCCTGGGCAAGCGCCCCGGCGCGGTCCGCACCGCCGCGCACCGCGGCCTCAAGCGGCTCGCCGAACTCCTCGGCGCCGACAGCGACGGCGGCCAGGCCTCCCTCGGCGGCGTACCCCCGCAGCGCGGTCGCAGACCGGGGGCTCCGGCCCCCGGTGGTGTGACGCAATCGCGCCCGCGGACGCAGAAGGACATGTGATGGCCGACGAGTACCACCCCTGGCTCGACCAGGACGCCGCGGAGCGGTTGCTGCGCGGTGAGCCGGTCGACGCCGTCGACGATCACGCGCGCGCCGAGGCGATGCGGCTGGCCCAGGCCCTCGCGGCGGCCCGCCCGTCCCCCCTCGCCCCGATGGTGGAGGCGGAACTCCCCGGGGAGGCCGCCGCCCTGGCCGCCTTCCGGCAGGCCAGGGCCGAGCGCGGCCTCGACGCGGCCCCGTCGGACTTCGCCCCCACCGGCGCCGAACTCGGCGCGGTACGGATCGGCAGGTCCCCCTCCGCCCGGCGCTGGGGCCGCTCGCTGCGGTACGGACTGGCCGCCGCGGTCGCCGCCGTGGCGGTCGGCGGGGTCGCCGTCGCCTCCGGCACGGGCCTGCTGCCCTTCACGGCGGACCGCCCGGCTCCCGCCGGTTCCGTGTCGGCGGTGGACACGCCGGCGCCGATCGCCTCGGACGACTCCGCGGAGCGCCCGGACGTCCCGGAGGCATCGGGCTCCGCGGAGCCCGGCGTCACCACGGGTACGCCCTCGGCGCCCCCCACCGTCGACGGAGCCGCGCCGGACACCGCCACGTCGACGCCCGCCCCTCCGGCCACGGCCGGAAGCGGCGGTACGGGAGGCGAGGGCGGCGGGGACGACGCCACCCCGAAGCCGGAGAACAGCACGGGCGGCCCGTCGGACAAGGACGGCGCGGACTTCAGCGCCAAGATCGTCAACGCCTGCAAGGAGTACCGGGCCGGCCGCCTCGACGACACCGCCAAGAGGCGGCTGGAGAAGTCCGCGCGAGGCGGCGAGACCGTACGGCGCTTCTGCGACCGTGTCCTCGGCGGCGGCTCGGCCGGCGGCGACGGTGGCGGGGGCGACGACGACCCGTCCGGCGAGGGCGAACGAGCGGGTTCGGCCGAGCGCACCGACGACTGGGGCGGTGGCGGGAACTCCCGTACCTCCGACTCGGGCACCGGTCACGCCCAGGGGTCCGCTCCCAGCCCGGACCCCGCCCCGGTCCGCATCGACCTCCGCGCCCCGGTACCGGCCGAAACCCTGGCCCCGCGACCGGTCACGGACGCCCGGGACCGCACGGGAAACCTCGTCCCGGTCCTGGTCGGCGACCTCGTGACGAACCAGGTGTGACACTTTTCGGCCCGTCGGCGCAGTACTGAGTGAGCCGACTGGTCATCGGCCGCGCGTGAGCCGAGGTTCCCCCCGTACCTCCGGCTCCGCGCACACGGCGCGGGTGGGACACGTTCCCCCGGTCCCACCCGCGCCTCTCTCACTTCGCCCCGCTTCCGGTGCCTACCAGTGCACGACGACCTTGTCGCCGACCTTCACCTGGTCGAAGAGGGTCGCGAGCTTCGCCCGGTCCCTGACGTTCACGCAGCCGTGCGAGCCGCCGTTGTAGCCGCGGGCCGCGAAGTCCGCCGAGTAGTGCACCGCCTGGCCGCGGCTGAAGTACATCGAGTACGGCATCGGCGTGTGGTAGAGCTTCGACCAGTCGTCGCGGACCTTGCGGTCGACGTTGAAGACGCCCTCGCGGGTCGGGGTGTTCTCCGAACCGAAGCGGACGTCCATCGACGAGACGACCTTGCCGTCGATCATCCAGGCCAGCGTGCGGGTCTCCTTGCTGATGCAGAGCACGCGCCCGGTCATGCAGCGCGGGTCCGGCGTGTCCAGGGCGTTGGACGTGGACGGCTTCAGCTCGTCGGAGGTCGGCTTGCGGGTCATCCCGACCAGCCGCTGCCAGGTGACCTCGTCCACCGAACCGGTCTGCGGCAGCTCCCGCTTCTTCTGGAAGGCCGAGACCCCCTTGCCGGTGATCGAGCCGTAGAAGCCGGTGGGCGCGCGGTCGAAGTAGCCGATCTGCCGCAGCCGCGCCTGGAGCTCCCGCACCTGCTTGCTCTCGTCGCCGTCCTTCATCAGGACCTTGCCGACGGGCTGGGCGGAGGTGGGTGTGGAGCCGGGCGTGGGGGAGGACGGCTTGTCGTCCGTCGTCGGCGTGGCGCTCGGGGAGTCCGAGGCCGGCGCCGGGGTGGTGGGCGCGGCCGAGGAGGAGCTCGACGGCCCGCTCGTCGCGGGTGTGCTGCCACCGCCCGCCGCCTGGGCCGTACAGCCGGTGGCGATCGCCACCACGGCCGCGGCCATGAGTGCTCTGCGTATGACGGACGAACGGCGCATCGGTGCCCCCCCGGGATCAGGTCTGTGTACCTATTGGATGCTTCCCGCGCGCGCTTGGTTGCGCACCCGGCGCATCCGCGGAGCATCCTGGTGAGGAGGTCCCAGCGGACGGCGTTCGATCGGGAGGCACATCAGATGGCGCGCGAGTCGGAGTCCGGGCTGCCGATCGAGCCGGTGTACGGGCCGGGTGCGTTGGAGGGGTGGGATCCGGCGGAGAAGCTGGGTGAGCCGGGTGCGTATCCGTTCACGCGGGGTGTGTATCCGTCGATGTACACGGGTCGCCCATGGACGATGCGGCAGTACGCGGGTTTCGGTACGGCGGTGGAGTCGAACGCCCGGTACAAGCAGCTGATCGCGAACGGTACGACGGGTCTGTCGGTGGCGTTCGATCTGCCGACGCAGATGGGGCATGACTCCGATGCCCCGATCGCGCACGGCGAGGTCGGGAAGGTGGGTGTGGCGGTCGATTCGATCGACGACATGCGGGTGCTGTTCGACGGGATTCCGCTGGACCAGGTGTCGACGTCGATGACGATCAACGCGCCGGCCGCGCTCCTGCTGCTTCTGTACCAGCTGGTGGGGGAGGAGCAGGGGGTGCCGGCGGGGAAGCTGACGGGCACGATCCAGAACGATGTGCTGAAGGAGTACATCGCCCGGGGCACCTACATCTTCCCGCCGAAGCCTTCGCTGCGTCTGATCGCGGACATCTTCAAGTACTGCCGGTCGGAGATTCCGCGGTGGAACACGATCTCGATCTCGGGCTATCACATGGCGGAGGCGGGTGCGTCGCCCGCGCAGGAGATCGCGTTCACGCTCGCGGACGGTATCGAGTACGTCCGCACGGCGGTGGCCGCCGGCATGGACGTCGACGACTTCGCCCCACGCCTTTCGTTCTTCTTCGTCGCGCGGACGACGATTCTGGAGGAGGTGGCGAAGTTCCGGGCGGCGCGGCGGATCTGGGCGCGGGTGATGCGCGAGGAGTTCGGCGCCCGGGACCCCAAGTCGCTGATGCTGCGTTTCCACACCCAGACCGCCGGGGTGCAGCTCACCGCCCAGCAGCCCGAGGTGAACCTGGTCCGGGTCGCCGTACAGGGCCTGGCGGCCGTCCTCGGCGGTACGCAGTCGTTGCACACGAACTCCTTCGACGAGGCGATCGCGCTGCCGACGGACAAGTCGGCGCGGCTCGCGCTGCGGACGCAGCAGGTCCTCGCCTACGAGACGGACGTCACCGCGACGGTGGACCCGTTCGCCGGGTCGTACGTCGTGGAGAGGCTGACGGACGACGTGGAGGCGGCGGCGCTGGAGCTGATGCGGAAGGTCGAGGACCTGGGCGGCGCGGTGAGCGCGATCGAGCGCGGTTTCCAGAAGGGGGAGATCGAGCGGTCGGCGTACCGGATCGCGCAGGAGACCGACAGCGGTGAGCGGGTGGTGGTGGGGGTGAACCGGTTCACGGTGGAGGTGGAGGAGCCGTACGAGCCGCTGCGGGTGGATCCGGCGATCGAGGCGCAGCAGGCGGAGCGGCTGGCCAGGCTGCGTGCGGAGCGGGACCAGGAGGCGGTGGACGCGGCGCTGGCCGGGCTGCGGAAGGCGGCGGAGGGCACGGACAACGTGCTCTACCCGATGAAGGACGCTCTCCGGGCACGGGCCACGGTCGGCGAGGTCTGCGACGCACTCCGCGACATCTGGGGCAGGCACATTCCGACGGACGCGTTCTGAGCCGCGCGTCCTGAGCCCCCGCGCGCCCGGCCGGCGCGTGGAGTGACCCTCCGCGCCTGGTCACCGCGTGTTTCGACCCTCCCCGGCCCCTGATCTTCCGCGATACGAAACACCCGCGCGGAGTGTCGTACCCCCGTGCGACACTCCGTCCATGCTGGGTGTCACCGATCTTCCGACCTATCTCGTGGGCCTCGTCCTCATCATCCTTCTGCCGGGGCCGAACTCGCTCTACGTGCTGTCCGTCGCCGCCCGCAAGGGCACCCGGACCGGGTACAAGGCCGCCGCCGGCGTCTTCACCGGTGACGCGATCCTGATGACGCTGGCCGCGCTCGGCGCGGCCTCGCTGCTCCAGACCACGCCCCTGCTCTTCATGATCGTGAAGTACGCGGGCGCGGGCTACCTGGCGTGGATGGCGTACGGGATGATGCGCTCGGCCTGGGAGATGTGGCGCTCGCGCGGGGAGGCCGCTGTCGAGGAGAACGAGCAGGCCCACGCGGCGCCGGGGGAGAACCCGTACCGGAGGGCGCTGATCATCAGCCTCTTCAACCCGAAGGCGATCCTCTTCCTCATCTCGTTCTTCGTGCAGTTCGTGGACCCCGCGTACGCCTACCCGGCCCTCTCCTTCCTGGTGCTCGGCACGCTGCTGGAGATCGGCAGCTTCCTCTACCTGACGATGCTGATATTCGGCGGGACCCGGCTCGCCACCGCGTTCCGGCGCCGTCGGCGGCTCTCGGCCGGGGCGACGTCCGCCGCGGGCGCGCTCTTCCTCGGCTTCGCCGCGAAGCTCTCCCTCAGCAGCGCCGCTTGACCCTCACACCGTGTGAGGCCGTGTCGTAGGAGTCGTCATGTTCACCATCGGAGACTTCGCCCGGCACGGGCGGGTGTCGGTCCGCATGCTGCGCCACTACGACGCCATCGGACTGCTGCGCCCGGCCCACGTCGACCCGCACAGCGGCTACCGCTTCTACCAGGCGGACCAGCTCGCCCGCCTCAACCGCGTCATCGCGCTCAAGGAGCTCGGCTTCACCCTCGAACAGGTGGGGTCGATCCTCGACGAGCAGGTCGGCGCGGAGGAGCTGCGCGGCATGCTGCGGCTGCGCCAGGCAGAGCTGGAGACGGCCCTGGCGGAGGCGGCGGGTCGGCTGGCCCAGGTCGGCGCGCGGCTCCGAGCCATCGAGAGCGAGGGGCACATGCCCACGCAGGACGTCGTGATCAAGAGCATTCCGCCGGTACGGCTCGCCGAGCTGAGCGGCGTGGCAGGCGGCTTCGGTCCGGGCCAGATCGGCCCGGTCATCCAGCCGCTGTACGAGACGCTGTGCGCGCGCCTGGAGGCGGCTGGCGTCACGGGGTTCGGCCCCGGGATCGCGTACTACGAGGACGCGGGGCGGGGCGACGGCTCGGTCGTCGTCCACGCGGGGATGACGCTCCCCGCGGGCACCGAGGAGGTGGCGGGCGTCGACGTCGTCGTGCTGCCCGGCCTGGACGAGGCGGCGACGGTCGTCCACCGGGGTCCGATGGAGGACCTCCTGCCCACGGTCCAGACCCTGGCCACCTGGATCGACGCCAACGGCTACCGCTCGACCGGCTACTCCCGCGAGCTGTACCTGGAATGCCCGGACGACCGTACGAAGTGGGTGACGGAACTCCAGGAGCCGGTCACCCGCGCCTGACGCGGCAGCGACCGACGGAGAACGGCTGCGACCGGCGGCGACCGACGGAGAAGGGGGCCCGCCCGGACACGCGTCCGGGCGGGCCCCCTTCTCACTTCGCCAGCGCCCGCTTCAGTTTCAGGGCGCGGCGGGCGAGGCGGCGCACCTTGGGATGGCGGGGCACCGGGATGCCGCCCGGGAGGCCCAGGACGGTGAGGCGGCGGCGCTTGAAGTAGTGCCGCGTCCCCTCCGCGAGCGGGCCCGACAGGTGTCGTACCGCCGAGCCCCGCAGGTCCGGACGGATCTTGGGCTGCATCGCGAAGCCGACCGCCGCGACCAGTCCCGCGAGCGCCTCCGCGTCCCAGGGCGTGGCCGGCGCGGTGTCGTCCTCCAGGTCGGGGACGAGCGCGTCCACCAGGGTCGCCGGGATGCGGTTGCTGTTCTGGAACGGCGTCAGCCTCTCCAGGAGCGTCCGCGTGCCGACCCGGGCCACCGGGATCCCGTAGAAGGCGTGCGCCGTCATCAGGGCCGTCGAGAAGCAGCCCACCACCAGCGCGGGGCGCTGCTCCCGGTACACCACCTCGGCCAGCACCGGCCGGTCGAGGACGGTGAGTTCGGCGCCCAGTGCCTCCGCCTCCCGTGCCAGCCGCCGGGTCCAGGCGTCCGGCGCCGTGGGGTGCGGCTTGAAGACGAGCCGCCGGTGGCCGCGCGCGATCGCGCCGCGCACCATGCGTACGTGCAGCTCCTCCTCCTCTGCCGGGGTGAGCAGCGAGAGCGCCGCGAGGTACTGGCCGAGCAGCAGCGCCGGGCCCTCCTCGTCGGCGGCGGGACCGGCCGTGTCCGCCAGTTCGGCGACCACCTTGGTGAAGGCCTCCGTGGGGACCACCTCGGACACGGGGCCGAACTCGCCCAGCAGCAGGGGCGCGAGCCCGGGCACCAGGTCCAGGTGGAGAAGCCGCCGCACCCGCTCGCCGACCAGCGGGTCGATCTTGTTGCGGGTCGGGCCGTAGCTCATCAGCCCGTCGGCGTACACGTCGAGCCGCGCCTCCGGGAACAGCCGGGCGATCGTCAGCGCCGGCGCCACCTGCACCGACTCCAGGGCGATCTCGATCCGGTCGTCGCCGAGGTCCCACAGCCGCCGCAGATGACGTTCGAGCATCGGTACGTCGTCCCCGCGGGGCGACCAGCCGGCCGGGTGGAGCGGCGAGATGGCCTCGTTCCAGGACAGCACCGTGTCGAAGCGGCCGCGCAGCCGCTCGAATCCGGGCATCTCGTCGAGGGCCGGGGTGGTCTCGGGCACCGCCGCGTTGTTGCCGACGAGCAGGAGCCGCCGGTCGGCCGGGCCGAAGCAGCCGCTGTCCAGGGCGGCGGCCAGCGTCGTCGCGCCGTACAGGGTGGACGCGTAGAAGATCTGGGTGGTCCTCACGCGGCGGCCCCCGCGCCCTGGTCGAGGGAGGCCGCGCGGCGCCGGCGCAGCTTGCGCACGACGCCCGCCCGCTCCTCGTCCATCGAGGACAACACCTCGTCGAGCACGTCCTGCGGCATGCGCCGCAGCGCTCCCGCACTCATCGAGCGCAATTTCTTCGCCACCGCCGGTTCGAATCGTTCAATGGAGGAGACGTGGTGCGAAATGAGCGCGCAATAGGTACGGACGGCTTTCGGAAGAAGCCGGTCCGCATCCACGTCGTCGGCCGTTTCCTCGATCACCTGGTCGAAGGCCCGGATGAAATCGAGTTGGCGGATATCGCCGATCTGCGTGAGCGAGGTGGAGACACCGCGCCGGTAGAAGATTCCCAGTGTGCTCACCGCGGCGAAGGAGTCGGCCTCGCGGTGCAGCTTCCAGATCCACGGCCGGTCCTCCGCCGTCCGCAGGCCCGGGGTGAAGTGGAGCAGCCCGCGGTCGAGCAGCCGCCGGTGGTACATCCCCGCCCAGGCGTAGGGATAGTCGACCGAGGTCGTCCGGTGGGCCGGCAGGATCGCGTCCCTGGGGCGCAGCAGCTCGTTACGCCGGGCGATCGGGGCCCGGCGCACGGACCGGCTCCGGTCGGTGTTCACCACGTGGTCGGTGCGGAGGAAGTCGCAGTCCAGCTCGTCCATGGCCGTGACCAGCCGGGACAGGTGCCCCCGCGCGAGCCAGTCGTCGCCGTCGAGGAACGCGAGGTAGCGCCCTCGGGCGGCGTCGAGTCCGGTGTTGCGCGCGGTGGCGAGACCCTCGTTCTTCTCGTGCCGGAGCAGAACGGCCCCCGGGATGTCGCGCGCGGCCCGTTCGAGGATCTCCGGCGTCCCGTCCGTCGAGCAGTCGTCGACGAGAAGGAACTCGAAGTCCTCGCGGGCGTTCGCGCGCAGGCTTGTCAGGGTGTCTGGGGCATATGTCTGCACGTTGTAGAACGGCACGACGACGGAGAGCTTGACCACCCGGCCGACGCTAGGCGCCGCCCCGGCATTCGTTCTGACCGGCAGAGGGATGTTCGGTGAACACGAAGAGGCGGGGGGCTTAACCACCCCCGATCCCGGCCGTTTTCAGCGTGCGGAGAGGCTCTGTTCACCGTTTGTTGTGGCTCAGTTGGGCCAGCACACGAAATGCGTCTCTAGCGTCCTCGACGTGCCATCACGTACCCATGAACGAGTACGCGTCGCCGTACTCGCCGACTCCGACACCCGGTGGAAATGGGGCGCCCTCACCGCGCGCCGCATCACGGCTGCCGAACCCACCGGTTTCGTCCTGCGCGGCCGGGCGACCCCCACCGCGCGACAGCTCGCCGAGACCGGGGTGTCCACCACACCCCCGCGCGAGGTGACGGGCGCGGAGTTCCTTCGTGAGGTACGGGACGGGGAGTACGACCTCGTCGTCCTCTCGCTCGTCGGCGGCACGGTCCGCGCGGTCCTCCAGGGGATCGCCGACCTGGGCCTGGAGCGCCGCCCGGTGATCGTCACCGGCTATGTCGGAGTCGTCTACGAGAAGCTCGCCGACGGTCTCCTGCTGCGCCACGGCGCGGACGTCGTCCTCGCCAACTCCCGTCATGACGCCGAGCGTTTCCGCGCCGTGTACGAAGGGGTGGGCGCCGACGCCTCGTCGGTGGTGGAGGCGGCGCTGCCGTTCCTCGGCGGTGCGCCCTACGCCTCCGAGCCCGGCCGGGACACCCTCGTCTTCGCCGCCCAGCCGTCCGTGCCGGTCACCCGTGCCGACCGCGCCTACCTGCTCCGCAGGCTCGTCGAGCACGCCCGGCTGCATCCGGGGCGGGAGGTGCTGCTCAAGCTCCGCTCCAAGCCGGGCGAGCACACGACGCACCTGGAGGAGCTGCCGTACCAGAAGCTGGTGCGCGACCTGGACACCCCGCCCAACTTCCGTCTGGTGTACGGGCACATGGGCGAGGTGCTGGACCGCACCGACCTGCTGGTCACCGTCTCCTCGACGGCCGCGCTCGAAGCGCTGCACCGGCGGATCCCCACGGCGATCCTCACCGACATGGGCGTGCGCGAGGTCCTCGGCAACCACCACTTCATCGGATCGGGGCTGCTGACCTCCTTCGACCGGCTCGACGCGGACGTCCGCCCGAAGCCGGACGAGGAGTGGCTCGCCCGCCAGGGCGTCGCCGCTGGGGGTCCCCCCACGCCGCAAGGCGTAGGGGGAGGCGGCTACGAGAAGGCCTTCGACGCCGCCCGCGCGCGGGTCGCCGAACTGCTCGACGGGCCGCCGCCGCCCCCGATCACCCCCTACTACACGGCGGAGACGGCTCCGGGGTACCTGCCCGGGATCCTCGCCCGCCACCGCCTCGACGCGACGGCGCCGGCGACCCGCGACAGCGGGCTGCGCCGGATCGTCCGGGAGGCGGCGCGGGGCGCGTACCGCCACGGCGTCCAGCGCGTGGCCCCCGTCATCCGCCGGCTTGGAGAACTCTGATGACCACGACCGTGCTTGCCGTCATCCCGGCGCGGGGCGGTTCCAAAGGCGTCCCCGCCAAGAACCTCGCCCCGGTCGCGGGCGTCCCGCTGGTCTCCCGCGCGGTCCGCGCCTGCCTCGGCGCCCCTCTGGTGACCGATGTCGTCGTCTCCACGGACGACGCGGCGATCGCCTCGGCCGCCCGCGCGGCCGGCGCGGAGGCGATCCACCGCCCGGCGTCGATCGCCGGCGACACGGCCACCAGCGAGTCGGCGGTCCTGCACGCGATGGACGCCTTCGAGGCGACGAGCGGGCGCCGCGCCGACGTGATCCTCCTCGTCCAGTGCACGAGCCCCTTCATCACGGCGGCCGAGGTCAACGGGACCGTCGAGCGGATCGTCGAGGGCGGCGCGGACACGGCCTTCACCGCCGCCCCGACCCACGGCTTCCTCTGGCGGGAGACCTCCGAGACCGGGACCGGCGGGGAGGGCTCCGGTGCCTACGGCGTCAACCACGACAAGGCGCACCGCCCCCGCAGGCAGGACCGCGAGGCCGAGTACCTGGAGACCGGCGCCGTCTACGCGATGGCCGCCGAGGGCTTCCGTACCCACAAGCACCGCTTCTTCGGCCACACCGCGCTCGTCGTCACCGACCCCGCCAGGGTCCTGGAGATCGACGACCCGCACGATCTCGCCCGCGCCCGCGCGCTCGCGCCGCTGCTCGACACCCCCATCACCCCCGGCTTCGACGACATCGACGCCGTGGTCCTCGACTTCGACGGCACGCAGACCGACGACCGGGTCCATCTCGACTCCGAGGGACACGAGTTCGTGTCGGCACACCGGGGCGACGGCCTCGGCATCGCGGCCCTGCGCCGCGCGGGCATGCCGGTCCTGATCCTCTCGACCGAGCAGAACGCCGTCGTCGCCGCCCGCGCCCGCAAGCTGAGGATCCCCGTCCTGCACGGCATCGACCGCAAGGACCTCGCCCTCAAGCAGTGGTGCGAGGAACAGGGCGTCGACCCGCAGCGCGTCCTCTACGCCGGCAACGACGTCAACGACCTCCCGTGCTTCCACCTCGTCGGCTGGCCCGTCGCGGTGGCGAGCGCGCACGACTCCGTACGGGCCGCCGCCCGTGCGGTGACCCTCACCCCCGGTGGCTCCGGAGCCGTCCGCGAGATCGCGGCCTGGCTTCTCGGGCCCGAGCTCCACACCCCCAACTCCTAAGGAACACCAGAACCATGAGCAACCGTCTCCGCACGTTCGGCAGCAAGACCGCGGGCCCCGGCCGGCCCGTCTACGTCACCGGTGAGATCGGCATCAACCACAACGGCGACCTCGAGAACGCGATCGCGCTCATCGACGTGGCCGCCGAGGCCGGCTGCGACGCCGTGAAATTCCAGAAGCGCACGCCCGAGATCTGCACCCCGCGCGACCAGTGGGACATCGAGCGGGACACCCCCTGGGGCCGCATGACCTACATCGACTACCGCCACCGCGTGGAGTTCGGCGAGGACGAGTACCGCGCCATCGACGAGCACTGCAAGAAGCGCGGGATCGACTGGTTCGCCTCCCCGTGGGACACCGAGGCCGTCACCTTCCTGGAGAAGTTCGACGTCCCCGCGCACAAGGTCGCCTCCGCCTCCCTCACGGACGACGAACTGCTCCGCTCGCTGCGCGCCACCGGCCGTACGGTCATCCTCTCGACCGGCATGTCGACGCCGAAGCAGATCCGTCACGCGGTCGAGGTCCTGGGCAGCGACAACATCCTGCTCTGCCACGCCACGTCGACGTACCCGGCCAAGGCCGAGGAGCTCAACCTCAACGTGATCAACACGCTGAAGGAGGAGTACCCGAACGTCCCGATCGGCTACTCCGGCCACGAGACGGGCCTCCAGACCACGCTGGCCGCCGTCGCCCTCGGCGCCTCGTTCGTCGAGCGTCACATCACCCTCGACCGTGCCATGTGGGGCTCCGACCAGGCCGCTTCGGTCGAGCCGCAGGGCCTGCAGCGTCTGGTCCGCGACATCCGCACGATCGAGACCGCGCTCGGTGACGGCATCAAGAAGGTCTACGAGTCGGAGCTCGGCCCGATGAAGAAGCTCCGCCGGGTCCAGGGGTCTGTCGCCGCATGACCGGCCAGCTGGCGTTCGTCGAGAGCCCGGTCCAGCTCCTGAACGTCCTGGAGTGGGCACACGCCCAGTCCCTCGCCGTCGGGGGCACGACCGCCCCCGACGGCCGGGGGGCCGCGATACTCGCGCCCTCCCACGACGGCCCGCCCCGTGACGGGCAGGGCTCCTCGGTCGCCGGCGCGCTCGCCGGTGCCGTCGTGGGGCAGGCCGACGACGGCCCGGGCCTCTCGACCGCCGGCTCCGGCGACAGCCCCGGCCCCCAGGGCCCGGACACCGACGACAGCGCGGTCTCCACGCCCGTGGTGCCCGCACGGGCGGACACCGACGACAGCGCGGTCTCCACGCCCGTGGTGCCCGCACGGTCCGGGCTCACGCTCGTCGTGCTCTCGCCGACCGACCCGATGTCGCGCGGCCAGCTGCGCCGGATGGCCCAGCTGGCCCGCGACGACGGGTTCACCGTGCACTGGCAGGAGGCCCGCGGCTCCCGCGGCTCCCTCGCCCGGACGCTGCGCGAACTCGCCCCGCTGCTGCGGTCGGCCGAGCGCGTGATCGTCGGGGACCCGTTCTCCCGTTACGTGCAGCTGCTGCTCACGCTCTTCGCCCCCAAGCGTCTGACCGTCGTCGACGACGGCACCGCCACCATGGAGTACGCGGCCCAACTGGCCCGTGGTGAGCGCCTGGTCCGCTGGCACCGGCGCGGCAGCCGGGGGGCCCGCGAGCTGGTGCTCGCGCCGGTGACCGCCGCCGCCCGCCGCAAGCTCGCCCCGACCCAGCGCCGTACCGTCGAGATCTTCACCTCGCTCCCGGTCGAGCCGCCGCCCGGCACGACCGTCACCCAGAACACGTTCGCCTGGACCCGGTCACGCTTCGGCCCGCCCCGGCTCACCAAGGGCGCGGACCTCGTCGGCACCTCGCTGGTCGAGACCGGCGTGGTCGACCCCGACCAGTACGCCGCCGTCGTCGCCGAGCTGGCCCGCACCCACGGCGCCACCCGCTACTTCGCCCACCGCCGCGAGGCGACCGAGAAGCTGCACCGGATCGCGGTGGAGACCGGTCTGGAGATCGTCCGGCCCGACCTGCCGCTGGAGCTGATCGCCCGGCGCGGCCCGATCGGCCGTACGGTGGTCAGCTTTCCCTCGACCGTCGTCCACACCCTGCCGCTGGCCCTGGCCGGCACGGGGGTCAAGGTCGCCGTCTGCGAGATCGCACCGGAGTGGCTCAAGGAGAACGCCTCCCCCAGGGCCCATGGTTTCCTGGCCGGAGTCGCGGGCACGGCGGCGCATGAGGTCGACCGGCTGACCGCGCAGGCGGCCCAGGCCGCCCCGACCCCACAACGACTCGAATTCGGGTGAGCTTACCCACAAGGGATGGTCGTCAAGCCTGGTAAACCGAGATTCTTTCCCCTATCGGGCTGAACTTTTCGTGATCAACGGGCAGTTGATCTCTGAAGGGGCCTACCCTTCAAAAGGTGAACCAGTTGAAGTCCCGTGAGCCCGGCTCCGTCGCTCTGCCCGGAACGCTGTCCGCGCCGCTGCGCGCCGAACTGATCGCGTTCCGCCGCGACTTGCACATGCACCCCGAGCTCGGCAACCAGGAGTTCCGGACGACCGCGGCCGTGAAGGCCCGCCTGGAGGCCGCGGGGCTCGCGCCGAAGGTCCTCCCGGCGGGCACGGGCCTGGTGTGCGACATCGGCACCTGGAACCGCACGCGCCCCATGCTGGCGATCCGCGCCGACCTCGACGCGCTGCCGATCCCGGACGTCAAGACCGTCGCGTACCGCTCCACCGTGCCCAACCGGGCCCACGCGTGTGGACACGATGTCCACACCACCACGGTGCTCGGCGCCGGGCTCGTCCTCGCCGAGCTCGACCGGCAGGGGCTGCTCCCCAACGCCGTACGGCTGATCTTCCAGCCCGCCGAGGAGGTCCTGCCCGGCGGCGCCGCCGACGCCATCGAGTACGGCGTCCTGGACGGGGTCGGCCGGATCGTCGCCGTGCACTGCGACCCGAAGGTGGACGCCGGCCGGATCGGTCTGCGCCCCGGCCCCATCACCTCCGCGTGCGACCGCCTCGAAGTCACCCTGGACGGCCCCGGCGGCCACACGGCCCGCCCGCACCTCACGACGGACCTGGTCACGGCCGCCGCCCGGATCGCCGTCGACGTCCCGGCCCTGCTCGCCCGCCGGGTGGACGCCCGCTCGGGCCTCGCGGTCACCTGGGGCCGTATCGAGGCCGGCCACGCCTGCAACGTCATCCCGCAGCACGCCGAGCTCTCCGGCACGGTCCGCTGCCTCGACCTGCCCGCCTGGCGCGACGCCCCCGACCTGATCCACGCGGCGATCGACGAGATCGCGACCCTCCACCGCGCCAAGTCGACGATCAACTACGTCCGCGGAGTCCCCCCGGTCGTCAACGACCCGGTTGTCACCGAGCTGCTCCGGGACGCCATGACCGCCCGCAGGGGAGCGGAGCAGGTCGAGGACACCGAGCAGAGCCTCGGTGGCGAGGACTTCTCCTGGTACCTGGAGCACGTCCCCGGCGCGATGGCCCGGCTGGGCGTCCGTACCCCGGGCGACACGACACGCCGGGACCTGCACGCGGGCGACTTCGACGTGGACGAGCGGGCCATCGCTGTGGGCGTCGAGTTCTTCACCGCGGCGGCCCTGCTGGACGGCGCACCGCGGCTCTGACGCGCCGGAGCACGGTTCATCCGGTCGGCCCAGCGGCCGACGCGCGTTCGGCCCAGCGGTCCGCGCGCCGCCGCGCGGGCCCGGGTCGAACGCGCGCACCAGCGTGTATAACCGGTCGTGCCGGGGCGGACGCCCTCGGTCGTCCTTCTGGCCGGTTCGCGACGATCCGATAACGACTCATGAACGGGTCTTTAACTGACATCTACGCGCGTTACGATCCACGCGAAACCAGCGCCGGAAGAGGCGCTTTCGGTCAGTCTCGAAGGGACCCTCCTCTTGCGCCGGGTATCCAAGATCGTTTCCGCGTCCGCAGTGACCGCGGCCCTTGCTCTCACCGCCACCGCTTGCGGTGAGTCGTCCACCGAGTCCGGATCCGACTCGGACACCATCAAGGTCGGCATGGCGTACGACGTCGGCGGCCGTGGTGACAACTCGTTCAACGACTCCGCCGCCCGTGGCCTCGACAAGGCCAAGGCCGACCTGGGTGTCGAGACCAAGGAGCTCACCGCCAAGACCGGTGAGACCCCGGCCGACCGCGAGCAGCGCCTCACCTCGCTGGCCGAGGGTGGCTTCAACCCGGTCATCGGTGTCGGCTTCGCCTACAAGGACGCCATCGACAAGGTCGCCGCGAAGTTCCCGAAGACCACCTTCGGCCTCGTCGACTCGGTCTCCGACGTGAAGAACGTCGACTCGATCGTCTTCACCGAGGAGCAGGGCTCGTACCTCGCCGGTGTCGCGGCCGCGCTGAAGTCCAAGGACGGCAAGATCGGCTTCATCGGCGGTGTCGACACCCCGCTGATCAAGAAGTTCGCCGCCGGCTTCCAGCAGGGTGTCAAGGACACCAAGCCGGACGCCTCGGTCACCATCCAGTACCTGTCCACCGGTACGGACTTCTCCGGCTTCGGCGCCCCGGACAAGGGCAAGGCCGCCGCCAAGGGCATGCTCGACAAGGGCATCGACGTCATCTACGCCGCTGCGGGCGGCTCGGGTGCCGGTGCCATCGAGGCCGTCGCCGCCAAGCCGGGCACCTGGGCGATCGGCGTCGACTCGGACCAGGCCAAGGACCCGGCCCTGTCCAAGTACGCCGGCTCGATCATGACCTCGATGGTCAAGAACGTCGACACGGGCGTCTTCGAGCTCATCAAGTCCGTCCAGGACGGCAAGCCGTCGACCGGCACGCACGTCTACTCGCTGGCCGAGAACGGCGTCTCGCTGACCACCACCGGTGGCCACCTCGAGGACATCCAGCCCAAGCTGGACGAGGCCAAGAAGAAGATCATCGACGGCCAGATCAAGGTCAACACGACCCTCTGACCTCCGTCGGACAGGGGCCCGGAGAGCGGCTTCGGCCGACACTCCGGGCCCCCTTCACACGTCTGCCCGCGGGCAGTTGAACGATTTTCCAAAAGCTACGCGCGTAGCGTGCGCCGTACAGGGTATTTTTCGCCACCGACAGCGCCTGCGCACCGCCTCATCCCCTCCTCACGCTCCCTGCCTAGGAGAGTGCGTCATCAAAGCCTCCAGCCCCAGCAGTCCCAACGCCGTAGAACTCCGCGGCATCACCAAGCGTTTCCCCGGAGTCGTGGCCAACCACGACATCGACATCACCGTGCGCCGCGGCACCGTGCACGCCCTCGTGGGCGAGAACGGCGCGGGCAAGTCGACCCTGATGAAGATCCTTTACGGCATGCAGAAGCCGGACGAGGGCACCATCACGGTCGACGGCGAGCTGGTGACGTTCAACAGCCCCGGCGATGCCATCACCCGCGGTGTCGGCATGGTGCACCAGCACTTCATGCTGGCGGACAACCTCACCGTCCTCGAGAACGTCGTCCTCGGCTCCGAGAAGCTGTACGGCATCGGCGACAAGGCCCGCGCCAAGATCAAGGAGATCTCCGGCGCGTACGGCCTCGGTGTCCGTCCCGACGTGCTCGTCGAGGACCTCGGTGTGGCCGACCGTCAGCGCGTGGAGATCCTCAAGGTCCTCTACCGCGGTGCCCGCACCCTGATCCTCGACGAGCCGACCGCCGTGCTCGTCCCGCAGGAGGTCGACGCGCTCTTCGACAACCTGCGCGAGCTCAAGGCGGAGGGCCTGACGGTCATCTTCATCTCGCACAAGCTGGGCGAGGTCCTGTCCGTCGCCGACGAGATCACCGTCATCCGCCGCGGCACCACGGTGGGCACCGCCGACCCGAAGCACACCACGACCAAGCAGCTCGCCGAGCTGATGGTCGGCGCCGAGCTGCCCTCGCCGGAGACCCGCGAGTCGACGGTCACGGACGTGCCGATGCTGACGGTCGAGCACCTGACCCTCGTCGACCAGGGCTACACCTCGACGAAGCAGGCCGGGCGGCACACGTCCGCCAGCCTCTTCGTCGACCAGCTCAAGAGCGAGGGCGCGCGTCTCGTCCTCAACGACATCTCGTTCACGATCCACAAGGGCGAAGTCCTCGGCATCGCCGGTGTCGAAGGCAACGGCCAGTCCGAGCTCGTCGACGCACTCATGGGAATGCGCCAGCCCGAGGTCGGCGTCATCACCCTCGACGGCGCCGACATCTCGTCCGCCCCGACGCGCAAGCGGCGAGAGGACGGCATCGGCTGCATCCCCGAGGACCGCCACCGGCACGGTCTGCTCCTGGAGGCCCCCCTCTGGGAGAACCGCATCCTCGGCCACGTCACCGAGAAGCCCAACTCCAAGGGCGCCATCCTCGACCTCAAGGCCGCCCGCAAGGACACCGAGCGGATCGTCCGCGAGTACGACGTCCGTACCCCCGGCATCGAGGTCACCGCGGCCTCCCTCTCCGGCGGCAACCAGCAGAAGCTGATCGTCGGCCGCGAGATGAGCCACGACCCGAAGCTGCTGATCGCCGCCCACCCCACCCGGGGCGTGGACGTCGGCGCGCAGGCGCAGATCTGGGACCAGATCCGCGCGGCGCGCCGGGAGGGCCTCGCGGTCCTGCTGATCTCGGCCGACCTGGACGAGCTGATCGGCCTCTCCGACACCCTGCGCGTGATGTACCGCGGGCGTCTGGTGGCCGACGCCGACCCGGCGACCATCACCCCGGAGGAGTTGGGCTCGGCCATGACCGGCGCCGCCGCCGGCCACCTTGAGCACCCTGAGAGCCCTGAGGGCACCGACGGCCCGGAGGACGAGGCCCGATGAAGAAGTTCGACAAGGAGCGGTTGCTCCTGGGCATCGCGGCCCCCGTGCTCGCGATCGTCGCCGCCTTCCTGATCACCGCCCTGGTGCTCGCGGCGACCGGCAAGGAGCCGTTCAGCGCCTTCGGGATCATGTTCGACTACGGCATCAAGTCGGACAGCCAGGTCTACATCATCAACAAGGCGACGACGTACTACCTGGCGGGCATCGCGGTGGCCATCGGCTTCCGCATGAACCTGTTCAACATCGGTGTCGACGGCCAGTACCGTCTCGCGGCCTTCTTCGCCGCCGCCGTCGGCGGGGCGCTGACCCTGCCGGGCATCGTCCAGATCCCGCTGATCATCATCACCGCGATGATCGTCGGTGCCATGTGGGCCGGCATCGCCGGTGTCCTCAAGACCACGCGGGGCGTCAGCGAGGTCGTCTCGACGATCATGCTGAACTTCATCGCGACGGCGATCATCGGCTACCTGCTGCAGCCCGGCCGCCTCGGCCACCTGGACGCGGCCGGCACCAAGGTCGCGACGACCCCGCTGCCGGAGTCCTCGCGCTTCTTCGAGTTCCCGACCACGCCGACCCCGGTCTACGGCTTCGTCGTCGTCGCGGTCATCGCGGGCCTCGGGTACTGGTTCACGCTCTCCCGCACCCGCTTCGGCTTCGACCTGCGCACCGTCGGCCAGTCCGACACGGCGGCCGCTGCCTCCGGCGTCAACGTCAAGCGGATGGTCGTCACCTCCATGCTGATCTCCGGCGCCATGGCCGGTCTGATCGGTATGCCGACGTTGCTCAACGACAGTTACGAGTTCGGCGGCGACTTCCCCGTCGGCATCGGCTTCACCGGTATCGCCATCGCCCTGCTGGGCCGCAACCACCCGATCGGCATCGCGCTCGCCGCGATCCTCTGGGGCTTCCTCGAGCGCGGCGGCCAGCAGCTGGAGTTCGAGGACTACGACCGGGAGATCGTCGGCGTCATGCAGGGCGTCATCGTCCTCTGCGTCGTCATCGCCTACGAACTCGTCCGCCGCTACGGCCTCAAGCGCCAGCAGCGTCAGGTCGGCGAGAAGCTCGCGGCCCAGGCCCGTTCCAACAACTCGACGGAGGTGTCGGCGTGACCGCCACGGCGACTTCCACCCCGCCGCCCGCCGCGCCCAAGGCGGCCGGTGGCAAGGGCGGCCGCACCCGCCTCTCCCTTCCCTGGATCCTGCTGATCGTCGCGGGCGGGCTCGTCGCCCTCTCCGCCGTCCGGGCCATCACCGGCGCGCAGGACCTCACCTCGGCCGGCCAGATCGGCGCCGCGCTCTCGCTCGCCGTGCCGATCGGCCTCGCCGGTCTCGGCGGTCTGTGGGCCGAGCGCGCGGGCGTGGTCAACATCGGCCTCGAAGGCATGATGATCCTCGGCACCTTCTTCGGTGCCTGGGCCGGCTGGCAGACCAGCCCCTGGCTCGGCATCCTCGCCGGCATCCTGGGCGGCATGCTCGGCGGTCTGCTGCACGCGGTCGCCACGGTCACCTTCGGCGTCGACCACATCATCTCCGGTATCGCGATCAACATCCTGGCGGTCGGCTTCACCACCTACTTCGCCAAGCTGTGGTTCAACACCGGGGAGGCGGCCACGAAGGGCGGCAGCCCCAAGCAGTCCCCGCCGGCCGAGGAGATCACCTCGGTGACGATCCCGGGCCTGTCGGACTGGCTGGCCGACATCGAGAAGCACCACTGGTTCCTGATCTCGGACATCGCCGGCATCCTCGGCGGCCTGGTCACCAACGTCTCGGTGGTCACGATCATCGCCGTCCTGCTGGTGATCGGCACGTTCTTCGTGCTGTGGAAGACCTCGTTCGGTCTGCGCCTGCGTTCCTGCGGTGAGAACCCGATCGCCGCCGAGTCCCTCGGCGTCAACGTCTACAAGTACAAGTACATCGCCGTGATCGTCTCCGGCGGCATGGCCGGTCTCGGCGGTGCCTTCCTGTCGCTGGTCACCTCGCACATCTACAACGAGGGCCAGACCGGTGGCCGTGGCTACATCGGCCTCGCGGCGATGATCTTCGGCAACTGGCGGCCGGGCGGCCTGGCGATGGGCGCGGGCCTGTTCGGCTTCGCCGACGCGCTCCAGCTGCGCAGCGGCGGCGAGTCCGTGCACGCGCTGCTCCTGCTGCTCTTCGCGGTGCTCGTCGCGATCGCGGCCTGGAAGGCGTACAAGAAGCGCTGGATCACCTCCTCGATCGCCATCGTCATCGGCGTCGGCGTGTTCATCTGGTACCTCGGTACGGAGACGGTCCCGGTCGAGTTCGTCAGCGCCACGCCGTACGTGGTGACCCTGCTGGTGCTGTCGCTCTCCGCCCAGCGCCTGCGGATGCCCAAGGCGGACGGCATGCGCTACCGCAAGGGCGAGGGCAAGTGACGCCCAGCGCCCCGGCACCCGACTGGGAGCTGCTGCGGGTGACGGCCCGGGACGCCATGTCCCGTGCCTACGCCCCGTACTCCGGCTTCCCGGTCGGCGCCGCCGCGCTCGTCGACGACGGGCGCGTGGTCTCCGGCTGCAACGTGGAGAACGCCTCGTACGGCATCGGGCTGTGCGCGGAGTGCGGGCTCGTCTCGCAGCTCCAGGCCACCGGCGGCGGCCGGCTGACCCACTTCGTCTGTGTGGACGGCCAGGGCGAGTCCCTGGTGCCCTGTGGGCGGTGCCGGCAGTTGCTGTACGAGTTCGGCGGCCCCGAGCTCCTCCTGGAGACCCCGGCCGGGTTCGTCACCCTCGCCGAGATGCTCCCGCAGGCCTTCGGCCCCGACCACCTCGCGAAGTAAGACCGCGGAGCGGCCCTTCCGGCACGATGGGAAGGGCCGCTCCTCCTTTCCCCCTCTATGCGCGTAGAAAGAGGCACCACCATGGACGTCATCTCCGTCATCCGCACCAAGCGGGACAAGGGCGAGCTGAGCCCGGAGCAGATCGACTGGGTCATCGACGCCTACACCCGCGGCGAGGTCGCCGACGAGCAGATGTCCGCCCTGGCCATGGCCATCCTGCTCAACGGAATGAACCGCACGGAGATCGCCCGCTGGACCGCCGCGATGATCGCGAGCGGCGAGCGCATGGACTTCTCCTCGCTCTCCCGCCCGACCTCCGACAAGCACTCCACGGGCGGTGTCGGCGACAAGATCACCCTGCCGCTCGCCCCGCTGGTCGCCGCCTGCGGCGCGGCCGTGCCGCAGCTGTCCGGCCGGGGCCTCGGCCACACCGGCGGCACGCTGGACAAGCTGGAGTCGATCCCCGGCTGGCGCGCGCTGCTCTCCAACGAGGAGATGCTGCACGTCCTGGACACGACCGGCGCGGTGATCTGCGCGGCGGGCGACGGCCTGGCGCCGGCGGACAAGAAGCTCTACGCGCTGCGCGACGTCACCGGCACGGTGGAGGCCATCCCGCTGATCGCCTCCTCGATCATGTCGAAGAAGATCGCCGAGGGCACGGGCTCGCTGGTCCTGGACGTGAAGGTCGGCTCCGGCGCGTTCATGAAGAACCTCGCGGACGCCCGTGAACTGGCCTCCACGATGGTCGGCCTCGGCACGGACAGCGGTGTGAAGACGGTCGCGCTGCTCACCGACATGTCGACGCCGCTCGGTCTGACCGCCGGCAACGCCCTGGAGGTCCGCGAGTCGGTCGAGGTCCTGGCGGGCGGCGGCCCGGCGGACGTCGTCGAGCTGACGATCGCGCTGGCGCGCGAGATGCTCGACGCGGCCGGGATCACGGACGCGGACCCGGCGAAGGCGCTTGCGGACGGCTCGGCGATGGACGTCTGGCGCCGGATGATCGCGGCGCAGGGCGGCGACCCGGACGCGACCCTCCCGGTCGCCCGCGAGCAGCACGTCGTGACCGCGGCCTCGTCGGGCGTCCTGACCCGCCTCGACGCGTACGACATCGGCATCGCCGCCTGGCGCCTCGGCGCCGGCCGGGCCCGCAAGGAGGACCCGGTCCAGGCGGGCGCGGGCGTGGAGCTCCACGCCAAGCCGGGCGACACGGTCACGGCGGGCCAGCCCCTGCTGACGCTCCACACGGACACGCCGGAGAAGTTCGACTACGCCCTGAAGTCCCTGGACGCCGCCTGGGACATCGCGGCGGAGGGCACGGCGTTCACCCCGAACCCGATCGTCCTGGACCGCATCGCCTGAGGGACATGCCTCTGACACCGTCGGGGGAACGGGGCCGGTGCGCCGCACCGGCCCCGTTCGCCTGCCCGGGCCGCCCTCAGACCCGTGCTTCGCGGAGCAGCCTCGGCAGCTCGCCCATGTCGTCGAAGACCACCGTCCCCACGCCCGCCAGCCGGTCTCCGCGGGTCAGGCCTCCGCAGTAGCCGAAGGCCGCCATCCGCGCCGCGCGGGCCGCCTGGACGCCGTACGGGCTGTCCTCGACCACCGCGCAGCGCTCCGGGCTGACGCCCATGGAAGCCGCCGCGTGGAGGAAGAGATCGGGGGCGGGCTTGCCGCGCGCGACATCGCGAGCGCTGAAGATCCGGCCCTCGAAGCGCTCCAGCAGGCCCACCCGCGTGAGATTCCGGCGGATCGCGGCATGGCTGCCGTTCGACGCCAGACAGAAGGGCACGTCCAGCGCGTCGAGCACGCCCGTGACGCCCTCGACCACCGTCAGCTCCGCGTCCAGGGCCTCGTCGTACAGGTGCCTGTACGCCCGGTGCCAGTCCGGCTCCAGGCGCCGACCGAGCCGCTCCTCCACGATGGCCGTGAGCATCTCGCTGGACGAGCCGACGAAGTGGTCGACGACCTCGGCCTCCGTGAACTCCGCGCCGAGCGCGGCGAAGACCTCGCGATCGACCCGGCAGTAGATCCGTTCGCTGTCCACGAGGACGCCGTCGCAGTCGAAGATCACCAATTCCACCATGGGCCGCAGCCTAGGCGGCCGATGAGTTCCGGCCGTCGCGCGGGTCTCCCTGGTGTGGACACCAGTCGACCGCTCGTACTGACCCTCGCCCCCCGGGCCACCTCCGACGAGGTCGCCCGGCTGTGCGCCGTGCTCGAAGGGGTGCCGCCCACCGACGTGATCTGCGAGGTCGGCGGGCTGACACACACCGACCTCGCCGCCGTGGACGCCCTCGCCAGGCTGAAGCTCACCGCCGGGCGCCTCGGGCACCGGATCGCCTTCCGGGGAGCCGGCGGGGAGCTGCGGCTGCTCCTCGACCTGGTCGGGCTCGCCGACGTCCTTGACGGGGGCTGAGGGGCGGGTGCCTACGCCGGGAGCCGCTCCGGGAGGTCGAAGAGCGGGAACCACCGCTTGGTGTCCAGGAAGAAGTCCATCCCGCCGACCTTGCCGTCCCGCACCTCCAGGACGATCAGGGCCCATGGGCTGTACCCGCCCTCCGGGTCCGGGTGGTAGTGCGCGAACGCCGGGGAGCCGTTCGCCACGGTCGGCACCAGCTTGGAGCCGCGGCAGACGTCGCCGACCCCGAGCATCCAGCCCACGATGTCGTCGTGGCCGCGCAGCCACAGGTCGTACGGCGGCATGGACATCGTCGCGTCTTCGTGGAGGAGCGCGGTGAGCGCCTTCATGTCGTACCCCTCGAAGGCCGCGACATAGCGCTCCAGGAGCTGCTTCTGCTCCTCGTCCAGGGGGTCCGCCGCGTCCGAGACCGTCGGCTCGTTCTCGGCGATGGTGGCGCGCGCCCGCTGCAGCGCGCTGTTGACCGAGGCGACGGAGGTGTCGAGCAGCTCGGCGACCTCGCTCGCCTTCCAGGCCAGCACCTCGCGCAGGATCAGCACGGCCCGCTGCTTCGGCGGCAGGTGCTGCAGGGCGGCGACGAAGGCGAGGCGGACGGTCTCACGGGATACGGCGGTCTCGGCCGGGTCGGCCACGGACGGCAGCACCCGGCCGTCCGGGATCGGCTCCAGCCAGGTGATCTCCGGCCGGGCGTTCAGCTGAGCCTGGGCGACCGGCGTGGCGGCCGTCAGGTCCATGGGCCTGGCCCGCTTGTTCCCCGCGTTGAGCGAGTCCAGGCAGACGTTCGTCGCGATGCGGTAGAGCCAGGAGCGCAGCGACGAGCGCCCTTCGAAGGTGTCGAACGAGCGCCAGGCGCGGACCATCGTGTCCTGCACGGCGTCCTCGGCCTCGAAGGACGAGCCGAGCATCCGGTAGCAGTAACCGGTCAGCTCCGTACGGTACTTCTCCAGCTCGGAGTTCCGGTCCGCGGTTGCCAGGTCACTCATGAACGTCCACCCCAGTCGCCCCTCATCGGCACCGGTGCTGTGCCGATGAGGGGAAGCTACCGCAGCCCACTGACAGCGCGGGTCAGGTTCCGGGCTTCCGTCCGTAGACGTACACGTCGTCACCGTTCCTGAGCAGGTTCCAGTACGCCTTGGCGTCCGCCGGACGCATGTTGACGCACCCGCCCGAACCCGGCGGGTTCCACATGGACTTCGTCGTGGAGTGGAAGGCCTGCCCGCCGTCGAAGAACTGCGAGTACGGCATCGAGACGTGGTAGATCGTCGACCAGTGGTTGATCTTGCGCCAGTAGATCTTCTTGGCGCCGGTGCGGGTCTCGGTCCCGTCCTTGCCCGTACGGACCGGCACCGGGCCGTACTTCAGCTTCTTCCCGTCCTGGATCCAGCTCAGCTGCCGCGTCAGGTCGACACAGGCGATCCGGCCCTTGTTCGTCGGGCACTTGCCGGCCTTGTTCGGGTTCTTCCCGGCCGCCTTCTGCTCCAGCATCGTGTTCATCGTCCGCCAGGTCAGCGGCCCGGCGTACCCCATGGTCGGGGTGATGCCGTGCTTGCGCTGGAACGACTGGATGGCCTTGCAGTCGGCGAGCGACTGCTTGCCGTCCGCCGTCCGGCCGAGGAACTTCTCCACCTGCTTCTGGTACGGCCCGGTCGTCACGTTGCACGACGCCGCCTGAGCCGTGCCCGCGCCGAGGGCCACCGTCAGCGGCACCACCATCGAGGTGATGCCGAGGACGATCCCGGCGCGCTTCCTTATCCCGCGCATGATCACCAACTCCCCCTAGGGTCCTACGACTCATGACGAGCGGGGGAGCGTTCTGGTTGTACGGATCCGGTCTCGATTCAGTGCGCGGTGCGCAGCGAGAGGTGCCGCGCCCGGACCCGCGCGCTGTGGCTGCCGTAGAGCGTGATCGACACGACGCCGAGCACCGCGACGAGACCCAGGAGGACCGTGCCCGCCCAGCCGCCGGAGTGGAAGGCGATCGCGCCGAGCGTGCCGCCCAGGCTGCTGCCGACGTAGTACGCGGACTGGTAGAGCGCCGAGGCCTGCGCGCGGCCCGTCGTCGCGGTCCGGCTCACCGAGGAGGAGGCGACCGCGTGCCCGGCGAAGAAGCCGGCCGTGATCAGGACCAGGCCGAGCAGGACGGCGGCGAGGGCGTCGGAGAGCGAGAGCAGCAGGCCTGCCGCGGTCGTGCCGACGGCCAGGTAGAGCGCCCCGCGCCGGCCGAGCCGGCCGACGAGCCTGCCTGCCGCCGCCGAGGAGACCGTACCGACCAGGTAGACCAGGAAGATCGAGCCGATGACGCCCTGGGGGAGCGAGAACGGGGCCTCGACCAGGCGGTAGCCGATGACGGTGTAGACGGCGCCGAAGACCGTCATGAACAGGGCGCCGATCGCGTACAGGCGCATCAGCAGCGGGTCGGCGAGATGGGTGCGGACCGTCGCCGCGAGCGCCTTCGGGTTGAGCGAACCCGGCGTGAAGTGGCGTGCCTCGGGGATGAGGACGCGGAAGGCGACCGCGCAGGCCACCGCCATCAGACCGACCGCGAGGAGCCCGGCGCGCCAGCCCCACATCTGCGCCACCCAGCCGGTGACGATGCGGCCGCTCATCCCGCCGATCGAGTTGCCCGCGACGAAGAGGCCGATCGCCGCGATCAGCGCCTTGGGCCGTACCTCCTCGGCGAGGAACGCCATCGCGGAGGCCGGCAGGCCCGCGAGCGCCGCGCCCTGGACGGCGCGCAGGGCGACCAGCCACTCCAGGTTCGGGGCGAACGGGACGAGCAGTCCGACGGCGACCGCCACGGAGAGCGAGGCGGTCATCATCTCGCGCCGGCCGAAGCGCTCGGAGAGGGCGCTCATCGGCAGGACGAGGAGGGCCAGGGCGAAGGTCGCGGCGGAGACCGTCCAGGAGGCCGCGGAGGCGGTCGCGCCGAACTCGGCGGAGATCGCGGGGAGGAGGGCCTGGGTGGAGTAGAGGAGCGCGAAGGCGGCGAGGCCGGCGGCGAAGAGCGCGAAGCTCATCCGGCGGTGCCCGGGGGCTCCGGGGGCGAGACGGGTGTCGGCGACCGTGCTGGTGGCGGCCGCCTTGGTACTGGCGGAAGGCATGCCTCGAACGTAGGACGATTCGTTTCATGCGTCCAATGCATGGAACTGTTGTAATCGTTCCCATGGTGCATGAGTACAGGTCACAGGGTCGGCTGTCACCGAGTAGTTACGAAGAAGACATGGGGCTGCTGCTCGCGCCCCGGCTCGCGTACTTCGCGGCGGTGGCCCGTCACGAGCATGTGACCAGGGCCGCGGCCGAGATGGGTGTGCCGCAGTCGACGCTCTCGCGGGCGATGGTGCGCCTCGAACAGGACCTGGGGGTCGCCCTCTTCGCCCGGAAGGGCCGCACGGTCTCGCTCACCCCGGCCGGCCGGACGTTCCTGGCCTCCGCCGAGCGGGCCCTCGCCGAGGTGGAGCGGGCGGCCGACTCCGTACGGGCGGACGCGGACCCGGCGGCGGGGCGGGTGGCGTTCGGGTTCCTGCACACCATGGGCTCCGAGACCGTCCCCGGGCTCATCCGCGCCTTCCGGGTCGACCACCCCAGGGTCCGCTTCACCCTCGTCCAGAACTACGGCGAGGCGATGATCGAGCGGCTGCGCGCAGGCGACCTGGACCTGTGCCTGACCTCTCCCGTCCCGGACGCGCCCGACCTGGTCGCCCGCCGCCTTGACGAGCAGCGCCTGCGGCTCGTCGTCCCCGACGACCACCGGCTCGCCACCCGCAAACGGATCCGCCTCGCGGAGGCGGCCGAGGAGACCTTCGTGACCCTGGAGCCGGGCTACGGGCTGCGGCGCATCACGGACGACCTGTGCGCCGAGGCCGGCTTCACCCCGCGCGTCGCGTTCGAGGGCGAGGAGGCCGAGACCCTGCGGGGCCTGGTCGCGGCCGGCCTGGGCGTCGCGCTGCTGCCGCCGCCCGCCGTCCCGCGCCCCGGCGTCGTCGAACTCACGGTCACGGCCCCGCGTGCGGTCCGCGAGATCGGGGTCGCCTGGCTCGACGGCCACCCGGACACGGCCCCGGTGGCGGCCTTCAAACACTTCCTGCTGAGCAAGCGGGGCAGCCTGCTGCCGGATTAGGCACTCCGCCGGACCGGAGCGGGCCTCCTGCCGGACCCCGGTCTGCACTCCGCCGGACCGGAGCGGGCCTCCTGCCGGACCCCGGTCTGCACTCCTGCCGGACCGGAGCGGGCTCCCTACCGGCGCAGGGCGCGGCCGAAGCCCGCCGCCAGCGGCATCCGCAGTCCCAGCGGCGGCGGAGCCGCGAGCGCGTCCGCGACCGGACGGGCGAAGGAGCGGGCGAAGAGGGAGCCCAGGACGAAGTCGGCGGCCAGGGAGTGGATTTCGTCGTGGTACTGGCGCAGCGCGTGGCCGTCGGAGTGCACCTCGAAGCGGCACGTGTCGCGGTTCGCCTTCTTCGCCCGTTCCGCCAGCCGGTACGACAGCTCCGGATCCGTCCGGGCGTCGTTCGTGCCGTGCACGATCAGGATCCGGCGCCCGACCAGCTGGCGCACGGGCTCGGGCTCGGCCGCCACGTCGTCCTCCGGCAGCCACGGCGCGAGCGCGAGCACCGCGTCGACCGCCGCGTGCCCGGCCGCACGCAGCGCGGCCCGCGCCCCCATCCCGTGGCCGGCCAGACAGACCGGGACGTCGCCGTAGCGCCGTACCGCCTCCGCCACCGCCCAGGAGGCGTCCGAGGCCAACTGGGCGTCCGTGCCGTTCCAGCCGCGCCCCCGGTAGCGCACCACGTGCGCCACCAGGCCCTCCTCGCGCCCGGCCCTGGCCAGCCGGCGGCCCAGCGGAAGCAGCGTCGCGTGGGCCCGGAGCGAGGCGCCCCGCGCGGACGCCACCTCGCCGTCGGGAAGGAGCAGGACCACACCGCCCACCGCCGTACCGGGGTGCGATGCGCCGACGGGCCGTCCGAGCCGGGGTGTCCGGCTGCCGGCAGTCCCTACGAGTGCGGAGTGCGCCATGGCAGAACAGTCTCAGAAGCCGAGGTGTACGCCATCCGTACGCGCGGTCACTGTTACGTATCGACAAGCGAGTTGAGGAGGGGCGCTCTACGCGCGTAGGGGCTAGAGTGCGGAAATGACGAGCCAGACCTCCAACGTCCCCACCGCGGACCAGATCCGCCGCGCCCCGAAGGTGCTCCTCCACGACCACCTCGACGGCGGACTGCGCCCCGGCACGATCATCGAACTCGCCCTCGCGCAGGGCTACGACAACCTCCCCGAGACCGAACCCGACAAGCTCGGCATCTGGTTCCGCGAGGCCGCCGACTCCGGCTCCCTGGAGCGCTATCTGGAGACCTTCGCGCACACCTGCGCCGTCATGCAGACCCGCGAGGCCCTCGTCCGGGTCGCCGCCGAGTGCGCGGTGGACCTCGCGGAGGACGGTGTCGTCTACGCCGAGGTGCGGTACGCCCCCGAGCAGCACCTGGAGGCCGGACTCACCCTGGAGGAGGTCGTCGAGGCGGTCAACGAGGGCTTCCGCGAGGGCGAGCGCCAGGCCAGGGCGAACGGCTACCGCATCCGGGTCGGCGCGCTGCTGACGGCGATGCGGCACGCCGCCCGCGCCCTGGAGATCGCCGAACTCGCCAACCGCTACCGCGACTCCGGCGTCGTCGGCTTCGACATCGCGGGCGCCGAGGCCGGCTACCCGCCCACCCGCCACCTCGACGCCTTCGAGTACCTCAAGCGGGAGAACAACCACTTCACGATCCACGCCGGCGAGGCCTTCGGGCTGCCGTCCATCTGGCAGGCCCTGCAGTGGTGCGGCGCCGACCGGCTGGGCCACGGCGTGCGGATCATCGACGACATCGAGGTCGCCGAGGACGGCTCGGTGCGGCTCGGCCGGCTCGCGGCGTACGTCAGGGACAAGCGCGTCCCGCTGGAGATGTGCCCGACGTCCAACCTCCAGACCGGTGCAGCGGACTCCATCGCGGAACACCCCATCGGCCTGCTCCGCAAGCTGCATTTCCGTGCCACGGTCAATACCGACAACCGGCTGATGAGCGGTACGAGCATGAGCCGTGAATTCGAGCAGCTGGTCGAGGCATTCGACTACACGCTCGACGACATGGCGTGGTTCACGGTCAATGCGATGAAATCAGCGTTCATTCCTTTCGATGAACGTCTGGCCATGATCAATGACGTGATCAAGCCCGGATATGCCGAGCTGAAGTCCGAATGGCTGTTCCGTCAGACCGCTACGACCAGCGAGTCTTCCGCCCAGGCGGGCTGAGGGAGGGTTTCCGAGCGGGATCGGGGCGGCCGGGGAACATCTGCTCGGCCGCCTTTCGGTGTTTGCGGGAGCGTCATCCGGTGGCTAAGTTGCAGAGCCGCTCTGCATTCCCCGAATTTCCTGCTTTCCTCGAAGCTCGAAGATCCCCAAGATCCCCAAGGATGATTTTCTGATGAAGCAGTCTGCCGCCAAGACGCTCGGTGTCGCCGCTCTCGGTGCCGCTTTCGCCGCTGCCGCCGCCGGCACGGCCTCGGCCGCACCGTCGCTGCCCGCCTCCCCGGACGCGGCGCTCGGTCTGGTCACCCAGGCCGTACCGCTGGGGGACGGCCTCACCGAGCTCCCCGACGGCGCCGCCGAGTCCCTCCTCTCCGGCCAGTCGTCGGTCGACCAGGGCGTCAAGACCCTGCCGGCCGCCGCGGGTGCCGCCACCCAGCACCTCCCGCTCGACGCCGCCAACGGCCCGCTGGCCAACACCCCGGTCGGCGGCCTGCTCGGCGGCCTGCCGGTGGGCGCCCTGCCGCTCGGCTGACCCGGACACGCCGCACGCGCGCCGATGGGGCGCCCACCCGGACCGGGTGAGCGCCCCATCGGCGTACGTACGGCCTGCCGTCACCAGGCCGTGCTCGCCGACTTCTCCTGCGGGAGCAGCAGCCAGAGGGCCAGGTACAGCAGGAACTGAGGACCGGGCAGCAGGCACGAGACGAGGAAGACGACCCGCATGGTGGTGGCCGAGGTGCCGAAGCGCCGTGCCAGCGCTGCGCACACTCCGCCGATCATGCGTCCGTCACGGGGGCGGGCAAGTGCGGCCATGGTGGGCTCCTTCGGGAAGAGTCTTCCGGAAGCCGCTCCGTCGGGCTTCCGATGGCTCCATACTCGCCCGGGGCCGAGGGACAAAGCGTCGGTCTACGGGGCGATCCCGACCCTGGGAATCGTCGGGGTAGGGCCCTGAGAACCCTCCTCCCGCAGCAGGGCCGAGCCCCGGCCCGGCCTGGTCCCCGGGGAGGACCGGCGTGGCGCCGCGTCCCTCCCGCGGCGCAGCCGCGCCCGCCCGGCGGGCACCAGCAGCACATGTGCGAGCGCCACCCCCGCGGTGTTCAGGAGCAGCGAGTCCACGTCCACGACCTGACCCGGTACGGCGGTCTGCAGCAGCTCGACGGCGAGCGACACGAGCGCCCCCGCGGCGACCGTCCGGGCCAGGGAGCCCCACGGCGACACATGGAGGCGCCCGTCGGCCATCGGGAGCAGGACGCCGAGCGGCGCCAGGAGCAGCAGCCCCTCGCCGATCCGCCGGGCGGCCTCGACGGGACCGAGCGCGAGATCCGCACGGATCCCGGCGAGCGGGGTCAGGTTCGGCGCGGTCACCCAGGCCACGTCACGTGGTCGGAGCGTGACCCATGCGACGAGCAGCAGATGCGCGAGGAGGAGGACGAACCCCGCCACGCGTACGACCACGGCGGCACTGCCGCCCGAACCTTGACGCTGCACGCCCCCCAAGACGCGTCCCGTCCCGGAATCGGTTCCGCCGCACGGCGGAACACCCGCTTCAGGACGCGGAGGGGCTGGGCCGGCCCGTCGTCGTCGGGGGCGCCGACTCCGGGCGCTCCTTCAGCCCGGTCGTGCACGCCAGCCGCCGCGGCGGATAGTGACCGGGCCCGCCGAGGACCACGCTCGCCTCGCCCGCGCCCGCCGAGCTGTTCGCCAGCGTGCAGACGATCTGCGACAGCGCGGTCGGATTCAGGTCCTCCGGCTGCCGGCTCAGCCGCAGCGTGCCCGCCGGATCGCCGTTGTACCCGCCGGTGACCAGCAGCGGTCCCTTGACGGCCGTCGAGAAGCCGGCCTGCCGCTCGTTCTCCGACGGCTCGGCCAGCAGCTGGGCGAGCAGCGCCGACGCGGTGGCGACCCGGCCCCCGTCCGCCCGCTCCTGGGGCACCGGCGCGCGCCGGTCCACCGGCTCCAGCTGCGACCCGCAGAGCAGGAAGACCCGGACCGGGACCCCCGACGTCTGCGTGGCGGGCTCGTCGCCCGTGACACTGCACGGCACCCGCGAGGGGGCCGGCCCGGCGTCGACGGGCACCGACGTCGTCCTGATCCCGCACCCGGAGGCGACCGCGGTCAGCACGACGGCCGCCGCCACCCCTCCCGTACGCACTCCCGCACGGCGAAGCCGGCTCAACTCTCCTCCACCTCGCCCTGCTCGCTGTCCTGCGGAAGCCGCAGGACGAACACCGCTCCGTCGCCGTCGGGCGAGTTCGCGGCCGTGATCGAACCCCCGTGGATCAGCGCGTTCTCCATGGCGATCGACAGACCCAGACCGCTGCCGTCCGACCGGGGCCGGGACGCGCTCGCCTTGTAGAAGCGGTCGAAGACGTGTGGCAGGACCTCCTCGGGGATGCCCGGGCCGTGGTCGCGCACCTCGATGACCAGCTCGCCGTCCTCCGTGCGGATCGCCACCCGCACCGGCGAACCGCCGTGCTTGAGCGCGTTTCCGATCAGGTTCGCCAGGATCACGTCGAGCCGGCGCGGGTCGAGCCGCGCCATGATCCCGCGCTCGGCGTCCAGTTCCACGGCGTCCAGCCAGGCGCGGGCGTCGATGCAGGCGGTGACCTGGTCGGCGACGTCCACGTCGTCGAGGACGAGCCGCGCGGTGCCCGCGTCGAAGCGGGTCACCTCCATCAGGTTCTCCACCAGGTCGTTCAGCCGCCGGGTCTCGCTCACCACGAGCGCCACGGCCGGCGCGATCATCGGGTCGAGGGAGTCCTGCTCGTCCTCCAGGACCTCCGTCACGGCCGTCAGCGCCGTCAGCGGCGTACGCAGCTCGTGGGACATGTCCGCGACGAAGCGCCGACTGGACTCCTCCCGCGCGCTCATGTCCGCGACCTTCTTCTGCAGGGACTCGGCCGCGCTGTTGAACGTCCGCGACAGATCGGCCAGTTCGTCCGTGCCCGAGACTCGCAGCCGGGTGTCGAGCTTGCCCTCGCCGAGCCGCCTCGCCGCCTCGCCGAGCCGGTGCACGGGCCGCAGCACCGTCGTGGCCGCGGCCTGCGCGAGCAGGGCCGAGCCGACGAGCGCGAGCGCCGTCGCGATCCCCAGCGACCAGGCCAGCGAGTTCAGATCCGCTCGCTCGGCCTCGAGCGACTTGAACATGAAGCCGGTGGGTCCTCCGCCGGTGATCCGCGTCCCGCCGACCAGATACGGCGTCTGCCCGCGCTGGGTCCGCTGCCAGACCAGGTGGTAGGGGCTGGTGTCGCCCTCCCTGACGGGCCGCTCGGTGTCCACCGCGACGCGCAGCGACTCCGGCACGTCGGCCAGGGTGAAGGTGTCCGGGTTCGAGGCCCCGATGATCGGCTTGCCCTTGTCCCGCTCCCCGAGCAGCAGCACGCTGTACCCGGCGCTGCCGCTCGCCATCTGCTCGGCGGTCCGCCGCAGATCCTCCTCGGTGGGACGCAGCGGAAGCGTCGCGGCCCGGTTCTGCATCTCCTGGCGGAAGTCGTTCAGCGCCCCGTCCTGCGTCCTGGTGAGCACCGCCTCGCGGTTGAGCCAGTACGCGATCCCGGACGCGGACACCGCGGCCGTGAGCGCCACGAGGGCGAAGACGACGACCAGCCGCAGACGCAGGCTGGTGAAGCGCAGCCCGGCGAAGATGGTTCTTCTCACGCAGGGACGTCCAGCCGGTAGCCCACGCCGCGCACGGTACGGATCAGGGTCGGCGAGGACGGCACGTCCTCCACCTTTGCGCGCAGCCGCTGCACACAGGCGTCGACCAGACGCGAGTCGCCCAGGTAGTCGTGCTCCCAGACCAGGCGCAGCAACTGCTGGCGCGACAGGGCCTGTCCGGGACGCCGGCTCAGTTCGAGGAGCAGCCGCAGCTCGGTCGGCGTGAGCTGCAGGTCCTCCCCGTTCTTCGTCACCGTCATCGCGGAACGGTCGATGACCAGCGAGCCGAAGGTCGCCGAGTCGGTGGACTCCCGCTCGCCGCGCCGCAGTACGGCCCGGATTCGGGCGTCGAGCACCCGCCCCTGGACCGGCTTGACGACGTAGTCGTCCGCGCCGGACTCCAGTCCGACGACCACGTCGATGTCGTCACTCCGCGCGGTGAGCAGGATGATCGGCAGCTGGTCGGTGCGCCGGATGCGCCGGCACACCTCGAAGCCGTCGATTCCGGGCAGCATGACGTCCAGCACGACCAGGTCCGGACGCTGCTCCTTGAGCAGCTTCAGGCCGTCCTCGCCCGTCGCCGCGGTGGCCACTCGGTGGCCCTGGCGTGACAGCGAGAGTTCGAGGGCCGTGCGGATGGCGTCGTCGTCCTCGATCAGCAACAGGAAAGGCACGGGCGCCATTCTGTCGCATGCGGCCACCTGAGTTCGACTGTGTGGCCGGACCGGTGCCTGTGACAGGTCTGTGACAGTCGGCGGACACCCCGATGAAAGTGCCCGGGCAAGCTTCTTGGCACACGGACAGAAACACACTCCAACCGACGGGGGGCGCACGATGAACGCACTGCACAGCACCACCTCAGGCGCAGTTGTCACGCGCCTCCACGATGTCGTCGTGCGGAGCACGGAGAAGTCCGGCGGTGTGAACGGGCGGGGGTGCGTTCGCAGCGCCGGGCGTCAGCACAAGGCGCCGTACATGGTCGCCGTGGCTGACGGGGGAGCGGGGTACGGGGAGGTCACGGGGGAGCGGCAGTCGGTGTCGGAAGCGGAGTTCACCGCCTACGTCCAGGAACGCCGCGCCTCCCTGTACGCCACCGCCTACCACCTGACCGGCGACCGGTTCGAGGCCGAGGACCTGCTGCAGAGCGCGCTGTTCTCGACGTACCGGGCCTGGGACCGGATCAGTGACAAGGCGGCCGTGGGCGGCTATCTGCGCCGCACCATGACGAACCTGCACATCAGCGCGTGGCGCCGGCGGAAGCTGAACGAGTACCCCACCGAGGAGCTGCCGGAGACGGCGGGCGACACGGACGCGATGCGGGGGACCGAGCTGCGCGCGGTGCTGTGGCAGGCGCTGGCCCGACTGCCCGAGCTCCAGCGGACGATGCTGGTGCTGCGCTACTACGAGGGCCGTACGGATCCGGAGATCGCGGAGATCCTGGACATCAGTGTCGGCACGGTGAAGTCGAGCATCTGGCGCTCCCTGCGCCGGCTGCGCGAGGACGACGTCCTGAGCTTCGGCCGTGACGAGGAGGAGTCCTTCGGCGAGCTGGTGGCCTGAAGGTCGGGGGGAAACGGGGAAAACGGGGGGACGTACGGGGGAACGTACGGGGGAAGCGCGGTCGGACAAGCCGGGGGGTCTTGTTCGACCGCGCGTTTTTTTGCGTTCCCGGCCCCTGGTGGGCCGGGACGTACGAGCCTCCGGTGGGCCTCAGTGCACCGCGGGGGTCCGGTGGCGGCCCGCCGCGGCGGCGGCGAGGCGGCCCAACGCCTCCTGCTTGGCGCAGGGGTGGGCGCCCAGCGCCGTCTGGCGGGCGACGATGGAGCGCTCCGAGCGCATCAGGCGCCAGCCTCGGCGCAGCAGGAACGGGACCGACTTGCGGCCCTCCCGGAGATCACGCAGGAGACGGCGGCGGAACGTCGTCGAGGGGCGGCCCCGCAGACACAGCGCGTCGGCGAGGACCCCGAGGTCCTGGCAGCGCTCCACGATCTCCGCCGCGAAGATCCCCTCCGCCACGAAGAGCGGGGTCCGGCCGATGTCCAGCGCGTCGTGGTCGACGCGCGAGCTGGTGGCGAGGTCGTACACGGGGATGTCCGTACGGCCCGTGCGGCACAGCTCCACGATCGCCTCGACGGCGGCGTCGGCGTCCCAGGAGTACGGGGAGTCCCAGTCGATGTCGGCGCTGCCCGCGACCAGTGGGAGCGTCGGGTCGTCGCCCTCCTTGTAGAAGTCGTCGAGGCGCAGGACCGGGAGGCCGGCGACGGCGGCGAGGGACGACTTGCCGGAGCCAGAGGGGCCCGCGAGCAGGACGACGCGGGTCGGGATCGGTTGGGAACTCACGGGACACCAGTGTGAAGCATTCCCCCGGGCAGGGGACCCCCGAGGGAGGGGGTTGGTATCCAGCATCACACCTCAACTACGCTCGGTGTCTCTGCCGTTACCCAACGTCGAAGGATTCTCATGGCGCGTCACAAGCAATCCAGGACCCCCGGCCGCGGTGCCCTGCTGAAGGCCGGGCTGGCCGCGACGGCGGCGGGAGCGGCGGTGCTCGGCATGGGCGCCACAGCCCAGGCGGCCGCCCCGCTGCCGCTGCCGGTCGACGCCCTCGCCGGCAGCGACGCCGTCGCGGCCCTCGGCGCCACCGGCCACGCGGTGGGCCCGCTGACGAGCCTCCAGCTCGACCCGCTGGCGAACACCGGGGTCGACCCGCTGGACAACGGGATCGGCACCCAGGTCGCCGACTTCAAGCCCGTGGGCACCAACCTGGTGACCGACCACGTCACGAAGGGCGGGGGCCTGGACGATCTGCCGCTGGTCGGCGAGGTGACGGGGCTGCTGCCGGCGAACTGACGGCCCCCTGGCCGGCGGCCCCCGGCGCGGTCCGCAGGGGTACCTCCCGTACGAACCAGGCCGCGGCGAAGGCGAGCGCGGCCAGCACGGCGGTTCCCAGGAGCACCCCGTGCAGCCCGCTCGTCACCGCCGCCGCGAACCCCTCCCGCACCGGCCCGGGAAGCTCCCGCAGCCGGGCCGGGGTCAGCGAGGTGTCAGCGCCGTCGAGCCGGGCCGTGAAGACCGCGCCGAGCATCGCGACACCGAACGAGCCGCCGATGGTGCGGAGGAGCGTGACCGTGCCACTGGCCGCGCCCATGTCGCGCGGCTCCGCGCTGTTCATCGTGATCAGCAGCGTCGACTGCATGACGAAGCCCATGCCCGCCCCGATGACGAGGGTGAGTGCCGAGGCGGCGGCGACCGGGGTCCCGACGTCGAGGGTGAGCAGGACGAGTGCGCCGGCTGTCATCAGCGCGCCGCCGAGGATCGGGTAGAGCCGGTAGCGGCCGGTGCGCGCGATGATCCGGCCGGTCGCCAGCTGGACCGCGAGCATGCCGAGCATCAGCGGCAGCAGGAGCATGCCGCTCGCGGTGGAGGAGCGGCCGCGGGCGAACTGGAGGTACTGCGGCAGGTAGTTCATGGCCGCGAGCATCCCCGCGCCGACGAGGAAGCTGAGGACCTGGGCGAGGGTGAAGTTGCGGCTGCGGAAGAGGCGGGGCGGGATGACCGGCTCCTCGGCCCGCTGCTCGGCCCGCACGAACAGGGCGAGGGCCGCGGCCGAGACGGCGCCCAGGCCCAGAATCTGCGGCGAGGTCCAGGCATAGGTGGTGCCTCCCCAGCTCGCGAGGAGGGTCAGAGCGAGGATCGTGGCGGTGAGCAGCAGTGCGCCCGCCCAGTCGACGCGGGCGCGGATCCGCTCGGTGCGCATCGATATGCCGAACCCCACGATCAGCAGGGCGACGAGGCCGACCGGGACGTTGACGTAGAACGCCCAGCGCCAGTCGAGGTGGTCGGTGAGGAAACCGCCGAGGAGCGGGCCGCCGACGAACGCGACGGGGAGCATCGCCGCGCTGACGGACTGCACCCTGGCGCTGTCGCGCGGAGCCACGAGCACGCCCATGAGGGCGAAAGCGCCGACCATCAGGCCGCCCGCGCCGATGCCCTGGAGCGCCCGGAAGGCGATGAGCTGGTCCATGGTCCGGGCGAGTCCGGAGAGGACGGAGCCGGCGAGGAAGACGGTGACGGAGGCGAGGTAGCTGCCCTTGCGGCCGTACAGATCGCCGATCTTGCCCCAGAGCGGGGTGGCGACGGCGGCGGTCAGCAGGTAGGAGGTGACCACCCAGGAGAGCCGGTCGAGGCCGCCGAGCTCGCCGACGACGGTGGGGAGGGCTGTGCCGATGACGGTGCCGTCGAGGGTGGCGAGGACGATGCCGAGCATGAGCCCGGAGATCCCGAGGTAGGGGATGCGGGTGCGCTCGTCGTCGCGCGTCTGCTGTGTCGTCATGGCTCAGGCCGCGTAGGGCTGCTTGGCGCGGGCCTCGCGCAGGGCGTCGGCCCACCAGGCGAGCCGGTCGAGCATCGAGGCGGCGGCGGCGTCGGAGGCCGGGTCCACTGCCCTGCCGTCCGCGTCGAAGCATGCCCAGACGCCCTGGAGCCCGACCGCCTCGCGGACGGTCACGGCGTGCAGTTCGGCGAAGACCCCGCGTAGGTGCTCGACGGCGCGCAGCCCGGCGGAGAACCCGCCGTACGAGACGAAGCCGACGGGCTTGGCCTGCCACTCCCGGCCGTGCCAGTCGATCGCGTTCTTCAGGGACGCCGGGTAGCTGTGGTTGTACTCGGGGGTGACGACGACGAAGGCGTCGGCGGCGGCCAGGCGGGGCGAGACGGCGGCGAGGAGCGCGCGGTCCGCGGGGTCGGCGGGGGCCTGGCCGAGTTCGGGGAACGTCGTCGGCAGCGGGGTCTCCGCGAGGTCGATCAGGTCGACGGTCATGTCGGCGCGGGCGGTGGCGTGGCCGAGCAGCCAGTTCGCGACGACGGGGCCTAGGCGGCCGTCGCGGGTGGAGCCCTGGACGACGGCGAGGTGGAGCGGGTTCACGGATCCCTCCAGCGTGTGGATGTGTACGGCGTATCTCAGCGGTGTACAACGTACACGCGAGTGTGTACGTCGTCTACTTCGCATACGCTGTACGCGAGAAGAGGGAGGTCGCATGGCGAAAGAGGACGAGGCGCCCAAGCCGTCGCTGTGGGAACGCCTGGACCGGCCCGCGGCAGCCCCGCGGGCCTCCCTGACCCCGCAGCGCATCGCCGCGGTCGCCGTCGAGGTCGCCGACCGGGAGGGCTTCGCCGCCGTCACCATGCGGCGGATCGCGACCGAGCTGGGCGTCGCGCCGATGGCCGCGTACCGGCACGTCTCCGGCAAGGACGACCTGTGGTCGCTGATGGTCGACCAGGTCTCGGGCGAACTGGAGCCGCCGGCGGAGGTGACGGGCTGGCGCGAGACGCTGCGCGCCTACGCCGTGTCGACGCGGGAGACGATGCTGCGGCACCCCTGGCTGGCCCAGCTGCCGGCGCCGCTGTTCGCGCTCACCCCGCAGCGGCTGGCCGCGGCGGAGCGTCAGCTGGTGTCACTGGACGGCCTAGGCCTGGACGTGGACACGATGATGGCCGCGTTCCGGACCGTCGCCGCCTATGTGCAGGGGGCGACCCAGTCGGAGGTCTCCCTCGCCCAGTACATGAAGGAACAGGGCTGGGAGAGCGGTGACGACACCCGCCGGGGGCTCGCGCCGCAGATGTCGTACCTGATGGAGACGGGCCGCTACCCGACGTACCGCGGCTACACCCGGTCCGCGGCGCGCAAGGACGACGCGGGGTGGCAGTTCGAGACCGGCCTCGACTGCGTCCTGGACGGCGTGGCCGGGCTCGTGGAGCGCGGCCGGGCATGAGAAACGGCCCCCGGGACACCCGGGGGCCGTTTCCACGTGGGTCCTAGTACGACGAGCCGCTCGCGCCCAGCGAACCCGTCGGGTGCCAGACGGTCTTCGTCTCCAGGAAGGCCGTCATCCGCTCCGTGCCCGGGGACTCCGTGAAGTCCACCGCGCGCGGGCGCAGGACGCGCTTCAGGTTGTCCGCCGCCGCGACCTCCAGCTCACGGGCCAGGTCCGCGTCCGCGCCCGTCAGGTCGATCGCGTTGACGTCCTGGTGGGCCGCCAGGTGCGGGCCCATCTCCGCGGCCTTGCCGGACAGGATGTTCACGACACCGCCCGGCAGGTCGGAGGTGGCCAGCACCTCGCCCAGCGAGAGCGCCGGCAGCGGCGCCTTCTCCGAGGCGATCACCACGACGGTGTTGCCCGTCGCGATCACCGGTGCGATCACCGAGATCAGCCCGAGGAACGACGAGTCCTGCGGGGCCACGACCGTCACGACGCCCGTCGGCTCCGGGGTCGACAGGTTGAAGTACGGGCCCGCCACCGGGTTCGCCCCGCCCACGATCTGGGCGATCTTGTCGGTCCAGCCCGCGTACCAGACCCAGCGGTCGACGGCCGCGTCCACGACCGCGGCCGCCTTGGACTTCGACAGGCCCTCCGCGTCCGCGACCTCGGACACGAACTGGTCCCGGCGGCCCTCCAGCATCTCGGCGATGCGGTAGAGGATCTGGCCGCGGTTGTACGCCGTCGCGCCCGACCAGCCGCCGAACGCCTTGCGCGCGGCGACGACCGCGTCACGGGCGTCCTTGCGGGAGGAGAGGGGAGCGTTGGCCAGCCACTTGCCCTTGCTGTCCTGCACTTCGTACACCCGGCCGCTCTCGGAACGCGGGAACTTCCCGCCCACGTACAGCTTGTAGGTCTTGAAGACGGAAAGACGGTCAGACATCGAGGTACGCCTCCAGGCCGTGGCGACCGCCCTCGCGGCCGAAGCCCGACTCCTTGTAGCCGCCGAAGGGCGAGGTCGGGTCGAACTTGTTGAACGTGTTGGCCCAGACGACACCCGCGCGGAGCTTGTTGGCCACGGCCAGGATCCGCGAGCCCTTCTCCGTCCAGATGCCGGCCGACAGGCCGTACTGGCTGTTGTTGGCCTTGGCGACGGCCTCGTCCGGCGTACGGAAGCTCAGCACCGACAGGACCGGGCCGAAGATCTCGTCGCGGGCGATGGTGTGCGCCTGCGTGACGCCCGTGAAGAGCGTCGGGGCGAACCAGTAGCCGGCGGCCGGGATCTCGCACGCGGCGGTCCAGCGCTCTGCGCCCTCGGCCTCGCCGCGGTCCACCAGGGAGGTGATGCGGGCCAGCTGCTCGGACGAGTTGATGGCACCGATGTCGGTGTTCTTGTCGAGCGGGTCGCCGAGACGGAGCGTGGAGAGCCGGCGCTTCAGGCTGTCGAGCAGCTCGTCCTGGACCGACTCCTGGACCAGCAGGCGCGAGCCCGCGCAGCAGACCTGGCCCTGGTTGAAGAAGATGCCGTTGACGATGCCCTCGACGGCCTGGTCGATCGGCGCGTCGTCGAAGACGATGTTCGCGCCCTTGCCGCCCAGCTCCAGGGTCACCTTCTTGTGCGTACCGGCGACGGAGCGGGCGATCGACTTGCCGACCGCGGTCGAGCCGGTGAAGGCGACCTTGTTCACGTCCGGATGCTCGACGAGCGCGGCACCCGTGTCCCCGTAACCGGGAAGGATGTTGACGACGCCCTTCGGCAGCCCGGCCTGGCGGCAGATGTCCGCGAAGAACAGGGCGGAGAGCGGGGTCGTCTCGGCGGGCTTCAGGACGACCGTGTTGCCGGTCGCCAGCGCCGGGGCGATCTTCCACGCCAGCATGAGCAGCGGGAAGTTCCACGGGATGACCTGGCCGGCCACGCCGAGCGGGCGCGGGTTCGCGCCGTAGCCCGCGTGGTCGAGCTTGTCCGCCCAGCCCGCGTAGTAGAAGAAGTGCGCGGCGACCAGGGGAAGGTCCGCGTCGCGCGTCTCCTTGATCGGCTTGCCGTTGTCCAGGGTCTCCAGGACGGCCAGCTCACGGCTGCGCTCCTGGATGATCCGGGCGATCCGGAAGAGGTACTTGGCGCGCTCGGAGCCGGGCAGCGCCGACCACTTCTCGAAGGCCTTCCGCGCCGCCTTCACCGCGCGGTCCACGTCCTCGGTGCCCGCCTGGGCGACCTCCGCGAGGACCTCCTCGGTGGAGGGGGAGACGGTCTTGAAGACCTTGCCGTCGGCCGCCTCGACGAACTCGCCGTCGACGAACAGGCCGTAGGAGGGGGCGATGTCGACGACGGACCGGGACTCGGGCGCCGGTGCGTACTCGAATGCAGATGCCATGATGATCAGTCCACCGTCACGTAATCGGGGCCGGAGTAGCGGCCGGTAGCCAGCTTCTGACGCTGCATGAGCAGGTCGTTGAGCAGGCTGGAGGCACCGAAGCGGAACCAGTGGTTGTCCAGCCAGTCCTCGCCGACGGTCTCGTTGACCAGGACCAGGAACTTGATGGCTTCCTTGGTGTTGCGGATGCCGCCGGCCGGCTTCACGCCGATCTGGACGCCGGTCTGCGCGCGGTAGTCCCGCACCGCCTCCAGCATCAGGAGCGTGTTGGCCGGGGTGGCGTTGACCGCGACCTTTCCGGTCGAGGTCTTGATGAAGTCGGCGCCCGCCATCATGCCGAGCCAGGAGGCGCGGCGGATGTTGTCGTACGTCGAGAGCTCGCCGGTCTCGAAGATGACCTTCAGGCGGGCCTCGCCGGAGGCCTCCTTCACGGCCCGGATCTCTTCGAGGACCTTCATGTAGTTCCCGGCGAGGAACGCGCCCCGGTCGATCACCATGTCGATCTCGTCGGCCCCGGCGGCGACGGCGTCGCGGGTGTCCGCCAGCTTCACGTCGAGCGCGGCACGGCCGGCGGGGAAGGCGGTGGCGACGGAGGCGACCTTGACGGCGGAGCCCTTCAGGGCGGCCTTGGCGGTGGCCACCATGTCGGGGTAGACGCAGACCGCGGCGGTCGTCGGGGTCGTACGGTCGGTCGGATCGGGGTTGACGGCCTTGGCGGCTAGCGCCCGGACCTTGCCCGGGGTGTCCGCGCCTTCGAGCGTCGTCAGGTCGATCATGGAAATGGCCAGGTCAATGGCGTAGGCCTTGGCCGTGGTCTTGATCGAGCGGGTGCCGAGGGACGCGGCGCGCGCCTCCAGGCCGACGGCGTCGACGCCGGGCAGCCCGTGGAGGAAGCGGCGCAGCGCACTGTCGGACGCGGTCACGTCGGCGAATGCTGATGCTGCGGATGCAGTGGTGGGCATGGTCACCAGTCGAGCATATCTACGCGCGTAGCGGCCTGTACAGCCCCAGGGTTCCGGAAGGCGATTCGTGGCCGCTGTCACACCGTCGTGACATGGAGCGGACGACTCCTGAATACAAGATCACTAACGTTCTTTCTGCAGCCAGCCAGAACTCACCGGCCCCGACCGAACGAGATGTCAGCGGCATGCGGCTCTTCCTCATCCGACCTGTACTGATTCACAGGAGTCGTTATGCGCACCGCCCTCCGTACCGCCGTCGTCACCGCCCTCCTCGCGGGCGTCGCCGCCGCCCCGGCCCTCACCGCCGGCACGGCCTTCGCCGACGACGCGAAGCCGAAGCAGGCCACCGGGCCGGCGTCGGAGGTCAAGCCCGACATCGACACGAAGCCCGCCATCGACGACGACGGCACTCTCGTTCGTACCGAGACCCTCACCGACGGCACCACCGCCCGGATCTACAAGATCAACGAGCTCCACCACCGTGCCGAGCTCTTCACGGGCGGCTACAAGATAGGCGTCTTCGACGCCAACACCCGCCCGGTGGCCGGCAACAACAACGGTGCCTTCTTCGTGCTCTACCCGGACGGCAGCACCCTCGACTGGACCGGCAACTACCTCCCCGGCGCGGACCTCTGGACGTACGAGCTCGCCGACGGAACCCTCCTCGAACTCGGCAGGTCGAAGGACGGACGGTATGGCCTCCAGCTGATCGAGAACGGCAAGGGCCGCGGCTTCACCTACCTCTACGCGGACCGCTCGGTCTGGACGTACGGCAAGGCCGTGGTCGTCCTCGAGAGCGACGGCGGATTCGCCGCGTACATCCCCGGCTCGAAGGTCCAGGCGGCCCCGAAGCCGGTGAAGAACAACACCCCGGCGCCGGAGCCGACGCCGACCCCCACCGAGGAGGAGTCGGAGTGGCTCGGCGAGTTCTCGGGCTGGCAGGCCCTGGGCCACGGCTACAAGGGGATCGCGCACCGCAAGGGCGGTGACATCACGGCCAAGATCTTCAAGGGGGAGAAGGAGGTCGGCCGGCTGTCCGTCGACCAGGAGGGCAAGACGGTCGACAAGAAGGTCTTCGGCTCCGAGATCGAGGTGACGCTCTCCTGGAACGGCGAGCTGCGCGCGGACTGGCTCGCCGACCGGGAGCAGGGCACGACCACGCAGACGACGAAGACCACGCGGACCACCGCGACCACGCAGACCACCGTCGTCCCCCAGGGCGGCGTCGCCGCCGGAGCCGAGCTCCACACCGGCACGGACCACACCGCGCTGCTCGCCGCCGGTGCGGGCGCCGCGTCCCTGGCCGCCGCGGGCCTCGGCTTCGTCGCCTTCCGCCGCCGCACCGCGGGCGCCCGCGGCTGACCGGCGCACCCACGCCTCCTCACACCTGCCACTGACCCGAGCAGGAGCACCACCCCACCCCTGGCCGGCCGTCGCACCCACACCCCGTGCGACGGCCGGCCGCACCCCGTTCGGAGCCGCCCCGTGAACCGCCGCCGTACCACCCCCGCCCTCCTCGTACTCGCCGCCCTGGCCGCCCTCACCGGCTGCGCCAGCGGCGGAGACGAGACCGCGGCGCACCTGCCCGCGCGCGTGAGCGCGACCAGCACGCCCGCGCCGACGGCGTCCGTCGCACCGCTGCCACGCTCGGAGCCGGTCCGGGTCCTGGTGCCCGCCGCCGGCGTCGACACCGGGCCCACCGGCCCCGTCCTGCGCCTCGGCCTGGCGAAGGACGGCACGGTCGAGGTCCCCTCGGAGGCCGACGCGGAGCGCATCGGCTGGTACGACAAGGGCGTGACGCCCGGCGAGACCGGACCTGCCGTCCTGATCGGCCACTTCGACACCGCCCGGGGCCCCGCCGTACTCAAGGACGTCGCCCGGGTCCGCGTCGGCGACGAGATCACCGTCGCCCGCGCCGACGGCACCGAGGCCGTCTTCCGCGTCCGAGAGCTGGAGCAGGTCGACAAGAAGGCCTTCCCGACGCGGAAGGTCTACGGGGACACGAAGCGGCCCGAGCTGCGACTGATCACCTGCGGCGGAGAGCTGGTCGACGGCCACCGCCCCGACAACATCATTCTCTACGCCGATCTGGTCACCCGAGCCGCCTGAGCCGGGGATCGGGGGCTGAGGCAGAATCGGCTCCATGACGAGCCCCCAGCCGCCCGCCGAGCCGGCCTACGCCGACCGTGTCTTCCGTTCGCCCCTCGGGATCGCGGGCGGTGTCCTGCTGCTCGGTCTGACGCTCTGGTTCTGTGTCGACGCCATGATCAGGGGCGCGGGGCGCACCCCGTGGCTGGCGCTCGCGAGCCTGCTGCTCGTCGTGCCGCTCGTCGTGGCGTTCACGATCCGCCCCGCCGTGTACGCCAACGAGGACCGGCTGCGGATCCGCAACCCCTTCCGGTACATCACGCTGCCCTGGGCCTCCGTCGCGGACGTCCGGGCCGGATACTCCAGCGAGGCGATCACCCAGGACGGCGGCAGGTACCAGCTCTGGTCCGTGCCCGTCTCGCTGCGGCAGCGCAAGCGCGCCGCCCGGCAGCAGGCGCGGGCCGAGCAGGAGGGTCCGCAGGGCCGTGCGGCGGCCGGCGACGCGGGGCGGCTGGCCCCGGCAGACCGGACGATCGCCGACCTGCGGGAGCTCGCCGAGCGCTGCGCGGGCCGTCCGGAGGCGCAGGGGGAGCCGCGCGTGCGCTGGGCGTACGAGATCATCGCGCCGGCGGTGGCGGGGCTGGTCCTGCTCGTCATCCTGCTCGCCATCGGCTGAGACCCCGTCACACGAGCCCGGGCCCCGGCCAGGGCCCTGGGCCCCGGAGTCCGTACGCGCGGACCTCACGGCGCGCAGTGGCCCGTGGGCCCCGGAGTCCGTACGCGCGGACCTCACGGCGCGCAGTGGCCCGTGGGCCCCGGAGTCCGTACGCGCGGACCTCACGGCGCGCCCGCCCACACCAGCAGCATGTACCCGCCGAACCACGCCGAGGAGAGCGCCGCCGCTCCGAGCACCAGGGCGGCGACGTGGCGGCGGGCGCGGCCGACCGCCAGGGCGAGCGGGAGCAGCAGCGGGAAGCCGGGCAGCAGGAACCGGGCGCGCGGGAAGTACACGCCCCCGCTGCCCAGCACCACCAGGAGCAGCACCCCCGAGAAGACCAGCAGCGGCAGCGGCTGCCGGTCGGCGACGCAGAGCGGGAACAGCACGGCGGCGGCGATCATCGCCAGCGAGACCACGACCAGGAAGAGCTGCGGGTCCTGGGCGTAGACGAGCTGTCTGCGCAGCTGTCGCAGCGTCAGCGAACCGCCGTCCCAGGTGTTGCTCCAGGACTTCTGCACCGCGAAGTAGCCGTCCCAGCGCCCGAGCCGGAGCCCCACCCAGCCGACGTAGCCCAGCCAGCCCAGGGGAGCGACGAGGGCGGCGAGGAGCGCGGGCCGGCTGCCGCGCCGCGCAGCGAGCAGCCCGGCCGCGGTCACCGCCGCGCCGACCGCAACCCCCGTCGGCCGGGTCAGCCCCGCCGCGACGGAGAGCCCCGCCGCCCAGGCCCAGCGGCCGTCGAGGGCCGCGTACAGCGCCCAGGCGGCCAGCGCCGTGAACAGCGACTCCGTGTACCCCATCCACTGGACGACGGCGACCGGCAGCGCGCCCCACAGGACCGCGAGGACCGTGCCCACCCGGCGTCCGTACAGCCGGTCGCCGACCGCGAAGATCCCCCAGGCGGCGGCCACCGAGCAGAGCACCGCGAGGACCAGGCCGACGGAGGCGCGCGAGCCGGGGACGACCGCCGCCACCGCCCTGATCAGGGCCGGGTAGAGCGGGAAGAAGGCGGTCGTGCGGTGACCCGGGGGCTCCCCGGGACCCGGGTCGTAGCCGTGGTCCGCGATCCCGAGGTACCAGCGCGAGTCCCAGGACGTCGCCAGCGCCGGCCAGATCCCGTGCCCCCGCATGTGCGCCCACCTGCCCAGGACGAGCAGGCCCAGGAGCCGTACGGCCAGATAGCCGAGGAGCGCGGGGGCGACGTGCCGCAGCGTGCCGCGCACCCGGTCCGGCAGCCCCTCGCCGGGCGGGGCCGGCGGCTTCCGGGAGGCGGGGACGGTCGGTCGGACGGTCAGGACCGGGGGCACGGGGGCGGCTCCAGGATGGCTCGGCGGGACACCGGGTCACCCTGGCCTCAGCCACCTGATCGCGGGACGCGCGTTGGGCCGACCGCCGTACCGATTTCACCCGTACGGGAGGGTCCGGCGGGGTACGCGTGAGGCCCGTACGGAGCCGTTTCCGTACGGGCCTCACGGGAACCGCCGAAGGCGGCGGGGCGGCCGCTACAGGCCGGCCGCCTCCGACAGGTCGCGCTTGATCGCGGCGAGGATCTCGGCGCCCGTCGCGCGCGCCGCCGCCAGCTCGCTCGCGTCGGCGACCGGGACCACGACCTCCAGGTAGCACTTCAGCTTGGGCTCGGTGCCGGACGGCCGGACGATCACCCGGGCCTTGTAGTCGCCCTCCAGGTAGTACCGCAGACCGTCCGTCGGGGGCAGCGACTCCGTGCCCTTCGTCAGGTCCTCGGCCGTGGTGACCGTCAGACCCGCGAGCCGGACCGGCGGCCGCGAGCGCAGCGCGCTCATCGCGTCCGCGATGATGCTCAGGTCCTCGACCCGGACCGACAGCTGGTCCGTGGCGTGCAGCCCGTGGGCCACCGCCAGGTCGTCCAGCAGATCGGTCAGCGTACGGTCCTGCTCCTTGAGCTCCGAGGCCAGCTCGGCGACGAGCAGCGCCGCCGTGATGCCGTCCTTGTCGCGGACGCCCTCGGGGTCGACGCAGTAGCCCAGCGCCTCCTCGTAGCCGTACCGCAGGCCCTCCACACGGGCGATCCACTTGAAGCCGGTCAGCGTCTCCTCGTAGCCGACGCCCGCCGCCTCGGCGATCCGGCCGAGCAGCGAGGACGACACGATCGACTCGGCGAAGACGCTCTTCTTCCCGTTGCGCGAGACGCCCTTGTGCACCAGGTGCGCCGCGAGCAGCGCGCCCACCTCGTCGCCGCGCAGCATCCGCCAGCCGCCCTGGACCGCGGGGTCCGGCACGGCCACGGCGCAGCGGTCGGCGTCCGGGTCGTTGGCGATCACGATGTCGGGGTTCACGGCGCGGGCCGCCTCGAAGGCGAGGTCCATCGCGCCCGGCTCCTCCGGGTTGGGGAAGGCGACCGTCGGGAACGCCGGGTCCGGCTCGGCCTGCTCGGCGACGAGCGCGGGCGGCGGGAAGCCGGCGCGGGCGAACGCGGCCGTGAGGACGTCCTTGCCGACGCCGTGCATGGCGGTGTAGACGGTGCGGACGCCGCGGGGGGAGCCCGGGGTCAGGACGGCGTCCGTACGGGCCAGGTAGGCCTCCAGGACCTCGTCACCGAGGGTCTCCCAGCCGTCGGTCGCGCGGGGGACGTCGGCGAGCGAGCGCACCGCGTCGATCTCGGCGGCGATCCCGGCGTCGGCGGGCGGCACGATCTGCGAGCCGTCGCCGAGGTAGACCTTGTACCCGTTGTCGCGCGGCGGGTTGTGGCTCGCGGTGACCTCGACGCCGGCCACGGCGCCCAGATGCCTTATGGCGAAGGCGAGGACGGGCGTCGGCAGCGGGCGCGGGAGCAGGGCCGCGCGCAGACCGGCACCGGTCATCACGGCGGCGGTGTCGCGCGCGAAGTCGGCCGACTTGTAGCGGGCGTCGTAGCCGATGACGACGAGCCCCCCGGTGTGGCCCTGGGCCTTCAGGTACGCGGCCAGACCGGCGGCGGCCCTGATGACGACCGCCCGGTTCATCCGCATCGGACCGGCGCCCAGCTCGCCGCGGAGGCCCGCGGTGCCGAACTGGAGCGTGCCGCCGAACCGGGCGGCGAGCACGTCGGTCCCACCGGCCTCGATGAGCTCGGCCAGCTCGTCGCGGGTCTCCGGGTCGGGGTCCTCCGCGAGCCATGCCTGGGCTCGGGCGAGGAGGTCGTCCTGCGTCACGGTGTGCCTTTCGGGGGTACGGGGGCGGGGGCGGTGGCGTGGGCCCGGGGGCGCGGGCGGGGGGGGGGGGGGGGGGGGGGGGGGGGGGGGGGGGGGCCCCCCCCCCCCCCCCCCCCGCCCGGTGGGGTCAGAGCGTGCGGAGCAGGACCGTCGGGTGTTCGACGCAGTCGGCGACGTAGCGGAGGAAGCCGCCCGCCGTGCCGCCGTCGCAGACCCGGTGGTCGAAGGTCAGCGAGAGCTGGACGACCTTGCGGACCGCCAGTTCGCCCTCGTGGACCCACGGCTTGGGGATGATCCGGCCCACGCCGAGCATCGCCGCCTCCGGGTGGTTGATGATCGGCGTGGAGCCGTCCACCCCGAACACCCCGTAGTTGTTCAGCGTGAACGTCCCGCCCGTCAGGTCACCCGGCGTCAGCGTCCCCTGCCTGGCGGACTCCGTCAGCCGTGCGAACTCCTCCGTCAGAGACTCCGCCGTCCGCGTGCCCGCGTCCCGGACCACCGGGACGACCAGACCGCGCTCGGTCTGCGCCGCGAACCCGAGGTGCACGGACGGCAGCCGGACGATCTCCCGGGCCGCCATGTCCACCGTGGAGTTGAGCTCCGGGTAGCGCGCGAGGGCGTGCGTGCAGATCCGGGCGAGCAGGGCGAGCAGCGAGATCTTCGGACCGCCCGCCGCGTTCATCGCGGTCCGCGCCGCCATGAGCTCGGTCGCGTCGGCGTCGACCCAGCAGGTCGCGTCCGGGATCTCCGTACGGCTGCGCGAGAGCTTGTCTGCGACGGCTCCACGGACCCCGCGCAGCGGCACCCGCTCACCCATCGCGGTGACGGCGGCCGCAGGCGCCGGCGCCGGGCCGGCCGCGGCCGTCTCGGCGGCGGCCAGGGCCGACTCGACGTCGGCCCGCAGGATCAGCCCGGCCGGGCCGGACCCCCGCACCTCGCGGAGATCGATGCCCTTGTCCCGGGCCAGCTTCCGTACGAGCGGCGAGATCACCGGAACGGGCCCCGCCACGGGGGAGGAAGCCGCGGCCGGAGCGACGGCCGGAGCCACGACCGCGGCAGCGGAAGCGGAAACCGGAGCCGCCGCCGGAGCCACGGCCTTCGCCACCGCGGCGTTCTCGTGACGCACCCGGCGACGCCTCGCCGCCGGCCCCGCCGTGCCGTACCCGACGAGCACGTTGCCCGAGTACTCCGACGACTCGGCGTCCGCCGCGGCGACCGCCGGGGCCGCCGAGGCCCCCGCCTCACCCGACGCACCGGACCCCGCCGTACCGCCGACCGCGACCGTCAGCAGCGGTGCGCCGACCGGCAGTTCCGTGCCCTCCTCGCCGAAGCGGGCGGTGACGACACCGCCGTACGGGCACGGCACCTCCACCATCGCCTTGGCGGTCTCCACCTCGACGACCGGCTGGTCGATGGCGACGACGTCGCCCACGTTCACCAGCCAGCGCACGATCTCCGCCTCGGTCAGCCCCTCACCGAGGTCGGGCAGCTTGAACTCGAGCACCTGCGCCATCAGTTACCCGCCTCCCACTGCAGCCGCGCCACCGCGTCGAGCACCCGGTCCACGCCCGGCAGGTGGTGCCGCTCCAGCATCGGCGGCGGATACGGGATGTCGAACCCCGCGACCCGCAGCACCGGCGCCTCCAGATGGTGGAAGCACCGCTCGCTCACGCGCGCGGCGATCTCCCCGCCCGGCCCGCCGAACCCGGTCGACTCGTGCACGACGACCGCGCGCCCGGTGCGCCGCACCGACGCGCAGACCGTCTCGTCGTCGAACGGCACCAGCGAGCGCAGGTCGACGACCTCCAGGTCCCAGCCCTCCGCCTGCGCGGCCTCCGCCGCCTCCAGACAGACCGGCACGGACGGCCCGTACGTGATCAGCGTCGCGCTGCGGCCGCTGCGCCGCACCACGGCCTTGCCGATCGGCTCCACCGGCGCCGGCGCCTCCGGGCGCCAGTCGGACTTCGACCAGTACAGCCGCTTGGGCTCCAGGAAGACGACCGGGTCGTCGGAGGCGATGGCCGCCCGCAGCAGCCCGTAGGCGTCCTCGACCGTCGCCGGGGTGACGACGTGCAGACCCGGCGTCGCCATGTAGTACGCCTCGGACGAGTCGCTGTGGTGCTCGACGCCGCCGATCCCGCCGCCGTACGGCACACGGATCACCAGCGGCATCGGCATCGCGCCCCGCGTGCGGTTCCGCATCCGGGACACATGGCTGATCAGCTGCTCGAACGCCGGGTAGGCGAAGGCGTCGAACTGCATCTCGACGACCGGCCGCAGCCCGTACATCGCCATGCCGACGGCCGTGCCGAGGATGCCCGCCTCGGCCAGCGGCGTGTCCGTGCAGCGGTCCTCGCCGAACTCCTTCGCGAGGCCGTCCGTGACCCGGAAGACCCCGCCGAGCGTGCCGACGTCCTCGCCCATCACATGGACGGTCGGGTCCTCGGCCATCGCGTCGCGCATGGCCCGCTGGAGGGCCTGCGCCATGGTGGAGGGCTTGGCCGTGGCCTTGTCCGCCGCCGTCTTCTGCGCGGTCGTCATCACGCCTCACCCTCGGCTTCGAGCTCGGCCCGCAGCTGCGCGGCCTGCTCGCGCAGCTGCGCCGTCTGCTCGGCGTAGACGTGCGCGAAGAGATCCATCGGATCGAGGACGGGTTCGGCGTTCATCCGCTCGCGCAGCGCCGCCGCCATCGTCTCGGCGGCCTCGGCCGCCGCCTGCTTACGCGCCTCGTCGATGATCCCGCGCTCGGTCAGCTCCCGCTCCAGGATCACGATCGGGTCGTGGGCACGCCAGGTCTCGACCTCGCCGTCCCCGCGGTAGCGGGTCGCGTCGTCGGCGTTGGTGTGGGCGTCGATCCGGTACGTGACGGCCTCGACCAGCGTCGGTCCGCCGCCGCGCCGCGCGCGTGCCACGGCCTCGGTCAGCACCTGGTGGACGGCGACCGCGTCGTTGCCGTCGACGAGCCGGCCCGGCATGCCGTACCCGACGGCCTTGTGGGCCAGCGAGGGGGCCGCGGTCTGCTTGGCGAGCGGCACCGAGATCGCGAAGCCGTTGTTCTGCACCAGGAAGACCACGGGGGCCTGCCAGACGGCCGCGAAGTTCAGCGCCTCGTGGAAGTCGCCCTCGCTGGTGCCGCCGTCGCCGACCATGGCGAGCGCGACCACGTCGTCGCCCTTGAGCCGGGCGGCGTGGGCCAGCCCGACCGCGTGCGGCAGCTGGGTGGCGAGCGGGGTGCTCAGCGGCGCTATGCGGTGCTCACGGGGGTCGTAGCCGGTGTGCCAGTCACCGCGCAGCAGCGTCAGCGCCTGGACCGGGTCCAGGCCGCGGGCGACGGCCGCGAGGGTGTCGCGGTACGAGGGGAAGAGCCAGTCCCGGTCCTCCAGGGCCAGGGCCGCCGCGACCTCGCAGGCCTCCTGCCCGGTGGTCGACGGGTACACGGCCAGTCGGCCCTGCTTGGTCAGCGCCGTGGCCTGCGCGTTGTACCGACGGCCGCGCACCAGCTCCGCGTAGAGCCGCCGCAGCAGCTCGGGGTCGGCGTCGGCCACCGCGTCCGTGCCGATGACCCGGAAGGGCTCGGCGTCGGGCAGCAGCGGGGCTGGGTCCGTACGCGGCTTCCACGCCGGGGGCGGGGTGGGCCGGTAGGCAGGGGCGGCAGCTGGCGGCTCTTGGACTGTCGAACTGCGCTGTTGCAACGAGTCCACCTCCTCGTGGGAGCGGGCATAAGACCCGAAGGCGGGTGGCGCGGGTGTGGCGCGCCTCACCTACCGATTGTTCGGTCGTGGAGGCATTTTGGCTACAGGCGCCCTCAGCCTGTGGACAATCGGTTCTCCACAGCCTGGGATAGAGACATGTCGTCCATGGATGAGAGGCGGGGGGACATGGCGGATGAACAAATGGCCGACGGCTGGGAGCAGGCCCTGGCCCAGAGTCCGGCCGGAGTGCCGCAGGGCCCGCCGGCCCGGCCGCTCGACGCGATCGACCGCGACATCCTGCGCATCCTGCAGACGGACGGTCGCGCCTCGATACGTTCCGTCGCCGAACGGGTGCACGTCTCCCGGGCCAACGCCTACGCGCGGATCAACCGGCTGATCGACGACGGGGTGATCCGCGGCTTCAGCGCCCGCGTGAACCACGAGCGCGCGGGCCACGGCGCCTCGGCCTACATCACGCTCAAGATCGTCCAGAACTCCTGGCGCACCGTGCGGGAACAGCTCCAGGCCCTGCCGGGCGCCGCGCACATCGCACTGGTCAGCGGAGACTTCGACGTCCTCCTGCTGGTTCACACCCCGGACAACAGGACGCTGCGGGAGCTGGTTCTCACCAAGCTCCAGTCGATCCCCGAGGTGCTCTCCACCCGCACGCTGCTGGTCTTCGAGGAGACGGACCTCGACCCGGACCACTGAGCGCCCGCGCAGGCCCATCACGAGCCCCAGCGCGGGCCCAGCACGGGCCCTCCAGCGGCCCCAGCGGCCCTCGGCGGGCCGGGCAAGTCCGCACGGGGCGAGCGTCCTCAGCAGGGGCCCGGCAGACCTCAGCGGGCCCCTTGAGGTCCCGGCGCCGAGGGGGCCCGAGCCTCCGCCCACAGCGAGGCTCGGCAGGGGCCCGCAAGCGCCCAGGGGCCCCGGGCAACCCCAGGCACCCGCAGCCGCCCCCAGCCGCCCTCAGCGGGCCGTGCGCAGGCCGTCGAAGGCCAGGTGGACCACGGTGTCGGCGAGCTGGTCGCGCTCCGCGTGCGCGCCCGGCAGCGGCCGGTACCACTCCACCAGCGAGTTGATCATTCCGAAGAGCAGCCGGGTGGCGAGCTTGATGTCCACGTCGGCCCGCAGGTCCCCGTCGGCCACGGCCGCCTTCAGCAGATCGGCCACCCGGTGGTCGAACTCGCGGCGGCGCTCCATCGCCCAGCGCTCGGTGTCGGTGTTGCCCCGGACCCGCAGCAGCAGCGTCACGTACGGCAGCTCGGCGATCAGCACCTCGACCGTGCGCCGGGTGACGTACTCGACACGCTCGATGGCCCGACCGCGCCCCGCGCCCGGCTCGTCGAGGATCCCGAACAGCCCGTCTATCGCGCGGCTGACGGCCCGCCGCAGCAGCTCCTCCTTGCCCGCGACATGGTGGTAGATCGAGGACTTGGAGATTCCGGCCGCCTTGGACAGGTGCTCCATGGACGTGCCGTCGTAGCCGCGCTCGTTGAAGACCTGCACGGCGACGGAGAGCAGCGTCTCGGGCGTGTACGTGTCACGCTTCGCGGTCGTCATGCCGTCGCCTCCGCCTCGGCCACGGCCGACTCCACCACGGCGGACCCGACCACGGCCGCCTCCGCGGCGGCACGCTCGGCGGCGGCCCGGCGGCGCAGCGCCTGCGAGGGGGCGTAGCGGCCCGTCGGGTACTCCTCGTGCAGGTTCGAGAGCGTCTCCAGAACCCAGTCGACGCCCAGCTCCTCGCCCCATGCGAGGGGCCCGCGCGGGTAGTTCACGCCGAGCCGCATCGCCGTGTCGATGTCGTCGGCGGCGGCCACCCCGCGCGCGGCGGCGTCGAAGGCGAAGTCGGCGAGCATCGCGACCGTACGGGCGACGATCATGCCGGGGACGTCGCGGATGACGCTGACCTTCTTGCCGACCGCCTGGAAGAGGCCGATCGCCTCCTGCAGGGCGTCGTCCTCCACGGTGGCGGACGGCGCGAGCACGATCCGCTCGCAGGCGGAGAAGTCCAGTGCCAGGTCGATGTGGACGACCGGCATCTCGGCGTCCTCGGCCGCCGTCCCGTCGGCGAGGAAGAGCCGGGTGCCGCTCGGCAGCTCGATCCAGCCCGGGTAGCCGGCCACGGCGTCGTCCCCGCGCTCGACCACGATCGCCGTCTTTTCGATCAACGCCACCAGGGCACGTGCCTGGTACAGGTCGCCCTGGACCGTCACCGAGGCCGGCGCCTCGGCGGGCGGCGCGGTGTGCGGCTCGGGGGACGCCGCGCCGTCCCCGTACGGGAACCAACCGTGCCCCGACTTCCGGCCGAGGCGCTCCGACTCCACCAGGCGCCGCTGGGCGAGGGAGGGCGTGAACTTGGGGTCCTGGTAGAACGAGTCCCAGACGGACCTGGTGACGGCCTCGTTCACGTCCTGGCCGATGAGGTCCGTCAGCTCGAAGGGGCCCATGCGGAACCCTCCGCACTCGCGCAGGGCGGCGTCGATGGTGGCGGGGTCCGCCACGCCCTCCTCGTAGACGCGCAGCGCCTCCGCGTAGAAGGGCCGGGCTATCCGGTTGACGATGAAGCCGGGGGTGTCGGCGCAGCGCACCGGCGTCTTGCCCCAAGCCTGAGCGGTCTCGTACGCGCGCGTGGCGGCCGAGGCGTCGGTGGCGAAGCCGCTGACGACCTCGACGAGCGGCAGCAGCGGCGCCGGGTTGAAGAAGTGCAGTCCGACGAACCGTCCGGGAAGCCGCAGCCCGCCCGCGATCGCCGTGACGGAGAGGGAGGAGGTGTTGGTGGCGAGCAGGGTGTCGTCGCCGACGATCTTCTCCAGCTCGGCGAAGAGCTCCCGCTTGACCGGGAGCAGCTCGACGATCGCCTCGACGACGAGCGCGGCGTCGGCCAGGTCCGTCAGGGCGGCGGCGGCGTGCAGCCGGCCCACGGCCGCGTCGCGTGCCGCGCGGTCCATCCGCCCCTTCTCGACGAGGCGGTCCAGCCGGGCGGCGAGGGCGGCCACGGCCTCCTCGGCCCGGCCGGGGGCGCTGTCGTAGAGCCGTACGGGATGCCCGGCGACCAGCGCGACCTGCGCGATTCCCTGGCCCATGGTCCCCGTGCCGACGACGGCGACGGTACGGCTGCGGTCGAGTGCGTCGGTACCGGATTCCGGCGCGGCGCCCGCCCCGGCGTCCGGCGCCGAGTCGCTCACATTGGCGGTCATACGACTGATCCTCCCCGATGGGTTGTCCACAGCTTCGACAGACCCCCTTGTCCCGACCGATCGTTCGGTTACTCTAACTCTGTCCGTCCTTTGCTGCCCACCCGTCTTCCACGACCACCCGTCGTGGAGCGCCCCGCGCGCCGAATCGATCTAGCTCGACGAGGAGTTGGTCCTGTAATGGCCGCCGCTCAGCTGACCACCGACGCCCTGGCCGAGAAGCACCGGTCCACGCTCGACCAGGCTCTCGACACCATCCGCACCCGTGCCTACTGGTCGCCCCACCCCGAGCACCCCAAGGCGTACGGCGAGAACGGCTCGCTGGACGCCGCCGCCGGCCTCGAGGCGTACAAGGCACTGCTGAACACCCGTTTCGAGCTGGACCAGCCCGGCACGGACGCCTGGACCGGTGACGAGACCTCGCCGTACGGCCCGTCGCTCGGCATCGAGTACCCGCACGCCGACATCGACGTCCTGCTGCCCGCGATGCGCGCCGGCATGGCGGGCTGGCGCGAGGCCGGCGCCGAGGTCCGCGCCCTGGTCTGTCTGGAGATCCTCGCCCGCATCTCGGCCCGTACGCACGAGTTCGCGCATGCCGTCATGCACACCAGCGGCCAGGCCTTCATGATGGCGTTCCAGGCCGGCGGCCCCCACGCCCAGGACCGCGGCCTGGAGGCCGTGGCGTACGCGTACGCGGAGCAGACCCGCACCCCCGGCAGCGCCGACTGGTCCAAGCCCCAGGGCAAGCGGGACCCGCTGGAGCTCTCCAAGGCCTTCACGCCGGTCGCGCGCGGCATCGCCCTCGTCATCGGCTGCAACACCTTCCCGACCTGGAACGGCTACCCGGGCCTCTTCGCCTCCCTCGCCACGGGCAACCCCGTCCTGGTCAAGCCCCACCCGCGCGCCGTCCTCCCGCTGGCGCTCACCGTCCGCGTCGCCCGCGAGGTCCTCGCCGAGGCGGGCTTCGACCCGAACCTGGTCGCGCTGGCCGTCGAGCGGCCCGGCGAGGGCATCGCCAAGACCCTGGCCGTCCGCCCCGAGGTCCGGATCATCGACTACACCGGCTCCACCTCCTTCGGCGACTGGCTGGAGGCCAACGCCCGCCAGGCGCAGGTGTACACGGAGAAGGCCGGCGTCAACACGGTCGTCGTCGACTCCACCGACGACTACAAGGGCATGCTGTCCAACCTGGCGTTCTCGCTGTCGCTGTACAGCGGCCAGATGTGCACCACCCCGCAGAACCTGCTGATCCCCCGCGACGGCATCACCACGGATGCGGGCCCCAAGTCGTACGACGAGGTCGTCACCGACCTCTCGGCGGCGGTCGGCGGTCTGCTCGGCGACGACGCCCGGGCGAACGCGCTGCTCGGCGCCCTGGTCAACCCCGACGTGAAGGCGCGCCTGGAGGCGGCCGCCGGACTCGGCGAGGTGGCCCTGGCCTCCCGCGAGGTGGCGAACCCGGACTTCCCGGACGCCGTGGTCCGCACGCCGGTGATCGTCAAGCTGGACGGTTCGAAGCCGGACCCGGAGGCGGCCTACTTCTCCGAGTGCTTCGGGCCGGTCTCCTTCGCCGTCTCCGTCGACTCGACCGCCGACGCGCTGGAGCTGCTGCGGCGCACGGTCCGTGAGAAGGGCGCGATGACGGTCGGGGCGTACACCACCTCGCCCGAGACCGAGCGCGCCGTCGAGGAGGTCTGTCTGGAGGAGTCGGCCCAGCTCTCGCTGAACCTGACGGGCGGCGTCTACGTCAACCAGACGGCGGCGTTCTCCGACTTCCACGGCTCGGGCGGAAACCCGGCCGCGAACGCTGCCCTGTGCGACACCGCGTTCGTCGCCAACCGCTTCCGGGTGGTGGAGGTCCGCCGCCAGGCGTGACCTCCCGTGCTCGCGGGGGCCCTACGGGGTCTCCGCGGGCCGCAGCGGGTCAGCCGAGGCCCTAGGAGTCTCCTCGGGGCGAAGCCCTACGGGTCTCCGCGGGCCGCCGCCGGTCAGGTGCCGGGAGTGATCTCGGCGTACCGCTGCACCCACGCGTGCATCGCGATCGCCGCCGCGGCGCCCGCGTTGATCGACCGGGTCGAACCGAATTGGGCGATCGAGCAGACCATCTCCGCGTGCTCGCGGGCCTCCTCGGTGAGGCCCGGCCCTTCCTGGCCGAAGAGCAGCACACAGCGGCGCGGCAGCACCGTCCGCTCCAGCGGCACCGCGCCCGGCAGATTGTCGATGCCGATGATCGCCAGACCCTCGGCCGCCGCCCACGCGGTCAGCGACTCGGTGTCCGGGTGGTGGCGCACATGCTGGTAGCGGTCGGTGACCATCGCCCCGCGACGGTTCCAGCGCCGCCGGCCGACGATGTGGATCTCCTTCGCCAGGAAGGCGTTGGCGGTCCGCACCACCGAGCCGATGTTGAAGTCGTGGCCCCAGTTCTCGACCGCGACGTGGAAGTCGTGGCGCCGGGTGTCCAGGTCGGCGACGATCGCCTCCCGCGTCCAGTACCGGTACCGGTCGACGACGTTGCGCCGGTCGCCGTCCGCCAGCAGCTCCGGGTCGTAGCGCTCGCCGTCCGGCCAGGGCCGCGGATGCGGTCCCACACCGACCTCGGGGGCGTACCCGTCGTCGTACTGGATCGGCTCGGACTGTTCGGCGGTGCTCACCCCACGAGGGTACGGGGGGCGGGTTCCTCACCCGAACAGCGCTGCGCGGGCAGCTCTCCTCCCCGGCGGGACAGCAGACGGTCCCGGCCGCGCACCACCCGCGCGCCCAGCCACACCAGGAACGCCGTCGGCAGGAACACCGCGTCCGCGGAGATCATCGCGAGCGAGAACAGGGGCAGTCCGAGGAGCACGGCGATGCCTGCGTGCTCCAGCATCATCGCGACCAGCAGGACGTTCTTGACCTTGCGGTTGAACAGGGCGAAGGGGAACGCGACCTGGATCAGCACGGTGCCGTAGGTCAGTACCAGCACCAGCACACCGCTGGAGCCGAGCAGATCGGACAGGGCGGGCCAGGGCGTGAAGTAGTCCAGCTGGAGCGGGTAGTAGAGCGCGGTGCCGTCCTGCCAGCGCGAGCCCTGGATCTTGTACCAGCCGGCCGTCGCGTAGATCAGACAGACCTCGGCCATGATCACGACGAGGGTCGCGTTGTGGGCGAGGTTGGCGAGGACGTCGAGGAGCGTGCGGGGCTCACCCGGGGCGTTCCGGCACACCCACCACCACAGCGCCTGCGCCAGCCACAGCACCCACAGCATCACCAGGAGCCACAGCGAGCCGGTGACGTCGGCGAAGTACGTGGCGACGAGCAGGAGGCCGCCCAGCACCGTCCACAGCAGCGGTCCGACGACGTCGCGGTGCGCCTCCCGCCCCTGGTCCGCCTCACGCGCCTCGCGGGCCGCCCGGCGGGCGTCGAGGGACCAGACCTGGCCGCAGCGGGTGAGGACGAGGTAGATCGCGGCGAGGTGGAGGACGTTGTCCCCGCCGTCCCCCATGAAGACGGAGCGATTCTGCAGGGACAGCACGCCGGCCATGAAGACCACCGACATGGCGCGGGTACGCCATCCGAGGAGCAGCAGGAGCGCGGAGGCCACGGCGAGGCCGTAGACGATCTCGAACCAGAGGGCGCTGTCGGACCACATCAGGACCGTGAAGGCGTCGTTCTGGGCGATCAGCTGCCGGCCCATCTCCCACGCCCAGGGGCCGTCGGGGCCGTAGAGCTCGTGCCGGTGGGGCAGCTCGCGCAGCAGGAAGAGCAGCCAGGTGAGGGAGAAGCCGATCCGGACGATCGCGGTCTGGTACGGGCCGAGCGCCGAGGCCGTCACCCGCTGGACACCCCGCGCGAGCCGCCGGTCGAACGGCTCCCGCGCGGCGGCGGGGGCCTGGGGGGCCGGGCCTTCGGCGTGCGCGGCGTTCGCGGCGCCTCCGGCCTTCACCGCGTGCGCGGCGCCTCCGGCGCTCTCGTGCCCTCCGGCGTCCGGGTGCGTGAATGATCGGTTCACCTGGCCGCCTCCGTACGGTCGTCACGCGCCCCGCCGGGCAGATCGGCGGCGGTCACCTTCCACCACGGGAGCTCCCGGTGGACGGGTTCCGTGCTGATCTTCTCGGTGCTCCACGACGGTGCGGGAACGCCGCGTGTGGTGGAGCGGAGCTGTATCTGCTCCACGACGCCGCCGAGCCGCCGCTCGTCGAGACGGAGCATGACGATCCGGCGGACGTAGTTCTCGGAGAGCCGGCCCCGCAGGCCGTTGGGGAGATGGTCCTCGGTGTGCGAGTTCAGGTAGAAGTCCCAGGCCCGGCGGAGCTCGTTCTGCTGGGTGTGGCTGGGCACGAGGCTGCCGCGTATCGCCTCGGCGTCCTGGGCGGTCAGATCGATCCAGCCGGTCGTGCGCGGGGTGCCGTCGCCGTCCGCGACGCGGGCGCGGACCTGGACGGCGACGTTCTGCTGCAGCGGGTTGGGGGCGAAGAGCTTCCAGTTCTGCTCGAACTCGGGGTACACCCAGTCGTCGACGGCGGCGCCGTGCTGTTTGGTCAGCGTGTTCGACGGCGCGACGTGCAGGAACACCATCGCGAGGTGGACGCAGGCGAGGACGCCGACGACGGCGAGCGAGACGGCCGCGACGACCTGGAACGGAAGGGAGAGGGCGGCGATCCCGGCGCCTTCCCGTGGACCCGGTTCCGGCACCGGATGCTCCTCGCGCGTGTCCGCGTCGTCGTGCGCTTCCATCCCGCCCCGATCCCGATCGGTCCACCCTCGGTTATCCACAGGGTTGACACCATACGGGCCGCCGACCGACCATTGAAGTCATTCAACCGAACGATCGGTCGGTAGGGAGTGCGATGACCGCAGGGACGGCAGCGACCGCAGTGACCGCGAGCGCGCAGGGCGCGCGGGCGGCCGCGTACGGCGAGCAGGACACGGCGGCGGAAGCGGCGCTCGCCGCCTACGAGGCGGTGTTCGACGCCGCCGTCGCCGCCGACGAGCGCATCGAGCCGCGCGACTGGATGCCCGACGCCTACCGGGCCTCCCTCGTCCGCCAGATAGCGCAGCACGCCCACTCCGAGATCATCGGAATGCAGCCCGAGGCCAACTGGATCACCCGCGCGCCCTCGCTGCGCCGCAAGGCGATCCTGATGGCCAAGGTCCAGGACGAGGCCGGCCACGGCCTGTACCTGTACAGCGCGGCGGAGACCCTCGGCACCGGCCGCGACGAGCTCCTCGACAAGCTCCACGCCGGCCGCCAGAAGTACTCCTCGATCTTCAACTACCCCACGCTGACGTGGGCCGACGTCGGCGCCATCGGCTGGCTCGTGGACGGCGCCGCGATCACCAACCAGGTCCCGCTCTGCCGCTGCTCCTACGGCCCGTACGCCCGCGCGATGGTCCGTATCTGCAAGGAGGAGTCCTTCCACCAGCGCCAGGGGTACGAAGCGCTCCTCGCCCTCTCCCAGGGCACCGAGGCCCAGCACGCCATGGCGCAGGACGCGGTGAACCGCTGGTGGTGGCCCTCGCTGATGATGTTCGGCCCCCCGGACGACGAATCGGCGCACTCCGCCCAGTCCATGGCATGGAAGATCAAGCGGCACTCCAACGACGAGCTGCGCCAGCGCTTCGTCGACATCGCCGTCCCGCAGGCCGAGGCCCTCGGCCTCACCCTCCCCGACCCGGACCTGCGCTGGAACGAGGAGCGCGGGCACTACGACTTCGGCCCCATCGACTGGGCCGAGTTCTGGGACGTCCTCAAGGGCAACGGCCCCTGCAACGAACAGCGCCTCGACCGGCGCCGCCGCGCCCACGAAGAAGGCGCCTGGGTCAGAGAGGCAGCCGCGGCCTACGCCGACAAGCACACGGCAGCCCAGCACACGCACACGAACACGCACACGCACACGCACACGGACACGAACGGGGAGGCACGGGCATGAGCACCGACGGATGGCCGCTGTGGGAGGTGTTCGTGCGCTCACGCCGCGGGCTGTCCCACACGCACGCCGGCAGCCTGCACGCGCCCGACGCCGAGATGGCCCTGCGCAACGCCCGGGACCTCTACACCCGCCGCAACGAAGGCGTCTCGATCTGGGTGGTCCCCTCCGCCGCGATCACCGCCTCCTCGCCCGACGAGAAGGACCCGTTCTTCGAGCCGTCGGCGGACAAGCCCTACCGTCACCCGACCTTCTACGAGATCCCCGAGGGAGTGAAGCACCTGTGAGCGAAGCACCCGCGAGCGCGACCGCCGGCACCACCGACACCGCCGCGATCACCGAAGCAGCCCTCGCCCTCGGCGACGACGCCCTCGTGCTCTCCCACCGCCTGGGGGAGTGGGCGGGCGACGCCCCCGTCCTGGAGGAGGAGGTCGCCCTCGCCAACATCGCGCTCGACCTCCTCGGCCAGGCGCGCATCCTGCTCTCCCTCGTCGGCGACGAGGACGAACTGGCCTACCTCCGCGAAGAGCGGGCCTTCCGCAACAGCCAGCTCGTCGAACAGCCCAACGGCGACTTCGCCCACACCATCGCCCGCCAGCTCTACTTCTCCACCTACCAGCGGCTCCTGTACGGACAGCTGGCCACCGGCGACGGCCCCCTGAGCGGCCTCGCGGCGAAGGCCGTCAAGGAAGTCGCCTACCACCAGGACCACGCCGAGCACTGGACCCTCCGTCTCGGCGACGGCACCGCCGAGAGCCACGCCCGCATGCAGCGCGCGTGTGACGCCCTCTGGCGCTACACCGGCGAACTGTTCCAGCCCCTCGAAGGCCTCGCCGTGGACCTCGAAGCGCTCCGCGGCACCTGGCTCGACTCGATCACAGCCGTCCTCGAACGGGCCACCCTCACCGTCCCCGGCGGACCCGACACCGGCGCCTGGCGCGCCGGAGCCGGCCGACAGGGCCTCCACACCGAGTCCTTCGGCCGCATGCTCGCCGAGATGCAGCACCTGCACCGCAGCCACCCGGGGGCGACATGGTGACCACGACCATGACGGACCTGGAGCGGGAACTGGCCCGGATCGCCGGCGCCGTCCCCGACCCCGAACTGCCCGTCCTCACCCTCGAAGAGCTCGGCGTGCTGCGCGGTGTCCAGGTCCTCGGCCCCGGCCGCGTCGAAGTCGAACTCACCCCGACCTACACCGGCTGCCCCGCGATCGAGGCGATGTCCTCCGACATCGAGCACGCCCTGCACCAACACGGCGTCCCCGACGTCTCCGTCGTCACCGTCCTCGCCCCCGCCTGGTCGACGGACGACATCAGCGACGAAGGCCGACGCAAGCTCGCCGAGTTCGGCATCGCCCCGCCCCGCCCGCAGGGCCCGGCCGGCGGACCCGTCCCCCTCACCCTGGCCATCCGCTGCCCGCACTGCGGCTCCACCGAGACCGAGCTGCTCAGCCGGTTCTCCTCCACGGCCTGCAAGGCACTGCGCCGCTGCACGGCCTGCCGCGAACCGTTCGACCACTTCAAGGAGTTGTAGATGCAGTCCTCACGCTCCGGACGGGCTGAGTTCCATCCGCTCCGGGTGAGCGAGGTCGAGCAGCTCACGGACGACTCGGTGGCCGTCACCTTCGCCGTCCCGCCCGAGCTCCGCGACGCCTACCGCCACACCCCCGGCCAGCACCTCGCCCTGCGCCGCACCGCACGCGACGGCGAGCAGATCCGCCGTACGTACTCGATCTGCGCGCCCGCGGCCCCCACCGGCCAGGACCCCGTCCTGCGCGTCGGCATCCGACTGGTCGACGGCGGCGAGTTCTCCACCTACGCCCTGAAGGAACTGGCCGTCGGCGACACCGTCGACGTCATGGAACCCATGGGCCGCTTCACCCTCACGCCCCGCCCCGGACGCTTCGCCGCCGTCGTCGGCGGCAGCGGCATCACCCCGGTCCTCTCGATGGCCGCCACCCTGCTCACCCAGGAGCCGGACGCCCGCTTCTGCCTCGTACGGAGCGACCGCACCGCGTCCTCCACGATGTTCCTGGACGAGGTCGCCGACCTCAAGGACCGCTTCCCGGACCGCTTCCAGCTCATCACCGTGCTCTCCCGCGAGGAGCAGCAGGCCGGACTCCCGTCCGGGCGGCTCGACCAGGAGCGGCTGACCGGCCTGCTCCCCGCGCTCCTGCCCGTCGACGACATCGACGGCTGGTTCCTGTGCGGCCCGTTCGGCCTCGTCCAGGCCGCCGAAGGCGCCCTGCGCGGCCTCGGCGTCGCCCGCTCCCGGATCCACCAGGAGATCTTCCACGTCGACGACGGCTCGGCGCCCGCCTCGGCACCCACCGCTTCCGCCCCGGCCCACGCCACCCTCACGGCGACCCTGCACGGCCGCTCCGGCAACTGGCCGGTGGAGAAGGGCGAGACGCTGCTCGAAACGGTCCTGCGCGCCCGTGCCGACGCCCCCTACGCCTGCAAGGGCGGAGTCTGCGGCACATGCCGCGCCTTCCTCGTCGAAGGCGAGGTCCGCATGGACCGCAACTTCGCGCTGGAGCCGGAGGAGACCGAGGCCGGATACGTCCTGGCCTGCCAGTCCCACCCCGCCACCGCCGAAGTGGAGCTGGACTTCGACCGCTGACCGTCCCCGCGCACCCATTCCCTTCCCCTAGAACCTGTTCTATCTTGACGATCCGTCAGACAGGCAACGGGAGGGCATGGCCGTGGACTTCACCTTCACCGAAGAACAGCAGGCGGCCGTCGAGGCGGCCAAAGCGGTCTTCTCCGGCGTCACACCCGACGCCGTACCGAGCCCCGCGCTCACCCCCGGAGCCGTCGCCGACGACTTCGACCGACCGCTCTGGTCCCGCCTCGCCACCGCCGACCTCCTCGGCCTCGTCCTCGACCCCGAACACGGCGGCGCAGGCCTCGACACCATCGCCCTCTGCCTCGTCCTGCGCGAATCCGCCCGCGTCCTCGCCCGCGTCCCCCTCCTGGAGACCAGCGCGGTCGCCATGACCATCCAGCGCTACGCCGACCCGCGCACCGCGGCCGAACTCCTCCCCCGCGTCACACGCGGCGAACTCGTCCTCACCGCCGCCTCCAACGGCCGCACGGGCCACGACCCCGCCGAACTCGCCGTCACCGCCCACCGCGACGGCACAGGCTGGATCCTCGACGGCCTCCAGAGCGCCGTCCCCTGGGCCCACGGCGCCGACCGGATCGCCGTCCCCGCCCACACCACCGAAGGACAGACCGTCCTCGCGCTGCTCCCCCGCACCCACCCCGGCCTCACCCTCGCCGAGCAGTACTCCACCAGCGGCGAGCTCCTCGCCGAACTCCGCCTGGACTCCGTACACCTCGACACCGCCGACGTCATCGACACCGACGGCGCCTGGGAATGGCTCCACGGCGTCCTCGCCACCGGCACCTGCGCCCTCGCCCTCGGACTCGGCGAGAACGTCCTCACCATGACCAGCCAGTACACGGGCAAACGCGAACAGTTCGGCCACCCCGTGGCGACCTTCCAGGCCGTCGCCGTCCAAGCGGCAGACCGCTACATCGACCTACGGGCCATGGAGGTCACCCTCTGGCAGGCCGCCTGGCGCATCAGCAGCGAAGCCGGCGGACCACTGCCGCCCGCCGCGGACATCGCCGTCGCCAAGATCTGGGCCTCGGAAGGCGTACGCCGCGTGGTGCAGACCGCCCAGCACCTCCACGGCGGCTTCGGCGCCGACACCGACTACCCCCTGCACCGGTACCACGCCTGGGCCAAGCAGCTCGAACTCGCCCTCGGCCCGGCCGCGGCCCACGAGGAGGCCCTGGGCGACCTCCTCGCCGCCCATCCCCTCGGCTGATCCCGCCCCGGCGAACCCGCGCCCGGGCGTCCGATCCGTCCGGGCGAACCCGCCCGGACGCCCACACCCTAGGCCACGAAGCCCGGGGCGCCCGCCGCCGTCACCACCGGCCGCCCGGCCGCATCCCAGGCGATCATGCCGCCGTCGACGTTCACCGCGTCGATCCCCTGCTGCACCAGATACTGCGTGACCTGCGCCGACCGGCCACCGACCCGGCACATCACATACGCGCGACGCCCGTCGGCAACCGCCTCGGTCACCTCACCGAAACGCGCCACGAAGTCGCTCATCGGCACATGCAGCGCACCCTCGGCGTGACCGGCCACCCACTCGTCGTCCTCACGGACGTCCACCACCAGGGCATCGGCCGGCACGGAAGCCACGTCCACCGAGGGGAGCGGGGCGAAATTCATGGGTCAGGCCTTCTCTCGTACGAACGACTCGACGGAAGTCGAGCACTGTGAAACCTACTGCACCTACCCCACGAGCGAGGCGAGCTCCGCCTCACGCTCGGCGACCTGCGCCAGGAGCTGCTCGGCGATCTCGTCGAGGAGACGGTCGGGATCGTCGGGCGCCATCCGCAGCATCGCGCCGATCGCGCTCTCCTCCAGCTCCCGCGCCACCAGCGTCAGCAGCTCCTTGCGCTGCGTCAGCCAGTCGAGGCGCGCGTACAGCTCCTCGCTCTCGCTGAGCCGCTCCGGCTCGGGGACGGGACCGGCCGCCCACTCCTTGGACAGCTCACGCAGCAGCGCCACGTCACCACGGGCGTAGGCCGCGTTCACCCGGGTGATGAACTCCTCGCGCCGCTTGCGCTCGGCCTCCTCGCGCGCCAGATCCGGGTGGGCCTGCCGGGCCAGCTCGCGGTAGAGCTTCCGGGCCTCCTCACCGGGCCGGACCCGCTTGGGCGGCTGCACCGGCTGCCCGGTCAGCATGGCGGCGGCCTCGGGGGAGAGCCCGTCGGAGTCCATCCAGTCGTGGAAGAGCTCGTCGACGGCCGGCATCGGCATCACGACGGCCCGCGCCTCCTGCGCCCGCCGCAGATCCTCCGGATCCCCGCTCCGAGCGGCCCTCGCCTCGGCGATCTGCGCGTCCAGCTCGTCGAGCCGCGTGTACATGGGGCCCAGCTTCTGGTGGTGCAGCCGGGAGAAGTTGTCGACCTCGACGCGGAACGTCTCCACGGCGATCTCGAACTCGATCAAGGCCTGCTCGGCCACCCGCACGGCCTTCTCCAGCCGCGCCTCGGGCCGCTCGGCACCGCCCGAGTCCGCGCCCGCGCCCTGCGCGGCGCCCGCCGGGTCGTCGCCCGGATCCGAGCCCGCGCCCGGATCCACGTCCTGGTCCTGGTCCACGCCCACGTCCTCGCTCCGGTCCGTCACCACCCCAGCCTACGATCCCCCGGGGGCCCCTCCCCCCCCTCCCTCCCCCGCCCCCGTGCCCCCGTCCCCCCGTGGTCGGCTTCGTCCGGCTACAGGTGCGGGCGCGCCTGTGGCCTCAGATGCCGAGTTCGGCCGCTATCCGGCCGTCGCGTACCGCCGTCACCAGGTCGGTGTGATCCTCCGTGGTGCGGTCGGCGTAGGCGACGGCGAAGGCCGCGACGGCCTCGTCGAACTCCTCGTTCTTGCCGCAGTAGCCCGCTATCAGGCGCGGGTCCGCGCTGTGGGCGTGGGCTCGCGCCAGCAGGGCGCCGGTCATGCGGCCGTAGTCGTCGACCTGGTCGGGGGTGAGCGCGGCCGGGTCGACGCTGCCCTTGCGGTTGCGGAACTGGCGCACCTGGAAAGGGCGCCCCTGGACCGTTGTCCACCCGAGCAGGATGTCGCTCACGACCTGCATCCGCTTCTGCCCGAGGACCACGCGCTGTCCCTCGTGCCCCGCGTCCGGGGCGGTGAAGCCGGCCGCCGGCAGGTGGGGGAGGAGCGCCGAGGGGCGCGCCTCCTTCACCTGGAGGACGAGCGCCTCGCCCCGGTGGTCGAGGAGCAGCACGACGTACGAGCGGGTGCCGACGCTGCCGGTGCCGACGACACGGAAGGCGACGTCGTGCACGGCGTACCGCGCGAGGAGCGGGAGCCGGTCGTGGGAGACGGTGTCCAGGTACGGGCCGAGCGCGGCGGCGACGGCGGCCGCTTCCGCGTCCGGCACGCGGCGCAGCACCGGCGGTGCGTCGACGAACCTGCGGCCGCCGCCGTCGGAGTCGGTGACGGACTCGGTGGACTTGGCGGCGAACCGGGCGCTGGTGTTGTTCCGGGCCTTCTCCGAGACTCTTTCGAGGGTGCCGAGCAGGTCGCGGGCGTCGGTGTGGGAGACGAGCTCCTCGTCGGCTATCGCGTTCCAGGCGTCGAGTGCGGGGAGCTTGGCGAGGAGCCGCATGGTCCGGCGGTAGGCGCCGACGGTGTCGAAGGCGGCGGCCCGGCAGGTGTCCTCGCTGGCGCCGACCTCTCGTCCGGCGAGGACGAGGGAGGTGGCCAGTCGCTTGAGGTCCCATTCCCAGGGGCCGACGACGGTCTCGTCGAAGTCGTTCAGGTCGATGACAAGCCGGCCTCGGGCGTCTCCGTAGAGGCCGAAGTTCGCCGCGTGGGCGTCGCCGCATATCTGGGCGGCGACGCCGGTGACGGGCGAGCCGGCGAGGTCGTGGGCCATGAGCCCGGCGGAGCCCCGCAGGAAGGCGAAAGGGCTCGCGGCCATGCGGCCGACGCGGATGGGCGCGAGGGCGGGCACGCGGTCGCGGCTGGACTCCTCGACGGCACGGACGGCGTCGGGCCGGTCGTCGGCGAGGACGAGGGTGCTGTGAGTGGCGCGTGGGACGCGGGCGCGCAGGGCCTTGCCCTGTTCCTTGGGGGAGTTGGTGGCCCCCGCCGCCGCCCGCCGGGCGAACCCGGGCACGTGCGGTACGCGTCCGCTCTCCGTGCCTCGTTGTCCCGGTACCGCTGTCTGGATCTCGCCCATGGGACGCCTCCCCCGCCTTCGTTCTGTGCTGTGCAACATCAACTGGGCAAGACGGTACCGCCGGGTTCGGTGGCCCGTCTTCCCCTGTGGACAACGACCTGTGGACAACTGCCTCCGGTCGCTGTCCACCAGGCCATGGGCCCCTCAGACTCCGACGGCCTCCTCCATCTCGTCCTCTGTCGCGGCCTCCGGCTCCGCCGCTCCGGGTCCTCCCACCGCCGTGGACGGCGCCGGCTGACGGCGGCGTGCTTCGGCCAGGCCCGCGCTGGCCGTCACGGCCGCTCCGGCGAGGAGCCAGAGGGCGAGGACGAGCAGGTGTCCGCCGAGTGCGTGGCCGTCGAAGTAGACGTGGCTGCGCACGCCCTCGACGAATCCGGCGCCGTTCCAGAAGGCGTGGAGCGCGCCGAAGAAGCCGGGTTGCAGCTCGGGGCGGTAGATCCCGCCGGAGCTGGTGAAGTTGAGCATGACGAACAGGACCATCACGCCGAGGGTGGTCCAGCGCCGCAGAAAGGTGTGGAGTCCGACGCCGATCAGCAGGATGCCGGCCGAGTACAGCCAGGACATGGCCCAGACTCCGCCGAGTCCCTGGTCGACGAGGTGGAACATCGGTCCGGCGAGGACGAGGCCGATGAGGCTCACGACGAGGGACGTTCCGGCGGCGAGCAGGGCGCGGACGCGCAGGGGCAGGACGGCTCCCGCGCCGCCGATGACGGCGACGGAGGCGTACGAGCCGATGCTGAGCGCGACCAGGAGGAAGAAGACACCCTGGCCGGTGGGGTCGCCCTGCGATACGGGTTCGACGTCGGTGACCTTGAGGGGGGCGTCCTGTGCGGCGGCGACTTCGGTGAAGACCTTCTCGACGGCGATGGCGCTGGTGTCGGAGGAGGCGGAGGCGACGAGCAGTTCGGGGTGGGCGCCGGGGAGGTAGGCGCCGAAGGAGGACTGGTCGCGGAGTGCCGAGACGGCCGTCTCCCGGTCGGGGACGGTACGGATGTCGAGTGCCCCGGCCCCCTTGTCGTGGAGGGTCTGGGCGAGTACCTGGGTGGTGGGGCCCGAGCCGACGACGTCGACACGCAGGTCGTGGGGTTGGGGGGCGTGGAACGCCCCGAGGTAGGCGAGGCCCATGCCGACGCACATGAGCAGCGGGGTCAGCAGGTGTCCGAGCACGTGCCGGAGCGCGCTCGTCGACGCCGGTCCCGCGGGGTGGGGTCCTGCGGACACCGCACACCTCCATGGTTGGCTTTTACAACTAAATAACCGTTGTACTATACAACTGAACCGGTGGGAACCAAACCGGTCAGGTGAACCGGTGACCCAGGGAGCGCGACATGACCGACGGCCCGCGCGACACATCCGTCGACATCATCCAGCGGGAGCTGACGGCGTTCTCCCGCCGTGCCCGCGCCGCGGCGGCCCGGCTCCACCCGGATCTGCCGCTCGTCTCCTACACCCTGCTCGCCCATATCGACGACCAGCAGGGCTGTCGCGCCACCGATCTCGCCGCCCACTACCTGCTGGACAAGTCGACGGTCAGCAGGCAGATCGCGGGCCTGGAGAAGCTGGGCCTGGTCGAGCGCCGACCCGACCCGGAGGACCACCGGGTCCACGTCCTGCACCCCACCGAGGCAGGCACCCGCGTCCTCGCCGCCACCCAGGCAAGCCGTCGCGCCGCCTACCAGGAGCGCCTCAAGGACTGGTCCGCCGAGGACCTCGCGCAGTTCGCGGCGTACCTGCTCCGCTACAACGCGGGCCCGGCATCGGCCCGGACCCCGGGCTAGGCCTCCGAGGTGGGCTTCCAGTCGGCGGCGAGGAGCCCGAGCAGCACCTCGTCGAGGAACTCGCCCATCACCCAGGCCGAGGAGCGCAGGACACCCTCGCGGACGAACCCGTTGCGCTCGGCGGAGTGAAGCATCGCGGTGTTGTCCGCGAGCGTCTCGATCTGCAACCGGTGCATGCCGCGCACGACGAATCCGTAGTGGCACAGCACGGAGACCACGTCGGTGCCGTAGCCCTTGCCTCGGGCGGAAGGCAGCAGTCCGAGCCCGATGTGCGCGGACCGGTGATGGGTGTCGATGCCCCACAGGTTCGCCATGCCGACGAGGGTGCCGCCCTCCAGCTCCACCACCGAGAACGAGACGTGTCCCTGGTCCGTGTCGTCCACGACGAGCCGCGGGTCCTTCGAACCGGGCGTGACCGGACGCCACGGCGCGGACTGGGCCCGCGAGGTGCCGGCCACGTCCTCGTAGAGCTCGGTCCGCAGGATCGGGATGTCCTCGTCGTGCCGGGCCCTGAGCCCGACCTTGCTACCCCTCAGCATGCGAGCTTCCTATCCGACCGGGCGGACCTGCGGCAAGCCGATACGAGCGGGCAACGACCGACCGAGGGGCCGGAGTTCGAGCCCGAGGCCGGAGTTCGCCCCAGGGGCCAGAGTTCGCCCCAGGGGCCGGAGTTCGACCCCGAGGCCGGAGTTCGACCCAGGGGCCAGAGTTCGCCCCAGGGGCCGGAGTTCGAGCCACCGCCAGATCCCCGGGGCCCTCGACACCCTGTGCCGTCGGCCCCTCCCCCTCGCCTCCCCGAGGTCCTAAAGCCCCGCGTCGCGCGCCAGCAGGGCCGCCTGTACGCGGTTCTCGCAGCCCAGCTTCGCCAAAATCCGGCTGACGTACGTCTTCACCGTGGCCTCGCTCATGTGCAGCCGGCGCCCCGCGTCCGCGTTGGACAGCCCCTCGCCGAGCAGCGCGAGGACCTCGCGCTCCTTCTCGCTCAGGGCCGCCACGCGCCCCCTGGCCTGCTCGGCACGGGCGACCTCCCGCCCCGACGCCAGCTGCTCGACCACATGACGGGTGGCAGCCGGCGAGAGGTACGCGTCTCCGGCCGCCGCGGCTCGTACCGCGCGGATCAGCTCGGCCGGCGCGGTGTCCTTGAGCAGGAACCCGGCGCCCCCGTGCTCCAGGGCCCGCAGCACGTTCTCCCGCTCGCCGAACGTCGTCAGCACGATCACCCGCGTCGAAGGCGCCGCCCGGCGCAGCTCCGGCAGGGCGGAGAGGCCGTCGAGCACCGGCATCTGGATGTCGAGCAGCACCACGTCGGCCGCGTGCGCCCGCGCCTCCTCGACCGCCTGTCGGCCGTCGGCCGCCTCCGCGACCACCTCGATCTCCTCGTCCGAGGTGAGGATCATCCGGATCCCGGCTCTGATCAGCGGCTCGTCATCGGCGATCACGACCCTGATGCGCTGCCCTGCCACAGCTACTCCCCAACGGCTACCGGTTCGGGCGGGTCAGCGCTAGCGCGTGACCTCGTACGACTTCTTCTCGATCAGCTTGCCGTCCTTGAAGCAGAACCGGAAAACCGGCTCCGCCTCGCTCTCCACCACCTCGGAGGACATCAGCACCAGGCACTTCGATCCCTCGGGCTCCGCGGGCCCCTTGCCGTGCAGGCCGGTGGTGGCGACGGTGTCGCCGGACGGCAGCCGGTCGCGCACGTCCCGCTCGGCGGCGCCGACCTCCACCGCGTCGTACTCGCCCGGGTCGATCATTCCCTTCTCCAGCGACGACACGAGGAAGTAGACGCCGAAGCCCCCCGCCACCAGCAGCAGCACGAGCGCCGCGAACGCTATCCCGCATCCCATCGCGACCCCACGGCCCGTGCTCCTGCCCCCGCGCAACGCCATCGCCAGCTCCCGTTCCGTCAGCGTCCAGTCGGCCTGCCCGACCGGAACGCGACCACGGTCGCCCACGAGAGGCCCCGTCGACTGCTGCCGGAAGTCGTCCTCCGCATCGACCAAAGGCGCTGCTTCCACCGTCCCGTACGGCAGCATCCCGGCGACCCGGAATCCGCCGCCGTCGACCGGCCCCGCGTGCACGATGCCGCCGACGAGCCTGGCCCGCTCGTGCAGCCCGGTCAGCCCCTGCCCGCCGCTGACCACGTCCCCCGGCGCGTGCGCGGCGGCCTCGTTGACGATCTCCACGACGAGGGAGTCCGGCTCGTACCGCACCTCCACGCCGATGAGCGCGCCCGGCGCGTGCTTGTAGGCGTTGGTGAGCGCCTCCTGCACGATCCGGTACGCGGCGTGGTCGGCGGCCGGCGGCAGCGGGCGGACCTCCCCGCGCCGCCGGAGCTCCACGCGGTTCCCGGCGCCCTGAGCGGTCTCCACGAGCTCCTGGATACCGGCGGTCCCCCGCGCCGCCCGGCCCGAGGAGTCACCGGAACGTGCCGGCGGGACGGGGGCGCCGGACGGCGCCGCGACGCCGTCGCGCAGGATGCCGACGACCTCGCGCAGTTCGTGCATGGCGGTCACCGAGGCGTTGCGCAGCACCCCCACGGCCTCCCGCTGCCGGTCGGTCAGCTCCCGGTCGACCTCCAGTGCGCCGGTGTGGACGGCGATCAGCGCGAGCTGGTGCCCGAGGCTGTCGTGCATGTCCTGGGCGATCCGCTGGCGCTCCATGAGCCGGGCCTGCCCGACCACCATCGCGCGTTCCCGCAGCAGTTGGGCGTTGTGCTCCTGCAGGGTGTGCAGAAGGGTCCTGCGCTGGGTCCAGTACCGGTTGGCGAGCCCGGGGGCGAGGGTCGTCGCCAGGTAGTAGAGCGTCGACATGAAGACGACGGTGAGCGTCCGGTGCAGGTCCCAGACCTCGACCACGCTGGCCGCGATGTTCAGCACGTACGCCACGGTGTACGCGATCAGGGCCCGTCCGGCGCCCGCGATGTACCGGCCCGACGACCAGCCGATCAGGATCAGGAGCATCAGGAAGCCCGGCACGAGCGGCGCGAGGGCGCCCGTGACGACGAGCATGGTGACGGGCAGCCTTCGGCGCAGCAGCGACAGGACGGCGGCGGCCAGGCCGACCGCGGCGAGCTGCCACCCTTCTCCGCCGAGCAGCTCCTCGCTGCCGGCGGCGAGCAGCCCGATCACGACGGCGAGCACCAGCTCGCCCGCCGTTCTGCGCCGCGACCAGAACTCGGGTGCGGCGAACCATCCCCATCCGGCGCCGATCCCGGCCCTGATCTTCGAAGTCGCGTCCACGCTCGCACCCTAGGCAGCGGCCGGCCCCGCCCGCGGCTCTCTTTCGTCTCGCCCCGCGACGACGAAGGTCGCATCGCTCACATCGCCGCTCGCCTTCGCCGCCCACATCCCGGGCCGACCGGAGGCAGACGCGCCACGACCGACAACGCGGAAGCCCCGTAGGTCGATGACCTACGGGGCTTCCGTCTGGTGCGCGAGGGGGGAGTTGAACCCCCACGCCCTTGCGGGCACTGGAACCTGAATCCAGCGCGTCTGCCTATTCCGCCACCCGCGCATTGGGTGTGCTCCGGGCTCCCTCACCGCTTTTTTCGGTGCGATCGCCTGGCGACATCTGAAGATTAGCACGTCGCAGACGCTGGATTCACATCCGTTGTTTGGGCCCCTCCCTGAGCGAACAGGGAGACAGGGGGCCGCCGAGTGGGACCGCGACCGACGGCGGCGGGACCGCGCCGGCGGCGGCGGGACCGCGACCGACGGCGGCGGGACCGGGCCGGTCGGCGGGACCGGGCCGGTCGGCGGGACCCGCGACCGACGGCGGCAGGACCCGGGCCGACGGCGGCGGACAAGGCGGACGGCGGCGGGACGAGCGACAGGACGGAGGCGGGGCGGAGGCCGGCAGAGGCGGGACGGACGCGAGACGGACGGAACTGGAGCACAAGCGGTACACAGCCGGAGGAGAAAGAGGCCGGGCACCAGGCACCATGGGACGGAGCCCCGCACGCGGAGACGCGGACGGGACGGAAGAGCACGGGTAACGGGAGGAACGGGGCGGACCGCCCCCGCCGCCCCGCCCCGCTCCTCCAGCTCGCTCCCCGGGTGCGGGACACTGTCCAGGGGCCGCCTCTACGATCCGTGGGGAAAGCCTGTGAGAGGTGACACTCGTCCACAGGGCAGAGAAGGGGAACCAGCCGATTTCCCGACGCGTGGATACGATCAGTAAGCAGTACCAGGACGACAACGACGGAGGAGGTGCCCCATGGGAGTCCTGAAGCGTTTCGAACAGCGGCTCGAAGGCCTGGTCAACGGCACCTTCGCCAAGGTCTTCAAGTCCGAGGTCCAGCCCGTCGAGATCGCGGGCGCTCTCCAGCGCGAGTGCGACAACAACGCGACGATCTGGAACCGCGAGCGGACCGTCGTCCCCAACGACTTCATCGTCGAGCTGAGCACGCCGGACTTCGAGCGCCTCAGCCCGTACTCGGGCCAGCTCGGCGACGAGCTGGCCGGCCTGGTCCGCGACTACGCCAAGCAGCAGCGGTACACCTTCATGGGACCGATCAAGGTCCACCTGGAGAAGGCCGACGATCTCGACACCGGTCTGTACCGGGTGCGCAGCCGCACTCTCGCGTCGAGTTCGTCACAGCAGCAGGCCCCCGCCGCCGCCCCTCAGCCGGGCCGCGCGCCGGGTGGCTACGGCTATCCTCCGGTCGGTGCTCCGCCGATGCCCGCGGCCCCGCCGCCGGGCGCGGGCGGCATGCAGCGGCCCGGGCAGGCGCCCGCCGCCGGCCGCCCCACGGCCGGTGGCCCCGGCCCCATGCCCGCCGCCGGCGCCCAGGTGCGCCGGTGGATCGAGATCAACGGCACCCGCCATCAGATCTCCCGCCCGACTCTGGTCCTTGGCCGCAGCACCGACGCGGACGTGAGGATCGACGATCCCGGCGTCTCCCGCCGGCACTGCGAGATCCGGACCGGAACGCCCTCGACGATCCAGGATCTCGGATCCACCAACGGCATCGTGGTGGACGGGCAGCACACCACCCGCGCTACGCTCCGCGACGGCTCGCGGATCGTCGTGGGCAGCACCACCATCGTTTACCGGCAAGCCGAAGGGTGAAGCGGGGGCAATGTCAGAGCTGACCCTGACGGTCATGCGGCTGGGTTTCCTGGCCGTTCTGTGGCTGTTCGTGATCGTGGCCGTCCAGGTCATTCGGAGCGACCTGTTCGGCACACGTGTCACGCAGCGCGGTTCGCGCCGCCAGGACACCCGGCCGCAGCAGAATCCGCGCCAGGCGGCGACGCCGCCTGCCCAGCGCGGACAGCAGAACACGGGCGGCGGGCGCCAGCGCCGCGGCGCGCCGACCAAACTCGTCGTCTCCGAGGGGACGCTGACCGGCACGACGGTCGCCCTTCAGGGGCAGACCATCACGCTGGGCCGCGCCCACGACTCGACGATCGTGCTGGACGACGACTACGCCTCCAGCAGGCACGCGAGGATCTACCCGGACCGGGACGGCCAGTGGATCGTCGAGGATCTCGGGTCCACCAACGGTACGTATCTCGACCGGACCCGACTCACCACCGCCACGCCGATTCCGCTGGGCGCGCCGATCCGCATCGGCAAGACCGTCATCGAGCTGCGGAAGTAGTGCTACGTCATGTATGAGTGCGAGCGGAGCGAGCCGGCCGCGGCGGTCCCCACGACGGGCCGCGCGGCGGACCGTCAGGTCCGGGCCGCGTACCGGCACGGGCTCCCGACCGGAGGGTGGGCAGTGTGGCTCGAGACCGGCTGTACCCCGAGGCGACGCCGACAGGGCAGGTGCGCATGAGCCTGTCACTGCGGTTCGCCGCCGGGTCGCACAAGGGCATGATCCGCGAGGGCAACGAGGATTCCGGTTACGCCGGGCCCCGGCTGCTCGCCATCGCCGACGGCATGGGCGGCCAGGCCGCCGGTGAGGTCGCCTCCTCCGAGGTGATCTCCACGCTCGTCACCCTCGACGACGACGTGCCCAGCTCCGACATCCTCACCTCGCTCGGTGCCGCGGTGCAGCGGGCCAACGACCAGCTGCGGCTGATGGTCGAGGAGGACCCCCAGCTGGAGGGCATGGGCACCACGCTCACCGCCCTGCTGTGGACGGGGCAGCGTCTCGGTCTCGTGCACGTCGGCGACTCGCGCGCGTACCTGCTGCGCGACGGTGTCCTCACGCAGATCACGCAGGACCACACCTGGGTCCAGCGGCTGGTCGACGAGGGCCGGATCACCGAGGAGGAGGCCACCACCCACCCGCAGCGTTCGCTCCTGATGCGCGCGCTGGGCAGTGGTGACCACGTCGAACCGGATCTGTCGATCCGCGAGGTCCGGGCCGGCGACCGCTATCTGATCTGTTCCGACGGGCTGTCCGGAGTCGTCTCCCACCAGACGATGGAGGACACGCTCGCCAGCTACCAGGGCCCGCAGGAGACCGTGCAGGAGCTGATCCAGCTCGCGCTGCGCGGCGGCGGCCCCGACAACATCACGGTGATCGTCGCGGACGTCCTCGACGTCGACGGCGGCGACACCCTCGCCGGCCGGCTCAGCGACACCCCGGTGATCGTCGGCGCGGTCGCCGAGAACCAGGTGCAGCAGTCCGACGGCGGGGCGATGCAGACGCCGGCCGGCCGGGCCTCCGGTCTCGGCCGCACGGCGCCGCACCAGCAGCAGTCCGGCGGGCACGCGCCGCAGGGCTTCGGCCCGCCCGGCAGCGGTGACGAGCACGGCTACGGCGGGATGCCGCCGCAGGGCTCCTTCGGGGCCTACACCGACGAGAGCTTCGACAAGTACGAGAAGTTCGAGAAGCCGCGCACCGGCCGCAAGTGGCTGAAGCGCAGCTTCTTCCTGATCCTCGCGCTCGCCGTGGTCGGCGGCGGTGTGTACGGCGGCTACCGCTGGACGCAGACGCAGTACTACGTCGGCTCCAACGAGGAGCACGTCGCGCTCTACCGGGGTATCAGCCAGGACCTGGCGTGGGTGTCGCTCTCGGACGTGGAGAAGGACCACCCCGAGATCGAACTCAAGTACCTCCCGCCGTACCAGCGCAAGCAGGTCGAGGAGACCATCGCCGGCGGCAGCCTGGGCAAGGCCCAGACGAAGATCGCCGAGCTGGCCGTGCAGGCCTCGGCCTGCAAGAAGACCGAGCAGCGCCGAGAGGCCGCGGAGAAGTCCGCGGACCAGGCGAGCAAGCCGCCCGCCGAGGGCGCGACCACGCCCGAAGACAAGCCCGCCACAGCCGCTCCCTCCCCGGGCCCCACCCTCACGGAGGACGAGCAGAAGCTGGCCTCGAACTGCGGCAAGCAGTAAGCACCCGTAGGGGGCCTTTCACCACCATGAGCGTTGTCACCAACACGACCACCATCGGCGCGATCGAGGCGCCGAGCCGCCGGAACACCGAACTGGCGTTGCTGGCGTTCGCCGTCGGCATCCCGGTCTTCGCGTACCTGAACGTCGGTCTCGCGATCGACGGGAAGGTGCCGGCGGGGATGGCCGGCTACGGCCTCGGCCTCGGCCTGCTCGCAGGCGTCGCGCACCTCGTGGTGCGCAAGTTCGCCCCGTACGCGGACCCGCTGCTGCTGCCCCTGGCGACCCTGCTGAACGGGATGGGCCTGGTGCTGATCTGGCGCCTGGACCAGTCGCCGCGCATCATCAACCGGTACAAGACGTTCACCCCGGACGCTCCGAGCCAGATGCTGTACTCGGCGATCGCCGTCGCGATGTTCGTGGGCGTGCTGCTGATCCTGAAGGACCACCGGGTCCTCCAGCGCTACACGTACATCTCCATGGTGGCGGCCCTCGTCCTGCTGCTGCTGCCGCTGGTGCCGGGCCTGGGCGCCGACGTCTTCGGCGCCAAGATCTGGATCAGCGTCGCCGGCTTCTCCATCCAGCCCGGTGAGTTCGCCAAGCTCGTCCTCGCCGTCTTCTTCTCCGGCTATCTGATGGTGAAACGGGACGCGCTGGCGCTGGCCAGCCGCCGGTTCATGGGGCTCTACCTGCCCCGTGGCCGTGACCTCGGCCCGATCCTCACCATCTGGGCCGTCAGCCTTCTGATCCTGGTCTTCGAGAACGACCTCGGCACCTCGCTGCTGTTCTTCGGCATGTTCGTGATCATGCTGTACGTGGCGACGGAGCGGACCAGCTGGGTCGTCATGGGTCTGCTGATGTCCACCGCCGGTGCCGTCGTGGTGGGCTCGACCGCCAGCCACGTGCAGTCCCGTGTCGCGGCCTGGCTCGACCCCTTCGAGTGCCTGAAGACGGCTCCCGAGGGATCGAACATGGCGGCGGCCTGCGACCAGATGAGCCAGGTGCTGATGTCCTTCGGCTCCGGTGGCATCCTCGGCACCGGCCTCGGCCAGGGCAACTCCGACCTGATCGGGTTCGCCGCCAACTCCGACTTCATCTTCGCCACCGTCGGCGAGGAGCTCGGCCTGACCGGCGTCATGGTCTTCCTGCTCCTGTACGGCCTGATCATCGAGCGCGGTGTCCGTACCGCCCTCGCGGCCCGCGACCCGTTCGGCAAGCTGCTCGCCATGGGCCTGTCCGGCGCCTTCGCGCTGCAGATCTTCGTCGTCGCGGGCGGTGTGATGGGCCTCATCCCGCTGACCGGTATGACCATGCCGTTCCTCGCGTACGGCGGTTCCTCCGTGATCGCCAACTGGGCCCTGATCGGCATCCTGATCCGGATCAGCGACACGGCGCGCCGCCCGGCGCCCGCCCCCGCCCCGTCCCCCGACGCCGAGATGACCCAGGTGGTCCGTCCGTGAACAAGCCCCTGCGCCGGGTCGCGATCTTCTGCGGCCTGCTGGTCCTCGCCCTGCTGATCCGGGACAACTGGATCCAGTACGTCCGTGCCGACGAGCTGAACGCCCACCCGAAGAACAGGCGCGTCACGATCGAGCGGTACGCGAACGAGCGCGGCAACATCATCGTGGACGGCAAGCCGATCACCGGCTCGGTCGACTCCCAGGACCCGTACTACCGGTTCAAGCGGACCTACACCGACGGCCCCATGTGGGCCCCGGTGACGGGTTACGCCTCGCAGGCCTACGACGCCAACCAGATCGAGAAGATCGAGGACGGGATCCTCACCGGCAACGACGACCGGCTCTTCTTCGACCGCACGCTGTCGATGTTCACGGGCGACAAGAAGAAGGGCGGCAACGTCGTCACGACGCTGAGCGGCGCCGCCCAGAAGGCCGCCTTCGAGGGCCTCGGCGACAAGACGGGCGCGGTCGTCGCCATCGAGCCCAAGACCGGCAAGATCCTCGCGCTCGCCTCCACGCCGTCGTACGACCCCTCGACCTTCGCCGGCTACTCCGGCAAGGACGAGAAGGCCTGGCTGGCGCTGGAGAAGGACAAGAACAAGCCGAAGCTCAACCGCGCGCTCCGCGAGATCTACCCGCCCGGCTCCGTCTTCAAGGTCGTCACGGCGGCCGCGGCGCTGGAGAACGGCAAGGTCAGCGACATCAACGCGCCGACGGACACCCCCGAGCCGTACAAGATCCCGCTCTCCACGCGGAACATGGTCAACCACGCCAACGGGTGTGAGAACGCCAGCCTGAACAGGGCCCTCGAGGTCTCCTGCAACTCGGTCTTCGCCAAGCTCGGTGACGACGTCGGCCGCGACAAGATGGTCGAGATGGCCGAGAAGTTCGGTTTCAACGCCGAGCAGTTCACCCCGGTCCGCTCCGCCGCCTCCGTCTACGACAAGCAGATGGACCGCGGCGGCAACGCGCTCTCCTCCATCGGCCAGTTCAACACCGCGACCACGCCGCTCCAGATGGCGATGGTGGCGTCGGCGGTCGCCAACGACGGCAAGCTGATGAAGCCGTACATGATCGACAAGCTCGAGTCGCCGAACGTCGACGTGATCAAGCAGAACGAGCCCGAGGAGATGAGCCGCCCGGTCTCGCCGGAGACCGCGCAGAAGCTCCAGCAGATGATGGAGAACGTCGTCTCCAACGGCACCGGCGGCAACGCCGACGTGAAGATGGACGGCGTCAGGGTCGGCGGCAAGACGGGCACCGCCCAGCACGGCGAGAAGAACTCCAAGCGCCCCTACGCCTGGTTCATCTCCTACGCCAAGACCGACCAGGGCTCCCCGGTCGCCGTCGCCGTCATCGTCGAGGACTCCGCGGGCACGAACCGTGAGGACATCTCCGGTGGCGGCCTCGCCGCCCCGATCGCCAAGGCCGTGATGAAGGCGGTACTGAAGACCAGGAGCTGAGCTTGCGGCCGGGCACCGCCCAGGTACCGGTCAGGTATCAGGTGCCGGTCGCGGGCGGATCGCCCTCCCGTGGCCGGTAGCCTTTGCGCGAACAGCACACCGCCGGACCACACACGGGTGCGGTCGGGACAGACGGAGAGGGCTGGATCAGTTATGGAAGAGCCGCGTCGCCTCGGCGGCCGGTACGAGCTGGGCTCGGTGCTCGGCCGTGGTGGCATGGCAGAGGTCTACCTCGCCCACGACACCCGGCTCGGCCGCACCGTCGCCGTGAAGACGCTGCGGGCCGACCTCGCCCGCGACCCGTCCTTCCAGGCCCGGTTCCGCCGTGAGGCCCAGTCGGCCGCCTCGCTCAACCACCCGGCGATCGTCGCGGTCTACGACACCGGCGAGGACTACGTCGACGGTGTCTCCATCCCGTACATCGTGATGGAGTACGTCGACGGCTCGACCCTGCGTGAGCTGCTTCACTCCGGGCGCAAGCTGCTGCCCGAGCGCACGCTCGAGATGACGGTCGGCATCCTCCAGGCGCTGGAGTACTCGCACCGCGCCGGGATCGTGCACCGCGACATCAAGCCGGCGAACGTCATGCTGACGCGGACCGGTCAGGTCAAGGTCATGGACTTCGGCATCGCGCGCGCCATGGGCGACGCGGGCATGACCATGACACAGACCGCCGCGGTCATCGGCACGGCCCAGTACCTCTCCCCGGAGCAGGCCAAGGGCGAGCAGGTCGACGCCCGCTCCGACCTGTACTCCACCGGCTGCCTGCTGTACGAGCTGCTGACCGTCCGCCCGCCGTTCGTGGGCGACTCCCCGGTCGCGGTCGCGTACCAGCACGTACGCGAGGAGCCGCAGCCGCCGAGCAACTTCGACCCCGAGATCACGCCCTCGATGGACGCCATCGTCCTCAAGGCACTGGTCAAGGACCCCGACTACCGCTACCAGTCCGCCGACGAGATGCGCGCGGACATCGAGGCCTGCCTCGACGGCCAGCCCGTGGCCGCGGCCGCGGCGATGGGCGCGGCGGCGTACGGCGGCGGGTACGGCAACGGCTACGGCGGCTACGCCCCGGACGACCAGCCGACGACGGCGCTGCGCCAGACCGACCCGGCCGGCCAGACGTCCATGCTGCCGCCGATGAACCCGGACGACGGCGGATACGGCTACGACGACCGTCCGGACCGCCGACGGCAGAAGAAGTCGAACACCTCGACGATCCTGCTGGTCCTCGCGGGCATCCTGGTCCTGGTCGGCGCGATCCTCATCGGCCGCTCGATCTTCGACGGCAAGGACGGCACGGCCCAGGTCGTCGTACCGTCCCTGGTCGGCCAGACCCTCCAGGAGGCCGAGGTCCGGGCGAAGAACGCCCAGGTCAAGGTCACGCAGTCGGGTTCCGAGCGCTGCGACCAGCCCAAGGGCAAGATCTGCAGCCAGACGCCGGTGGCCGACGGCACGGCGAAGATGAGCGTCGACGAGACGATCTCGGTCGTCATCTCCGAGGGCGCCCCGCAGATCGAGGTCCCGGACGTCGTCGAGCAGTCGCAAGAGCGGGCCGAGGAGCGCCTCAAGCAGGACGGCTTCAAGGTCAAGGTCGAGTTCCAGGAGTCCGACGACGAGGTCGGGCGGGTTCTGGAGCAGAGCCCGAAGGGCGGCTCGAAGGCGGAGCAGAACTCCGAGGTCACGATCACGGTGGCGAAGCAGAAGAAGTCGCAGCTTCCGGACGTCACGGGCCGCCTCTTCGACCAGGCCGTCCAGGACCTCAAGACGCTCGGCTTCGAGAACGTCGCCCGTCAGGACGTCGACTCGGACCAGCCGGCCAACACCGTCATCGGCATGAACCCGCAGGGCCCCTCGAACCAGGCCAAGGACGTCCAGATCACGCTGAAGGTCTCCAAGGGCCCGCAGCAGACCCAGACGACGATCCCGACGGGCCTGACGGGCAAGAAGTTCGAGGAAGTGAAGCAGCAGCTGGAGGCCCTGGGCCTGCCGGTGCAGCAGACGGGCTCGGACAAGAACGACGCGATCGTCATGGGCACCAACCCGCCCGAGGGCAGCCCGGTGAACCCCGGTACGACGATCACCGTCTTCACGGCGGGCGGCGGCGGCAACGGCAACAACGGCGGCGGCTTCTTCGACTAGCGGCCGCGCGTACCGCACGCGCCGAGACGGAAGGGCCCCGGCATCCACCAGGATGCCGGGGCCCTTCCCGTTCGCCCGCCGGTGCGCACCGGCGGGCGTTCAGCCGAGTTCCGCGGGCGGGGTCCGCTTCGCGTCGACCTTCTCCGTGCGGACCAGTTCGCCCCACACGATGTAGCGGAAGTCCGAGGTGTACATCGGCGTGCACGTCGTCAGCGTGATGTAGCGGCCCGGCTTCGACCTGCCCGACTCCTTCGGGACCTGCTGGAGGACGTCCACGTTGTACTTCGTCGTCTCCGGAAGGGACTTGTAGACCTTGTAGACGAACCACGTGTCCTTGGACTCGAAGACGATCGGGTCGCCGTCCTTCAGCTTGTGGATGTTGTGGAACTTCGCCCCGTGCCCGTCCCGGTGCGCCGCCAGCGTGAAGTTGCCCTGCTTGTCCTGCGGAAGGGCCGACTTGACCGGGTCCGTGTAGTAGCCGGCGACGCCGTTGTTCAGCGTCTTGCTGTCGGTGCCCTTCTTGACGAGTATCTCGTCCCCGCCCATGGCCGGGACGTGCAGGAAGCCGATGCCGTCCTTGGTGTCCAGGGCGCCGGGCGCCGCCCAGCTGTCGCGGACCTGGTCGCCGTCCTTGTCGGCGGCGCGGTCGGCCAGGACGTTGGTCCACCAGAGCGAGTAGACGACGAAGAGGCCGAGCACCAGGCCCGCGGTGATGAGGAGTTCGCCGAAGACACTGACGACTCCGGCGATCCAGTTGCGCGCACGTGCCACTGCGTCGTCCCGTTCTGAAGTGTGTGGTCGTGGATCCGTAGGGTCTCAGCCTACGAGCGCGTCCGGCTTCCCCTTGCTGCGCGGGCGTTCCTCGACCATCTTGCCCCACACGATCATGCGGTACGTACTGGTGAATTCCGGCGTGCAGGTGGTCAGTGTGATGTACCGCCCGGGCTCCGTGAAGCCCGACTGCTTCGGCACCGGTTCGATGACCGACACGTTGGACGGCGCGGTCTGCGGCAGGATGCTCGCCATCTCGTACGTGTAGTAGGCGTCCTGGGTCTCGACGACGATCGGGTCCCCGGGCTTCAACTGGTTGATGTAGCGGAACGGTTCGCCGTGCGTGTTGCGGTGCCCCGCGACGGCGAAGTTGCCCTCCTTGTCGCCGGGCATCGCCGTCTTCAGCTTGCCCTCGCCGTAGTGGCCGACCATGCCGCGGTCCAGGACCTTGGGCTTGCTGATGCCCTCGGCGACGGGGACGACCACGTCCAGCTTGGGGATGTACATGATCGCGAAGCCCTGCCCCGGCTCGAACGCGCCCGGCGCCGCGCCCGGCTCCCGCCCTTTGGACCAGGAGTCCTCTATCTGTCCCTTGGCCTGGTTCGCCTGCTGTCCGGCCCGTACGTTCGTCCACCACAGCTGGTACGTGACGAAGAGCAGCATGACCACGCCGAAGGTGATGAACAGTTCGCCCACCAGCCGGCTCGCGACGACACCGACGCTGTCCTTCGCCGCCCTGGCCGCCCGTCTGGCCTCGACGCGGGACAGCGGCGCGGCGGGGGCGGTCCCCGCGACGGGTGCGGCGGGCGCGGCGCCCCGACGGCCCTTCCCCTTGCCCTTGGCGGCGCGCCGGCGCTCGGCCCTGCCGGGGCCCGCGGGCGGCGCCACGGCGGGCTCCACGGCCCTCAGAGCCATCGTCTCACCGTGGGGCTCGTGCGACTCGTACGAGGCCTCCGAAGGCTCGTACGGGCCCTCCTGGGCCTCCTGCGGGGGCTCGTAGGGCGCACCCTGCGTCTCGTACGGCACGTCTCGCGTCTCGTACGGCACATCCCGCTGCTCGGCCGCAGGCTGCGGCACCTCGGCGACGCCGTCCGGTATCGCTTCGTACGGATACGGGTACTCGGCGTACGGAGCGGGGTGCGCCGTCGCGTACGGCGTCTCCTCCGGCAGCGATCCCGGTTCCGGTCCCGGCTCGTTCGTCGCCCGGAACCACGGCGACCCCGCCGTCACGCGACGGCCTTGCCCACCACCGGCGCGAGCCCCGCCGACCTGCCGATCGCCCCCCTGTCGCCGCACTGCTCCAGCCAGTTGGCGAGCATGAGGTGGCCGTGCTCGGTGAGCACCGACTCGGGGTGGAACTGCACACCCTCGACGGCCAGGTCACGGTGGCGGAGCCCCATGATGATGCCGTCCTCGGTGCGGGCGGTGACCTCGAGCTCCGGCGGCACGGTCGTGGGCTCGGCGGCCAGCGAGTGGTAGCGCGTCGCCGTGAACGGCGACGGCAGGCCCGCGAAGACGCCCTTGCCCTCGTGCGTGACGAGGGAGGTCTTGCCGTGCAGCAGCTCGGGGGCGCGGTCGACCACGCCGCCGTACGCGACGGCCATCGACTGCATGCCGAGACAGACGCCGAAGACCGGCACCCCGGTACCGGCGCAGTGGCGCACCATGTCGATGCAGACACCGGCCTGTTCGGGTGCGCCGGGACCGGGCGAGAGCAGGACGCCGTCGAAGCCGTCCTGGGCGTGGCTCAGTTCGACCTCGTCGTTGCGCAGCACCTCGCACTCGGCGCCGAGCTGGTAGAGGTACTGAACGAGGTTGAAGACGAAGCTGTCGTAGTTGTCGACGACGAGAATCCGCGCGCTCACTGGCCGTCCACCGTCACATCGTTGAACGGAAGCAGCGGCTCCGCCCAGGGGAACACGTACTGGAAGAGGGTGTAGACGACCCCCAGGACGAGGACGAGCGAGATGATGCCCCGGACCCACGCGTTGCCCGGCAGATGCCGCCAGATCCAGCCGTACATGACGTCCACTGCCCCTTCCGTTCGTTACGGGCACCAGAGTACGGGGCGAAGGAGGCGTGAGGGGTCAGCCCGTCAAAGCCGGTGGCTTGCCCTGCGTCACAGGCTGGGTGGCGTCGAGGTGCGCCCAGGCGATCAGCCGGTGGCTGCTGCCCCACTCCGGCTCGCAGGTGGTGAGCGTCAGATAGCGGCCGGGACCGTCGAAGGCGGCCGCGTCCCTGCGCAGCGGGCGGGGCACGGGGGCGATCACGCCGACGTCGGTGGGGAGGGTCCGGTACGGCGCGCGGGCGATCCGGTACGTGAACCAGGTGGTGCCGTCGGTGAGGACGACCGCGTCACCCGGCCGCAGCCGGGGGAAGTCCTTGAACGGATCTCCGTACGTGCGCCGGTGGCCGGCCACGGAGAAGTTGCCGGTCCCGCCGAGCCGGGCGGTGGCGGTGTAGTGGCCGAGCCCCTTCTTCAGGACGGCGGCTGAGGTGCCCTCCAGGACGGGCCACTCCCAGTCCCCGCCGAGCCGGGGGATGTACATGACGGCGATGCCCCGGCCGTTCGCGTACGGCTTCGGGGGCGGCGCGGCCGTGGCGGCGCCGGGGACGGGCCGCTCCACCCACTCCCGCTCCAGGGTGTCGATCTGCCCGGCGGTCGCGCTCTCCGCCTGGACGCCGGTCCAGTGCAGCAGGTACACGACGAAGAGGACGATCACGGTCCCGACGGTGATGCACAGCTCGCTGAACGTCCTGACGATCAGTCGCACCGCCACCGGCCGGGCCTCCCCGCAGTCAGCTCACAGGCTTCGCGTAGTGGAGATCCACTGTGCCGGAGTAGCCGGGCAGAGTCATCGCCTTGCGCTCGTCGACTTTCCAGCCGAGGCCGTAGGCCTTCACGTACAGCTGGTAGTTCTGCACGGCCGGCGCGTCGGCGAGCGCCTTGGTGAGCTTCTCCTGGTCACCCACGGCGGTGATCTTGTACGGGGGTGAGTAGACCCGGCCCTGGAGGATCAGGGTGTTGCCCACGCAGCGCACGGCGCTGGTCGAGATGAGCCGCTGGTCCATGACCTGGATGCCCCGGGCGCCGCCCTGCCAGAGCGCGTTCACGACGGCCTGGAGGTCCTGCTGGTGGATGACGAGGTCGTTGGCCTGCGGCTCGGGGTAGCCGGGGGCCGCCTGGGCGTTCGGAGGGGCGTCGTTCAGGGTGACCGTGAGGCCCTGACCGGAGATCGCGGTGGTGCCGGCGGCCCGCTCCAGGGCGCGCAGCTCGGCGTCCTCGGCGCGCGTGGAGCCGTCGTCGCGGGCGGCGAGGGCGTCAACCTCGCCGCGCAGGGCGGCGGTGGACTCGTCCAGGCCGGCGTTCTTGTGGCTGCGCTCCTCGATGAGGTCGGAGAGCCGCAGCAGCGAGGCGTCCGTGCGGATGTTCGTACCCTTGGCCGTGTTGAAACTGGTCACGAAGATCAGCCCGGCCAGGGCGAAGACGGCAGCGGTCAGCACCCGGACGGGGCGCCACCTGGTGGGTCGGCCCGGCCCGGGGGAAGAGTCGGCAGAATTGCTCAACGTACCCTGATCCCCTTCGGTGCCGTGGAACCACTACGCTAACGGACGCCCGGGGGACGCAGTGGTCCTCCTACGTCACCCAGCCGTCCCACCCCGGCGCCAGCCACAGTTCCCTGCGCGGTCACGCAGCGCATCGACAGGAGAGTCCCTCGTGCCGAAGTCACGTATCCGCAAGAAGGCCGACTTCACGCCCCCGCCCGCCAAGCAGGCCACCAACATCAAGCTGACCAATCGCAGCTGGGTGGCACCGGTGATGCTGGCGCTGTTCCTGATCGGGCTCGTGTGGATCGTCGTCTTCTACGTCACCGACGGCACGCTGCCGGTGAAGTCCATCAACAACTGGAACATCGTGGTGGGCTTCGGCTTCATCGCGGCCGGGTTCGGCGTCTCCACACAGTGGAAGTAGCCGCCCTGGCGGTGGTCGCGACGGGCTCCCGGCGTGCCCGTCAAGCCTTGCCCTGAACTTATCCACAGCGTTGTGCACAGCACTGGATAACTTACGAAGATCTGTGGATAACCATCGCCCCGGTTGACGCCGGTGTGACTGCGGCACCCTGGCACAGCTTCACCCGCGCCCCCTGATCTTCCTGGGAAATCCCAGCTCAGGAGCGGGGGGCGCGGTCGTTCTCCACGACATGCGCACAGTCCGCCACGCGCTGTGGATAACTCTGGGGAAAGCTTTGCGGTGAAGCTCGTCCACAGCCCTCTGCGCTCAGGTGAGCACTGCCGAGCGGACGAGGATCATCCCCAGGTCGATCAGCAGCACCAGGCCACAGGCTCCGTACTGCATGAGGTTCCGCTGCGCCCGCGGCGCGTGCAGCAGTCCGTAGGTCACCAGGGCGCCGCCGACGAGGCCGCCGATGTGGGCCTCCCAGGAGATCCCCGGCCGGGTGAAGGTCAGCAGCAGCGACAGGGCGACGAAGAGGACCACCGGCCGCATGTCGTAGCGCTGGCGGCGGGTCAGCACGGCCCAGGCGCCGATCAGTCCGAATACGACGCCCGAGGCGCCGAGCGAGGGCTGGTTCGGTGCGGCCAGCAGATAGGCGAGCGCGGAACCGGAGAGTCCGGAGAGCAGGCAGAGCGTGGCGTAGCGGATCCGGCCGAGCTCGGGTTCGACGATGCCGCCGATGACCCAGAGTCCCAGCATGTTGAAGAGGAAGTGCGGGATCTCCTGGTGGAGGAAGGTCGAGGTCAGCAGCCGGTACCACTCGCCGTCCGCGACGCCCACGATCTCGCCGAGCGGCGGGCTGAAGGCGTACCCGATCAGCGACAGCTCGTCCACGAGCCGGTCGCCGACCACCTGGACGGCGATGAAGAGGGCGAGGTTGATCGCGATGAGGATCTTGGTGACCAGACGGCCGTCCGATGCCACGCGGCCGCCGGCGAGCGTACGCGGCTGGTTGGCATCGGGCGCGTGGCCGGTGCCGGAGCCGTTGCGCACACAGTCCGGGCACTGGAAGCCGACGGACGCGGAGACCATGCACTGCGGGCAGATCGGCTTGTCGCACCGGGTGCAGCGGATGCCTGTCTCGACATCCGGATGGCGGTAACAACGCGGCAGGCCGGACTGCGACTCCATGGAGGTCCCTCCCGAGGAGATGGGGGCGGCGAGGCGGCGCCCCGCCTCACCTGTACGGACGGGCGGGGCGGAAAGGTTCCCCGCGTGGGCGGTTCCGCGGGGGGCGGCGGCGGGCGGCCCCGCCGGGGCGGCGACCGGTCAGCGGGTCTCGATGACGACCGACTCCAGGACCACGTCGTCGAGCGGCCGCTTGGTGTTCGGGTTGACGGGCGTCGCGGCGATCGCGTCGACGACCTTCTTGCTCGCCGCGCCGACGACCTCGCCGAAGATCGTGTGCTTACGGTTCAGCCACGTCGTGGCGCCGACCGTGATGAAGAACTGCGAGCCGTTCGTGCCCGGCCCCGCGTTGGCCATGGCCAGCAGGTAGGGGCGGTCGAAGAAGAGCTCGGGGTGGAACTCGTCGGCGAACTCGTACCCCGGCCCGCCGGTACCGTTCCCCAGCGGGTCCCCGCCCTGGATCATGAAGCCCTCGATGACCCGGTGGAAGACGGTGCCGTCGTACAGACGGTCCGCGGCGACCGTGCCGGTGGCCGGATGCGTCCACTCCCGCTCGCCCTGGGCGAGTTCCGTGAAGTTCCTGACCGTCTTCGGGGCGTGGTTCGACAGCAGCCGAATCTCGATGTCGCCCTGGCTGGTCCTGAGAGTGGCGTAGAGCTGCTCGGCCACGGTCCGCCTTCCGTAAGTCTCCACTGACGCGCATCGCATCCTCGCACGGAAGCGTCGTGGCCATGCCCCGGATGCCAGCCCCGCATGCCGTACCGCGTTCCGGCAGGCATGATTTCGAAAAGGGTGGAAAGGCGAAATACCGACACCGCCACCGAGTAGGAGGATGCCGTGACCCGGATGGACAGCGTGCGCGCCGCGACCGATTCGGCCAAGGACAGCGTGCTGCACGCCGCGGAAGTGGTGGCGCCTTATGCCGACACGGCCAAGGAGCAGGCCGCCCAGTACGCCGGCACGGCCAAGGACCAGGCCGCGCGCTATGCGCACGAAGCACGCGTCAAGCTAGCGCCGAAGGTCTCGCAGGCCGCTCAGCAGGCCCGCAAGCAAGCTCGTGTGCAGTACGACTGCCATGTCGCACCGCATGTACCGCCTCGGGTCGACGAGGCCGCGCATCGTGCCGCGGTGGTGACCCGCAAGGCCGCCCGTCAGGCGGCGGACTACACGGTTCCGCGTGTGGAACAAGCGGTCGCCGCCACCGGACCCGTTCTGGACGAGGCCGGTTCACGTTCGGTGGCCGCCTGGGCCGCGCTGCGCGGTCAGGTGACACCGAGGGAGATCGAGAAGCTCGTGCGGAAGCACGAGCGTCGGGCCCGGGCCGGTCGTCTCGCCAAGGGACTCGCTGTCCTCGGCGTGGTGGCCACGGGTCTCTTCGTCGCGTGGAAGTGGTGGGACAAGCAGGCCAACCCGGACTGGCTGGTCGAACCGCCCGCTCCTACCGAGGTCGATGAGGCCGTGCCGGAACCGTCGTCCCGTACGTCGCCGCTGTCGTCCGTCGACGGCAGTGGGGCTCTCGATCCCGAGGTGGAGGCCAAGGAGGCCGAGGCCGACATCGAGACGGATACGGATCGCGACGATCGTCGCTGAACCGCGAGGTCCGCTCGGCGTTCCGGCCGGGCCGTCGGGCCGGTCGTACCGGGTCCGCCGCGGCGTAGCGCGCGGGGAGCAGTGCAACGACTCCTCACGCCCTACGCCGCTGCGGCGAGCGCCCGGTCCGACAGCTCCGTCTGGTCCGCGAGCTCGGTCTCGGCCGACGTGTCGGCGCGCAGGTGGCGTACGGAGGGCGAGGAGTTGTGGGCCTCGGCCCGGATGCGCTGCTTGATCGTGGGCGGCAGGGAGCGCTCGCGGACGGTGGGCCACTGATACGCCGACCTCTGTGTCGGCACGGCCGCGGTCGGGCGTGCCCCGGTGGCGGTGCCCGTGGCCGGCTCCTCGGGCTGCTGGACGGTGGGAGCCTGCGCGGCGGCGGTGGACGCCAGGCCGACGGAGGCGAGCAGGGCGAAGAGTACGGAGATGAAGGCGGTCCAGAACTGCTTGACCTTGGCGGTGGCCATGGCCCCTCACTTTCGTGACGTTACGTTCGTGGTGTTCTCGGATGGTTCATTTCGGATTGCGCGCTTTTCGTACCTTCCTCATGATGGGGACGCGGATCCGGATTTCCCGGAGCTACGCCGCCACCGCGCAGTTCTTCCGATGAACACCACTCGGACGGCTCAGTGGGCCGCCGCGAGCTCCGTGGCGCCGTACGTCGTGGCGCCGCACGTCGCGCACCGGCGACCTTTTTGTCAGGTGCATGACATATACCTGCCCGGGCGGAACGACGAAAGCCCCTCCGAACCGCGCTGACACGGTTCGGAGGGGCTTGTCCGGTGGAGCCTAGGGGAGTCGAACCCCTGACATCTGCCATGCAAAGACAGCGCTCTACCAACTGAGCTAAGGCCCCGGAACGAGAACAGAGTACCGGGTCACCCCCTCTTTCCCGCAAAAGGATTGGGACTCCCGGTGGACGACCACGCTCCGTAAGATGCTGACCGGGGTTCGCAGTGGCGAACCCAAGGGATGGGGAGAAGCAATGGACGCAGTACAGCAGGAAGCCACGGCAAGAGCCCGCGAGCTTCAGCGCAGTTGGTACGGAGAGCCGCTGGGGGCGCTCTTCCGTCGGCTGATCGACGATCTCGGCCTCAATCAGGCCCGGCTCGCGGCTGTACTGGGACTGTCCGCACCGATGCTCTCCCAACTGATGAGCGGCCAGCGGGCCAAGATCGGCAACCCGGCCGTCGTCCAGCGTGTCCAGGCACTGCAGGAGCTCGCCGGTCTGGTCGCCGACGGCAGCGTCAGCGCGGCCGAGGCCACGGACCGGATGGACGAGATCAAGAAGTCCCAGGGCGGCTCCGTCCTCACCGGCACCAGCCAGACCACCACCAGCTCGGGCGCGCCGACCGTGCGCCGCGTGGTCCGCGAGATCCAGTCGCTGCTGCGCTCCGTCGCGGCCGCGGGCGACATCATCGATGCCGCCGACTCTCTCGCCCCCGCCCACCCGGAGCTGGCAGAGTTCCTCCGGGTGTACGGCGCCGGGCGCACAGCCGACGCGGTCGCGCACTACGAGTCGCACCAGAACTGACGCAGAGCAGCCGGTCCGGTCGGACGGACCCGGAACGGGGAGCGGGCGCAGCGCAATGGGTGAGGTCTTCGCTGGTCGGTACGAGCTGATCGACCCGATCGGACGCGGTGGGGTCGGTGCCGTCTGGCGCGCCTGGGACCACCGGCGCCGTCGGTACGTGGCGGCCAAGGTGCTCCAGCAGAGCGATGCCCACACGCTGCTCCGCTTCGTCCGGGAGCAGGCCCTCCGGATCGATCATCCCCATGTCCTCGCGCCGGCCAGCTGGGCCGCCGACGACGACAAGGTGCTGTTCACCATGGATCTGGTGGCCGGCGGGTCTCTGGCGCACGTCATCGGCGACTACGGGCCGCTGCCGCCGCGCTTCGTCTGCACGCTGCTGGACCAGCTGCTCGCCGGATTGGCCGCGGTGCACGCGGAGGGGGTCGTGCACCGCGACATCAAGCCGGCGAACATCCTGCTCGACGTCACCGGAACCGGCCGGCCGCACCTGCGGCTCTCCGATTTCGGCATCTCGATGCGCAAGGGCGAGCCCCGCCTCACCGAGACCAACTACGTGGTGGGGACGCCCGGTTACTTCGCGCCCGAGCAGATGCTGGGCGCGGAGCCGGACTTCCCGGCCGACCTCTTCGCGGTCGGCCTGGTCGCGCTCTATCTGCTCCAGGGCCAGAAGCCGGACTCCCGCGCCCTGATCGAGCACTTCCTCGCGCACGGGACGCCGGGAGCCCCGGAGGGGATCCCCGAGCCGCTGTGGCAGGTGCTCGCGGGCCTGCTCCAGCCCGATCCGCAGGCCCGCTTCAGGACGGCCACGGGCGTACGGAAGGCGCTGACCTCGGCGGTCGAGATGCTGCCCGAGCCCCGCCCGGACGAGGAGTCGGTCGAGGTCTTCGACCAGATCGGCCCGCTGCCCGCCGGATTCGGCCCGAACGGCCCAGTGGCCCCCGAGCCGCAGGCCCAGGCCACCCCCGAGCCCCAGCCTCGCCCGGCCGCCCCCGCACACGTACCCGTACAGCCGCAGGACCAGGCCCGGCAGCAGCCGACGGCACAGCCCGTGCAGCAGCCGCCGAGCCCCTCCGAGACGGGCAGCTTCCATCTGCCCCCGCCGCCTCCTCAGCCGGTCGCCGCCCCCACGCAGCCCCCGGTCCCCGCATCCGCGCACACGGCATCCCCCCATCACGCCGCCGCGCCCGACTTCGCCCAGGCCTCGACGGCCGCGGCCTTCCACCAGCCTTCTACTCGTCAATACACCGCTCAGGCCGGTCAGGTTCCCGCCCAGGTGACACCGTCCGCCCCGGCAAAGCGGCCGGGACCGCCCCCGAAGGTGGCGATCCCGGTGCTCTTCGTCGCGCTGGTCTGCTTCGCCGTCGGCATCTGGGCGCTGACCCAGACCTGAGGCCCGTCCCAGACCTGAGCCCGGCCCAGACCTGAGGCCCGTCACACGGACGTGACGACCCCTACCAGGCCGTCGGCGGGCCGAACTGCGGCGGGCCGCCCTGCGGACCGCCCGGACCGTCCGCACCGCCCAGCGGACCGCCCCGGGCCGCGTCCCGGGCGGCCCTGCGCCGCGCGGCGAGCGTCCACACACCGAGCCCGGCGACGAGGACCGTTCCGGCACCGATGCCGGCCGCCGCGACCAGGGCCATGCTGTCGCTCTTCTCCGCCTGCGGCCCGCTCGCGCCGCTGGCGGCCGCCTCCCTGTCGTCGGCGGTCACCTTGAACGGCCCGGAGTCCCCGTCGTACGCGGGCCCCGCCTTCGCCGTGCCGGTGACGCTCACTCGCAGGGACAGCGGCACCGGCTTGTCCCCGTACGCCTTGGCGACCTCCGGGCTCAGCGTCGCCGACAGGTAGTACCAGCCCGCGAACCGCAGGGCGTTGGTGTAGCTGTTGGAGGACCAGCGGTTCTCGAAGGCGACCGGCCGGTGCGGGTCGAGGGCCAGCGTCGCCGGCTTGCCGTCGTAGCTGACCGTGTCCTGGTCGACGTGGCCGCGCGCCGGGTTGTCGAGCGAGAGCACCAGCGCGTTGCCGATGTACTCGGTGGCACCGGTGGCGCTGCTGCCCAGCTCGGCGGTGGCGAAGATCTGCTGCCCCCAGTCGACGGGCACCCGGTAGAACAGCGTCTCCCCGGGCCTGATGTCCGCGCGCCACTCGCCCTGCTTCAGCGAGACGGCGTCGTGGAACCCCGCGCCGCCCTGCCGCTTCTGCGGGCCGCCGGCGGGCGGCGGGGGCGAGGCGGAGGGCCAGTTCTCCGGCAGCTCCGTGGGGCCGGTCTGCTTGACGCCGGGCTCGGTGACGTAGCGGATCTCCAGCTCCCAGTCGTCGGGCGTGGTGACGGCCTTCGAGGTCCGCTCGACCAGCACGTAGTAGGCGCCGGCCTGCTGGCAGGTGGAGCTGTCGGCCTCGATCGTGCGGTGGGCGTAGGCGGTGATGGGCCGGGTGAACGCGGCGGATTCGAAGGAGGAGTCCTGGTAGCCGCACTGCGCCGCGGAGCCGTCCTGGAGGCTGACCTTGATGCCGTCGCCGTACTCCGCCGTGCCTCCGGCCTTCGGCACGGCGACCACCGACACATACGCGTTCTGCTTGTCGTCGAGGTCGACCCGGTAATAGAGCCTGCCGTCCTTCTTGATGCTGTCCCGGTAGCTCTGGCCGGCCTTCAACTGCCGGGCGTCCAGGCTGGTGGCCGCGCCCTTGATCGGTGTGGCCCCGCCGTCGAAGCCGTACGAGCCCCCGCCCGCGGCCCATGCCGTCCCCGGCAGCGCCGCCCCGGGCAGCAGCGCCGCCGCCGTGAGCACCGCCGTCGCGACGAGCGCCCCGGCCGTCCGCCTCGCCCCCCGTCGCGTCGTCTCCACGCGCTGCGTCCTCACGCGCCTCTCCTCGTGTCCGTCGCTGTCCCGCCCCGTACCCGCCTCACGAGAACACCGCCCCCGCGATCAGTACGACGGCCCCGCCGCCCGCGAGGGTGGCCCCGGTGACGGTCCATCCTGCCCCGCCCGTCCCTCCGCTGTCTGCGCGTACCGAGGCTTCGCCTCGCTTGCCCCGCCGTTCCGCCACGGTCGCCGCACGTTTTGCTATAGCAACGTAGTTATTCGCTGGCGTGAACTCAAGAGGGGGGCGTCACGGCCCCGGAACAGCACGAAGCCCCGGCCGCGCGAACGCGGCCGGGGCTTCGCCCTCAGACTGTCTGCGACTCAGACACCCGAACCTGCGGGCACGGAGTCGGTCGCCTCCGTCCACAGATCCTGCTCGGCGCGATCCGCCTGGATCTGGCGGTACACGAGGAGCCCGCCGATGGCGGCCAGTGCGACCAGGAGAAGCTTCTTCACCGCGCGACCTCGTCTTTCGTTGACGTAGGAGACTTCTGACGCCCACTCTACACACCGACCGATACCGATCGGTGACCTAGGCAGGGCCGGTCGCGCGAAAAGCAATCGGCCCGAACGGGTGAACCGTTCGGGCCGATCTGTCTGTGGGGCTAACAGGATTTGAACCTGTGGCCTCATCCTTATCAGGGATGCGCTCTAACCAACTGAGCTATAGCCCCGCCGCGCTCTGCGGTGTGTGTCCCGCGCGCTGACTCCTGAAGATTAGCGCACGTGGGGGCCAGTCCCAAAATCGGTTCCGGAAGGCCCCCCGCGCCTCACTCGTCCTCGGCCAGCGTCAGCTCCACACCGCCCACGAAACCGGCCGACAGGTTGTAGATGAACGCGCCCAGCGTCGCCAGCGCGGTCATCAGGACCACGTCGATCACGGCGATCACCGAGGTGAACATCAGCACCCGAGGCAGCGAGAGGAACGACTGCAGATCGAAGCCGTTGGACTCGTTCGAGCCCGTCGCCTCGCTGATCGTGCCGCCGACGGTCGAGAAGACGCCCATGGCGTCCATGACCATCCACAGCACCGAGGCCGCCACGACCGTGCAGACGCCCAGCGCGATGGAGAGCAGGAAGCTCACCTTCATCACCGACCACGGATCGGCCTTGGCCACCCGCAGCCGCGCCTTGCGCGTACGGGGCGTGGTGCGGGCCCCCGTACGCGGGCGGCGCACCGCGCCGGTGTTCTGACCGCCGGCGGCCGGCGCCTGAGCGCCGTACGCCTGCGGCGGGTGGTACGGCCCGCTCTGCTGCTGCGCGCCGGCGCGATCGCCGGGCAGCGGCCCGTTGTACGTCTCGTACGAGGGCCCCTGCCCTCGGGTGTCCGTCACCGCAACCCCCTGGGAGTCCGTGGCGGAGCCACGGGCACCGTTCGCTCCGGCACCAGCAGCAGCTCCGGCAGCCGCCGAACCCGCGCCCGTGGCTCCACTCACGCTCTACTCCTCGTGCTCCCCGGCCGAGGGCTCGGTGCCCTCGGCTGCCTCGACCGCGGTCGCGGCCTCGACGCCTTCGCCGACCTCGGCGCCGGCCGCTTCGACCTCTTCGGCCTCGCTGCCCGCCTCGGCGTTCCGCGCGATGCCCACGACGGCATCCCGCTTCCCCAGGTTGATCAGCTGGACGCCCATGGTGTCACGGCCGGTCTCCCTGACTTCGTTGACTCGCGTGCGAATCACACCGCCGGACAGCGTGATGGCGAGGATCTCATCCGTCTCCTCGACCACCAGCGCGCCCACGAGCGAACCACGGTCCTCCACGATCTTGGCGGCCTTGATACCGAGGCCACCGCGACCCTGGACGCGGTACTCGTCGACGTTGGTCCGCTTCGCGTACCCACCGTCGGTGGCGGTGAAGACGAACGTACCGGGCCGGACGACATTCATCGAGAGCAGTTCGTCGCCCTCGCGGAAACTCATCCCCTTGACACCCGACGTCGCGCGTCCCATGGGACGCAGCGCGTCGTCCGTCGCGGTGAACCGGATCGACTGCGCCTTCCGGCTGATGAGCAGCAGATCGTCCTCCGCCGAGACGAGCTCGGCGCCGATCAGCTCGTCGTCGCTGCCGTCCTCCGCCTCGCGGAGGTTGATCGCGATGACACCGCCCGAACGCGGCGAGTCGTAGTCCTTCAGCGCGGTCTTCTTCACCAGACCGGCCTTCGTGGCGAGCACCAGGTACGGCGCGGCCTCGTAGTCGCGGATCGCCAGGATCTCGGCGATCTGCTCGTCCGGCTGGAAGGCCAGCAGGTTGGCGACGTGCTGGCCGCGGGCGTCCCGGCCGGCGTCCGGAAGCTCGTACGCCTTCGCGCGGTAGACCCGGCCCTTGTTGGTGAAGAACAGCAGCCAGTGGTGGGTGGTGGAGACGAAGAAGTGGTCGACGATGTCGTCCTGCTTCAGCTTCGTCCCGCGCACGCCCTTGCCACCGCGCTTCTGCGAGCGGTAGTCCTCGGTCTTGGTCCGCTTCACATAGCCGCCACGCGTGATGGTGACGACGATGTCCTCCTCGGCGATCAGGTCCTCGATGGACATGTCACCGTCGAAGGGCACCAGCTTGGAGCGGCGGTCGTCGCCGAACTTCTCGACGATCAGCGCCAGCTCCTCGCTGACGATCTGCCGCTGACGCTCCTCGGAGGCGAGGATCGCGTTGTACTCGTTGATCTTCGCCTGCAGCTCGTCGTGCTCGGCGACGATCTTCTGGCGCTCCAGGGCGGCGAGCCGGCGCAGCTGCATCTCGAGGATGGCGTTCGCCTGGATCTCGTCGATCTGCAGCAGACCCATCAGGCCCTCGCGCGCGACCTCGACCGTGTCGCTGCGCCGGATGAGCGCGATGACCTCGTCGATCGCGTCCAGCGCCTTGAGCAGACCGCGCAGGATGTGGGCGCGCTCCTCGGCCTTGCGCAGCCGGAAGCGGGTCCGGCGCACGATGACCTCGATCTGGTGCGTCACCCAGTGGCGGATGAACGCGTCCAGCGAGAGCGTGCGCGGCACGCCGTCGACGAGCGCCAGCATGTTCGCGCCGAAGTTCGTCTGCAGATCGGTGTGCTTGTACAGGTTGTTGAGGACGACCTTGGCGACGGCGTCGCGCTTGAGCACGATGACCAGACGCTGTCCGGTGCGGGACGAGGTCTCGTCGCGGACGTCGGCGATGCCGCCGATCTTGCCGTCCTTCACCAGGTCGGCGATCTTCTGCGCGAGGTTGTCCGGGTTGGTCTGGTACGGAAGCTCCGTGACCACCAGGCACTGGCGGTTCTGGATCTCCTCGACCTCGACGACCGCGCGCATCGTGATGGAGCCGCGACCGGTGCGGTACGCCTCCTCGATGCCCTTGCGGCCCACGACCAGCGCACCGGTCGGGAAGTCCGGACCCTTGATCCGCTCGATGAGCGCGTCGAGCAGCTCCTCGTGCGTGGCCTCGGGGTGCTCCAGCGCCCACTGGGCACCGGCCGCGACCTCGCGCAGGTTGTGCGGCGGGATGTTGGTCGCCATACCGACCGCGATCCCGGCCGATCCGTTGACCAGCAGGTTCGGGAAGCGCGCCGGCAGGACCGTCGGCTCCTGGTTCCGGCCGTCGTAGTTGTCCTGGAAGTCGACGGTCTCCTCGTCGATGTCCCGGAGCATCTCCATCGACAGCGGCATCATCTTGCACTCGGTGTACCGCATGGCCGCGGCCGGGTCGTTGCCCGGGGAACCGAAGTTGCCGTTGGAGTCCACCAGCGGCATCCGCATCGACCAGGGCTGGGCGAGTCGGACGAGCGCGTCGTAGATGGAGGAGTCGCCGTGCGGGTGGTACGTACCCATGACGTCGCCGACGACGCGGGCGCACTTGTAGAAGCCCTTCTCGGGCCGGTAGCCGCCGTCGTACATCGCGTACAGCACGCGACGGTGGACGGGCTTGAGGCCGTCACGGACGTCGGGCAGCGCACGCGACACGATGACGGACATCGCGTAGTCGAGGTACGAGCGCTGCATCTCGGTCTCGAGCCCGACGGGCTCGATCCGCAGCACCGGCTCTTCTTCTTCGGTGGTCACAGGGGGGTTCTCGTCGGCCATTGCTGGTCGTCAGTCCTTTCGTACGGTCAGCTGAGACCGACTCAGATGTCGAGGAAGCGAACGTCCTTGGCGTTGCGCTGGATGAACGAACGCCGGGCCTCGACGTCCTCACCCATCAGCACCGAGAACAGGTCGTCCGCCTGGGCCGCGTCGTCCAGCGTCACCTGGCCGAGGACACGGTGGTCCACGTCCATCGTGGTGACACGCAGCTCCTCGGCGTTCATCTCGCCCAGACCCTTGAAGCGCTGGATCGAGTCTTCCTTGATCCGCTTGCCGTTCCGCTTGCCCAGCTCGACCAGCGCGTCGCGCTCACGGTCCGAGTACGCGTACTCGAAGTCGTCCCGGCCCCACTTGATCTTGTAGAGCGGCGGACGGGAGAGGTAGACGTGCCCGGCCTCGACCAGCGGTCGCATGAAGCGGAAGAGGAAGGTCAGCAGCAGGGTGTTGATGTGCTGACCGTCGACGTCGGCGTCCGCCATCAGAATGATCTTGTGATAGCGGAGCTTCTCGATGTCGAAGTCCTCGTGGACTCCGGTGCCGAAGGCCGAGATCAGCGCCTGGACCTCGGTGTTCTGCAGGATCTTGTCGATCCGCGCCTTCTCGACGTTCAGGATCTTGCCGCGGATCGGCAGGATGGCCTGGTACATCGGGTTGCGGCCTGACTTGGCCGAGCCGCCGGCAGAGTCACCCTCGACGATGAAGATCTCGCACTTGGTGGGGTCGTTCGACTGGCAGTCGCTCAGCTTGCCCGGGAGGGACGCCGACTCCAGCAGGCCCTTGCGGCGGGTCAGGTCGCGCGCCTTGCGGGCCGCCACGCGCGCGGTGGCCGCCTGGATCGACTTGCGGATGATGTCCGCCGCCTCGACCGGGTTGCGGTCGAACCAGTCGTTGAGGTGCTCGTGGACGATCTTCTGGACGAAGGTCTTGGCCTCCGTGTTGCCCAGCTTCGTCTTCGTCTGGCCCTCGAACTGTGGCTCGCCCAGCTTGACCGAGATGATCGCCGTCAGACCCTCGCGGATGTCCTCACCCGTGAGGTTGTCGTCCTTCTCGCGCAGCAGCTTCTTCTCCCGCGCGTAGCGGTTCACCAGACCGGTCAGCGCGGCCCGGAAGCCCTCCTCGTGCGTACCGCCCTCGTGCGTGTGGATCGTGTTCGCGAAGGAGTACACACCCTCGCTGTACTGCGAGTTCCACTGCATCGCGATCTCGACCGAGAGCGTGCGCTCCTTGTCCTCGGCCTCGACGTCGATGACGGTCGGGTGGATCAGCTCGCCCTTGCGCGAGTTGAGGTACTTCACGAAGTCGACGATGCCGCCCTCGTAGTGGTACTTCACCGTGCGCGCGGTGGGCTCGGCGGCCGCCTCGGCGTCCGGGTCGTCGGCGCCGACGGTCGCCTTCGCCGACTCGCGCTCGTCGGTGAGGGCGATGGTGAGGCCCTTGTTGAGGAAGGCCATCTCCTGGAAGCGGCGCGAGAGCGTCTCGAAGGAGTACTCGACCGTCTCGAAGATGTCCGGGTCGGACCAGAACGTGACCGAGGTGCCGGTCTCGTCGGTCTCCTCGTGCTGCGCGAGGGGCGCGGTCGGGACGCCCATCTTGTAGTCCTGCGTCCAGCGGTGACCGTCGGTCTTGATCTCCACCGAGACCTTGGTGGAGAGGGCGTTGACGACGGAGACGCCCACGCCGTGCAGACCGCCGGAGACCGCGTAGCCGCCGCCGCCGAACTTGCCGCCCGCGTGGAGGACCGTCAGCACGACCTCGACGGCCGGCTTGCCCTCGGACGGGACGATGCCGACGGGGATACCGCGGCCGTTGTCGACGACGCGCACGCCGCCGTCGGCCAGGATCGTCACGTCGATGGTGTCCGCGTGGCCGGCCAGGGCCTCGTCGACGGAGTTGTCCACGACCTCCTGCACCATGTGGTGCAGGCCGCGCTCACCGGTCGACCCGATGTACATGCCGGGTCGCTTGCGGACCGCGTCCAGACCCTCGAGGACGGTGATCGCGCTGGCGTCGTACGACGCAGCGTTGGCGGACGGAATGTTCTCGTTGGGGTTGCCGGAATCGGCCACGAAGCGCCCTTTCTGGCACAGCACAGGCCGTTCTCCGGGCATACGGGAGCGGCTGCGTCGTTCGACTTGTTCCGCGGGGTGGCGGGATTGTCTACCAGTCTACCGGTAGCGCTGACACGAATGGGGGTTTGCCGGTACCTGAGTCCGCATGTGCCGCCCTGGGCGGGAGCGAGACGACTCCCCATATCCGGGGAGGGGCTCCAGAAGCCCCTGACGGCCACCCAGCGCTTCGGGACGTGACCGGTTGTGGGCAATCGTCCGCAGGGGGTGCATCCCGCTGTGGACAAACGTGCGGCGCCCACCCCGAGCCGCTGTGGACAGACGTTCCGCCGGGCCGTGCCGTCCCCCTCGGACGGAGTCCGAGGGGGGAGTGCGCAGGCGGAGTCCGGGGGCTGGTGCGCAGGCGGAGTCCGGGGGCCTGGTGCGCACAGCGCACAGGACCGGCACCTTTCGCGGGCGCGCACCGCGGGGCCCACCGCTCCGCTGCCCCGCGCCCCGCTGCCCGGCGCCTCAGCCGTACGTATCCCCCGGCCCCACGGACCCCGGCGCCCGCAGCGGTCCGTACCCCTTGCGCGGCGCCCCCGGCCCCAGGACCTTGATCACCCGCACCGTCCCGTGTCCCAGGTCCTCGTTCAGCCGCGCCACCAGCCGAGGCGCCAGCAGCCGCAGCTGCGTCGCCCACGCCGTCGAGTCGCACTGCACGGTGAGCACCCGCTCCTCGGGATCCTCGTCGTACTTCAGCGGCACACAGTGGTTCGCCAGGTCCTCGCCCACGATCTGCGGCCAGCGCCCCATGACCCCGCCCACCGCAGCGGGCGTCTCCCAGCCACGCTCGGTGATGAGCCGGTTGATCGCGGCGCCCAGGCCGATCGGGTCCCGCCCGTCGGCGTGCGCGCCCGAGCGCAGCCCGCCGCCCCGCCGCGCCTGCTTCTTCTGCTGGGCCGCCGCGCCCCGCGCCTTCGCCTGTTCCTTGGCGGCGCGCAGCGCCACCCGGGCGAGGTCCACGCCGGAGGGCTCGGGCGTCCTGGGGGCGGGGCCGCCCTGGCCGGCCTCGGAACTCGTGTTCTCGCTCACAGCCTCTCCACCGCCCCGTCCGCGACCCCGTACCGCGCCCCGGCGAGCACCCCCGGAACGTCGTCGTCCACCGCCGCCGTCACCAGCACCTGCTCGCCCGGGGCCACCAGCTCCGCGAGCCGCTCCCGGCGCCGGGCGTCCAGCTCGGCGAAGACGTCGTCGAGGACGAGCACCGGCTCGTTGCCCTCCGCCCGCAGCAGGTCGTACGAGGCGAGCCGCAGCGCCAGCGCGTACGACCAGGACTCCCCATGGCTCGCGTACCCCTTGGCCGGCAGGTCGCCCAGCTTGAGCACCAGTTCGTCGCGGTGCGGGCCGACGAGCGTCACACCCCGCTCGATCTCCTGCTTGCGCACCTCCGCGAGCGCGGCGATCAGCTGCTCGTACAGCTCTTCCCGGGTGTGCCCGGGGCCCGGCGCGGACGGCCGGTACTCCAGCAGGATCGGTCCTCCGCCGGGCGCCAGCTGCTCGTAGGCCTTGTCGGCCAGCGGCTGCAGCACACCGATCAGATCCAGCCGCTGCGCGAGCAGCTCGGCGCCCGCCCTCGCCAGATGCTGGTCCCAGACGTCGAGCGTCGAGAGGTCCATGCCGCGGCCGCCGTGCCGCCGTGCCATGGCCGCCGACTTCAGCAGCGTGTTGCGCTGCTTGAGGACCCGCTCGTAGTCGGAGCGCACGCCCGCCATGCGCGGCGCGCGCGCCGTGATCAGGTCGTCGAGGAAGCGCCGGCGCTCGCCGGGGTCGCCCTTGACCAGGGCCAGGTCCTCCGGAGCGAACAGCACCGTCCGCACGATCCCCAGTACGTCACGGGGTCTGACCTGCGAGGACCTGTTGATACGGGCGCGGTTGGCACGGCCCGGGTTCAGTTCGAGCTCGACCAGCTGGGAGCGCTCGCCCTGGGTGACCGCGGCCCGGATGATCGCCCGCTCCGCCCCCATCCGCACGAGCGGGGCGTCCGAGGCGACGCGATGGCTGCCGAGGGTGGCGAGATAGCCGACGGCCTCGACCAGATTGGTCTTGCCCTGGCCGTTGGCTCCCACGAAAGCGGTGACGCCCGGGTCGAGCGGGACCTCGACCCGGGCGTAGGAGCGAAAGTCGGCCAGCGACAGATGCGTGACGTGCATGGTGTGCGCCGACCTTCCCCCGGCTGCTGTGCACCGGGAGGTGCACAGCCTGTGGACTACTTCTTGGACTCGACCGCGTGTCCACCGAACTGGTTGCGCAGCGCGGCGATCATCTTCATCTGCGGGGAGTCGTCCTGACGCGAGGCGAACCGCGCGAACAGCGACGCGGTGATCGCCGGCAGCGGCACCGCGTTGTCGATGGCGGCCTCCACGGTCCAGCGGCCCTCGCCGGAGTCCTGTGCGTAACCCCGGAGCTGGTCGAGGTGCTCGTCCTCGTCCAGCGCGTTGACCGCCAGGTCGAGCAGCCAGGAACGGATGACCGTGCCCTCCTGCCAGGAGCGGAAGACCTCGCGGACGTCGGTGACGGAGTCGACCTTCTCCAGGAGCTCCCAGCCCTCGGCGTACGCCTGCATCATCGCGTACTCGATGCCGTTGTGGACCATCTTCGCGAAGTGGCCCGCGCCGACCTTGCCGGCGTGGACGGAGCCGAACTCGCCCTCGGGCTTGAGCGCGTCGAAGACCGGCTGGACCCGCGCCACGTGCTCGGCGTCGCCGCCGTACATCAGCGCGTAGCCGTTCTCCAGGCCCCACACGCCGCCGGAGACACCGCAGTCGACGAAGCCGATGCCCTTGGCGGCGAGCTCCTCGGCGTGCTTCTCGTCGTCGGTCCAGCGGGAGTTCCCGCCGTCCACCACGATGTCGCCGGGGGAGAGCAGGTTCGCCAGCTCGTCGACCGTGGACTGGGTCGCGGCACCGGCCGGGACCATGACCCACACGACCCTCGGACCCTTCAACTTGCCCACAAGCTCTTCCAGGCTGTGGACGTCGGCGAGGTCCGGATTGCGGTCGTATCCGATGACGGTGTGGCCTGCGCGGCGGATGCGCTCACGCATGTTGCCGCCCATCTTGCCGAGACCGACGAGACCGAGCTCCATCAGAGATTCCTTAAGCGTCGTGTGCGGTGTACCCGGGTCCGAGCCTACGCCCGGACCCCCGTGCACACCTGTGGGGTCAGCCGCTCAGTCGACGGCCACCCGAGCACACTCAGCCGCTGAGACGCACCGGCATGATCAGGTACTTGTAGGCCTCGTCGGCCTCCGCGTCGACGGCCGGCTTGCCGCTCAGCAGCGCGGGCTTGGTCGACGTCGTGAAGGAGAGCTGGGCGACCGGGGAGTCGATCGCGCTCAGGCCGTCCAGCAGGAACGTCGGGTTGAAGGCGATCGAGATGTCGTCGCCGTCCAGCTGCGCGTCCACACGCTCCACAGCCTGTGCGTCGTCGCTGGAGCCGGCCTCCAGGATCAGCACGCCCTGCTCGAAGCTGAGCCGGACCGGGGTGTTGCGCTCGGCCACCAGGGCCACTCGCTTGACGGCCTCGACGAACGGCGCGGTCTCGATCACCGCGATCGAGTTGAACTCGGTGGGGAAGAGCGTCCGGTACTTCGGCAGGTCGCCCTCGAGCAGCCGGGTGGTGGTGCGGCGGCCGGCGCCCTCGAAGCCGATCAGGCCCTCGCCCTTGCCGGAGCCCGAGAGCGCGAGGGTGACGGTGTCACCGCTGGTGAGCGCCTTGGCGGTGTCCAGGAGGGTCTTGGCGGGCACCAGGGCGACCGCGGAGGCGTCGGGGGCCTCGGGCTTCCACAGGAACTCGCGGACCGCGAAGCGGTAGCGGTCGGTGGAGGCCAGGGTGACCGTGTCGCCCTCGATCTCGATGCGCACACCGGTGAGCACGGGCAGCGTGTCGTCACGGCCGGCGGCGATGGCGACCTGTGCGGCGGCGGAGGCGAAGACCTCACCGGGCACGGTGCCGGTCGCGGTGGGCATCTCCGGCAGGGCCGGGTACTCCTCCACAGGCAGGGTGTGGAGGGTGAAGCGGGAGGACCCGCAGACCACGGTCGCCCGTACACCGTCTGTGGAAATCTCCACGGGACGGTTGGGGAGGGCGCGGCAGATGTCGGCGAGCAGGCGGCCGGAGACCAGGACGGTGCCGTCCTCCTCGATCTCCGCCTCGACGGAGACACGGGCCGAGACCTCGTAGTCGAAGCTCGAGAAGCTCAGCGCACCGTCCTCGGCCTTCAGCAGAAGGCCCGCGAGTACGGGCGCCGGCGGACGGGCCGGAAGGCTGCGGGCCACCCAGGCCACCGCCTCCGCGAGTACATCGCGCTCCACCCGGATCTTCACCGGAACCGCCTCCTGCTGTTGCTGGCTCTTCGTCGACTGCGGGAACCAGTCTGACGTACGCCGCCGACACTCGGTGCGGCTCGGGGTCAAGTCGCGACAAGAGGGCGATGAGGCTCCGGCGCCGAGTTGTGCACAGGTCCCACTTCGAAGCGGATTCCGGGCTAACTCTAGGTGGGAGTAGTAGTAGGGCCTGTGGAAACCGTGGATAACGCCGTATGCGCAGGTCAACCCCGGTTTTTTGTCCACTGCCCCTGTGGGTGGAACCGGTGGACAACAGGGGTTCTCTGTGGACACCCGAAAGTTCTGCACACCCGATACACAGGCCACGGGGACTTCTCCCCAGCGCTGTCCCCAGCTTTACCCACGTTCCCCACAGCCCAACCGTCCTCCTCGGTGTGACCGCTTTCACTCGACGCGGTGACCCCGGGCGTTTCGTTGCCGAACAGTGGACAGGGGTGTGGAGAACCTGTGGGCAACAGAGCCGTCCTTGTGGGTTGCCAGTGGACAACCAACGAGAGCCCCTGTGGACGAAAGATTCGTCCACAGCCTGTGGATCAAGGTTGCCAACAAATCCACACCCCTCTGACCTGGGATCTTGATCCCCTCCCCGCCCGGCCTGTGGAGAGGATCCGGATAACTCCGCAGTCCCCACCCTGTGGACGGAAGATCATCCCGCAATCTGTGGAGAACGCGCCACCGCTGCCGGGAAATCGAACAGCCCGGCCTGTGCACAGACGTGTGGACCACGCCGGAGACCCCCTCCGGGCATGCGAAGGGGCGCTCCGGGAGGTGTCCCGGAGCGCCCCTGGACGGTGCGGAGCGGCTCTCTCAGCCGTTCTTGATGCGGTTGGTGAGCTCGGTGACCTGGTTGTAGATGGAGCGCCGCTCGGCCATCAGCGCGCGGATCTTGCGGTCCGCGTGCATCACGGTCGTATGGTCGCGGCCGCCGAACTGGGCGCCGATCTTCGGCAGTGACAGATCGGTCAGCTCACGGCACAGGTACATGGCGATCTGCCGGGCCGTCACCAGCACGCGGCTGCGGGAGGATCCGCAGAGGTCCTCCACCGTCAGACCGAAGTAGTCCGCCGTGGCCGCCATGATCGCCGGCGCGGTGATCTCCGGCGACGAGTCCTCGCCGCCGGGGATCAGGTCCTTGAGGACGATCTCGGTCAGCCCCAGGTCGACCGGCTGCCGGTTGAGGCTCGCGAAGGCCGTCACACGGATCAGCGCCCCCTCCAGCTCACGGATGTTCCGCGAGATGCGGGAGGCGATGAACTCCAGTACCTCCGGCGGGGCGTTGAGCTGCTCCTGCACCGCCTTCTTGCGGAGGATCGCGATGCGCGTCTCCAGCTCGGGCGGCTGCACATCGGTGGTCAGGCCCCACTCGAAGCGGTTGCGGAGCCGGTCCTCCAGGGTCATCAGCTGCTTGGGCGGCCGGTCCGAGGAGAGAACGATCTGCTTGTTCGCGTTGTGGAGCGTGTTGAAGGTGTGGAAGAACTCCTCCTGCGTCGACTCCTTGCTCGCCAGGAACTGGATGTCGTCGACCAGCAGGATGTCCACGTCGCGGTAGCGCTTGCGGAAGGTGTCGCCCTTGCCGTCGCGGATCGAGTTGATGAACTCGTTGGTGAACTCCTCGGAGCTCACGTACCGCACGCGCGTACCGGGGTACAGGCTGCGCGCGTAGTGACCGATCGCGTGGAGCAGGTGCGTCTTGCCGAGTCCCGACTCCCCGTAGATGAAGAGCGGGTTGTACGCCTTCGCCGGGGCTTCGGCCACCGCGACGGCGGCGGCGTGCGCGAACCGGTTCGACGAACCGATGACGAAGGTGTCGAAGAGGTACTTGGGGTTCAGACGCGCGTGCTGCTCGTTCGGTCCGCCGGATCCGGCACCCTGCCCGGAGGCCGCGCCGGCGCCTCCGCCGCCGTGACCGGACACGGAGCCACCGTGTCCGCCGGGACCGCCGTGTCCGCCATGTCCGCCATGTCCGCCGGGGCCGCCCGGCCGCGGACCGGTACCGGGGCGCGGCGGGTCGGGCAGCTCGGCCCGCTCCGGCCGCTGGGGCTGGTCGTAGGCGGACGGGCGCTCGTCGTAGCGGGGCTGCTGGGGCTGCTGGGGGCGCGGGCCGGTGTACGGGTCGCGTTCCTGGAAGGACCCGAGGCGCGGCTGCTGCCAGCCGAGGTCCTCCTGGCTGCGCGGCCAGGAGCCCGGCTCGGGGCGCTGCTGCTGGTAGTCCGGGTACGCGGGGCGCGCGGTGGGCAGGCCGTCGTCCGGCAGGGGCCGGTGGCCGTAGCCGTCGTACTTCTCGTACGTCTCCGCCGGCGGCCGCTCGTCGTAGCGGGGCGGCTGCTGCTGGATCGGGGGTGCGGGCGGGGTCGGCTCGCCGACGGAGTCGTCGACGGTGATCGCGATCCGGATCGGGCGGCCGCACTCGTGGCTGAGGGTCTCGCTGATGAGGGGGGCGAGGCGCCCTTCGAGGACGCGCTTGCCCCATTCGTTGGGGACGGCGAGGAGTGCGGTGTCGGCCACGAGTGCGAGAGGCTGGCAGCGCTCGATCCACTGCTTGTCCTTGGGCTCGATGCCCTGCTGGCCTTCTCCGAGGAGCTGCTCGAGCACGCGTGGCCATACTGCGGCAAGATCGGCAGGTACGTCAGCCACAGGGCACGCTTCCTCGTTGGTCCCACGAACGTGTGGTTCTCGGGACGGTGGGTCGATGTCCGTCAGGACAGGTAAGGACAGAACGGAAAAAAGATTGAGAAGAGTCCAGCCACGGTAGTCGCGGCGGATGACCTGGTTCAAGTTGTTGTCCACAGCCTGTGCACAATGGACCCCGGCGATCGGTCGGTTTGACCGGATGGCGTAGCCGCGCGTACCGTAACCAGGTCGAGTTGTCGATGGCTGCTGCCGCCTGCCTCCGATGGGCAAAGATCACGGTCTGTGATCGTGAAGCGGTGCACTCGGGCGTATTGCGAGCTACTCGTGGGCGCACGGTGACAGCCAGGCGATGTCCCGCCATCTACGAATCATTTCTGGAGCCCCCGAGTGAGCAAGCGCACCTTCCAGCCGAACAACCGTCGTCGCGCGAAGACCCACGGCTTCCGCCTGCGCATGCGTACGCGTGCCGGTCGCGCCATCCTGGCGAACCGCCGTTCCAAGGGTCGCTCGAGCCTGTCCGCCTGATCCGCTTAAACAGGTCATGACGTGCTGCCTACCGAGAATCGGCTGAGGCGGCGCGAGGACTTCGCAACCGCGGTACGACGAGGGCGCCGGGCTGGTCGCCCGCTCCTCGTCGTCCACCTACGCAGCGGTGCAACGGACCCGCACGCGCCTGGGGAGAGCGCTCCCCCGACGCGTGCGGGTTTCGTCGTGAGCAAGGCCGTGGGCGGTGCCGTCGTACGCAACCAGGTGAAGCGACGCCTGCGCCATCTCGTCCGCGAACGACTGTCCGAGCTGCCCCCCGGTAGCCTGGTGGTCGTACGGGCGTTGCCCGGAGCCGGTGACGCCGATCACGCACAGCTGGCCCGAGACCTCGACGCCGCGCTTCAGCGGCTCCTCGGAGGGGGCGCGCGATGAAGTACCCGCTGCTGGCTCTCATCAAGCTGTACCAGTGGACGATCAGCCCCCTTCTGGGGCCCGTCTGCCGGTACTACCCGTCGTGTTCCCACTATGGATTCACGGCCATCGACCGGCATGGCGCGATCAAGGGCACGGCCCTGACCGCCTGGCGCATCCTGCGGTGCAATCCGTGGTCGCCCGGCGGCGTGGACCACGTACCCCCGCGCAAGCGTCCTCGCTGGCATGAACTGCTGCGGAACGCACTGCGTGGCGACAAGGGCGGGTCCCCCGCCGAGACGAGCCCGGCCGCAGAGACTTCGCCCAATGCTCAAGGAGCCTGATTAGTGGACACGATTGCCAATTTTTTCAGCTTCATCACCACACCTGTCTCATGGGTGATCGTCCAGTTCCACAAGCTGTACGGGGCGATCTTCGGCCCTGACACGGGCTGGGCCTGGGGCCTGTCGATCGTGTCCCTCGTGGTGCTGATCCGTATCTGCCTGATCCCGCTCTTCGTGAAGCAGATCAAGTCGACGCGGAACATGCAGGCGCTCCAGCCGAAGATGAAGGCGATCCAGGAGCGCTACAAGAGCGACAAGCAGCGTCAGTCCGAAGAGATGATGAAGCTGTACAAGGAGACGGGTACCAACCCGCTCTCCTCGTGCCTTCCCATCCTGGCGCAGTCGCCGTTCTTCTTCGCCCTGTACGCCGTGCTCTCGCACATCGCCGAGGGCAAGACGATCGGTGTCATCAACCAGTCGCTGCTGGACAGCGCCCGTCAGGCGCACATCTTCGGCGCTCCGCTGGCGTCCACCTTCACGGACAGCGCCGCCGAGGTCGCCGCTCTCGACGCGTCGCTGACCTCGGTCCGCATCGTCACCGCGGTCATGATCGTCATGATGTCGGCCTCGCAGTTCTACACGCAGCGCCAGCTGATGATGAAGAACGTCGACCTCTCGGTGAAGACCCCGTACATGCAGCAGCAGAAGATGCTCATGTACATCTTCCCGCTGATCTTCGCCGTCATGGGCATCAACTTCCCCGTCGGTGTCCTCGTCTACTGGCTGACCACCAACGTGTGGACCATGGGCCAGCAGATGTACGTGATCAACCAGAACCCCACCCCGGGCAGCAAGGCCCAGGACGCCTACCTCCAGCGACTGCTGAAGAGCGTCGGGGCGCATGGTGAGGTCCGCGGCCGTCGCCGGAAGAGCGTGGTCAAGGCGATCGTGGCCAAGGGCAGCGACCGCAACGAGAACGAGCGCCGCTTCTTCGCGGGTCTGGCCAAGGCCGGCTTCGCCGCCCAGGCCGACGGCACCGTGATCAAGGGCGACGCCGTCGCCGCCGAGGTCGAGGGCGGTGCCGCGGCCAAGCGTCAGCAGCCCAAGCGTCAGACCAAGGCGCAGCGCCAGGCCGCGGCGCAGCACGCCCAGGCCAAGGACGCCGAGGAGACCGCCGACTCCGGCGAGGTCGCCAAGGAGCCCACCACCTCGCTGGAGAAGAAGCCCCAGGACAAGGCCGAGGACTCGGCGCAGGGCGACAAGCCCACGCGGCCGAGCCGGGCCAACTCCGGCGGCTCCCGCCAGGGCAAGTCCGGTCAGCGCAAGGGCCAGCAGCGCCCGAAGCACCCGTCGTCCAAGAAGTAGAAGGAGACCATCCGTGACGGAAGGCACCACCTCCGCCGCCGCTGAGGGTGGCGACACCCTGACCCGCCTGGAGCAGGAGGGTGAGATCGCGGCCGACTACCTCGAAGGTCTGCTCGACATCGCCGACCTGGACGGCGACATCGACATGGACGTCGAGGCGGACCGGGCCGCGGTCTCGATCGTCAGTGACTCGAGCGCCCGTGACCTGCAGAAGCTCGTGGGCCGTGACGGCGAGGTGCTGGAGGCGCTCCAGGAGCTGACCCGCCTGGCTGTGCACCGGGAGACCGGTGACCGCAGCCGGCTGATGCTCGACATCGCCGGGTTCCGTGCCCAGAAGCGTGCCGAGCTCGCCGAGATCGGTGCCAAGGCCGCGTCCGAGGTGAAGTCGACCGGTGCGCCGGTCAAGCTGGACCCGATGACCCCGTTCGAGCGCAAGGTCGTGCACGACGCGGTCGCCGCCGCCGGTCTGCGCAGCGAGTCCGAGGGCGAGGAGCCGCAGCGCTTCGTCGTCGTACTCCCTGCCTGACCCCCCTCGCAGTGTCGGCCCCGTCTGCTCGCAGGCGGGGCCGATCTTGTCAGCCTGATAGTCAGCCACCACAGTGCGCTCGCACCCACGGGTGCGGTGCGGAAGGACGGTTCCCGTGACGGAGGCAGCGGAGCTCCCCCCTGCGCCCGAACAGGCGCGGACGGTATTCGGCGAGTACTTCCCGGAGGCCGTCCGGTACGCGGAGCTCCTCGCGGATGCGGGCGTCAAGCGGGGGCTGATCGGCCCGCGTGAGGTTCCCCGTCTCTGGGAGCGGCACCTGCTGAACTGTGCCGTGCTCTCCGAGGTGGTGCCTGAGGGCGTCACCGTGTGCGATGTCGGCTCGGGCGCCGGGCTGCCGGGTATCCCGCTGGCGCTGGTACGTCCCGACCTGAAGATCACGCTCCTGGAGCCGCTGCTCCGGCGCACGAACTTCCTCCAGGAGGTCGTCGAGCTGCTGGGTCTGGATCATGTGACGGTGATGCGGGGCCGCGCCGAGGAGGTACTCGGCAACTTCTCTCCGGTGCACGTCGTGACGGCGCGCGCCGTGGCGCCGCTGGACCGGCTTGCCGGCTGGGGCGTCCCGCTGCTCCGTCCGTACGGCGAGATGCTGGCCCTCAAGGGCGACACCGCGGAGGAGGAGATCGACGGCGCCCGCGCCGCGCTCTCCAGGCTGGGTGTGGTGGGCACGTCCGTGCTTCAGGTCGGCGAGGGGATCGTGGACCCGCTGTCGACGGTCGTACGGGTGGAGGTCGGCGAGAGCCCGGGCGGTGTGAGATTCGCCGCGAAGCGGGCCAAGGCCGCCCGCCCGAGCAGGACCCGGCGCCGCCGCTGAGCCGTCAACGTGACGCATTTCGAGCCGTCAACGCTGCGCAACTGATCCGTACAAGCTGCCATACGTACGTATTTCGGAGTGTCGAACGGTCCTGGGTCGGCTGCACGTGCATCGTGTTTCACGTGAAACGTCGCTCACTGCTGCAGGGGATCATCAGCCGCGGCCGCGCGGCTGCCACGCCCCGGGACCGCAAACCCCTCGCGAAACCACTCGCGAGGGGGACGGGATTGTCCACAGAGGTGGATTCATCCACAGAACCACGGGCCTCGCTGGTTCACGACCCCGAAAGCATGGCAGGCTCTGTTCATCGCGAGCCTGAAGCCGAGGAGAGTGAATCCTTGCGGTCCGACGCCAACATCGCGGGACCGATGACCGATCCGGTCCCCGGTCCCCGAACCGAATCGGCGGGGGAGGATGTTTCACGTGAAACACCGCCCCCGATGGACGACACCCCCATCGGTCGTGCTGCCCAATTGGCAGTAGAGGCGCTGGGGCGCGCCGGAGAGGGTCTTCCCCGGCCTGCCCAGACCCGCGTGATGGTGGTGGCCAACCAGAAGGGCGGAGTGGGCAAGACGACCACGACGGTCAATCTTGCTGCTTCCCTGGCGCTGCACGGTGCCCGTGTGCTGGTCATCGACCTGGACCCCCAGGGCAATGCCTCGACAGCCCTCGGTATCGATCACCACGCCGACGTGCCCTCGATCTACGACGTCCTCGTGGAGAGCAAGCCGCTCTCCGACGTGGTGCAGCCGGTGCGGGATGTCGAGGGCCTCTTCTGTGCCCCCGCCACCATCGATCTCGCCGGTGCGGAGATCGAGCTTGTGTCGCTGGTGGCGCGGGAGAGCCGGCTGCAGCGGGCCATCCAGGCGTACGAGCAGCCGCTGGACTACATCCTCATCGACTGCCCGCCCTCGCTCGGCCTGCTCACGGTCAACGCCCTGGTGGCCGGCGCCGAGGTGCTGATCCCGATCCAGTGTGAGTACTACGCACTGGAGGGCCTGGGCCAGCTCCTGCGGAACGTGGACCTGGTGCGTGGGCACCTCAATCCCACGCTGCATGTCTCGACGATTCTGCTCACCATGTATGACGGCCGGACGAGGCTCGCCTCGCAGGTCGCCGACGAGGTGCGCAGTCACTTCGGCGAGGAGGTGCTCCGGACCAGCATCCCGAGGTCCGTCCGCATCTCGGAGGCGCCGAGCTACGGACAGACCGTCCTCACCTACGACCCGGGCTCCAGCGGCTCGCTGTCGTATCTCGAGGCGGCCCGTGAGATCGCGATGCGGGGCGTCGGTATTCACTACGACCCGCAGCACGGCCACATGGGTCACCAGAACAGCCAGCACAGCATGTCGGAGGGGATCCAGTGAGTGAGCGACGTAGAGGGTTGGGGCGTGGGCTCGGTGCGCTGATCCCCGCTGCTCCCCAGGAGCGGCAGGTGCCGGCAGCCGGCGGGGCGGCGGGATCCGCTTCTCCCGTGCCCGTTCCGGCGCTCTCCTCCGAGCGTGGGGTGGCAGCCGCGAAGGTGGCGACGCTGCCGCAGAGTCCGCAGTCCCCGGACAGTGTGGTCCCGGTCGCCGAGGCGCCCGTGGTGGTGGAGCCGGAGGCTCCCGCCGGTGCGCACTTCGCCGAGCTGCCGTTGGACTTCATCACGCCCAACCCGAAGCAGCCTCGTGAGGTGTTCGACGAGGACGCACTCGCGGAGCTGGTCACCTCCATCAAGGAGGTCGGCCTGCTGCAGCCGGTCGTCGTGCGGCAGCTGGGTGCTGAGCGCTACGAACTGATCATGGGTGAGCGCCGTTGGAGGGCGTGCCGTGAGGCAGGCCTGGAGCGTATCCCTGCGATCGTCCGGGCGACGGAGGACGAGAAGCTTCTCCTGGACGCGCTCCTGGAGAACCTTCACCGGGCGCAGTTGAACCCGCTGGAAGAGGCCGCCGCCTACGACCAGCTGCTGAAGGACTTCAACTGCACCCATGACCAGCTGGCCGACCGGATCGGGCGCTCGCGTCCGCAGGTCTCCAACACGCTGCGTCTGCTGCGGCTTTCTCCTCCGGTTCAGCGTCGCGTCGCCGCGGGTGTGCTCTCCGCCGGCCACGCACGCGCGCTGCTCTCCGTGGAGGACCCGGAGACGCAGGACAAGCTGGCGTACCGGATCGTGGCCGAGGGGCTCTCGGTGCGTGCGGTCGAGGAGATCGTGACGCTGATGGGCTCCGAGCCCACCTCCACGACCAAGCCCAAGGGTCCTCGGGCCGGGGCGCGTGTCTCTCCGGCGCTGACGGGTCTGGCCTCGCGGCTCTCTGATCGTTTCGAGACCCGGGTGAAGGTCGATCTGGGTCAGAAGAAGGGCAAGATCGTCGTCGAGTTCGCCTCGATGGAGGATCTGGACCGGATCCTCTCGACCCTGGCGCCCGGCGAGGGACGTGTCATGGATCAGGGGAGCCCCGAGCAGGGCGACGAGGACGTCGAGGGCTGACCTCACCCCCTGCCTCCGCGACTCAGGGCGGGCCGTGATCCGGTGAAAGCCGGAACACGGTCCGCCCTTTGCCTGCGAGCGGTATCGCCCCGAACGCCCCATCGATACGATTCTGGGAGGGCGTATCCGTACTGCGAAGGCCGTGGGAAGCGAGGGAACAGCCGTGGGGCGTCGGCTCGTACCGCTCACTCTGGACAACCTTCCTGACCTCCCCAAGCGATGTCGCTCCTGCGTCTTCTGGGAGCTGGACCCGGTGAGCGGGGAAGCGGCGGTGAAGGCGGGCCGGCCGGAGCTGGAGAAGGAGGCCTGGATCTCGGCTGTGCTGCTGGAGTGGGGATCCTGCGGTCGCGTGGTCTACGTCGACGAGGTGCCTGTCGGCTTCGTTCTGTACGCGCCGCCCGCGTACGTGCCGCGCTCCATGGCCTTCCCCACGAGCCCGGTCTCCGCGGATTCGGTCCAGTTGATGACTGCCTGGATCATGCCGGGGTATCAGGGGCAGGGGCTCGGCCGGATGATGGTGCAGACCGTCGCCAAAGATCTGTTGCGCCGGGGCTTCAAGGCGATCGAGGCCTTCGGGGATGCACGGTGGAAGGAGCCGGCCTGTGTGCTCCCCACGGACCACCTCACGGCGGTGGGCTTCAAGACCGTACGGCCCCACCCGACGTATCCGCGCCTGAGGCTGGAGCTGAGGACGACGCTGTCGTGGAAGGAAGACGTGGAGCTGGCCCTGGACCGGCTCTTGGGCGCCGTCCAGAAGGAACCTGCGCTGCGGCCGCTCTGACCGAGCACCGCCGGTCCGACCGCCTCCCTGGGATCCTCACGACGACGGCCCGCCTCCCTGAGGAGGCGGGCCGTCGGTGTTTCACGTGAAACAGGGGTGTCAGGCAGTGGCCTCGACGAAGCCCTCGAGGTCGCGGAGGAGCGCGGCCTTCGGCTTCGCGCCGACGATCGTCTTCACGACCTCGCCGCCCTGGTACACGTTGAGCGTCGGGATGGACATGACGCCGTACTTGGCGGCCGTGGCCGGGTTCTGGTCGATGTTGAGCTTCACGATCTCGATCTCGCCGTGCTCAGCGGCGATGGCCTCCAGCGACGGGGCGATCTGGCGGCACGGGCCGCACCACTCGGCCCAGAAGTCCACCAGGACAGGCTTGTCACTCTTGAGGACGACCTCATCGAAGTCGGCGTCGGTCACGTTCTTCAGGGTGCCGGCCACGGCAACCTCCCTTTAACTTTGCGGGGTGTGAGTGGTGAAGGTGAGGGTCAGACCGCGGGGGTCTCGGCGAGCTTCTCGCTCTTCTCGCTGTCGGCGAGGGCGGCGAGGAAGCGCTCGGCGTCGAGTGCGGCGGAGCAACCGGTGCCCGCAGCGGTGATCGCCTGACGGTAGGTGTGGTCGACGACGTCACCGGCGCCGAAGACACCGGCGAGGTTGGTCCGGGTCGAGGGGGCGGCCACCTTGAGGTAGCCCTCCTCGTCCAGCTCCAGCTGGCCCTTGAAGAGCTCGGTGCGCGGGTCGTGGCCCACGGCGATGAACAGACCGGTAGCGGCCAGCTCGGTGGTCTCGCCCGTCTTGGTGTTGCGGAGCGTCAGGCCGGAGAGCTTCTGGTCTCCGTGGATCTCGGCCACCTCGCTGTCCCAGGCGAACTTGATCTTCGGGTCGGCGAAGGCACGCTCCTGCATGGCCTTGGAGGCGCGCAGGGAGTCACGGCGGTGGACGATCGTCACGGACTTGGCGAAGCGCGAGAGGAAGGTGGCCTCCTCCATCGCGGTGTCACCGCCGCCGACGACGGCGATGTCCTGGTCCCTGAAGAAGAACCCGTCGCAGGTGGCGCACCAGGAGACTCCGCGGCCGGAGAGCTCGTCCTCCTTGGGGAGACCGAGCTTGCGGTGCTGGGAGCCGGTGGTGACGATGACGGCCTTGGCGCGGTGCACGGTGCCGGCGGTGTCCGTGACGGTCTTGATCTCGCCGGTCAGGTCCACGGCCACGATGTCGTCGGGCACCAGTTCGGCGCCGAAGCGCTCGGCCTGGGCGCGCATGTTGTCCATCAGGTCCGGGCCCATGATGCCGTCACGGAAGCCGGGGAAGTTCTCCACGTCGGTCGTGTTCATCAGAGCGCCACCGGCGGTGACAGCCCCCTCGAAGACCAGCGGCTTCAGCGACGCACGCGCCGTGTAGAGCGCAGCGGTGTAACCCGCGGGCCCGGAGCCGATGATGATCACGTTACGGACGTCGCTCACGGGTTTCTTCCTCGTCTCTGCAGACTGCCTACTGCCTACGGGGCGGTCGTATCGGTGACTCTCACCCCACCCAACGGATCCTACGGGGCAAGCATTCCCGAGAATGCCGCACGGCACGGCTGAGGAGTCAGGAGCGAGGGTAGGTCTGCGTCGACAGAATCTCGGCCTTGGCCGGTCCCGGGTTCTCGGCGCAGGAGGCATCCAGGACGTACGCCTGCACATGCGTGCCCGCGGTGCCCTCGGGCAGGACGAGGAGATAGGCGGGGGTTCCCTGGTATTCGCCCCTCTGGAAGGCGAGCACGGTGTCGGTACGACCGGTGCCGGCCTTGACGCAGTCGGGCAGGGTCTCGTCCGTCCCCCGCTTGGGGGTGTTGCCGCCCTCGGCGCTGAGTGATTCCGGGCTGGTCTTGGGGGCCCTGACGTTGTCCCCCTGGAGCAGCTCCTGGACCTGGGCTTCCACCGGCCGGTCGTTGAACCGGTCGTCGCCGATACTGCTCGCGGCGGTGGAGGTCTTTTTGTCGGCCGATTCACCCCCGGTGAGCGACTGCATTCCTCCCTGGGTGAGGAAGAGCGTCATGCCGAGCGCGGCTGCGCCGAAGACCGCCCCCAGAGCGGCGGCGCGGCGGCGTCGGGCTTTGGAGCGACCAGGGCCTGTGGTGGCCCGGCCCGTGGTGGCGCGAGGGTGTCCGGCGGGCCGATCCGGGGCGGGATCAGACGCCGCCGTGGAGGGCCGGGCGTCGCGCTGATCGCCCGCTGTTTCACGTGAAACATGCGCGCCGATGTCGGGCGTGGTGGCGTCGAGCAGTGCCTCGGCGGCCAGGGCGGCGTCGATACGGCCCGCGATGTCGGCGGGCATACGGGGCGGGCCGGGCAGGGTGCCGAGCAGGCCCCGGATCTCCTCCAGGGAGGTCTGTACGTCCGCGCACAGCGAGCAGCCCTCGATATGCCGACGCACCTCCGCCGTACGGGACGGCGAGAGCAGCCCCTCGGTCAGGTCGGAGATCTCCGATACGTCCGGGTGCTGTGCTGTGTCGGCCCTGCCGGTCGTGGAAGTCACGCGCGCCCACCTCCGCCCTTCACAGCAGCCGGCCCGCTCGGTCCGGTATCCGATGGCCCCGACACCGGTGGGACGGATGTCCCCGGCGTCCGGTTCCTTCCCCGGTCGGGGCCTTCGTTACCCACGGTGTCGGTGCGCAGATGGCTGAGCATGGGGAGCAGCCGGGCGCGCCCGCGCGAACAGCGGCTCTTCACCGTTCCGGTGGGGACGTCCAGGATGCGGGCGGCTTCTGCCACCGGGTAGCCCTGCATGTCCACGAGGACGAGAGCGGCCCGCTGGTCTGCGGGGAGCGTGGCGAGCGCTGCCACCAGTTCCCGGTGGAGGTCCTGGCGCTCGGCCGGGGCCTCGGCAGACTCCGCGGGTTCGAGGAGCTGCTCGAAGCGTGCGGTGTCGTCCATGGGGGAGGTCCTGCGGGATGCGGCCTTACGCACTCGGTCGAGACAGGCGTTCACGGTGATGCGGTGGAGCCAGGTCGTGACGGCCGACTGGCCGCGGAAGGTGTGGGCGGCCCTGAAGGCCGACACCAGGGCGTCCTGGAGGGCGTCAGCGGCCTCCTCGCGGTCGCCCAGCGTCCGCAGCGCCACAGCCCAGAGTCGATCGCGGTGGCGCCGCACGAGCTCACCGAAGGCGTCGGGGTCGCCGGCGACATGGCGCGCCAGGAGTTCCTGGTCGCTGGTGTCGCCGCCTATGGCCTGTTCCAACGGTGAGCCCCCTCCCCCGATGCCGTCAGCTGGTGATCTTGATATCCGTGATCTTGCCGCGGTAGCCGCCGCCGCTGCTGGGCAGGTCGGTCAGCCAGACGAGAACGTAGCGCGTCTTCACGGGCTTGTCGGCCGTGAGTGCGACCTGCGTACCCGAGCCCGAGGCGACGGTCGTGAAGTGCTCGGGTGCCGCCGGCTGGGACGTGGCGTTCTCGGGTGCTGCCCGCAACTGGACGGCGGTCGTGCCCTGGAAGGTGACATCGACCTTCGAGACCTGCTGGACCGTGCCGAGGTCCAGTACGAGGCCCACGCCTTCCTTGAGCCTGCCGAAGTTCGAGTACCCGTAGTAGATGGACGTCTGCCAGGAGGTGGAGGGGTTGCCGTCGAAGGCGTTCTTTATCTCCGACGGGGTCTCGGCGCCGTCGCCCTGGGGGTCGAAGTCCTGGGCTCCGGCGATCGTGACCGGCTTGCCCGTCTCGGGCTCCTTCTCGGCGTCGTCGTTGTTCTGCGGCTGGGTGGTCTGCGGGGTCTCCTTGTTCCTGTCCTGATCGAGGAGACGGTCCGCGATCTGCCAGCTGCCGAGCCCGAGGGCGGCGATGAGCAGCGCCGACACGGCCCACTTCAGAACCCTGCCGGTAGGGCTCTCCAGCGGGGCGGGAGGCGCGATCACGGGCTGGGTCGGCGGGACGCCCGGTCGGGGCTGCGGGCGGCCGTAGGTGCCCTGCTGGTAGGTCGTGCGCTGGTAGTCGGGAGGGGCGGGGAACTCGGGCTCCGGCGGGCGGATGCGGGGCATCGCCGCGACGGCCTTGGCGAGCTCGTCCGGAGTGGTGCAGGGCGGCTCCTGGCGCGAGGCGGTGGCCCCGTCGTTGGCCAGGGCGCGCATCGCGATCTCGGAGAGACCGCGGTGGACCCCTGCCCGCACCTGGTCGGGAGGGAGCAGGCCGACGCCCTTGGGCAAGCCGGAGAGGCCGTAGGCGTCGCTGTCGTACGGCCAGCGCTGGGTCAGCGCCGCGTAGAGCAGGGCGCCGATCGCCTCGGTGTCCGTGCGTTGGGGGCGATCGGCGCTGATGCCCCGCAGCGCGGCGTTCACTGCCAGGCCGCGGATCCGGTACTGACCCGTGGAGCTGCGCAGTACGGCGCTGGGCGTGAGGCGCAGGTGCGCCAGGCCTTCGCGGTGCGCCGCGGCCATGGCCTGCGAGACCTGGCTGACGAGCTGGTAGGCGTCGTGCGGCTCGAGCGGGCCGGCGGCGAGCAGCGCCGTCAGCTCGGTGGAGTCGGGAAGCCACTCGTGCACGACGTACACGAGGTCGTTCTCCTCGACGGCGTCGAGGACCTGGACGAAGCGGGGATCTCCGAGGAGCGCCGAGGAACGGGCCGCCGCGAGGACCGAACGGGCCCGTGGGTGGTCGGCCGGCAGCAGATGCACTCCGACGGCACGCCGAAGTTTCTCGTCGACGGCACGCCAACTGCTGAAACCGTCCAGACGAGTGACGCACTCCTCCAGTCGGTACCGCCTGGCCAACTTGTGGCCGCTGTGCAGCTCGGGAGTCTCGATGGAGGGCTGTTCGCCGTTCTGCCGCTGAGCGGCGTCGTCCTCTACGACCTCGGCGGACTTCTCCACCGTGTCCTGCGCTTCCGCCACCCCGTCGGTCGCGGCCTTCTCCGCCTTGGCGGTCAGCGGGTCGTCACCGCTGTTGTCGGCCACGTCGACGGCAGCCGTGCTACGTTCCGCCACCGTCGTTCCTGCCTCCCCATCCGTTGCGCCACATCCAACAGCCATGCCAATTGTGCCCACAGTCGGCCGCTATGCACGACACGCGGCAGCCGACGATGGTTGTGCGGCAGCTGTCTTCCTATCGTCCCAGGCGTCCACGGACCATACCGACCATGGAGTTCAGCTCCGCGATCCGCATGCGCTTCGCGGCCACGAAGAAGACGCCGAGCAGGACGGCGCCGCCGACGACGAGGGCCACGAGCGAGCCGAAAGCACCCTCGCCGAGAAGCTTCAACAGGCCGAAGCCGACGGCGCCTGCCACGACCGCGGCGGGCAGCGAGGCCAAGCAGAGGCGGGCGTAGGTCCGCATGATGTGGGCGCCGTCCAGGTCGCCGCCCAGCCGGTTGCGCAGCCGCCGCCAGGCGACGCCGACACCGACGGCGTAGGCGAGGCCGTAGGAGGCGGCCATGCCGACGACGGCCCACTGGGCGGGGAGCACGAAGTAACAGGCGGCCGAGGCAGCCGCGTTGACGGCGGCGACGATGACCGTGTTGTAGAACGGCGTCCGGGTGTCCTCGTAGGCGTAGAAGCCGCGCAGGACCACGTACTGGACCGAGTACGGGATGAGGCCGAGGCCGAAGGCCATCAGGATGAATCCCATGCCCTGGGCGGCCTGGACGCCGCTGGAGGCGTAGAGCAGGGTGCACATCGGGACGCCGAGCGCCAGGAAGGCGAAGGCGACCGGGACGATCGCGACGGCGGAGTTCCGCAGGCCCTGCGAGATGTCGTCGCGGACGGCGCCGGGGTCGTCGTCGTGAGCGGCGCGGGAGATGCGGGGCAGCAGGGCGGCCATGACCGAGACGGTGATGATGGCCTGCGGCATGCCCCAGATCAGCTGGGCGTTGGAGTAGGCGAGGAAGCCCGCGCCGTTCTTGCCGGACTCCTCGCCCGCCGCGGTGGCGAGCTGGGTCACGACGAGCACGCCGGCCTGGTTGGCGAGGACGAACAGCACGGTCCACTTGGCGAGCTTGACCGTCTTGCCGAGGCCGTGGCCCTTCCAGTCGAAGCGGGGGCGGAAGCGGAAGCCCGTCTCGCGGAGGTACGGGATCATCGCCAACGCCTGGACGACCAGGCCGAGGAGGGTGCCGATGCCGAGCAGACGGATGCCGTCGTCGGGGATCGTCTGCACGCCCATCTGGGATTCGGCGGAGGTGCCGTAGACCCAGATGAACAGGCCGAACGTGACGATCATGACGATGTTGTTGAGGACCGGCGTCCACATCATCGCGCCGAACTTGCCCCGCGCGTTGAGGATCTGACCCATCACCACATGCACACCCATGAAGAAGATCGTGGGCAGGCAGTAGCGGGCGAAGGTCACGGCGACGCTGTTGGCCGCGGCGTCGTCGGCGATGGTGTTCGACATCAGCCGGATCAGCAGCGGGGCGGCGAAGACGGCGATGACCACGATGGCGCCGAGCGCGACCATGACCAGGGTCAGCAGCCGGTTGGCGTAGGCCTCGCCGCCGTCCTCGTCGTTCTTCATCGAGCGGACGAGCTGCGGCACGAAGACCGAGTTGAGGCCGCCGCCGACGGTGAGGATGTAGATCATCGTCGGCAGGGTGTACGCGATGGTGAAGGTGTCACCGAGCAGGGCGGCGCCCAGCGCTCCGGTGATCACCAGGCTGCGGACGAAGCCGGTGAGCCGGGAAACCAGGGTGCCGGCCGCCATCACCGCACTGGACTTCAGGAGGCCGGAGGCGCGGCCGGACTTCTTCGGTGCGGGAGCGGGCATCGGATTCGGCTCCGGGGCGGGCGGGGGCACCTGGCCGGGCGTCTGCTGATCCCGGTACAGATGGGCGAAGGCGTCCGGCTCGGGCTGCTCGTCGCCGGCCCGCGTCACGAGATCGTCCACCCCGGTGAACTGGACGGTGCGGGCGTCGTCGCCGTACGGCAGATGACGCGAGGGGCCGTCCGGCTCGGGCGCCGGGGTCTGCGCCCATACCCGGGGGTCAGGGGCGTGCTGCGGGGCCGCGGGCTGCTGGTAGAGCGGCTGGGGCTCCTGGTACGTGCCCGGCGGGGGCGGCGGGTGCGCGGCGCGGTCGTAGAGCGCCTCGGTCACCGGGTCCTGCGCCGACAGGTCCTGTGCCTGGAACGGGTCGTGAGCGTACGCGTCCTGGACGTAGGGGTCCTGGGTGTACTGGTTCTGAGCGTACGGGTCCGAGGCGGGCTGCTGCTGCGACGGAGGGCCCGGCGGCCGGCCGGGTCCCGGGGTCGCCGCGGGCGTTCCACCGGACGGCTCGGTGCCGCCCACGCCCTGGCCGCGGTCACCGTCGTACGGCGCGTTCATGGTTACCCCACCTCATCGTCCCCGGCCGACCGGCCACGACATCGCTCAACGGTCCACCTTCTCACCCGCGTCGGACGGGTCGCCGCTTTCGGGACCGGTGTCCGGCGCAGGGTCACTCGGCTGCTCCGGATCGTCGCTCTCCGCAGTCTCCGCTTCGGCGTTCCGTGCCGCCGCGCGCTTGCGCTGGGTGTACATCCGGGCTCCGGCGAGGACGAGGAGCAGCACACCGCCGGCGATGACGAGCATCACGGTCGGAGTGATCTCGGAGACCTTCACGGTGAAGGTCATCTCCTGTCCGTACGGTGTGCCGTCCTTGGTGAACAGCTGGGCCGTCATCGGCACCGGACCGTTGGCGTTGGCCGAGGCGGTGAACTTCACCGACTGGCTGTGCCCAGCGGCGATCTTGACCGGGAGCTCGGCGACGGCGTCGCCGCCGTTGAGCTTCAGTCGGGTCTTGTTGCCGGAGGTCAGCCTCAGGACGAGATCGTCCACGCCCTGAAGCAGCTTGTTCTGGACGGTCACCGGGATGGTGGCGCTGCGGCCGGAGAGCGTGAGGTCCGACTTGTCGACGAGCTGTACCTCGCGCGTGAGGCTCTCGAGGTACTGGTGCACCGTGATCCGGTACAGCGAGGCGGAGGCGGCCTGGCCGCGCCAGGAGGTGGACATCTCGCGGCTGATGGCGTTGCCGAACGGCGTCACCACGCGGTCGGGCAGGGTGAGGATGACCTTGAAGTCGTCCAGGTCGGCACGGGTGCTCTTCATGTCGCGGAAGGCCTCGACCGGGAGCTCCTGCTTGCGCAGCGCACGGGGGTAGCGGGAGGCGCCCGGCACCTTGGTGGCGGCGTCGGGGTCCGGCTTCACGGCTGAGGCAGCGATGAGGTCGAGGGGCTGCGTCCAGCGCTGGGCCGTCAGGCCGCGCAGTGCGGTCGCCATGCTCTGTGCCTGCGAGGTGGTCGGAATCCGCTGGGGAGCGACCACGATGCTGCGCTGCTGCTCGGGCTGTTCCAGGGTGACCGCGAGCGTCTGGGCGAGGAACTCCTGGACGGCGAGGGTCGAGTTCCCTGCGGGGAGCAAGTCGCCCTCGAAGGCCGTCGAGAGGGAGGCGTCGCTCACGACGGCGGTGGTACCGCCCCCGATGGGGCGGGCCGCCGTCGGCGTGTACGAGAGGTCGTCCCGGAAGCTGTCGCTGCGGGCGATCACCTTGTGGGCGCCCGCCGAGGTGGCCACATCCATGATCGAGGGGTCGACGGCCCCGTTCACGGGCCACGAGAAGTCGGTGGACGGCTTCACATGGAGGATGGTCTCCACGGTCGTCCCGGCCAGCTCGGTCGCCGGTTGGAGGTGGCTCAGCGAGCCGGGGACGTCCTTGCCGCGGTGGGCGAGGGAGGCGATGTCCGGGTCCGCGAACGGCAGGGCGACGACCTTGCGGCCCACCACGGCCTTCTGCAGCGAGTCCAGCCACCGCTCGGCGACGGCCTGCTTCGTGCCCGGCACCGTGCCCGTGCCGTCCTTCACCTGGTAGCTCCGCGTCATGGCGTCGACGGTGGCCAGCAGGTCCGGGTCGATGACCCAGGTGACGGGAAGCTCCTTGCCCAGCGTCACCATCTGGTCCAGCCGTCCGCCGGGGGCGAGCTCGGCGGCCAGGTCGTCGTTCTCGAAGACCGGCGTCTGCTGGTCGTCGGAGCCGGTCTCGGCGGAGACGTGAGCCGAGGAGATCAGTGGCCAGAGGTAGGTGAGCTGGGTCTTCTTCTCCGCCGCCTCGGGCTGGTACGGCAGGAAGGTGCGCTCGATCCCGAGGACGCGCTTCCCGGGCTGGGAGGCGGTCTGGCCCGAGAGGGAGACACCCAGCTGGTAGACGCCCTCGTCCTCGAGCCCGAGCTTGTCGACCGGGACGGAGAGCGTGAAGTCCTTGCTGAGTCCGGCCGCGAGGCTGGGGATCTTGACCGTGTACCGGCCGCCGAGCGGGGCGGGGTCACTGCCGGCCCGGAAACCGGTACGGCCCGAGATCTGCTCGATCTGGCTCCGGCTCGTCATCCGGGGGCCGACCCTGACGTCCACCGTGGCATCGGTCACGGTCTGCTTGCCGTTGTTGGTCACCGTCCCGGAGACCGTGACGGTGTCGCCCTCCACCGGCGCGCTCGGCTTGAGCGTGTCGAGAGACACATCGACGGTGCGTGAGCCGGTGGCGTCCTCAGCGGTCACGACCGACGGTTCCATGGCGGTCGCGGCGACGGCCGGCGGTGCCACCGCGCCCTGCAGGAGCCCGGCGAGGAGGGGCGCACCGGCGAGGAGGGACGCCGTGCGCCGCAGCCACCGACGGGCAGGTGAGGGATGGGTCCCCTGGATGTCTGCCGCCTCGGCCACGCGTTCGCCCGTCCTCGTCGTAATCAGTGGTGCAGGTGGTTCCCCATTGCTGTGTCCACGCATGGTAACGAGGCACGCTGGGAGCAAGTGCCGGGGACTGCTCCAGCCGATCTCGACCGGATCGCCGGACCCCCGGGAAAACGGGGACGTCGGCGGGGGCCGGGGCACGTACCCTTTTCTGTTGTGCCGAACGCCAACGAAGACACCCCGACTGCACTGAGCCAGGTGCAACGCCGCGCGGTCAGCGAACTACTGCGCGTGTCCCCTGTCGCCGACGACCTCGCCGTCCGTTTCCAGGATGCAGGTTTCAGCCTCGCGCTGGTCGGCGGCTCGGTGCGGGACGCGTTGCTCGGGCGGCTCGGCAACGATCTCGACTTCACCACCGACGCCCGACCCGAGGACGTCCTGAAGATCGTCCGCCCGTGGGCCGACGCGGTCTGGGAGGTCGGGATCGCCTTCGGCACGGTCGGCTGCCAGAAGAGCGGCTACCAGATCGAGGTGACGACGTACCGCTCCGAGGCGTACGACCGCACCTCGCGCAAGCCCGAGGTCTCCTACGGCGACTCCATCGAGGAGGACCTCGTCCGGCGTGACTTCACCGTCAACGCCATGGCCGTGGCCCTGCCGGAGAAGGAGTTCGTCGACCCGTACGGCGGCCTCGACGACCTTGCCGCGCGGGTGCTGCGCACTCCTGGCACCCCGGAGGAGTCGTTCTCCGACGATCCGCTGCGGATGATGCGCGCGGCGCGCTTCGCCGCCCAGCTCGACTTCGAGGTCGCCCCCGAGGTCGTCACGGCGATGACGGAGATGGCCGGCCGTCTGGAGATCGTCTCCGCGGAACGGGTCCGGGAGGAGCTCAACAAGCTCTTGCTCGCCGCTCACCCCCGCAAGGGGCTCGGTCTGCTCGTCGACACGGGTCTGGCCGCCCATGTGCTGCCGGAGCTGCCGGCGCTGCGGCTCGAGAGTGACGAGCACCACCGGCACAAGGACGTCTACGAGCACTCCCTGACCGTTCTCGACCAGGCGATCGACCTGGAGGAGGACGGTCCGGACCTCGTGCTGCGTCTCGCCGCGCTGCTGCACGACATCGGCAAGCCCCGCACCCGGCGCTTCGAGAAGGACGGTCGGGTCTCGTTCCACCACCACGAGGTGGTCGGGGCGAAGATGACCAAGAAGCGCATGACGGCGCTGAAGTACTCGAACGAGATGATCAAGGACGTTTCGCGCCTGGTGGAGCTGCACCTGCGCTTCCACGGATACGGAACGGGCGAGTGGACCGACTCCGCCGTCCGCCGTTATGTGCGCGACGCGGGGCCTCTGCTCTCGCGGCTGCACAAGCTGACGCGCTCGGACTGCACGACGCGGAACAAGCGCAAGGCCGGCGCCCTCTCGCGTGCCTACGACGGGCTGGAAGAGCGGATCGCTCAGCTCCAGGAGCAGGAGGAGCTGGACGCGATCCGTCCCGACCTGGACGGCAACCAGATCCAGGAGACCCTCGGCATCCGTCCCGGCCCGGCCGTCGGGCAGGCGTACAAGTTCCTGCTGGAGCTGCGTCTGGAGAACGGGCCGATGGAGCATGAGGCTGCTGTCGCGGCGCTCAAGGAGTGGTGGGCGGCTCAGGGCTGAGCCGACGCGATCGATGTTTCACGTGAAACATCGACGCGCGGCATCGACGGAGGGGTGATGTTTCACGTGAAACATCACCCCTCCTTCCGTCGGTTCCACAGCATCAAGGCGATCGACGCATAGACGGCGGCGACCATCAGTACGACAGGGACGGACCGGCCGTCGGGCGGCAGCATCAGCGCCGCGACCGCTGCCGCACCTACGAAAGCGACGTTGAAGAGCGTGTCGTAGAGGGCGAAGACCCGCCCGCGGTAGGCGTCGTCCACGGATGTCTGGACGACGGTGTCCGTCGCGATCTTGGTGCCCTGGGTGACCAGCCCCAGGAGGAAGGCCGCGATCATCAGCGGGGTCTGTGCGAAGGGCATCCCCAGCGCCGGCTCCAGGACGGCCGCTGAGCCCGAGCACACGATCATCCAGCCGAAGGGACCGAACCTCCCGATCGCCCAGGGCGAGATGACGGCGGCCGCGAAGAACCCGGCCCCGGAGAACGCCACGGCCAGACCGAGCAGCGCGAGCCCTTCCGACTCCGTGGAGCTCCAGGCGTAGCGGCAGAGCATCAGCACGGTCACCGTGAGGGCGCCGTAGCAGAAGCGCATCAGGGTCACCGCGGCCAGTGCGCGGGCCGCGGGCCGCCGCTCGGCCAGATGGCGCAGTCCTGCCACCAGTCCATGGGCCGTCGACGCCAGCGCGGCACGGAGCCGGGGCTGGACGAGGTCCGGGTCGGGGCCGAGGAGTTCCCGGGGCATCCGCAGGGAGGCGAGGGCGGAGCAGAGATAGAGGAGGGCGCCGAGCACCACGACGGCTGCGTCGGAGTCCTCGGACAGGATGCGCACTCCGAAGGCCAGTCCGCCTCCCGCGGTCGCGGCCACGGTACCGGCGGTCGGGGAGAGGGAGTTGGCGACGACCAGCCGCTCGTCGTCGACGACCCGTGGCAGTGCGGCCGAGAGACCGGCGAGGACGAAGCGGTTGACGGCCGTCACCGACAACGCGGAGGCGTAGAAGAGCCAGTCGGGCACGGAGGCGAGCATCAGCACCGCCGTACCGCAGGCGAGGAGGGTCCTCAGCAGGTTTCCGTAGAGGAAGACCTGGCGTCGCTGCCAGCGGTCCAGGAGTACGCCCGCGAAGGGCCCGACGAGGGAGTACGGGAGGAGCAGCACGGCCATGGCGGAGGCGATGGCCGCGGGAGAGGTCTCCTTCTCGGGCGAGAACACGACGTACGTGGCCAGTGCCACCTGGTAGACGCCGTCGGCGCACTGGGAGAGCAGACGGACGGCGAGAAGGCGGCGGAAGTTCTTCAGGCGCAGGAGTACGCGCAGATCACGTACGACGGGCATGGCAGCAAGACTCACATACGAAGAGGGCCCCCGGGTGAAACACCGGGGACCCTCGATCGACGAAGTGGATCAGCGCCTCAGCGCTCGACCTCGCCCTTGATGAACTTCTCGACGTTGGCGAACGCCTCGTCGTCGAAGTACTGCACCGGCGGGGACTTCATGAAGTACGAAGAGGCGGAGAGGATCGGGCCACCGATGCCCCGGTCCTTGGCGATCTTCGCGGCGCGCAGCGCGTCGATGATGACACCGGCCGAGTTCGGGGAGTCCCACACCTCGAGCTTGTACTCCAGGTTCAGCGGAACGTCACCGAAGGCGCGACCCTCGAGGCGGACGTACGCCCACTTGCGGTCGTCCAGCCAGGCCACGTAGTCCGACGGGCCGATGTGGACGTTCTTCTCGCCCAGCTCGCGGTCGGGGATCTGCGAGGTGACGGCCTGGGTCTTCGAGATCTTCTTCGACTCGAGGCGGTCGCGCTCGAGCATGTTCTTGAAGTCCATGTTGCCGCCGACGTTGAGCTGCATGGTGCGCTCAAGACGGACACCGCGGTCCTCGAACAGCTTCGCCATCACGCGGTGCGTGATGGTGGCGCCGACCTGGGACTTGATGTCGTCACCGACGATCGGGACACCGGCCTCGGTGAACTTGTCGGCCCACTCCTTGGTGCCGGCGATGAAGACCGGGAGGGCGTTGACGAAGGCGACCTTGGCGTCGATGGCGCACTGCGCGTAGAACTTCGCCGCTTCCTCGGAGCCCACGGGCAGGTAGCAGACGAGCACGTCGACCTGCTTGTCCTTGAGGACCTGGACGACGTCCACGGGAGCCTCGGCGGACTCCTCGATGGTCATGCGGTAGTACTTGCCGAGACCGTCGAAGGTGTGGCCGCGCTGGACCGTGACGCCCGAGTTCGGGACGTCGCAGATCTTGATGGTGTTGTTCTCGCTGGCGCCGATGGCGTCGGAGAGGTCGAGGCCGACCTTCTTCGCGTCGACGTCGAAGGCGGCGACGAACTCCACGTCACCGACGTGGTAGTCGCCGAACTGGACGTGCATCAGGCCGGGCACCTTGGACGCCGGGTCGGCGTCCTTGTAGTACTCGACGCCCTGTACCAGCGAGGCGGCGCAGTTGCCCACGCCGACGATGGCTACGCGAACCGAACCCATTCCGGTTGCTCCCTGTGTGATCGTGGAAGCCCTGCGGGATGCAGGGATTCACTTGGCGGTGTCGTCGGACGGATCCGGCCGGGTACTGCCCCCGTGCCGGGGCAGGCCGCCCGTTTCTCCAGAATCGTTGTCCTGCTGAGCGGCGCCCTCGGGGGCGTCGGGACCGGATCGCTGATCCCGCCCCGCCCGCTCGCTCTCGATGAGCTCGTTCAGCCAGCGCACTTCGCGCTCCACGGACTCCATTCCGTGGCGCTGCAGCTCAAGTGTGTAGTCGTCGAGGCGCTCGCGTGTGCGGGCCAGAGAGGCGCGCATCTTCTCCAGACGCTCCTCCAGCCGGCTGCGGCGGCCTTCCAGTACGCGCATCCGCACCTCGCGCTCGGTCTGGCCGAAGAAGGCGAAGCGGGCGGCGAAGTGCTCGTCCTCCCAGGTGTCCGGGCCGGTGTGGGAGAGGAGCTCCTCGAAGTGCTCCTTACCTTCGGCCGTCAACCGGTAGACGATCTTGGCGCGGCGTCCTGCGAGTGACGCGGCCAGGGCGTCTTCGGGAGCGCTGCCCGGCTCCTCGATCAACCAGCCGTTGGCGACCAGCGTCTTGAGGCAGGGATAGAGGGTCCCGTAGCTGAAGGCCCGGAAGATGCCCAGCGAGGTGTTGAGCCGCTTGCGCAGCTCGTACCCGTGCATGGGCGCCTCGCGGAGCAGGCCGAGAACGGCGAATTCGAGGATTCCCGAGCGCCTGCTCATTCGTCCCCTCCTCCGCTGTCGGGTGCCCTTATGCCGTACTGATGTATCGACTCGATACATCACGACGATAGAACGGCCATCCTGCTGCGACAAGTGGGGCCACGGTGACCGGCGTCACATCGTCAATTCACAGCAATCGACTTGCCTGATTTGGGGTGAACTTCGGCTCTAGGAGGGTTTTGGCCGTGCGTAGTCTGTCCGGCATGCAGACCACCGGGAACCGAGCGACGCCGCAGTGCGTCAGTGATCGGGGTGACCGGCTGCGGTACGGGAGGGCTTCTGGTGAAGCTCGGCCGTGCGCATTTCGGGGGGACCGGAACTCAACTGCCGCTTCCAGGCGTACGCGCCTGCCCGAGGAGTAGTCGTTCGATGAGCGAGCATCGTCGCAAAATGCCGCAGTCGCAGCCGCCGAGTGGCGGCCGCGCGGCGGCCCGGCGCGCCGCCCAGCAGCCCCAGGGCCGCCGGTCGGCCCAGGGACGGGATGTCAGCACCGGCTCCCCTTCGTCTGGGTACGGAGAGGAGACCACCTACGGTGGACGGGCCGAGGCTCGTCGTGCCGCGCAGCGCGGAGGCCGTCGGCGTGCGCCCGACGGCGGCGCGGGCGGCGGCCATGGTGGTGGCCGGCGCGGCGGTGGAGGCGGCGGACAGGGCGGTGGCCCGGGCCGTGGCCGTGGGGGCGGTCGCCCTCCGGGCAGGAAGCGCCTGATCGACTACCCGCGGTACGACAAGTACGGCTGGCGCCGCTGGGTGCCCTCCTGGAAGCTCGTCTCAGGCCTCTGCCTGGCCTTCCTCGGCCTGGTGATGGGCGCGGCGACGATCGCGTACTCCCAGGTGGGGATCCCCAAGGAGGCTCTGGCCGCCAAGGCGCAGAACAACGTCTACTACTGGTCCGACGGCTCGCAGATGGCCGCGACCGGTGGTGAGGTCAACCGACAGATCATCGGGATCGACCAGATCCCGAAGGACATGCAGAACGCGGTGATCTCGGCCGAGAACAAGACGTTCCGAAGCGACTCCGGCGTCGACCCGATGGGCATCGGCCGCGCCGTCTGGAACATGGCCAAGGGCGGCGAGACGCAGGGCGGCTCGACCATCACCCAGCAGTACGTGAAGAACAACCTGCTCAACGACCAGTCGCAGACCCTGTCTCGCAAGGTCAAGGAGCTCTTCATCTCCATCAAGGTCGGCGCCGAGATGGAGAAGCCCGAGATCATGGCGGGCTACCTGAACACCGCGTACTACGGGCGTGGCGCCTACGGCATCCAGGCGGCGGCCCGGACGTACTTCGGCAAGGACGCCAAGCACCTCAACGCGAGCGAGTGCGCGTTCCTCGCCTCGCTCCTCAAGGGCGCGACGTACTACGACCCCGCCGGCTCCACCGAGATCGATCCCCAGGCGACGCCGCAGGCGAACCTGAAGCGGGCCACGGACCGCTGGTCGTGGATCCTCGACGAGATGGTCAAGGACCAGCACATCACCGCGGCGGACCGGGCGAAGTACCCGGCCTTCCCCAAGGTGCAGCCGCCGAAGAAGAACGCCCAGCTGACCGGTCAGGTCGGCTACCTGGTGAGCACGGCCAAGGCCAACTTCATCAACAACCATCCGGGGATGGACGAGAAGAAGCTCGCCGGGGGTGGATACGAGATCTACACGACCTTCGACAAGAAGAAGGTCAAGGCTCTCGAGGACTCCATCAAGAAGGTCTACGACGAGCACATCGACCCGAAGAAGCGGCCGAAGGAGGACACTCACGTCCAGTTCGGCGGTGCCTCGGTCGACCCGAAGACCGGTGAGATCGTCGCCCTCTACGGCGGTACCGACGCCACCAAGCACTTCACCAACAACGCCGACCAGACCGGTGCTCAGGTCGGATCGACGTTCAAGCCGTTCGTGCTGGCCGCGGCCATGGAGTACGGCGTCCGCGACCCCGACGAGGGCAAGGTCCAGGACGCGACGACCCGCACGATCGTCGACCCGAACAAGAGCCGCTACAACGGCAAGAACAAGCTCCGGATCAAGAACTACGACGGCACGGTCTGGCACAACGAGAAGGGCGAGGAGTGGCTGCAGGTCAACGACGATGACGCCAGCTACGGCCCGATGAGCCTGCGCGAGGCGATGATCCGCTCCGCCAACTCGCCCTATGTGCAGCTCGGCATGGACGTCGGCATCGACGAGGTCCGCAAGACGGCCGTCAGGGCCGGTCTGCGGGAAGGCTCGCTGGTCAAGGCCAACGTGCCGTCGTTCTCCCTCGGTATCTCCGACCCGAGCGCCATCCGCATGGCCGGCGCGTACGCGACCTTCGCGAACAACGGCGAGCGCAACGACCCGTTCTCCGTGAAGGAGGTGAAGGAGAAGGGTCAGGTCATCTACAAGCACGAGTCGAAGACCGAGCGGGCCTTCTCCTCGGCGGTCGCCAGCAACGTGACCGATGTCCTGCGCGACGTCGTCGAGAACCCGAAGGGCACCGGCCGCAAGGCCGCGATCCCGGGCCGGGACGTGGCCGGCAAGACCGGTACCACCGACGGCAACAACTCGGCCTGGTTCGTCGGCTACACCCCGAACCTGTCCACCGCGATCGACATGTACCGCTTCGACGACGACGAGAGCAAGGAAGGCCGTAAGTTCCTCTCGATGTTCGGTACGGGCGCCCAGCCCAAGATCCACGGTTCGTCCTTCCCCTCGCAGATCTGGAAGGACTACATGACCGACGCCCTGAAGGGCATGAAGGTCGAGTCGTTCCCGGAGCCGGAGGACCTGGACGCGGAGGCCGTCTTCGGCGGTGGCGCCGCCAGCCCCACCCCGACGCCGACCGAGACCCCGTCGCAGTCGCCGTCCGCGACCATCACCCCCTCGCAGACGCCGTCGCAGACGCCCAGCAAGTCGCCCGGCCCGGACAAGACCTGTGACGTCTGGGACTGGCCGTGCGAGGACAACGGCGGCCAGAACGGCGGCCAGGACGGCGGCCAGGACGGCGGAGCGACGGGTACACCGACGGCCCCGACGACTCCGACGTCACCGACACCGACGGACACCAGCAAACCCGGCAGGGCCAGCGGCGGAAGCGGCTGGCTGGGCGGCTGACAGCCCGCCCACCGGGCACTGTCCGGTAGCGCCCCGAGGGCCGCGGTACCCGGCACGTACGCACACGTACGTCGCCCGGTACGGCGGCCCTCACCGTTTCCCGGGGACGTACGGCAGGATGTCCCCATGCCGAGCCTCCACAAGACGAGTCCGCAGCGGGACCGGCCGCAGAACCCGGCGACGGTGTGTCCCACCCGTCGCGACGAGGTCGCCGCGGCGGGCAGCGAGCTGATCGGCGGGCCGGTCGGCCGTCGGGCCCTGCTCGGCGGCGGGCAGCTCACCCCTGTGCGGGTGATCGCACTGGTGGCCATCGGGATGTTTGCGCTCGGCATGGTGCAGAAGATCCCGTGTTACGACTGGGCCTGGTTCCGGGGCACCACCTCGCAGTACACCCACGCCTGTTACTCCGACATCCCCCATCTCTTCGTCGGACGCGGGTTCGCCGAGGGCCTGGTCCCGTACTTCGACCGGCTGAGCGGCGACATAGAGTTCCTGGAGTACCCGGTCCTCACCGGTCTGTTCATGCAGGTCGCGGCCTGGCTGACGCCCGGTGGCAGCGACCTCGTGCACCGCGAGCAGATGTACTGGATGGTCAACACGGGCATGCTGATGGTCTGCGCCGTCATCATGGCCGTGTGCGTGGCCCGTACGCACCGCCGTCGGCCCTGGGACGCCCTCCTGGTCGCCCTGGCACCCGCGTTCGCGCTCACGGCGACGATCAACTGGGACCTGCTGGCCGTGGCGCTGACCTCGGCCGCCGTCCTGATGTGGTCGCGCGGGCGTCCACTCGCGTTCGGCGCCCTGCTCGGCCTGGCGATCGCGGCGAAGTTCTACCCGTTCCTGATCCTGGGGCCGCTGTTCCTGCTGTGCTGGCGGGCCGGCCGCTGGCGCGAGTTCGGCGCGGCGCTGGTCGGGACGGCCGGTGTGTGGCTCGCCGTGAACCTGCCGGTGATGCTGCTCGCGCCGGAGGGCTGGAAGCAGTTCTACGCCTTCAACGAGGAGCGGAACGTCGACTTCGGGTCCGTCTGGCTGCTGATCAGCCAGCGCACCGGCGAGCAGATCTCCCCCGGCAGCGCCAACACGTACACCATGGTGCTGATGGCCATCGTCGCCGCGGCCCTCGCCGTCCTGGCGCTGACGGCGCCCCGCCGGCCCCGGTTCGTCCAGCTGGCGTTCCTCATCGTGGCCGCGTTCGTGCTGACCAACAAGGTGTACTCGCCGCAGTACGTGCTCTGGCTCATCCCCCTCGCCGCCCTCGCCCGGCCGCGCTGGCGGGACTTCCTGATCTGGCAGGCGTGCGAGGTCATGTACTTCCTGGGCATCTGGATGTACCTGGCCTTCACCACCAGCGGCAACAAGCAGGGACTGCCGACGGACGGCTACCACTTCGCGATCGTGCTGCACCTGGTCGGCACGCTGTACCTGTGCGCGGTGGTCGTGCGCGACATCCTGGCGCCCGAACGGGACGTGGTGCGGCAGGACGGCTCGGACGATCCCTCCGGGGGCGTCCTGGACGGCGCTGAGGACGTTTTCGTACGGGGCAGGGCGGCCCACCCCGCCCGGCACGCGGCCCCGGCCGTGGAGGGGCCGCGTGTGGAGTGGGGAGTACCCGCGGACGGGGCTCCCCGGGACCTGCGGGCGGACTAGGGCCCGTCCTGCGGACTAGCGCTCGACGAGCCGGTCGAACTGCGTCGTCGTGTGCCGCAGATGGGCCACGAGCTCGTCGCCGACCTTCGGCTCCTGGGCGTCGGCCGGCACGAACAGGATCGACACCTGCATGTGCGGCGGCTCGGCGAACCAGCGCTGCTTGCCGGCCCAGACGAACGGAGAAAGGTTCCGGTTGACGGTCGCGAGACCGGCGCGGGCCACGCCCTTGGCGCGTGGCATCACACCGTGCATCGCCTTGGGCGCCTCCAGACCCACTCCGTGGGAGGTGCCGCCGGCGACGACCACCAGCCAGCCGTCGGAGGCGGCCTTCTGCTGCCGGTAGCCGAAGCGGTCGCCCTTGGCGACGCGTGTGACGTCCAGGACCGCCCCGCGGTACTCGGTGGCCTCGTGGTCGCCCAGCCAGAGCCGGGTGCCGATCCGGGCACGGAACCGGGTCTGCGGGAACTGCTGCTGGAGCCGGGCCTGCTCCTCGGCCCGCAGATGGCTGACGAACATGGTCTGCAGCGGCAGCCGTGCGGCCCGCAGCCGGTCCATCCAGCCGATGACCTCCTCGACCGCGTCGGTGCCGTCCGTGCGGTCCAGGGGCAGATGGAGGGCGAAGCCCTCGAGCCGTACGTCCTCGATGGCCGCGTGAAGCCGTCCCAGGTCCTCCTCGAGGACGCCGTGGCGCTTCATCGAGCTCATGCACTCGATGACCACACGTGCGCCCACGAGGGCGTGCACGCCGTCCACGGAGGACACGGAGCGGACCACGCGGTCCGGCAGCGGCACCGGCTCCTCGCCCCGCCGGAACGGGGTGAGGACCAGCAGGTCGCCGCCGAACCAGTCCTTGATCTTCGCGGCCTCGTACGTGGTGCCCACGGCGAGCATGTCCGAGCCGAAGCGCGAGGCCTCGTCGGCCAGCCGCTCGTGGCCGAAGCCGTAGCCGTTGCCCTTGCAGACCGGGATCAGGCCGGGGAACTGGTCGATCACGGACTTCTGGTGCGCCCGCCAGCGAGCGGTGTCGACGTAGAGGGAGAGCGCCATGGCCGGCCCGGAACCTTTCTGGTGGCTGCGGTGTATCAAAGGTGTGTACGAGACTTACGAGATTACGTACGAGATTACGGGCGCGACGCCCGGCCCGTCAGCGACGCGACATGTAGATGTCCAGCGCCTTGTGCAGGAGCTTGTTGAGCGGGAAGTCCCACTCGCCGACGTACTCCACCGCCTCGCCGCCCGTTCCCACCTTGAACTGGATGAGACCGAAGAGGTGGTCGGTCTCGTCGAGCGAGTCCGAGATGCCCCGCAGGTCGTAGACAGTCGCACCCATGGCATAGGCGTCGCGCAGCATCCGCCACTGCATCGCGTTCGAGGGCCTGACCTCGCGGCCGATGTTGTCGGAGGCGCCGTAGGAGTACCAGACGTGCCCGCCGACCACGAGCATCGTGGCCGCCGAGAGGTTCACGCCGTTGTGCCGGGCGAAGTACAGGCGCATGCGGTTGGGGTCCTCGTTGTTGAGGACGGTCCACATGCGCTGGAAGTACGACAGCGGGCGCGGGCGGAAGTGGTCGCGGACGGCCGTGATCTCGTACAGGCGCTGCCACTCGGCGAGGTCCTCGTAGCCGCCCTGGACGACCTCGACACCGGCCTTGTCTGCCTTCTTGATGTTGCGGCGCCACAGCTGGTTGAAGCCCTTGAGGACGTCGTCGAGCGAGCGGTTGGCGAGCGGTACCTGGAAGACGTAGCGCGGCTGGACGTCACCGAAGCCGGCGCCGCCGTCCTCGCCCTGCTGCCAGCCCATCTTCCGCAGCCGGTCGGCGACTTCGAAGGCGCGCGGCTCGATGTGCGAGGCCTCGACGTCCTTCAGGCGCTTCACGTCCGGGTCCTGGATGCCGGACTTGATCGCGGCGGAGTCCCAGCGACGGATGACGACCGGCGGGCCCATCTTCACGGAGAAGGCGCCCTGCTGCTTGAGATGCGCCAGCATCGGCTGCAGCCAGTCGTCGAGGTTCGGGGCGTACCAGTTGATGACCGGGCCCTCGGGCAGGTAGGCCAGGTAGCGCTTGATCTTCGGCAGCTGGCGGTAGAGCACGAGGCCCGCGCCGACGAGTTCGCCGGACTTGTCGAACCAACCCAGGTTCTCCGACCGCCACTCGGTCTTCACATCAGCCCACGCCGGGACCTGGCAGTGGCTCGCCGAGGGCTGGCTCTGGATGAATGCCAGATGCTGCTCACGGCTGATGGTCCTCAGGGTCAGGCTCACGGGGCGCTCCTCGGCAGGTGTGTCCCCATCGGTTCAGGGGCTCCGGCTCTCGCGCCGAAGCCTACTGTGACCGGGGAGCGCCCCGATGGGACGTGTGTCCCTTGGCCGGTGACCGACCCGGATGCCTCAGACGAGGCCCCCGTAGAACATGCCGAGATAGAAGCCCACCGCCGAGGCTCCGAGCCCGACGATCAGGGCGAAGCGCTCCCTCGTCGTCACGGAGATGAACTGGCCGGACGCGCCGGTCACGATGCCGATCAGTCCGGCCCAGGAAGCCAGTACGTGCAGGCTGTGGAACTGCGCGGTGATGAAGGAGAGGACGCCGAGGAAGAGCGTCACCGCCATCAGGGTGTCCTGGAGCGGGTGGGGCCTGCCGTCGGTGGCGAGGAGGGAATGTCCGGGGTCGGGTCGCATTGCCTGTGCCATGGGGCACCTCCTGCGTGGCTGCGGGACGGCGGCGCATCGTAGCGCCGCCGACATCCGTTGTGTACAGATTGCGTCCCCCCACCACCGGATTTCAACCGGAAGCGGATGTGCGGGTACTCTGTACGGTCTGCACCGGTGTCTGCCCTGGTCCGTCTCGGACCTCGACGGTCTCCTCGCTCGCCGAGGGGCTCTGTCAGTGGTGGCCGATACCGTTGCTTACGCATCACGACCCTCCTGCCACGGAACGACCGTGGCCGCTGAGTCCAAAGGAGGTGGGTTCCACATGCGTCACTACGAGGTGATGGTCATCCTCGACCCCGATCTCGAGGAGCGCGCTGTCTCCCCGCTGATCGAGAACTTCCTCTCCGTCGTCCGTGAGGGCAACGGAAAGGTTGAGAAGGTCGACACCTGGGGCCGTCGTCGTCTCGCCTACGAGATCAAGAAGAAGCCCGAGGGCATCTACTCGGTCATCGACCTGCAGGCCGAGCCTGCGGTCGTCAAGGAGCTCGACCGCCAGATGAACCTGAACGAGTCGGTCCTCCGGACCAAGGTCCTCCGCCCCGAGACCCACTGAGCGTCTAGCTCAGAGGTCATCGGGTTCGAGTAGCAGCAGTAGCAGCCAGAAGCAATCCCGCCGAGAGGTTCATCCAATGGCAGGCGAGACCGTCATCACGGTCGTCGGCAATCTTGTCGACGACCCCGAGCTGCGCTTCACCCCGTCCGGTGCGGCGGTCGCGAAGTTCCGTATCGCGTCCACCCCCCGCACCTTCGACCGTCAGACCAATGAGTGGAAGGACGGCGAGAGCCTGTTCCTGACCTGCTCGGTCTGGCGTCAGGCGGCGGAGAACGTCGCCGAGTCGCTCCAGCGAGGCATGCGCGTCGTCGTGCAGGGCCGACTGAAGCAGCGGTCGTACGAGGACCGCGAGGGCGTCAAGCGCACGGTCTACGAGCTGGACGTCGACGAAGTCGGCCCCAGCCTCAAGAACGCCACGGCCAAGGTCACCAAGACCACCGGTCGAGGTGGCCAGGGTGGCTACGGCGGCGGTGGCGGCCAGCAGGGCGGCGGCAGCTGGGGTGGAAACTCCGGCGGTGGCCAGCAGGGTGGTGGCGGTGCTCCCGCCGACGACCCGTGGGCGACCAGCGCGCCGGCCGGTGGCGGCCAGCAGCAGGGCGGCGGAGGCAGCTGGGGTGGAAACTCCAGCGGCGGCGGCTACTCGGACGAGCCCCCCTTCTAGGGCACTCCCCTCGAAGGGCAGCTCGTACCCAAACTTCTTGATCACACAGGAGAAACACCATGGCGAAGCCGCCTGTGCGCAAGCCTAAGAAGAAGGTCTGCGCGTTCTGCAAGGACAAGACCGCGTACGTGGACTACAAGGACACGAACATGCTGCGGAAGTTCATTTCCGACCGCGGCAAGATCCGTGCCCGCCGCGTGACCGGCAACTGCACGCAGCACCAGCGTGACGTCGCCACGGCCGTGAAGAACAGCCGTGAGATGGCGCTGCTGCCCTACACGTCCACCGCGCGATAAGGGAAGGGTGACCGAAAAATGAAGATCATCCTGACCCATGAGGTCTCTGGCCTCGGTGCCGCCGGCGATGTCGTCGACGTCAAGGACGGTTACGCTCGCAACTACCTGGTCCCGCGTGGTTTCGCGATCCGCTGGACCAAGGGTGGCGAGAAGGACGTGGCGCAGATCCGCCGCGCCCGCAAGATCCACGAGATCGCGACCATCGAGCAGGCCAACGAGATCAAGGCCCGCCTCGAAGGCGTGAAGGTGCGTCTGGCCGTTCGCTCCGGCGACGCCGGCCGCCTCTTCGGCTCCGTGACCCCGGCCGACATCGCCACGGCGATCAAGTCCGCGGGTGGCCCCGACGTCGACAAGCGTCGCGTCGAGCTCGGTTCGCCGATCAAGACCCTGGGCTCGCACCAGGTGTCCGTGCGTCTGCACCCCGAGGTTGCCGCGAAGCTCGGCGTCGAGGTCGTCGCCGCGTAACGCTGCTCTCAGCAGTACGGAAGGGCCGCACCCCCAGGGGTGCGGCCCTTCCGCCGTTTTCGCCGTTTCACGTGAAACATCAGCGCGTGGCCCCGGTGACGATCCAGCGTCCGGAGCGAGAACGCAGCCAGAGGGTCAGCATCCGGACCGTCATCATCAACGTCATCGCCCACCACAGTGCGGTGAGCCCACCGCCGAGTGTCGGGACCAGGAGCGCGACCGGGGCGAACACGGCCAGCGTGAGCAGCATGGCCCAGGCCAGATAGGGGCCGTCGCCCGCGCCCATCAGGACCCCGTCGAGAACGAAGACCACACCGGCGATCGGCTGGGAGACCGCGACGACCAGGAGAGCCGGGAGCAGGGTGTCCTGGACCGTGGTGTCGCCGGTGAAGAGCGGGATGAAGAGCGGGCGGGCGAGGATGAGGAGGGCGCCCAGAACGACTCCGGAGACCACGCCCCACTGGACCATACGGCGGCAGACCTGCCGAGCGCCGTCGGCGTCGTCGGCGCCGAGGTACCGGCCGATGATGGCCTGACCGGCGATGGCGATCGCGTCGAGCGCGAAGGCCATCAGGCTCCACAGGGACAGGATGATCTGGTGGGCGGCGACCTCGGCGTCCCCCATGCGGGCCGCGACAGCGGTGGCGATCAACAGGACCGCGCGCAGGGAGAGCGTACGGACGAGGAGCGGGGCGCCCGCCTGGGCGCTGGCACGTATACCGGCCGCGTCCGGTCGGAGGGAGGCGCCGTGGCGCCGCGCTCCACGGACCACCACGACGAGGTAGACGGCGGCCATGGCGCACTGCGCGATGACGGTGCCCCAGGCGGAACCGGCGATGCCCAGGCCGGCGCCGTAGACGAGGGCCACGTTGAGAGCTCCGTTGGCCGCGAAGCCTCCGATGGCCACGTAAAGCGGTGTACGGGTGTCCTGGAGACCGCGCAGGACGCCGGTGGCGGCCAGGACCACGAGCATGGCGGGGATGCCCAGGCTGGAGATGCGCAGATAGGTGATCGCGTACGGAGTGGCCGTGTCCGAGGCGCCGAAGAGGTCGATCAGCCATGGGGCGGCGGGCAAGGTGACGGCGACGACCGCGGCTCCCAGCAGAAGTGCCAGCCAGATGCCGTCCATGCCCTGCCGGATGGCTGCCGTGAGGTCGCCGGCTCCCACCCGGCGGGCGACAGCGGCCGTGGTCGCGTAGGCGAGGAAGACGAAGACGCTGACGGCTGTCGAGAGCAGGGCTGCCGCGATGGCGAGACCGGCGAGCTGCGGAGTGCCGAGGTGTCCGACAATGGCGCTGTCGACCATGAGGAAGAGCGGCTCGGCGACGAGCGCGCCGAAGGCCGGAACGGCAAGCGAGATGATCTCTCGGTCGTGCTGCCGACGGGCGGCCTTGGGGGTCGGGGGAGCCTGGGTCATGGGTCTCAATCTAATCTTCCACAGGTAAGAGATGCAATGGGCTAGGAGTCCTTACATTGTCTTGGTGTGGAGCTTCGGGTGTGCGCCGTTTGTTCTGATCTTGGTCCGGAGTGAAAAGTTTTTCTCCCCCACAGCCCGTGGATCGAAAAGATGCAGGTCAGGCGGGTGTCATGGGCTGGGTTATGAGTTTGTCCACATGGCTGTCCCCCGGTCCGTGCACAGGTTCGGCCGGGTTCTCCACAGCATCTGGTCGTTCACCCACAGGCCCTGTGGATAACCAGATTGGCTGACGGTGCCGACGGGCCTACCGTGGTCCGGCGCACGACGCGCCAGAAGCGGAGTCAAAGCCTCTTGTTTGTCCGAGCCGTGGCGTAAGAAAGAGTGGCACGGCGAGGTCCGCGGAGCGGACGGGAGGAGGTGGCTTGGTGAGCATTCCCGAGCCCTTGGACGACCCCTGGGCCGACAGCGGACCGAGTGACCGGCTTCCCGTCGCACGACCCCGAGGCGAGAGCCGTGGACGCGGCAGGGGCCGCGAGGACCAGCACGACCGCGGCAGCGACAGCGGCCCGTGGGACAGCGGTCTGTCCGGCTTCGAGCGGGTGCCCCCGCAGGATCTCGACGCCGAGCAGTCCGTCCTCGGCGGCATGCTGCTCTCCAAGGACGCCATCGCGGACGTCGTGGAGATCATCAAGGGCCATGACTTCTACAAGCCCGCCCACGAGACGGTCTACGCGGCCATCCTCGACCTGTACGCGAAGGGCGAGCCGGCCGACCCGATCACGGTCGGTGCGGAGCTCACCAAGCGGGGCGAGATCACCCGTGTCGGTGGGGCCTCCTATCTGCACACGCTCGTCCAGTCGGTGCCGACCGCGGCCAACGCGGCGTACTACGCGGAGATCGTCCACGAGCGAGCCGTACTGCGCCGTCTCGTCGAGGCCGGCACCAAGATCACGCAGATGGGCTACGCGGCCGACGGTGACGTCGACGAGATCGTGAACTCGGCCCAGGCCGAGATCTACGCGGTCACCGAGCAGCGCACCACCGAGGACTACCTGCCCCTCGGCGACATCATGGAGGGTGCCCTCGACGAGATCGAGGCGATCGGCTCGCGCAGCGGCGAGATGACCGGCGTCCCGACCGGTTTCACCGATCTCGACCAGCTCACCAACGGTCTGCACCCCGGCCAGATGATCATCATCGCGGCCCGGCCCGCCATGGGTAAGTCGACGCTCGCCCTGGACTTCGCCCGGGCCTGTTCCATCAAGCACAACCTGCCCAGCGTCATCTTCTCCCTCGAAATGGGCCGCAACGAGATCGCGATGCGCCTGCTCTCGGCGGAGGCCCGGGTGGCGCTGCACCACATGCGCTCCGGCACGATGACCGACGAGGACTGGACCCGGCTGGCCCGCCGGATGCCCGATGTCTCCCAGGCTCCGCTCTACATCGACGACTCCCCGAACCTGTCGATGATGGAGATCCGCGCCAAGTGCCGTCGGCTGAAGCAGCGTGCGGGGCTCAAGCTCGTGGTCATCGACTACCTCCAGCTGATGCAGTCCGGCGCCAAGCGGTCCGAGAGCCGTCAGCAGGAAGTCTCGGACATGTCGCGAAACCTCAAGCTCCTGGCGAAGGAGCTCGAACTGCCGGTGATCGCGCTCTCGCAGCTGAACCGTGGCCCCGAACAGCGCACCGACAAGAAGCCGATGGTCTCCGACCTGCGTGAATCGGGATCGATCGAGCAGGACGCGGACATGGTCATCCTGCTCCACCGAGAGGACGCCTACGAGAAGGAGTCCCCGCGCGCGGGCGAGGCGGACATCATCGTGGGCAAGCACCGAAACGGTCCGACGGCGACGATCACGGTGGCGTTCCAGGGTCACTACTCGCGCTTCGTCGATATGGCGCAGACCTGACCGAGGCCCGCTCAGCCGGCGGGGGAGTCGCTGACCTTGCCGACCGGGGTGATCTGGAGGGGGCGGCTCGGGGAGTCCGGGTTGTCGACCGGGAGCGAGCCCGCGGGCCACGTCAGGCTGATGGTCTTCGTCTCGTTCGGCGGGGTCACGAGGATCGTGGAGATGCGGACACCCGAGCCGCCGCTCGTGTTGAGCGGGAACGTGATGTTGAAGGCGGCGGACTCGCCGTCCTTGAGGACGCCGGCGGTGGGCTTGTCGCCGCTGCGGGCCACGGACAGGGTGTCGCCCGTCGCGGTCTTCAGGTCGACGCCGGCGAAGCCGCGGATCGTGCAGTCACGGCCACCGCCGTTCTTGAGCTGAACGGTGACGATGCCCTCCACCTTGTCGGTGGTGTTGTCGACGGCGCTGACCTCCAGCTCGTCGCTGCGGCAGATGCCTGCCGACGTCCCGCCGGAACCCGAGCCCGACGTGCCTCCGTCGGCGCCGCTGCTGCTCTTGCCATCGCCCTTGCCGCTTCCGTCGGCGTCCGTGGACGCGTCGGTGGGGGCGGCCCCGGTGCCGCCGCCCGAAGGAGAAGAAGATGCGGAACCGGCGGGCGTGTTGTTCGCGGGCTTGGCGTCCGTGGTGCCGGCGTCGCCGTTGCAGGCGGTCAGAGCGAGAGCGCTGACCAGCGTGAGGCCGGCGAGGAGCGTCTTGGTGGCGTGCGTCAGCTTCATGTCTTCCCCGTGGAGTGTGGTGGTGATCGCGGCCGGTCGGTGCTTCAGTCCGGCTCGGCAACAGAGAATCCGTTCCAGCGGACCGCGGGCAAGCGGACCTGCGGCATCAGGGACGCTGGAATACCGAGACGGTTTCTGACCTGCTGAAACGCCATGCCCTGGAACGCTGCCGTGGGACGCGTCCGAGGCTTCGCCGGAGTCGAACTCGTCCCCGCCGCACGGGTATCCGACGCGAAATGTGGTCGACGCCCGCGCGGTCACAGCGTTGGATCAGTGCATGACCTCACCTCTCGAAGCTCTGCTTCCCAGTACCGAACGGGCGCTGCTGCACCGTGTCGCAGTCGCCCAGTCCGAGGGTCGTACTCCCTCTTTCGTCGGGGCTGTGGCCCGTGACGGGGGGATGGTGTGGACCGGTGCGCGCAGTTGCGTCGACGGGCACGATCCGGACGCAGACACGCAGTACCGGATCGGCTCGCTCACCAAGGTGTTCACCGCCGTGCTGGTGATGCGGCTGCGTGACGAGGGCATCCTGGATCTGAACGACCCTCTGGAGAAGCATCTTCCGGGTACAGGCGTGGGCGAGACGACCATCGCCCAACTCCTCGCCCACACAGGAGGTCTCGCGGCGGAGAGCCCCGCTCCCTGGTGGGAGCGGACGCCCGCGGCGGTCAGGCCCAAGCTGGCCGATGTGCTCGGTGAGGAGCCACTGCTCCACCCGGTGGGGCGTCACTTCCACTACTCCAACCCCGGCTACACGCTGCTCGGTTCGCTGGTCGAAACGGTGCGCGGGGTCTCCTGGGAGGAGGCTCTTCGGGGCGAGATCCTGGAGCCGCTGGGGCTCACTCGGACGAGCGTGCAGCCGGTCGCTCCCCACGCCGGCGGCTGGGCCGTGCACCCGTGGGCCGACGTGATGCTGCCCGAACCGTCCGAGGATCTGGGACTGATGGCGCCGGCCGGACAGCTCTGGTCGACGGCCGAGGACCTCTGCCGCTTCGCGGTGTTCCTCGCGCGGGGCGACGACCGGGTGCTCGGCGCGGCCTCGGTCGAGGAGATGCGCACCCCGGCGTCGGCGCCGGGTGCCGGTGACTGGGAGGGCGGCTACGGGCTCGGTGTCCAGCTGCTGCGCAAGGACGGCCGGACGCTGATCGGTCACACGGGTTCGCTGCCGGGCTTCGTCGCCTGTCTGTGGGTGTGCATCGAGGACGGTGTCGCGGCGGTCACTCTCGCCAATGCCACGTCCGGGCCGCTGATGGCGTCCGTGGCGGCCGATCTCGTACGGATCGTGGCGGAGGCCGAGCCCCGGTTTCCCGAGCCGTGGAGGCCGATGCCCGAGGCCGAGGTCGATCGGGAGCTGCTGGAGCTTGCCGGGCCCTGGTACTGGGGCACGTACGCGTTCGGGCTACGCCTCGGTGCGGACCGGGGTGTGACCCTCGAACCGCTGAGCGGTGTCGGACGGCGGGCGTCCTTCCGGGCGCTGCCGGAGGGCGGCTGGATCGGCCTGAACGGCTACTACCTGGGAGAGACGCTCCGCCCGGTCCGTCGTCCGGACGGATCCGTGAGCCATCTCGATCTGGGGTCGTTCGTCTTCACCCGGGAGCCGTACGAGCAGAGCGACGCAGTTCCGGGCGGAGTGGACGAGGCGGGCTGGCGCGGCCTCTGAGCGGCTGTTTCACGTGAAACAGGACGCCGAGGGCGGCTAGGGCGTGGGGGCGCCTTCGACGACGCGGACCAGGGGCGCCAGCTCCGGGTTCTTGGCCGCTTCGTCGAGGGCTTCGCGGAGCGCTCGGTCATTGGTGGGCCGGGCCTCTGTGAGGAGTTCCATCCCTGCCTCGGTGACGTCGGTGTAGATGCCGCGTCGATCGGTGGCGCAGAGATAGCGGGTCAGCAGCCCCCGGTCCTCCAGACGGGTCACGAGCCGTGTGGTGGCACTCTGGCTGAGGACGACGGCGTCGGCGACCTGCTTCATCTGGAGATGCCCGCCGGGACCGCTGTGCTGGCGGCTGAGCACATCGAGGAGGGAGTACTCGCGAACGCTCAGCCCGTGCTCCGACTCCAGAGCGCGCTCGATGTGCGACTCGATCCTGCCGTGCAGCAACGAGAGGGCACACCAGCCCTGGGAGAGGGCGGTGAGTGCGGGGGCGGTCGCGGTCATGGTCTCTCCTCGGTCCGGAGCGGCTTCTCCCAGAGTAGACGATGCGCGCAAAAGCCCGCGTGTGCAATTACTGGTTATCCCGCCGCCACACTCAGGGGCGCGAACCGACGGCTCCAGTCGCCCGGAAGGTCGGGCCGGGAGCGCATCATGACCGCGTTGAACGCGATCGGGGCGAGGCCGCACGCCTTGAGCCAGGTCAGCAGCGCCTCGTGTCGTACGTCGACGTCCGTGCGCAGGGGGCGGTCGGTGGCAGCGGCCAGGGCGACGACGAGGGCCTGTGCGGTGGCCGTGTTCCGAGCGATCAGCGGGCCGACCACATGGGTGTCCATATTGGGCCAGGCTGCTGCGAAGCCGGTGATCTCGCCGTTCTCCTCGGCGACACGAAGGTGGTCCGCGAAGGCCGGCAGCCGGGTGATCATGTGGGTGCGGTCCAGGCCGAAGACCTCGGTGTCCAGCCGGAGCACGTCCGGGAGGTCCTCGGCCGTGGCGGCGCGGGTCGCGATCTCCGGGATCGGCTCCGTCGCGGTGAAGTGGCCGCGGAGCATCTCCGCACGGCCCGTCTGGGCGAAGCCCAGCTGCTCGTAGAGCGGCTGGCCGTTCGGGGTGGCGTGGAGCGTGAGTGGGGTGTCTCCGGCCTCCGCCACCAGGTGTCGCATGAGGCGGATGCCCACTCCCCGGCGGGCGTACCGCTCGGCGACGAGCACCATGCCGATCGCCGAGAGCTCGGGCCCGTACGAGGTGACGACGCTCGACGCGATCAGCCCCTTGCCGTCGGGGTCGTCGATGCCGTAGCCGGTCCCCGCGGTCAGCAGGAGGTTCCACTTGTGCTCCTCGCGCGGCCAGCCACGGTCCTCCGAGAGGTCGGCACAGGCGGTGAGGTCTGCTGAGGTGAGGACACGGATGGGGAGCTGGTCGAGCGGGGCAAGCGACGTCGGCATGAGGCTCAGGCTCTCTGACGCGGTGATCGTTCGTCCACCGCTTTACGGGAACTGGTCCGTGCCCGCCGGCGACGGCCCCTGCGGGTCAGGCCCCAGGGCTTCAGCACCGAGATGGCGGTCATGAAGAGATAGGCCGTCGTCGACACCGTCGGCGCCGACACCAGGCTGGGATCGGGCACCCCGGCAGCGGCCGCGTGCTCGATCTGCGGGCGCAGGGCGAACACGGTCGCGGCCGCGGTGGCGAGGGTGATCCAGAACTTGATCCAGATCCAGCGATGGCGCGCCAGCCCCCAAGGAGTCCCGAGCGAGAGCACGAGCCCGGTCACCAGCGTCACCACCGCGACGGGAGCGAGCAGCCAGTCCGCAAAGACCTTCATCGCGCGATACGAGGCCTCCGTGAGGGAGGAGTCGCCCGTCGTGTAGGCCGCGATGCCGAGCGTGAGCAGTCCCACACTGAGCCCGAGCCACGCCACGGAGACGGCGACATGGACGACGAGGAGAGCCCGCCGAGCGGGGCGCTGGAGATGTTTCACGTGAAACACCGTGGCGCCCGGCGCCCTCACTCCGCGTCTGACGGGAGGAGTAACCACACGTACTAGCCTCGGCGTACATGACCACTTCTCCGGGCGCGGGCAGGCTCCACCTCTTCGATCTCGACGGCACCCTGATCAAGGGCTCGGCGGCCGCGGTGGAGATCTCGCGGCAGCTCGGCGTCAGCGAGGAGATCGCCGCTCTGGAGCGCAGGTTTCTGCTGGACGGGATGGCGCCCGACGAGTTCGCGGTCCAGGCCCATGCCCTCTGGTCCGCTCTGACGCAGGAGCAGGTCACGGCCGCCTTCGAGGGGGCTCCCTGGCTGGCAGGCATTCGTGAGGTCTGGGCCGACATCCATGCTCAGGGAGGGCGCTGCGCCGTCATCTCGCTCTCGCCGGACTTCTTCGTGGAGCGTCTCCTCGACTGGGGGGCTGACGCGACCCATGGCTCCCGATGGCCGGCGGTTCCGTTCACCGCGCCCATCCACCGTCCGGGCATCCTCAACGCCGCCGCGAAGGTGCGCATCGCGCGCCGACTCTGCGCCGAGTACGGCTTGGGCCTGGAGGACTGCGTGGCCTATGGCGACTCGATGTCCGACGCGGAGCTCTTCGCCGCCGTGCCGCTCACCGTGGCGGTGAACGCCGATCACCACCTTGCCGGGCTGTCGCGTCACGCCTACGCCGGGGGCGATCTGCGTGAGGCCTACGACCTGATCCGAAAGAGCGAAGCCTAGCCCGCACCGCGAGGCTAATGCCCGAGAATTCCACTTTCTGTCCGAACCGGGGGTCGAACCTGTCAAGCTGCGGCGACAAGAGCCGCATGCGTGAGGCGAGGCACACGATGGAAGAGGCCGTGCACGACGACGGCGAAGAGCCGCCCCGGATAACTCCGGGCCCGGCTCCGGAGAGACCGCCTTCTCCGGACAGACCGTCCCCCGACGAAACGTCCCCCCACACCCCGTCCCCCGACGCGATCCTCATACGCCGCACCCTGGCCGAGATCGCTCCGGTCGCCGACAAGGTGACCTCGTACTTCTACGCCTTGCTCTTCGTCCGCCACCCCGAGACGCGCGCGATGTTCCCCGCGGCGATGGACGCCCAGCGCGACCGCCTCCTCAAGGCGCTGCTGACGGCGGCCGAGCACATGGACGACGCGGCCGTACTCACGGATTACCTCCAGAACCTGGGCCGTGGCCACCGCAAGTACGGAACCCGGCCGACGCACTACCCGGCCGTCGGCGAGGCGCTGATCGGTGCGCTGGTCCGGTACGCCACCCTGACCTGGAACGAGGAGACCGAGGCCGCCTGGGTGCGGACGTACACGACGATCTCGCAGATCATGATCGACGCGGCGGCCGAGAACGAGCTGCACGCGCCCGCCTGGTGGCAGGCCGAGGTCGTCTCCCACGATCTGCGGACCCCGGACATCGCGGTGATCACGCTACGGCCCGACCAGCCGTACACCTTCCTCGCCGGCCAGTACACGACGCTGGAGACGCCGTGGTGGCCGCGGGTGTGGCGGCACTACTCCTTCGCCTCGGCTCCCCGCCCCGACGGGCTGCTCACCCTGCACGTCAAGGCCGTCCCGGCCGGCTGGGTGTCGAACGCCCTGGTGCACCACGCGCGCCCCGGCGACGTCCTGCGTCTCGGCCCGCCCGCGGGGTCGATGACGGTCGACCACTCCACGGACAACGGGCTGCTGTGCCTCGGCGGCGGCACCGGGATCGCGCCCATCAAGGCGCTGGTCGAGGACGTTGCGGAGCACGGGGACCGACGCCCCGTGGAGGTGTTCTACGGCGCGCGCAGCGGACACGACCTGTATGACATCGACACGATGATGCGGCTCCAGAAGACCTACCCCTGGCTGTCCGTGCGGCCGGTCACCGAGGATCAGGCACAGCTGCCGGACGCCGTGCGCCAGTACGGTCCGTGGACCGAGTACGAGGCCTATTTGTCGGGCCCGCCCGGCATGATCCGGCGTGGGGTCGACGCCCTGCGGGGGGCCGGTATCCCCGCAGAGCGGATCCGCCACGACCTGCTGACCGAGCTGGCGTCCTAGCCCGGGGGCTCGCTCAGGGCCCCAGGAACGCGCTCCTCGGCCCGGTCAGCCCAGGTCAGGGGCGTGCATCGCGCGGACGCCCTCGATGTTGCCGTCCAGGTAGTGACGCAGGGACAAGGGCACGAGATGGACGGCGGCGATGCCGACCCGGCTGAAGGGCACCCGGACGATCTCGTACTCGCCGCAGGGCTCCTCGATCTCGGGCCCGTGCCTCAGCGACGGGTCCATCGACTCGAGCCGGCAGACGAAGAAGTGCTGGACCTTCACTCCCGAGACTCCGCCGTCGACGATGTGCTCGACGGTGTCGACGAAGCAGGGGACCACATCGGTGACCTTGGCGCCGAGCTCCTCGTGCACCTCGCGGTGCAGGGCTTCGACGACGGTGGTGTCCGAGGGCTCGACCCCGCCGCCGGGCGTCACCCAGTAGGGATCCACCCCCGGCTTCGTGCGCTTGATGAGGATCAGGTCGTTTCCATCGAGCAGGATGGCGCGTGCGGTGCGCTTGACCACAGGACGTTCGGTCATGGGAAGAAAATGGCCCGCAACAGGTGTCCTGAAACTCACCAGTCGCCGGAGGCTCGCAGGAGCCACTCGTGAGCCCGCGCGATGTGCGGCAGCGCGAGGGTCCCGGTGCGGACGACGAGGAAGTACGTACGCAGCGGCGGCACGGGCGGATCGAGCAGTGCCACGAGGCGGCCCTGGTCCAGGGCCTCCTCGCACAGATAGCGGGGCAGGACGGCAAGGCCCGCCCCTGAGGCCGTGGATTCCAGCACGGCCCGCAGGTCGGGCGCCACGACGGTGGCGGTCGCGGCGGGCTTGGTCTCGAAGACCGCCGCCCAGTAGCGGGCGACGAACGGCAGCGACTCGTGCACCTCGACCACCGGCAGCTGCTCCAGGACCACGGCACCCCTGCGCAGGAGCAGGTCGGGCGCCAGCCGGGCGGCCCAGCGCGGGGCGGCGACCAGCACATGTTCCTCGTCGCAGAGCGGAGTGGAGTGGAACAGCCCTCCGCGCGGGCGGGCGGTGGCGACGGCCAGATCGTGGTGGCCCGCGGCGAGCCCGTCGAGGATCTCCTCGGTCGTGGCGGGGAACCCGGCTCGCACGGCGAGCCCCTGGGCGACCAGCGGGGTGAGGGCGGGTAACACCCGCGCGGAGGTGAACTCGGGGGGCCCGGCGAGATGGAGGGTGCGGACGCCGTTCTCCTCGTCCAGGCCGGTCTCGGCGATCTCCACGAGGGCGTCAAGGTGCGGGGCGGCGCGGTGGGCGAGCTCGTCGCCGATGGTGGTGGGAGTGACCCCACGAGCCTGTCTGAGGAAGAGCGGCCGGCCCAGCTGACGTTCCAGGGTGCGGATCTGGCTGGTCACCGCGGGCTGGGAGAGACCGAGAAGGGCCGCGGCACGGGTGAAGGAACCGGCCCGGTGCACCGCGACGAAGGTGCGCAGTAGGGCGAGATCCATGTCCGCCCCCTCCCGGCCGTGGCGGCCTCGACTCAGGCGGTCGGCTGACTACGCCTCAGGACCGTCCAACTATAAATAAGTCGATAGGTCTCTGTCGCTACCGTGATTGGACACTGACGCAGAGTCAACTAGCCTTGTGCAGGCGGTTCTCCGCGCGTGGAACCAGGGGCGTTCCGAGCCATGAGGGGGGAGGCTCGGAGCGCCCCGGTTCTGTGCGGGGCGCACTCAGCCGGCCGTGGCCGCTTCCGCCACGTCGAGGGCGTGCAGGACGTCGGCGACCAGGTCTTCCGGGTCCTCCGCTCCGACGGAGAAGCGGATGAAACCCTCGGGCACGGCGTCGCCGCCCCACCGACCGCGCCGCTCGGCCGTCGAGCGCACGCCGCCGAAGCTGGTCGCGTCGTCGACGAGCCGCAGTGCGCCGAGGAACCGCTCCGCACGCTCCCGGTCGGCCAGGACGAAGGAGACCACGGGCCCGAAGCGCCTCATCTGCGTCGCCGCGACCGCATGGGACGGGTCGCCCGGCAGCCCGGGATAACGCAGCCCGGTCACCTCTCCCCGCTTGCTCAGCGCCTCCGCGAGAGCGAGCGCCGAGGCGCACTGCCGGTCGATGCGGAGCTGGAGCGTGGCCAGGGAACGATGGGCGAGCCACGCCTCCATCGGGCCGGGGATGGCCCCGACGATCTTGCGCCAGCGCCGGACGTCCGCCGCGAGCCCCGGGTCGAGGCAGCTGACGTGGCCGAGGAGGACGTCGCCGTGGCCGGTCATGCCCTTGGTGTCGCTGGCGACGGAGAAGTCCGCGCCGAGCTCCAGGGGCCGCTGGCCGAGGGGAGTGGCCAGGGTGTTGTCGACGGCGACCAGCGCCCCGGCTTCGTGGGCGGCCCGCGCCAGACGGCGGATGTCGCAGACGTCGAGCCCGGGGTTGGAGGGCGTCTCGATCCACAGCAGCCGCGCACCCTCCAGTACGGACAGCTGGGCGTCGCCGCCGGTGGGCGCGGTGCGGACCTCGATCCCGTACGCCCTGAGCTGTTCGTGCACCAGGGGCAGCGCCTGGTAGCCGTCGTCCGGCAGGACGACCACGTCGCCCGCCCTCAGCTGGGAGAAGAGGACGGCGGAGATGGCGGCCATGCCCGAGGCGAAGACGAGCGTCTCGACGCCCGGCTCCCCCGGCGCCTCCAGCTCCCCGATGGCGCGTTCCAGGTGCGTCCAGGTGGGGTTCTCGTCCCGGCCGTACGTGTAGGGGCCGGTGGGGTCGCCCGGCAGATGGAAGTGGGCGGCGAAGACCGGCCCTGGCAGGGTCGGTTCGTGCTTCACCGGTTCGGGGAGTCCCGCCCGCACCGCCCGTGTCCCGTCACCGACGGCACCGAGGCCTTCGGTGCCCCCGCCCGTGTCCGTGCTCATGCCGCCCGACCCTCCACACTCTCGCTCACCGCGGCCAGCAGTCCCTCGCTCGCCGCCTCCACCATCTCAAGACACTCCTCGAAGCCTTCCGACCCCCCGTAGTACGGGTCGGGCACGTCGAGGCCGCCGCCGGCCGGGTCGTACGAGCGCAGCAGCCGTACCTTCGCCGCGTCCTCCGGGGTCGGCGCGAGCGCGCGCAGGTCCCGTAGATGTCCCTCGTCGAGGGCGATCACCAGATCGAGGGCCGGGAACCACGAGGCGCGGAACTGGCGGGCGGTGTGGCCGGAGGCGTAGCCGTGCTCCTCGAGGACGGCGACCGTGCGCGGGTCGGCGGCGTCACCCTCGTGCCAGCCGCCGGTGCCCGCGCTGTCCACCTCGACCGCGCCCGCCAGACCGGCCTCCTCCACGCGGGCGCGGAAGACGGACTCGGCCATCGGCGAACGGCAGATGTTGCCGGTACAGACGAAGCAGACGCGGTACGTCATCGTCCGCACTCAGTCCCCGTCGGGGAGGACGACGTTGAGCGCCCAGGAGACGATCGAGATGATCAGACCGCCGAGGATTGCGGTCCAGAAGCCGTCGACGTGGAAGTCCAGCCCGACGGTGTCGGCCAGCCAGGAGGTGAGCAGGAGCATCAGGGCGTTGATCACCAGGGTGATCAGCCCGAGGGTGAGGATGAACAGGGGAAGCGAGATCAGCTTGACGACCGGCTTCACCAGGAAGTTCACCAGGCCGAAAACCAGGGCGACGAGTATGAGCGTCCAGGCCTTGTCGGCGGTGCTGTCGCCGGTCAGCTCGATGTCGGGCGACAGCAGCCAGACGGCCACGCCCAGGGCACCCGCGTTCGCGAGTGTCTTGACTACGAAATTCATCATGTGTCTGATCGTGGCAGACATGATCGGGCCAACGGCAGGGGCAGACGACCGATGAAAGCATTCCGACTGGACGAACTGGAGGCGGAGCGCGCCGCCAACGACGGTGCGTACCTCCAGTTCCTGCGGGAGCGGAACATGTCCGTCGGCCTGTACGCCCTCGACGCGGGCTCGCTTGACCCTCAGCAGCCGCACGGTCAGGACGAGGTGTACTTCGTCGTGAGCGGGCGGGCCGCCATCACGGTCGGTATGGAGACGACGCAGGTGGCGCGGGGCAGCGTGGTCTATGTGCCGGCGGGTGTCGCCCACAAGTTCCACCACATCACCGAGGACCTGCGGGTCATGGTGGTGTTCTCGCCGCCGGAGAGCTGAGTCGCCGGAGAGCCCGGCCGGGGAAGGCCCGGGTCGCCGCCGCCGAGGGCCGGACTCCCCTAGGGGGCGGATCAGGGGAGAGCAAGGGCTCCGAGGCCCCCGCGGGCACAGGTGTCACGCCTAGCATCGAGAGTGTCCGGCGCAGAGTGCGCGGGACGGATTCTTCGGAGATGAGGGAAGCGCGATGGCGGTACGAGAGATTCTCGCGGGGATGCCCTGGTGGGTGAAGTGGGTCGCCATACCGGTCATCGCCCTGTTCGTCTTCGGCGGCCTGATCACCAGCATCGCGACGGTCGTGATCGGCCTGCTCTTCAAGGCGCTGATCTTCGTCGCTCTCGTCGGCGGACTGATCTACGTCGTACGGAAGTTCATGTCCTCGTCGTCGTCGCGCGAGGACTGGTAGAACACGCTACCGAGCGGTAAACGCAGGCCGCGGGTGTGTTAGCCCGGGCGAGGGAAGCGGCCCGAGAATCCAGGCTCGGGCCTGAGAGCTGCCATTAGAGTGCAGATCTCTGCCGCCCCGGGGAAAGCCGGCGTAGACCTCCGCATCGTTCTGCGGTGGCCCACCCGTCCCGGGCGGGTCCGCCATGGACCCCACCGGTTCCCAGGCCGCGGCGGGCGCGGGGGCGGCCCCCGCGGGCGGGTGTACGGCACCCGTCGTCACGCCTGGGGGTGACCTTTGGCCACGGCCACGCAGTCCGCCGCTCCTACCCTGATCGGCTCGGTGCAGCGGGCGCTGAGACTACTGGAGGCCGTGGGCTCCCACGAGGACGGAGCCCCCGCCAAACAACTCGCGCGTGAGGCAGGACTTCCGCTGCCCACCGCGTACCACCTGCTCCGCACCCTGACGCATGAGGGCTATCTCCGCCGCGAGAAGGGTGTGTTCGTCTTCGGCGACGCGGCAGGTCGACTGGCCGGTGGCGGAGTTCTGCAGAATCGTCGCACCAAGATCGAAGACTCCCTCGCGCGCTGGCGGGACGAAATCGGGGTCCCCGTCTACTTCGCGATCTACCGCGAGGGTGAGATCGAGCTCGTCGCCGTCTCCGACACCCCGTCCGCCCCTGCCGTGGACGAATGGGCCGACTTCCGCGAGACGGGTCATGCCCATGCGATCGGTCAGTGTCTGCTCAGTCAACTGGATCTGAAATCTCGTCAAGACCACCTCGATCGCCATCCGGTGGATTCCATCACTCCGTACACGGTGCGTAACCGCCGTGCCCTTTTGGATCGTTTGGGCGGTATGGGGCGAATGGAGCCCCTGGTGGAGCGTCAGGAATATGCACTAGGCACGGTCTGTGCCGCAATCCCCATCACCGCGGGCTCCACAGCGGCCACGATGGCCATTTCCCTCCCCCTCCATCAGGAAGAACGGTTGCTCCCCGCAGTCAACCGACTACGGAACGAAATCGGAGGGCTCTTCAGCTCCTTCGCTTTCTCTATCAGTATCTGAAAAATCACTCCTTGTGATCTGCTAGTGCGTGCAGCACGATTGCGTCAAGCAGGCCAGGGGGGATCATTCCTGGCCGTTTTGCTAACAGCTTTCAGCTGCTGTGTTTACACACGTGCTTCATCTACAGCGGGGTACATCATGCGAGAGTCGGTGCAGGCCGAGGTCCTGATGAGCTTCCTCGTATCCGAGGAGCTCTCCTTCAGGATTCCGGTGGAGCTGCGATACGAGACCCGGGATCCCTACGCGGTGCGGATGACGTTCCACCTCCCCGGAGACGCCCCGGTGACCTGGGCGTTCGGCCGGGAGCTGCTGCTCGACGGCATCAACGGACCGAGCGGCGACGGCGATGTGCACATCGCGCCCACCGAACCCGAGGCCCTCTCGGACGTCGCCATCCGGCTCCAGGTCGGCAGCGACCGCGCCCTGTTCCGCGCCAGCGCTCCGCCCCTTGTCGCGTTCCTCGACCGTACGGACAGGCTCGTTCCACTGGGCCAGGAACGGACATTGGGTGACTTCGAGGACAATCTGGAGGCGGCGCTCGGCCGGATCCTCGCGGAGGAGAACGCCGGCTGAACCGGCGCCTGTCTGAACCGGCGCCTGTCTGAACCGGCGCCCGGCTGAACCGGCGTACTCACTTGGCGCGACGGCGGCGGCCACCCTTCGCCACGGGCTTCCCCGTGCCGCCCGGCCGGTCGGCCGAGACCACCAGGGCGGCGAGAGCCGTGGTGAGCGGCACCGAGGCGACCAGCCCGATCGACCCGACCAGTGTGCGGACGATCTCCTCGGCGACCAGTTCGCTGTTGGCCACGGTCCCCATGCTGCTCTGAGCGATGGAGAAGAGCAGCAGCAGGGGCAGGGCCGCACCCGCGTACGCCAGCACCAGGGTGTTCACCACGGACGCGATGTGGTCGCGACCGATCCGGATCCCGGCCCGGTACAGAGCGCGCGGCCCCATACGGGGATCGGCCTGGTGCAGCTCCCACACGGCCGAGGTCTGTGTCACCGTCACGTCGTCGAGCACACCGAGCGAACCGATGATGATGCCCGCGAGGAGCAGGCCCGACATGTCGATCTCCGGGTAGAGACCGTGGATCAGCCCGGTGTTGTCGTCGGTGTTCCCCGACAGCGACGCCCAGTCGATGAAGTACGAGCCGAGCAGCCCGATCAGCAGCAGCGAGATCAGCGTCCCCAGCACCGCGACCGATGTGCGGGCCGACAGTCCGTGGCACATGTAGAGAGCGATCAGCATGATCGCGCTCGACCCGACCACCGCCACCACCAGGGGATTCGACCCCTGCAGAATCGCCGGCAGGATGAAGAAGGTCAGCACCATGAAGCTGATCGCCAGCGCGATCAGAGCCATCACGCCGCGCATCCGTCCGACGAGCACCACGGCGAGGGCGAAGATCCCGGCGAGGACCGCCAGCGGAATCTTGCGGTCCACGTCCGTCACCGAATACTGCAGATCGCGCGGGGCGTCGGGCGCGTACGCCACCACCACGCCCTGTCCCTCGTCCAGTTGACGCGGCGCGTCCGGCTGCACGATCTCGGTGAAGGTACGGCCCTTGTCCGGACCGCTCGTGACCTCGATCGTCGCCCTCTCGCACTGCCCCTGCTGCGCGTTGAGCGCCTCACGCCCCTGGGGCGCGGAGGGGTCCTCGGTCGGCGGCACCTGACCGGCGTTCACGTCCTGGCAGTCGACCTGCTCGACCGTGGTCACCTGGCCCTGGTAGGTCTGCCGGTCGAAGCCGACGCCGGTGCGTTCGTGCTCGGGGGCCCCGCCGGGCCACAGGACGACGAGCCCGACCACGACGGCCGTGGCGAACGGGATCAGGACGGCGGCGATGACTCTGCGCAGATGCCGGGAGACGGGTGCGGCCGGTCCGTGGCTGTGGGTGTGGCCGTGCCCGTGACCGGCGTCGCCGGGTCCGTGACCGACGTCACCGTGCCCGTCGTGGCCGTCGGGTTCCGGGGTCTGCTGCGAGGAAGTCACCGACCGATCATCGCAAGAACGGCGGGGGCCCACTGTTCAGCACGGCCGGGTTGACGCTAGCGTGGTGCCACCTTTGCACACGCGGGAGCTCGGAGCACCGGGCTGAGAGGGCGCTGATCACCGTACGCGCGTACCGATGTACGTACGGGAGGAGGCTGCGCCGACCGCCGAACCTGTTACCGGGTAATGCCGGCGTAGGGAGATCGGTCTCATGACCATTCAGGATGCACGCACGCCTGCCACCAGCGAGAACGCGGCCCAGGACGAGCGCAAGCCGGGCTGGCACAAGGGATACGTCGAGGGCTCGCGCCCCGACCTCCGGGTGCCCGTCCGCCAGGTGCACCTCACCAACGGCAAGGACGTGACGCTGTACGACACGTCCGGTCCGTACACCGACCCCACCATCGACACCGACGTACGGCGGGGCCTTCCGCCGCTGCGCGAGAACTGGATCATCGCGCGGGGTGACACGGAGGAGTACGCGGGCCGCCCGGTCCGCCCCGAGGACGACGGCATCAAGCACACGTCGCCGCGCGGTGGCCTGAAGAACCTCGACGCGGTCTTCCCCGGCCGTCCGCGCCAGCCCCGCCGGGGCCGCGACGGCCAGGCGGTGACCCAGCTCGCGTACGCCCGCCGGGGCGAGATCACCCCGGAGATGGAGTACGTCGCGATCCGCGAGAACGTCTCGCCCGAGGTCGTACGGGAGGAGATCGCGGCAGGTCGGGCCGTCCTCCCGGCCAACGTCAACCACCCGGAGATCGAGCCGATGATCATCGGCAAGCGGTTCCTGGTGAAGGTCAACGCCAACATCGGCAACTCCGCCGTCACCTCCTCCATCGAGGAGGAGGTGGAGAAGATGACCTGGGCGACCAAGTGGGGCGCCGACACGGTCATGGACCTCTCCACCGGTCGCAACATCCACACCACGCGCGAGTGGGTGCTGCGCAACTCTCCCGTGCCGATCGGCACCGTGCCGCTCTACCAGGCCCTGGAGAAGGTCGACGGCAAGGCCGAGGAGCTGACCTGGGAGATCTACAAGGACACGGTCATCGAGCAGGCCGAGCAGGGCGTCGACTACATGACGGTCCACGCCGGCGTGCTGCTGCCGTACGTGCCGCTGACGGCCCGTCGCAAGACCGGCATCGTCTCGCGCGGGGGCTCGATCATGGCCGCCTGGTGTCTGGCGCACCACAAGGAGAACTTCCTCTACACGAACTTCGAGGAGCTCTGCGAGATCCTGGCGACGTACGACGTCACGTACTCGCTGGGCGACGGCCTGCGGCCCGGCTCGATCGCCGATGCCAACGACGAGGCGCAGTTCGCCGAGCTGCGCACCCTCGGCGAGCTGAACACGATCGCCAAGCGCCACAACGTGCAGACGATGATCGAGGGCCCGGGTCACGTCCCGATGCACAAGATCAAGGAGAACATCGACCTCCAGCAGGAGATCTGCGAGGAGGCGCCGTTCTACACGCTCGGCCCGCTCACCACGGACGTCGCCCCGGCGTACGACCACATCACCTCGGGCATCGGCGCCGCGATGATCGCCTGGTGGGGCACGGCGATGCTCTGCTACGTCACGCCCAAGGAGCACCTGGGCCTGCCCAACCGCGACGACGTGAAGACCGGTGTCATCACGTACAAGATCGCGGCCCACGCGGCCGACCTGGCCAAGGGGCACCCGGGGGCGCAGGAGTGGGACGACGCGCTGTCGGACGCGCGGTTCGAGTTCCGCTGGGAGGACCAGTTCAACCTGGCGCTCGACCCGGACACGGCCCGCGAGTTCCACGACGAGACGCTGCCGGCGGAGCCGGCGAAGACCGCGCACTTCTGCTCGATGTGCGGTCCGAAGTTCTGCTCGATGAAGATCTCGCAGGACATCCGCCGGGAGCACGGCGGCGACCTCAAGTCGGACGAGATCGCGGCCGGCATGGAGGAGAAGTCCAAGGAGTTCGCGGCCGCGGGCAACCGGGTGTACCTGCCGCTGGCTGAGTAGGCGAGGCCTTTCGTACGTACGTCCTGTCGGGTCGCATGAAGCGGCGGGTGTGGACCGCATGGCCGGGGGGCTGTGTGGCTCGCGCCCGCCGCGGCGTCTGTGGCGGCGCGGTCCCGCACCCGGCCGGTCCGCCTCTGCGCCGGACGACGGTCTGCCCGGGGCAGTGTGCCCGGGTCAGTGTGCCCGGGGTTCGGTTGCTCGGCGCCGGTCTGCCCGGGCCCGTCTGGCCCGTCCGGCTACTCGGGGCCGTGGTCCGGAGGGCCGAAGTCCGGGCTGGAGAAGTCGGGGCTGCTGAACGTCGGACGGGTGCCCGGAGAACCCTCGTTCGGGCTGCTGAAGTCCGGGCCGCTGTAACCGATCTTCGGTATGCGATCGGTGCGGGGCGGTGTGGGGGGCGGCGCCGCCGGGAGGGGATCCGGGGCGGCCAGGGCGTCGCGCAGGAACGGCACGATGCCCCGGTCCACCAGCGCGCGGCGCCAGGCCTGGCGGGCGCGGGACAGTTCGTCGTCCGGTTCGGCCGGCGGCGGATCGCTCGCGGCCACCTGCGTGGACCGGTTGCCCAGCGCCGTGAGCAGCAGCCCGACCGCGGCGCAGAAGAGACCGGCGGCGGCGACCGCGCCGAAGAACCACCCCGCGGTCAGCAGCGTGTCGGCGAAGGCGAGCGTGGGCGCCAGCACCTTCAGTACGGCACCGACCAGCAGGAAAATCACCGCCGCCGTGCCGGCGAGAACCGGGGCGAGGACCGTCACGATCGCGACGATGCCGGCACCTGGTCCGGCGCTCGGCCCCTGGCCCTCCGCCGCCAGGACGGCGTCCACCACACTCGAACCGCTCGGTGAGCGACTCTCTTCGCGGACCTTCACGAAGTGGTCGTACTCGACCGCGGCCGCTGCGGTGATCAGCGCCGTCGCGTTCAGTGCCATCGTGCGCAGCTGTTCGGCCGTGAGCCGCTTCCCGGTCTCGGCGAGATCCGGATGGTCGTGCGCGTTGCGCAGTGCGTCGTCGAGGAGTCGCACGTACTCGGCACGGTCCTCGGTCAGCAGGTGCGGAGCCACGTTCATGTGCATCCCCCGATGCTCCGTTGGGCCTGGCCGGCCGCGAGGAACGGCCGGTTGGGCGGAAACGGAGGAGAGCCTGCTACGGATGATCCGATGGTATTGCGGTTATGGCACAGGGTGACAGGGGGTTTCCCGAAATCGCCTTCCCCGGATGCGGAGTGTTATGCCTCAGCTCTGCAGGGGGAGTTGGACGACCAGCAGCTTTCCGGCCATGGTCACTCCGCCGTCCATGGCGATCGCGAGACCGTCCGCGTACACGTGCGGACCGTCGACGACCGGGTCCGAACCGCCCTCGGCGTCCTCGGTGCCGACCTGGCCCAGGAGGTACGGGATGGGACTGTGACCGTGCACGACACGGCCGCCGCCGTACGTGGCGAGGAGCTCCTGGACGGCCTCGGGGCCCGCGTCGTCGCGGAAGGCGAAGCGCTTGGTGAACTTGCGGAAGAGGTCCCAGACCTCGTCCGCGTCGTTCCGGTTGATGATCTCGTGGACGGTCTCGTTGACGTCCTCGATGGTGGAGCCGTAGTCGAGGTAGGCGGTGGTGTCGGAGTGCATCAGCAGATGCCCGTCCTCCTCCACCACGGCGTCGAGTCGGGACATCCACTGGAGGTGGACGTCCTGGAGGCGGTCCATGTCGTGCTTCTGGCCGCCGTTGAGCAGCCAGGCCGCCTGGAAGGTGGCGGTGCCCGCGCCGGAGTTGACGGGGGTGTCCCCGAAGCGCTTGGCGCCGATGAGGAGCAGCTCGTGGTTGCCCATCAGGGCCTTGCAGTAGCCGCCGGCGGCCGCGGCCTCGGCGGAGAGCCGCATGACGAGGTCGATGACCCCGATGCCGTCGGGGCCCCGGTCGGTGAAGTCGCCGAGGAACCACAGGCGCGCGTTGCCCGCGGCCCAGGCGCCGTTCTCGTCGATGAGGCGCCGCTCGTGCAGGGCCGCGACGAGCTCGTCCAGGTATCCGTGGACGTCACCGACCACCCAGAGGGGGCCGGGGCCGTCGCCGTTCGGGGCGGGCGCGGGGGCCGCGTCCGGGTCCACGTGGACCTGGACGGTGTCGCCCCGGTTGATGACCGGAAGGTCGCGTTCGGTGGGGGTGTAGCCCTCGGGGAGCTGGTCGTCCGGAAAGGCGTTCCCGGGGTGGCCCGGGGTCGCGGCCGCGGGGGTGACCAGGGTGGTCAGGGCGGAGAGCGCGGAGGAGGGCCGGCCGAGGAGGAGCGTGGGGTCGGCGACGGTGACGCGGGCGGGGGGTACCGGCTCGGACGGTACGACCGCTTCGATCGGCTCGACGTACTCGACGGGTTCCGCGGGCTCGACGAAGTCGGCGCGCTTCGCGAACTCGACCCGTTCGAAGGAGCCCCCGTGCGCGACGGGTTCGCCCTGCGCGCGCGTTTCGAGGGGCGCGCCCTGCGCGACGGGTTCGCCGTGCGCACCCGGGTCGACGGGTGCGCCGGGCTCGTACGGCACGACGGGGTGCCCGGACGGAGGCTCCGGGGCCTGACCCTGCACGGGTACCCGGGCGTACGGCGGTACGCGGAAATCACGCAATGTCGCCGTGCGCACCACGGGTTCCTGCCCGGCCCCCTGAGTCATCGACCCCTCCACCACCGTCGCGATGCCCTGCACATCGCGGACCGGCCTGGTCGGGGTGGTCCGCGGTGTCGTGCGCCCATCATAGGAATGAGGGTCCGCCTGTGTGACGCACCAGGGGTGGTGAATCCGGGTCCACTCCGGGTTCACCGGTTGTTTCGCCCGAATTGAGAAGGTCCAGTCCAGGGTTGGGGCAGGGCCGAGGCCTGGTTTGTGTCCGGCTTCGGGTCCGTGCCCCCTCCGCACCCGCTTCGTACCCGACCCCCACCCGACCCGGCGTGGGCCGGGTTTCGGCGCGTACGTGTTCTTCTTCAGTCCTTCGAGGGCGACCGGGGAGGACTCACCGTCGTCCGCGGAGAACGCCTCTGGGAGGACGTCCGCACGATGAGTTCGGTCGGTATCACCTGCTCGACCGGTCCGTCGGTGTCGATCCCCTCGATGGCGTCGATGAGGAGCTGGACGACGGCCGTGCCGATCCGGCGCGGTTTGAGCGAAAGGGTCGTGATGGGCGGTTCGGTGGTGGCGTAGACGGTCGACTCGCTGCAGCAGACCAGCAGCAGATCTTCCGGTACGCGCAGTCCGTAGCGGCGGGCCGCCGCCAGGAGATCGGTTCCGTTCGGGTCGAAGAGTCCGTAGACGGCGTCGGGACGGTCGGGGCGGGCGAGCAGCCGGTCGGCCGCGACGGCGCCCGCGCACGGGTCGTGCGCCGGGTAGGCCTCGTAGACGGGGTCCTGCCCGACCCGCTCGCACCAGTTGAGGTACGCGGTGGTGGACAGGCGGGTGTACGTGTCGGTGGTGGTTCCGGTGAGAAGGCCGATCCGGCGGGCGCCGGCGGCGGCGAGGTGGTCGAGGAGGTCGAGTACGGCGGCTTCGTGGTCGTTGTCGACCCAGGCGGTCACCGGGAGGGTGCCGGCGGGGCGCCCGTCGGAGACGACGGGCAGGCCCTGACGGACGAGCTCGGTGACGACCGGGTCGTGGTCGGAGGGGTCGATGACGACGGTGCCGTCGAGGGCGACGTTCGACCAGACGTCATGGCGGGAGGTTGCGGGCAGGATGACCAGGGCATAGCCACGGGCGAGCGCGGCCGATGTGGCGGCTCTGGCCATCTCCGCGAAGTACGCGAATTCGGTGAAGGTGAAAGGTTCATCCCCGTAGGTCGTCACGGTCAGGCCGATGAGGCCGGACTTGCCGGTACGGAGCGTGCGGGCCGCCGCGGATGGGCGATAGCCCAGCCGGTCGGCGACCTCGCGGACGTGGCGGCGGGTGGCGTCCGGGAGCCGGCCCTTGCCGTTGAGCGCGTCGGAGACAGTCGTGATGGAGACCCCGGCGGCGGCGGCCACATCCCGGATGCCCGCTCGCCCCTGCCGGCTTCCCCGGGTCTGTGCCCGGCTCACCTGGTGCTTCCCTGCTGCTGTCATGGCGAGCCGATAGTAGGGCGAGGCCGGGTGGTTGGGACGCTCGCATATGCACCCGTTGACAGGCACGTTTTTGCATGATCAAGAAATGTCAAATGCCTTGGAATTCAAGCGAGTTAGTGCCTCTCGGGTGTGATCTGCGGTTGCCGACCCGCATGAGCCTGCCAAGGAGTCCATGTCTCGAAGAGGTCTCAACTCACCTCTACGAGGGACGCGCGCCACGGCGCTCGCCACCGGCGCGCGCCACCCGGCCCCGCGCTCCCCCACTCGTCCACAGGTTCCCCACTCCGTTGTCCACAGCCCATTCGCAGCGGAGGCGAATCCTCATAAGGTGAGGAGTATTGGTGGTACGGACGGTCGAGGAGGACCACAGTGAGCGCAGTGAGCGAGACCGGCGGAGACGGCGCGGTCGGCGGGACGGCCGCGGGCAGCCCCAGGCTGCGTGCCGTTCTGGACGGCATTCCCACCTACAAGCCGGGCAAGCCCGCCGCCGCGGGTGGTGCGGTCGCCTTCAAGCTGTCCTCCAACGAGAACCCGTATCCGCCCCTGCCGGGTGTGATGGAGAGCGCGCTGTCCGCGGCCGCCGCCTTCAACCGCTATCCCGACATGGCCTGCACGGGCCTGATGAACGAGCTCGCGGACCGCTTCGGGGTCCCGGTCTCGCACCTGGCCACCGGTACGGGGTCGGTCGGCGTGGCGCAGTCGCTGCTGCAGGCGACCTCGGGCCCGGGTGACGAGGTCATCTACGCCTGGCGGTCCTTCGAGGCGTACCCGATCATCACGCAGATCAGCGGTGCCACCTCCGTGCAGGTGCCGCTGACCGACGGCGAGGTGCACGACCTCGACGCGATGGCCGAGGCGATCACCGACCGGACGCGGCTGATCTTCGTCTGCAATCCGAACAACCCCACGGGCACGGCGGTGCGCCGCGCCGAGCTGGAGCGCTTCCTGGACCGGGTGCCCTCCGACGTCCTGGTGGTGATCGACGAGGCGTACCGCGAGTTCGTCCGTGACACCGACATCCCCGACGGCATCGAGCTGTACCGCGACCGGCCGAACGTCGCCGTGCTGCGGACGTTCTCCAAGGCGTACGGCCTGGCCGGGCTCCGGGTCGGTTTCGCGATCGCCCATGAGCCGGTCGCGGCGGCGCTGCGCAAGACGGCGGTGCCGTTCGGTGTGAGTCAGCTCGCGCAGGACGCGGCGGTGGCCTCGCTGCGGGCCGAGGACGAACTGCTCGGGCGGGTCGGCTCGTTGGTGGGCGAGCGCGAGCGGGTCCACGCGGGGCTCGTGGCCCAGGGCTGGACCGTTCCGGACACTCAGGCGAACTTCGTCTGGCTGCGGCTCGGTGAGCGGACGCTGGACTTCGCGGCGGAGTGCGAGCGGCACGGCGTGGTGGTGCGGCCGTTCGCGGGCGAGGGCGTGCGCGTCACGATCGGTGAGTGCGAGGCCAACGACCTGTTCCTGAAGGCGGCGGAGGGCTTCCGTAACGGAGGCTGATCGACGGACGCCGATCGGTGGAGGCTGATCGGCGGACGCCGATCGATGGACGGTGACCGGCGGACGCTGATCGGCGCGCCCGGGAGGTCAGATCTCCACGTGCTCGACGCGGATCGGGTCACCGTCCCTGACGGTGGCCAGGACGCGCGCGTCGCCGTCCAGCGAGCCCAGCACGTTGCAGGGGCTCGCGAGCCGGCATTCGGAGCCCCGGGATATCGGGGTGGGGCCGTAGGGGAGTGCGAGGGCGTCACCCTCGGTCCAGAAGGCGACCGTGCCCGGCTCCACCACCTGCCGCGCGCCGGCCTCGACGGCGGTGGAGACCGGAGTGTCGAAATACACCTCCTCGCCCCAGGTCCGGGCGGTGGAGGAGATCGGCAGAGCCCCCACGAGCGCCTTGCTCGTGGGGGTTTCTTCGAGGGTCGCCGTGGTGTGTCCGGCGGGCCAGGAGATACGGATCTGAAGGGTCATAGCCAGGATTCAACAATATGTTGAAGGCTCTGGGAAGGGGTGACCTTCGGTAGGGGGACCCCCGGTCTTACGTACGGATTTCGTATGAGCCATAATGCTTGTGAATGTGAACGCGTTCACAAGCGTGTCCCGTTCATCCCTGGATTGGTGGGATTAAAGGGGCAAACTGCCGATGTGATCACGGCAAGGTAAGGAGAAGACGACGTGGACCTAGCTCTGGCGCCAGAGACCTTGGCGCGATGGCAGTTCGGCATCACCACCGTCTACCACTTTCTCTTCGTCCCCCTGACGATCTCCCTCGCCGCCCTCACCGCCGGTCTCCAGACCGCGTGGGTGCGCACGGAGAACGAGAAGTACCTGAAGGCGACGAAGTTCTGGGGCAAGCTGTTCCTGATCAACATCGCCATGGGTGTCGTCACCGGCATCGTGCAGGAGTTCCAGTTCGGCATGAACTGGTCCGACTACTCGCGCTTCGTCGGCGATGTCTTCGGGGCGCCGCTGGCCTTCGAGGCGCTGATCGCCTTCTTCTTCGAGTCCACGTTCATCGGCCTGTGGATCTTCGGCTGGGACAAGCTGCCGAAGAAGATCCACCTGGCCTGCATGTGGATGGTGTCGATCGGCACGATTCTCTCGGCGTACTTCATCCTGGCGGCCAACTCCTGGATGCAGCACCCGGTCGGCTACCGGATCAACGAGGAGCGCGGCCGGGCCGAGCTCACCGACTTCTGGCTGGTGCTGACCCAGAACACCGCGCTCACGCAGTTCTTCCACACCATGACGGCCGCCTTCCTGGTGGGAGGCGCGTTCATGGTCGGGATCTCCGCCTTCCACCTGGCGCGCAAGAAGCACGTCCCGGTGATGCGGACCTCGCTGCGGCTCGGCCTGATCACCCTGATCATCGCCGGACTCGGCACCGCCATCAGCGGCGACCTGCTCGGCAAGGTCATGTTCAAGCAGCAGCCGATGAAGATGGCCGCCGCCGAGGCCCTCTGGGACGGCGAAGCGCCCGCGCCGTTCTCGATCTTCGCGTACGGCGATGTCGACAAGGGCCACAACAAGGTGGCCATAGAGATCCCGGGACTGCTGTCCTTCCTGGCCAACGACGACTTCAGCTCGTACGTCCCGGGCATCAACGACATCAACAAGGCCGAGCAGGAGAAGTTCGGACCCGGCGACTACCGGCCCAACATCCCCGTCGCGTACTGGGGCTTCCGCTGGATGATCGGCTTCGGTATGGCCTCGCTGGCCATCGGCATGGTGGGCCTCTGGCTGACCCGGAAGAAGTTCATGCTGGCGCCCGGGATGCGGACCGGTGAGGACGAGGTGCCGAATCTGGTCCTGTTCAAGCGGAAGGCGCTCAGCCCCCGCCTGGGCAGGTGGTACTGGATCATCGCGCTCTGGACCATGGCGTTCCCGCTGATCGCCAACTCATGGGGCTGGATCTTCACCGAGATGGGACGCCAGCCGTGGGTCGTCTACGGCGTGCTGCGCACCAGGGACGCGGTCTCCCCCGGCACCTCCCAGGGCGAGGTCCTCACCTCGATGATCGTCTTCACGCTGCTCTACGCGGTGCTCGCCGTGATCGAGGTCAAGCTGCTGGTGAAGTACGTCAAGGCCGGACCGCCGGAGCTCAGCGAGTCCGACCTCAACCCTCCCACCAAGATCGGCGGGGACGACCGCGACCCCGACCGGCCCATGGCCTTCTCGTACTGAGGCTCAGGAGATCGAGGCATGGAACTCCACAACGTCTGGTTCGTACTCATCGCCGTCCTCTGGATCGGCTACTTCTTCCTCGAGGGCTTCGACTTCGGGGTCGGCGTCCTGACCAAGCTGCTCGCCCGTGGCCGCACCGAGAAGCGGGTCCTGATCAACACCATCGGTCCCGTCTGGGACGGCAACGAGGTGTGGCTGCTCACGGCCGGCGGCGCGACCTTCGCGGCGTTCCCCGAGTGGTACGCGACGCTCTTCTCCGGCTTCTACCTGCCGCTGCTGATCATCCTGGTCTGTCTGATCATCCGTGGCGTCGCCTTCGAGTACCGCGCGAAGCGGCCAGAGGAGAACTGGCAGCGCAACTGGGAGGAGGCCATCTTCTGGACCTCCCTGATCCCCGCCGTGCTGTGGGGTGTCGCCTTCGGCAACATCGTGCGGGGCGTGAAGATCGACAGCGAGATGGAGTACGTCGGCACCTTCGGGGACCTGCTCAACCCGTACGCGCTCCTCGGCGGCCTGGTCACTCTCGCCCTCTTCACCTTCCACGGGACGGTCTTCGCCGCGCTCAAGACGGTGGGGGACATCCGGGCCCGTGCCCGGGCGCTCGCTCTGAAGCTGGGTCTCCTGACGGCTGTCCTCGCGCTGGGCTTCCTTGTCTGGACGCAGGCGGACAAGGGCGACGGCTGGAGCCTGGGCGCCATGCTCGTCGCCGTGGCGTCGCTGGTCGGCGCCATCGTGGCGATCAAGGTGGGGCGTGAAGGCTGGTCGTTCGCACTGTCGGGTGTCACGATCGCCGCGGCGGTGGCGATGCTCTTCTTCACCCTGTTCCCGAACGTCATGCCGTCTTCGCTCAACCCCGAGTGGAGTCTTACCGTGACGAATGCTTCGTCGAGCCCGTACACCCTGAAGATCATGACCTGGTGCGCCGCGATCGCCGCTCCGCTCGTGATGCTCTACCAGGGCTGGACCTACTGGGTGTTCCGCAAGCGCATCGGTACGCAGCACATCGCCGGCGACGCCGCTCACTAGGGGGAGATGTTTCACGTGAAACCGATCGATCCGCGTCTGCTCCGGTACGCCAGGGCCACCCGCTTCTTCCTCGGAGCGGTCGTGGTGCTCGGCCTGGCCGGGGCGGCGCTGGTCGTCGCCCAGGCGATGCTCATCGCCGACGTGGTCGTGGGCGCCTTCCAGAAGGGCCTCTCGGTTTCCGGCCTGACCGCGCCCCTGCTCCTGCTCGCCGGAGTCGCGGCGGGGCGGGGGCTGGTCTCCTGGCTGACCGAGCTGGCGGCCCACCGGGCGAGCGCCGCGGTCAAGTCCGAACTGCGGAGGCGGCTGCTCGACCGGGCGGCCGCACTCGGCCCGGGATGGCTCAGCGGCCAGAAGGCCGGCTCGCTGGCTGCTCTCGCCACCCGCGGAGTGGACGCGCTCGACGACTACTTCGCGCGCTATCTTCCGCAGCTGGGGCTCGCGGTGGTGGTGCCGGTGGCGGTCCTGGCCAGGATCGTCACAGAGGACTGGGTCTCGGCCGCGGTGATCGTCGTGACCCTGCCGCTGATCCCGCTCTTCATGATCCTCATCGGCTGGTACACCCAGGCCCGGATGGACCGTCAGTGGAAGCTGCTGTCCCGGCTCTCGGGCCACTTCCTCGACGTGGTGGCCGGGCTGCCGACGCTCAAGGTGTTCGGACGGGCCAAGGCCCAGGCCGATTCGATTCGCGCGATCACGTCGGAGTACCGGCGGGCGACGATGAAGACCCTGCGCATCGCCTTCCTCTCCTCCTTCGCCCTGGAGCTGCTGTCGACGCTCTCGGTGGCGCTGGTCGCGGTCGGGATCGGCATGCGGCTGGTCCACGGCGACCTCGACCTGTACACGGGTCTGGTCATCCTGATCCTGGCGCCCGAGGCCTATCTGCCGATCCGGCAGGTGGGGGCGCAGTACCACGCGGCGGCGGAGGGGCTGGCGGCCGCGGAGGAGATCTTCGAGGTCCTGGAGAGCCCGGCGCCGCAGAACGGCAGCGACGCGATGCCTACGTCGCCCCGGATCGAGCTGGCGGACGTGACCGTCCGGCACGCGGGCCGGTCCGAACCCTCGCTGGACGCGGCCTCGCTCGTCGTCGAGCCCGGAGAGACCGTCGCTCTCGTGGGGCCGAGCGGGGTCGGCAAGTCCACGCTGCTCGACGTGGTGCTGGGGTTCGCGACCCCGGACGAGAGCGGCTCGGTCCGCGTCGGGGGCGCCGAACTCGGCACGCTCGACATGGAGGAGTGGCGCTCGCGGATCGCCTGGGTGCCGCAGCGGCCCTATCTGTTCGCGGGGACGATCGCCGAGAACGTCCGTCTGGCGCGCCCCGACGCCTCCGAAGAGGCGGTACGGGAGGCCCTGCGCGACGCCGGCGCGGACGGGTTCGTCCGCGCCCTCCCGGCCGGCGCCGACACCGTGCTCGGCGAGGACGGCGCGGGTCTCTCGGCGGGCCAGCGCCAGAGACTCGCCCTGGCCCGCGCGTTCCTGGCGGACCGGCCCGTGCTGCTTCTGGACGAGCCCACGGCCGCGCTGGACGGCGCGACCGAGGCGGGCGTGGTCGAGACGGTCCGCCGCCTCGCCGCCGGCCGTACGGTCCTCCTCGTCGTCCACAGGCCGGCACTGCTCGCGGTCGCGGACCGCGTGGTGGAGCTCGCCCCGGCGACCGCCCCTGAGGAGCGGCCCGCCGGGCCCCTCGACCGCTCGTCCTGGGCCTCCGCCGTGCCCGCACCTGCCGCGACGGAACCGGCCGCACCTGCCGCGACGGAACCGGCCGCACCTGTCGAGGCAGCGGCAGCGGCGGCAGACATCCCCGGGACGGAAGAGGGACGATCGGCCTTCGGGCGCGTCCGCGCCATGGCCGGGGAGCTGCGGGGGCGGATGGGTCTCGCCCTGCTGCTCGCGAGCCTGGCGCTCGGATCCGCCGTAGGACTCATGGCGGTTTCCGGGTGGCTCATCTCCCGGGCCTCCGAACAGCCCCCGGTGCTCTATCTGATGGTCGCCGTCACGGCCACGCGGGCCTTCGGCATCGGCCGGGCCGTGTTCCGGTACGCCGAGCGGATCGTGTCCCACGACGCGGTGCTGCGGATGCTCGCCGAACTCCGGGTCGCCGTCTACCGGCGCCTGGAGCGCATCGCCCCCGCCGGGCTCCGCCGCACCCGTCGCGGCGACCTGCTCTCCCGGCTCGTCCAGGACGTCGACGCGCTCCAGGACTACTGGCTGCGCTGGCTGCTGCCCGCGGGCGCCGCGCTCGTCGTGGGGGCCGGTTCCGTGGGGTTCACGGCCTGGCTGCTCCCCGAGGCCGGTGCCGTGCTCGCCCTGGGGCTGCTCACCGCGGGTGTGGCCGTGCCGCTGCTGAGCGGGCTGCTGGCCCGCCGCGCCGAGCGGCAGCTCGCCCCCGCCCGCGGCGCCCTCACCGCCACCGTCGTCGATCTGCTGCGCGGCTGTGCCGAACTGACGGTGTCCGGGGCGCTGAGGGACCGTACCGAGCGGGCCGGAGCGGCCGACCGTACGCTCACCGCCATCGCCCGCCGGCAGGCGGCCGCCACCGCGCTCGGGGCCGGGCTCTCCGCGCTCGTCTGCGGTCTGACCGTCGCCGCGGCCGCGCTCGTCGGGGTCCAGGCCGTCCGGGACGGCCGCCTGGAGGGCGTGGCGCTGGCCGTCGTCGTCCTGACCCCGCTCGCCGCCTTCGAGGCCGTCACCGGCCTCCCGCTCGCCGTCCAGTACCGCCAGCGGATCAAGCGCAGCGCCGAGCGGGTGTACGAGGTCCTCGACGCCCCCGTACCCGTGCACGAGCCCGCGCGGCCCGCCACACCGCCGGGCAGCCCCTTCCCGCTGGAGGTCGTCGGCCTCTCGGCGCGGTACGCGGGCCAGGAGCGGGCGGCGCTCGGCGACTTCGCGCTCACTCTGGAGGCCGGGCGACGGGTCGCCGTCGTCGGCAGCTCCGGTTCCGGCAAGACCACACTCGCCCAGGTGCTGCTCCGGTTCCTGGACGCCGACACCGGCTCGTACCGGATCGGCGGGGTGGAGGCGGCCGAGCTCGACGGCGACGACGTCCGTCGTCTCGTCGGTCTCTGCGCCCAGGACGCCCACATCTTCGACAGCACCCTCCGCGAGAACCTGCGCCTGGCGCGGACCGGCGCGAGCGACGACGACCTGCGTGCGGCGCTGGACCGAGCCCGGCTCCTCGACTGGGTGGACGGGCTGCCCGACGGGCTCGACACCCTGGTCGGCGAGCACGGTTCGCGGCTTTCGGGGGGCCAGCGGCAGCGGCTCGCACTCGCCCGGGCCCTTCTCGCCGACTTCCCGGTCCTCGTCCTGGACGAGCCGGCGGAACATCTGGACCTCGCCACGGCGGACGCCCTCACCGACGATCTGCTGCTCGCCACCGAGGGACGCACCACCGTCCTCATCACCCACCGGCTGCACGGCCTCGACGCCGTCGACGAGGTCGTGGTCCTGGACGAGGGGCGGACGGTGCAGCGCGGGCCCTACGCGGAGCTGGCAGGGGCCGACGGCCCGCTGCGGCGGATGCTCGAGCAGGAGCGCGCGACCGATCTCCTGCTCACCCCGGGACAGGCTTCGGGCGGGACCCCGGGCGAGGCTTCCGGGCATACCGCAGGGCACCCGACTTTTCTTGGCAAATAGGACTTACTAGGCTCAAGGTCATGACCGCCGCCGTGCCTGATCTCCCGGACCCCCTGGAAGCCGCCACCCAGGCCACCCGCAGCCTCCAGGGCCTGTCCACGGAGCTCACCGCGCGTGTGCCCCAGCTCCTGGAGGCGATGCGCTCCGTCGGCACCGGGCTCGAACTGCACTCCACCCTCGACCGCATCTGTGAGACGGCGGCCGAACTCGCCGGCTCCCGCTACGCGGCCATCGGCGTCGTCGACGAGGAGGGCGAGGGCCTCTCCGACTTCGTCACCTACGGGGTCGACGACGAGGTCGCCCGCCGGATCGGACGCCGCCCCGACGGTCACGCCGGGCTGCTCGGCGCACTCATCCGCGACCCCCGGACCATCCGGCTCGCCGATCTGTCCGCCGACCCCCGCTCCGCCGGATTCCCGCCCGGCCACCCGCCGATGCGGAGCTTCCTCGGGGTCCCGATCCGGGTCCAGGGCGAGATCTTCGGCAACCTCTACCTCGCCGAGAAGAACGGCGGCGGCGAGTTCAACGACTACGACGTCCACATGGTCCGCGTCCTCGCCACGGAGGCGGGCATCGCCATCGGCAACGCCCGCCTCTACGAGGCCGCCCGCCAGCGCGAGCGCTGGATCGACGGTTCGGTGGCCGTCACCACCGCCCTGCTCTCGGGCGGCGACGCGGACGACGCGCTCTCGGTGGTCGCCGAACAGGCCCGCAGACTGGCGGACGCGGCCGCCGGGATCGTGCTCCTGCCCGCCGAGGAAGGCGGGCTCGAGATCGTCGCCGTCTCCTCGGAACCGGTGTCCCCCGCGCTGGGCACGGTGATCCCGCCCGAGAGCGCCGTGGTGGACCGGCTACTCGAAGGCGAAGCCGTCTTCGTCGACGACGCCTCGGCCGACCCGCGCATGGTCAGCCGCCTCGCCGCCCGGTACGGCCCCAGCATGCTGCTGCCCCTGCACAGCGGCGGCAGAGTGCTCGGCGCGCTCGCCACGCCACGCGCGCGTGGCGGCAGGCCGTTCACCGAGGCGGAGCGGACGCTCGCCACCCAGTTCGCCTCGCAGGCGGCGCTCGCGCTGATGATGGCCGAGGCGCAGCGCGATCGGGAGCGGCTGGCTGTCTACGAGGACCGCGACCGGATCGCGCGTGACCTGCACGACCTGGTCATCCAGCGGCTCTTCGCCACCGGGATGATGCTGGAGAGCGCCCAGCGGAGGTCGGTCGTGCCCGCGGTGCGCGACGGCGTCGGCAAGGCCGTCGACGAACTGGACGTGACCATCCAGGAGATCCGTACGGCGATCTTCGCGCTCCAGCAGGGGCCCGCCGAGGCGCCCTCCGGGCTGCGCACCCGCGTGCTGCGGGAGATCAACATGGCCGCCGTGCCCCTCGGCTTCAAACCAGCGCACCGCTTCCTCGGGGCGATCGACTCGGCGGTCGGCGAACTCACCGGCAAGAACCTCATCGCCGCGCTGCGCGAGGCGTTGTCCAACGCCTTCCGGCACGCGCGGGCGACCCGGATCGAGGTCGTGGTCGACGCGGGCGTCGAACTCCCGGACGGCGCCGCCGGGGTGCGGCTCTCGGTCGCGGACGACGGCGTCGGCATCCCGGAGGGCGGGCGGCGCAGCGGACTGCGCAACCTGGCCCGGCGCGCGGAGTCGCTGGGCGGTTCGAGCTGGTGCGACCCGGGCATCGGCGAGGACGGCGGCGGCACGACGGTGGTGTGGCAGGCCCCGTTGTAGGGCCGCCCGTCCGGGTAGGCCTACGGTCCACCTGGGCCTACGGTCCCCCTGGGCCGACCGTCCACCTGGGCCGACCGTCCCCGTGGGGCCTACCGTCCCTGTACGGCCGAGACCGTCCCCGTACGGCTGTCGGCCTGCCCGAGGCCCGCCCGCCGGCCCGGGCCGGATCCGCCACCCGGGCGTCAGTCGTCGATCGTGCCCGCGAGGACGCGCTCGATCACGACGGCCACACCGTCCTCGTTGTTGCCGACCGTGCGGCGGGATGCGGCGGCGATCACCTCCGGGTGCGCGTTGCCCATCGCGTACGAACGGCCTGCCCAGCTGAGCATCTCGATGTCGTTCGGCATGTCCCCGAAGGCCACGACCTCATCGGCGGAGATCCCGCGCTCGGCGCAGCACAGCGCCAGCGTGGACGCCTTGGAGACCCCGAGGCCGCTGATCTCCAGCAGCGCCGTCGGGCTGGACCGGGTGAAGGAGGCCAGCGCGCCGGCGGACGCGCGGGCCGTCGCGAGGAAGTCGTCGGGTTCGAGGTCCGGGTGCTGGGCCAGGAGCTTGAGCACCGGGGCGGCGGCTCCCGGCTCCTCCTCGAAGAGCAGCTTCTCGGCGGAGGCGACGGTGGCACCCGGGTCGAGGAAGAACGGCGGGTACTGCGGCTCGTAGTGGATCCCGGTGGTGAGCTCGACCGCGAACGAGGTGCCGGGCGCGGCGGCACGCAGCGTGGACACGACGTCGAGGGCGACGTCGCGTGCCAGCGGACGCACTTCCAGGAACGTTCCTCCGGAGTGGAGGTCGACGACGGCCGCGCCGTTGGCACAGATCGCCTGGCCGTGCCCGTGGACGTGGTCGCTGACGACGTCCATCCAGCGGGCCGGGCGGCCGGTGACGAAGAAGACCTCGATGCCGGCCCGCTCGGCGGCGGCGAGCGCGGCGATCGTGCGCTCCGACACGGACTTGTCGTCCCGCAACAGCGTGCCGTCGAGGTCGGTGGCGATCAGTCGGGGGGCCGGGGCTGCGCGGCGCGCGGAGTGGGGTGAGGTCACCGATCCATTCTTCCGTACTTGGTGCACGTGCGTGCGAGGGGGCGCACATCTGAGAGGGGCATTCAACGCCCCGACGTGCGCCCCCGCCACTGGTCCGCGCTTCTGGTACCCGCCCCTGCGCTCCTGGGACCGCCCCTGCGCTTCTGGTACCCGCCCCTGCGCCCCGACTCCTCGGCGTCAGGAGAGCTGAGCGGCGGCCTCGGTGGCGATCTGCTCGAAGACGCGCTGGTCGGCTGCGAAGTCCGAGTCGGGGATCGGCCAGTGGATCACGAGCTCGGTGAAGCCGAGCGCCTGGTGGCGGCCCGCGAAGTCGACGAACGCGTCCACGGACTCCAGGGGCCGGCCGCGGTCCGGCGTGAAGCCGGTGAGCAGGATCTTGTCCAGGTCGTCCACGTTCCGGCCGGTCTCCGCGCACGCCTTGCCGAGCTTCTCGACCTGGCCGCGGATCGCCTCGACGGACTGCTCCGGTGTGCCCTCCTCGTACAGCTTCGGGTCACCGGTCGTCACCCAGGCCTGGCCGTACCGGGCAGCGAGCTTCAGCCCGCGCGGGCCGGTCGCGGCGACCGCGAAGGGAAGCCTCGGGCGCTGGACGCAGCCAGGGATGTTGCGGGCCTCTTCCGCCGCGTAGTGCGTGCCCGGCTGGGTCACCGCGTCCTCGGAGAGCAGCCGGTCGAGCAGCGGCAGGAACTCGCCGAACCGGTCGGCCCGCTCCTTCGGAGTCCAGGCCTCCTGTCCGAGCACGGTGGCGTCGAAGCCGTTTCCGCCGGCTCCGATGCCCAGCGTGATCCGGCCGCCGGAGATGTCGTCGAGGGAGATGAGCTCCTTGGCGAGCGTCACCGGGTGGCGGAAGTTCGGCGAGGTGACCAGGGTGCCCAGACGGAGCCGCTCGGTGGCCGTGGCGGCGGCGGTGAGGGTGGGCAGGGCGCCGAACCAGGGGCCGTCGCGGAAGGTCCGCCAGGACAGGTGGTCGTAGGTGTAGCCGGCGTGGAAGCCCAGCTCCTCGGCGCGCTGCCAGCGCTCGCGGCCGCCGTCGTGCCAGCGGTGGACGGGAAGGATCACGGTGCTCAGGCGCAGGGTCATGCACACGAGCCTACGGCGGCCGGCGGGAAGCGCGCAGGGCGCGGGAGGCGGTCTCGCGTCAGCGGACCCGGCCGCTCAGCCAGGGGGTCAGCCTGTCGTCCAGGATGAGTTCCGTGTACGTCTCGTCACCGGGCAGCGGCACGATCAGACGCCAGCCGGGCGGGAAGAACCTGCCCTTCACGTGGGCGAGCCCGCCGTGGACCGAGCGCACGAAGGCGGGGACGTGGTCGCGGGGGACGTCCTCGAAGTCCACGCCGTCGACGGTGATCTTCGCGTTGTCCTCGGGGAAGAGGCGGACGGTGACCGCCGGGGAGCCGCCGAGCTCGACGAAGGCCTCGTGCGGGAGCGAGCCGTCCGGGTCGAGGACGGTGAAGACACCGGCGGAGGTGCGCCGGGAGGTCTGGTCGGCACCGATGTCGTCGGTGACGGTCATCTCCAGGCCGTACTCACGGGCGATCTCGCGGATCGCGGTGACGGCCGACTCGGTGGTGGGCAGATGAGGGTGCGCCATGGGAACGATCATGCCTCAGCGGGGGCCCGGTCCGGGTGTCCCGGCGGGCCTGGTCCGGGTTCACCGCGGGGCCCGGCCCGGACGCCTCAGCGGGGAAGGCGGAGGAACTCCGGGGGAACCGCGTCGGTCAGCCAGACGCCGTTGGCACTGACGTGGAACACATGGCCGGCCCGGTGCATCGCTCCCGCGTCGACGCCGAGGACGACCGGGCGGCCGCGGCGGGCGCCGACGCGGGTGGCGGTCTCCCGGTCGGGGGAGAGGTGGACGTGGTGCCGGGCCATGGGGCGCAGGCCCTCGGTCCGGATGGCGTCCAGCCGGGCGGCGACCGTACCGTGGTAGAGGTACGCGGGCGGCTCGGCGGGCGGCAGGTCGAGATCGACCTCGACGGTGTGGCCCTGGCTGGCGCGGATCCGCGTTCCCTCGATCGCGAAGCGCTTCTTGTCGTTGGAGTCGACGACGTGGTCCAACTCGGCGCGGGTGATCGGGAAGCCGTTGGCGGCGGTCGCGCGCAGGAGGTCGTCGATCTCGGTCCAGCCGTGCGCGTCGAGGGTCAGCCCGATCCGCTCGGGCTGGTGCCGCAGGTGTTTCGAGAGGTACTTCGACACCTTCACGGTACGTCTCTCGTCGATCGGTCTGTTCATGACGCAAGGATGCCGGAGCGCGGATCTGTCGACCAACGAATTCGCCGGGGATGTTTGATCCACAGCGAACTGTAGTTATCCACAGGGGAATTGGCGATTCTGTGGACAACGAGTCTTTCCTGTCAAGGCATTTGGGCTACTCAGCCACTTTCGGGGCGATTTGAGGCAAGGGTATCCAATGTCCTTGTCTGTACTTCACGTTCGGCGGCCGCCGCGATGAAGGCCGCCGCGTTCTCGGCGCCAACAAGACGCTGTACGGCTCGAATCGTGCCGGACGGGAGGGCCACCGGACGGGGCTCTTCGTCGCGCACCGGCGGGGGCTCGGGTGACAGGTGGTGCTGGAGGTGCCGCGTGGCGAACATGCGCATGGCCCGGGCGAGTTCGGCGTCCACCGTCTGCTGGGCGAGCGGTCGCAGCCGCCGTACCATCGCCGCCGCCTCGACCGCGTCGGAGTCCGTCGGCGGCCGGTGCTCCAGATAGCGCGCGAAGACGTGCTCGGTCGTGAACTCCAGGAAACGGGAGGCGATGTGCTCGACCTGGACGCGAAGTTCCCGCAGGTGCCCGGAGATCGCGGGGAGCGGGACGCCCGCCTCGTACAACTCGGCCGCGACCGCCAGCTCTTGGGGGCTCGGGACGAGGAACTCGTCCTCTCGGTCCGGGATCCGTTCCAGGACACCGAGGTCGATCGCCTCGCGGATCGCGTCCTCGTCGGGCTTGCCGCCGAAGGTGGCGTCCAGATCCGCACGGGAGATCCGGTCGGCCTCCTCGTCCGTCCACGGGCCGTCGACCTCGGCGACCAGGCCGAGTACGCCGCCGAGACCGCGCCCGGCGTCCCAGGCCTCCAGGAGCTCCTTGATCGAGGCCAGGGTGTAGCCCCGGTCCAGCAGGTCCGCGATCTGCCGCAGCCGGGCCAGATGTGTGTCCCCGTACACGTTGGACCTGCCCCGGCGCTCGGGCCGGGGCAGCAGGCCCCGGTCCTGGTAGGCACGGATCGTCCGGACCGTGGCGCCGCTGTGGTGGGCCAGATCCTCGATCCGGTACTCCACCGGGGAGGCGTGTGCCGAGGCGGCCCCGCCTCCCTGTGCTGTCTGCTCCGACAAACCCACTCCCACGCTCGATCCTGCTACCCGATCGCGGTCCTGCGCGGGGAGCTCTCCCGCGAGGGATGGTACGACCGCCGGCCGGCGCCCGCACCGGCCCTCATGCCGGCGGCTCCAGCCGGGCTATCGCGCGCAGCGCCTTCGGGGCGAAGCGGGACAGGAGGTGCGCGCCGCGTGCCTCGGGGGTCACGGGGACGACGGCCTGATCCCGGACGACGGCTCGCAGGATGGCTTCCGCCACCTTCTCCGGCGGGTAGTTGCGCAGGCCGTAGAGTCGGGAGGCCTTCTTCTGGCGGCGCCTCTCCTCCTCCTCGCCGGCACCGGCGAACCGGGCCGTCGCGGTGATGTTCGTGTTCACGATCCCGGGGCAGATCGCCGACACCCCGATGCCCCGGTCCGCCAGCTCGGCGCGCAGGCACTCGCTCAGCATGAGCACAGCCGCCTTCGACGTGCTGTACGCGGGCAGGGCGCGCGAGGGCTGGAAGGCCGCGGCGGAGGCGGTGTTGACGATGTGGCCGCCCTGGCCGCGCTCGGCCATCTGCCCGCCGAAGATCCGGCAGCCGTGGATGACGCCCCACAGGTTGACGTCGAGGACCTTCTTCCAGTCCTCGCTGGTCGTGGCGAAGAACGAGCCCGAGAGGCCTATCCCCGCGTTGTTCACGAGGACGTCGACGATTCCGTACTCGCTCGCGACCTTCGCCGCGAGCTTCTCCATGGCCTGTTCGTCACTGACGTCGACGGTCTCGCCCCAGGCTTCGGGGGCGCCGATGAGCCGGGCCATCTCCGCCGTGCGCGCCGCGCCCTCGCCATCCCGGTCGACGGCGACGACCCTCGCGCCGGCCTCGGCGAAGGCGAACGCGGTGGCCCGACCGATACCGCTGGCCGCGCCCGTGACCAGCACCAGCTGGCCGCCGAACCGCTCGGCGTACACGGGATCGGCGGTGCTCTTCGCGGCCGTGCTCGGCGCCTTGGTGGTCGGGTCCTCGTTCGCCCGGACGAACTCGGTTATCCAGGCGGCCAGTTGGTCCGGACGGGTGCGCGGGACCCAGTGCTTGGCCGGCAGGGAGCGCCGGGTCAGGTCCGGGACCCACGCGGCGAGGTCGTCGTAGAGCCGCTCGGACAGGAACGCGTCGCCGGTGGGCGTGATCAGCTGCACGGGCGCGTGGGCGTACGCGTCGGCGCGCGGCCGGCTCAGCCGGGAGCGGACGTTGTCCCGGTAGAGCCAGGCGCCGTGCGCGGCGTCCTCGGGCAGCGAGGGCGTCGGATAGTCGCCACTCGGGACCTTCTCGACCCGCTCCAGAAGCTTGGGCCACCGCTTGCCGAGCGGTCCGCGCCAGGCCAGCTCGGGCAGGGCGGGGGTGTGCAGCATGTACACGTACCACGACTTGGCGCCCTGGCCGAGGAGCTGGCCGACCCTGCGCGGGGTGGGGCGGGCCATGCGCTGCTTGATCCAGTGCCCGAAGTGGTCGAGGGACGGGCCGGACACGGAGGTGAAGGAGGCGATGCGGCCTTCGGTGCGCGGGACGGTCACGAACTCCCAGGACTGGACCGAGCCCCAGTCGTGTCCGACCAGGTGCACGGGCCGGTCCGGGCTCACCGCGTCCACCACGGCCAGGAAGTCGTCCGTCAGCTTCTCCAGCGTGAAACCGCCGCGCAGCGGAGCGGGCGCCGTGGACCGTCCGTGACCCCGGACGTCGTACAGCACGACGTGGAACCGCTCGGCGAGCCGGTGGGCCACCTCCGACCAGACCTCCTTGGAGTCGGGGTAGCCGTGCACGAGCAGGACGGTCGGCCGGGCGGAGTCGCCCAGCTCGGCGACGCACAGCTCGATCCCGCCCGTACGGACCCAGCGCTCCCGCGCCCCGTTCAGTGCCGCCGTCATGCCGCCGCCCCCTCTTCGTTCCAGCGCCGCACGTGCGGCAGGTCGTCGTCCAGCCAGAAAGCGCTCTGCTCGGGATCCTTCGAGTCGGTGACGACGAGGATCTCCTCGAACTTCGCTCCCGTACCCCGGAATCCGAGGTGCGGCTCGACCGCCCAGAGCCCTGCCCGGGGCGGGTGGTCGGAGAACGTGTACGGCGACCAGAGCGGCGACCAGCCGTCTCGGTGGCCGTGGATCGCGTCGCTCGCGAGGCCCTTCAGCGACTGGGTGCCGAAGCCGAAGAGGGTGGGGGACCAGCGGCGCTCCCTGACCCGGTCGATCTTGTGGGCGATCACTCCGAAGGGATACGCGCGGTGCCGATTGGCGTATCCCTGGCGGACCATGAGCCGGTCCACGTCCTCGTAGATCTCCCGCAGCGACCGGCGCTCGCGCACCTCGGCCAGGATCAGATCGCGGTGGGCCCGGAGGTCGGCGAGGAGCTTGTCGTGGACCGGGTTCAGGCCCAGACAGCCGGAGTAGCCGATGTCCGAGGTGTAGCCCTTGTACACGGGGGCCATGTCGAGGATGAACGGCATACCCGCTTCGAGCCGCCGCTTCGTGGGGAAGAACTGCAGCGGGATCTTGAAGTCGACGAAGGCCGTGCGATCGCCGAACCAGGCGAACGGCCGGTGGAACCAGTCCCTGACCCCCCGCTCGTACAGCCAGTCGCGCTGCATCCTCGCGGCCTCGCGCTCGGTCACGCCCGGCCTGAGCTGCCCCGCGACGGCCTCCGCGCACTCGTACGAGAGACGCTGCACTTCCCGGAACCCGCGCAGCTCCGCGGTCAGTTCGCTTGTCACTGCTGAGGCCATGCCACCCGTCCGTCCCATGAACATCCGTGTGTGCGCTACGTGCTCGTAACTTGACACTGATGAATGTGACAATGCCCGGCGGCTACGTCAAGAGGTGTGCAGGACGCCTGTGGAAAACTCGGCGGGGGCGCTCGCGGAAAGACTTTGGTCTCGACTTCCCCTAAGGATCTGTACGCCTGGAGTCGTACAAGGATCGAGCCGTTGGGCTGACGACTCCTGTGGTGCGCGCCACTACCGTCGAACCGTGACTGTGATCGCCACCGAAAGCCTCAGCAAGCGGTTCCCCCGGGTGACCGCTCTCGACCGGCTCTCCCTGGACATCGGGCCCGGTGTGACCGGACTGGTGGGTGCCAACGGAGCCGGCAAGTCCACGATGATCAAAATCCTCCTGGGCCTGTCCCCCGCCACGGAGGGCAGCGCCCACGTGCTCGGTCTGGACGTCGCCACCTCCGGCGCGCAGATCCGTGAACGGGTGGGGTACATGCCCGAACACGACTGCCTCCCGCCGGACGTCTCGGCGACCGAGTTCGTCGTCCACATGGCGCGGATGTCGGGCCTGCCCGCCACCGCCGCCCGCGAGCGGACGGCCGACACCCTGCGCCACGTCGGTCTGTACGAGGAGCGGTACCGCCCCATCGGCGGCTACTCGACCGGTATGAAGCAGCGGGTGAAGCTGGCCCAGGCGCTGGTCCACGACCCGCAGCTGGTCCTCCTCGACGAGCCGACCAACGGCCTCGACCCGGTCGGCCGCGACGAGATGCTCGGCCTGATCCGCCGGATCTGGACCGACTTCGGCATCTCCGTGCTCGTCACCTCCCACCTCCTCGGCGAGCTGGAGCGGACCTGCGACCATGTCGTCGTCATCGACGGCGGCCGGCTGCTGCGCTCCAGCTCCACCAGCGACTTCACCCAGATCACCACGACCCTCGCGGTCGAGGTCACCGACTCCGACTCCCACCCCGACGGCTCCCAGGCGCTGCGCACCGCGCTCGCCGCCGCGGGCGTCACCCTCCACGAGGGGGTCGAGGACGGGCTGCCCGGCGCAGGCCACATCCTCCTGGTGGAGGCCGTGGGCGAGGAGACGTACGACCTCGTCCGCGACACCGTCGCCGACCTCGGCCTCGGTCTCGTACGGATGGAGCAGCGGCGGCACCACATCGCCGAGGTCTTCCGCCCCGACGCCCAGCAGCAGGAGGAGGTGCCGGCGCGATGAGCTCCCAGGCCCCCGAGACCACGCAGATCCACAACATCGGCTACCGCGACTACGACGGGCCGCGCCTCGGCCGCGCCTACGCGCGCCGCGCGCTCTTCTCCCAGTCGCTGCGCGGAGCGTACGGACTGGGCCGCAGCGCGAAGTCCAAGGTGCTGCCGATGCTGCTGTTCGCGGTGATGTGCGTGCCCGCGCTGATCATCGTCGCCGTCGCGGTCGTCACCAAGTCGTCGAAGCTGCCGATCGAGTACACCCAGTACGCGATCTTCCTCCAGATGGTGATCGCCATCTTCCTGGCCTCGCAGGCACCACAGTCGGTCTCCCGCGACCTGCGGTTCCGCACGATGCCGCTCTACTTCGCCCGTCCCATCGAGCGCGTGGACTACGTGGTCGCCAAGTACGGCGCGATGGCCTCCGCGATGTTCATCCTCACCGTCTCCCCGCTGCTGATCCTCTGGATCGGCTCGCTGCTCGCCAAGATGGACTTCGCCGAGCAGACGCAGATGCTGGGCCAGGGCCTCGTCTCCGTGACGCTGCTCTCGCTGCTCTTCGGCGGCATCGGCCTCGTCATGGCCGCACTCACCCCGCGCCGCGGCTTCGGCGTCGCCGCCGTCATCGCCGTCCTGGTGATCTCCTACGGAGCGGTCTCCACCCTCCAGGGCATCGCCTACGGCACGGACAACGTCGGCGCCGTCAAGTGGATCGGCCTGTTCTCGCCGATCACCCTCATCGGCGGAGTGCAGGACGCCTTCCTCGGCGCGCCCACCGCCGCCCCCGGCGGGGAGGCCGCCGCGCCCGGCACCGCGGTCGGCGTGATCTATCTGCTGGTCGTCCTCGCGCTGATCGCCGGCTCGTACGGAGTCCTGATGCGCCGCTACCGAAAGGTCGGGCTGTGACAACGCTCAACATCGACCACACCTCGCGGTGGTTCGGCAACGTCGTGGCCGTGAACGACGTCACGATGACGATCGGCCCGGGCGTCACCGGCCTCCTCGGCCCCAACGGCGCCGGGAAGTCCACCCTCATCAACATGATGGGCGGCTTCCTCGCCCCCTCCACGGGCACGGTCACCCTCGACGGCGCGGCGATCTGGCGCAACGAGTCCGTCTACCGGCAGATCGGCGTCGTGCCCGAGCGGGAGGCGATGTACGACTTCCTCACCGGGCGTGAGTTCGTCGTCGCCAACGCCGAGTTGCAGGGCCTTGGCGACAAGGAGGCCCAGGCCGCGCTCGCCACGGTCGAGATGGAGTACGCGCAGGACCGCAAGATCGCGACGTACAGCAAGGGCATGCGCCAGCGCGTGAAGATGGCCTCCGCCCTCGTCCACGACCCGTCGGTGCTCCTGCTGGACGAGCCGTTCAACGGCATGGACCCGCGTCAGCGGATGCAGCTGATGGACCTGCTGCGCCGCATGGGCTCCGCGGGGCGCACGGTGCTCTTCTCCTCGCACATCCTGGAGGAGGTCGAGCAGCTCGCCTCGCACATCGAGGTGATCGTGGCCGGGCGGCACGCCGCCTCCGGCGACTTCCGCAAGATCCGCCGCCTGATGACGGACCGGCCGCACCGCTATCTCGTACGGTCCAGCGACGACCGGGCGCTCGCGGCCGCGCTGATCGCCGACCCGTCCACCTCCGGAATCGAGGTCGACCTCGCGGAAGGCGCCCTGCGCATCCAGGCGGTGGACTTCGGCCGCTTCACGGAGCTGCTGCCCCGGGTCGCCCGGGCGCAGGGGATCCGGCTGCTGACGGTCTCGCCCTCGGACGAGTCCCTCGAATCGGTCTTCTCGTACCTCGTAGCGGCCTGAAAGGAGCCTGACCGATGTACAACCCCACAGTCGCCCGGCTCACCTACCGGGCCCTCCTCGGCCGCCGGCGGGCGCTGATCCTCTTCCTGCTGCCCGCGCTCCTGCTGGCGATCGCCGCGGCGGTACGGGTGTTCAACGGCGCCGACGACCAGGTCGCGGCCGACGTCCTCGGCGGCTTCGCGCTCGCCACGATGGTGCCGCTGATCGGTGTCATCGCCGGAACGGGCGCGATCGGCCCGGAGATCGACGACGGCTCGATCGTCTATCTGCTGTCCAAGCCGGTGAAGCGGCCGTCGATCATCTTCACCAAGCTGATCGTCGCGATCGCCGTGACGATGGTCTTCTCGGCGGTGCCGACCTTCGTCGCCGGCATGATCCTCAACGGCAACGGCCAGCAGGTGGCGGTGGCGTACACCGTCGCGGCGCTGGTCGCCTCCATCGCGTACAGCGCGCTCTTTCTGCTGCTGGGCACGGTCAGCCGCCATGCGGTCGTCATCGGGCTGGTCTACGCGCTGGTCTGGGAGGCCCTGTTCGGCTCGCTGATCTCCGGAGCGAAGACGCTGAGCGTGCAGCAGTGGTCGCTCGCGGTCGCCCAGAAGGTCAGCGGCGAGGGTCTGATCACCTCGGACGTCGGTCTGGCGACGGCGGTTTCGCTGCTGATCGGCGTGACGGTCCTGGCGACCTGGTACGCGGGCCAGAAGCTGCGGACGCTGAAGCTGGCGGGCGAGGAGTAGGACGAGCGGAGCAGGAGCAAGCGGCGCACCGGAGCCCCTGAGGGGCCCCGGTGCGCCGTTTAGCGGGGACCCGTTCGCGGCCTTCGGTGGGTCAGACCTTGCGGTCCCCGGCCGCGAGGAGGCCCACCACCAGGGCGGTCGCGCAGACTCCCAGGACCAGGACGATCGGCACCGTCCACGAGCCGGTCGCCTGGTGCACCGCGCCGGCGACCAGCGGCCCGGCCGCCGCCAGCAGATAGCCGACGGTCTGAGCCATCCCCGAGAGCCGGGACGCGGTCACCGCGTCGCCGGTCCGCAGCACGATCAGGGTGAGGGCGAGTCCGACGCCTCCGCCCTGTCCGACGCCGAGGAGCGCGGACCACAGCCAGGCGCCCTGCACGGGCGCGACCAGCAGCCCCGCGTAACCCGCCGCGACCAGCGTCGTGACCAGGACGACCAGCGGGCGCTGACTCCGCATCCGGCCCGCGAGCAGCGGCACCGCGAAGGCCCCCGCCACCTGGGTCAGGGTGTTGAAGGCGAACATGACACCGGCCGTGGACCGGCTCATGCCGTGGTCCGTGAAGATCGTCGGCATCCAGGCGATCAGGACGTACGTCCACAGGGACTGCAGGCCCATGAAGAGGGTCACCTGCCAGGCGAGCGCCGAGCGCCAGACGCTCCGCGCGGGCGCCGCCGCCACCCCGGATCGGGCCCCAGGCCCGCCGTACGGCCGACCGCCCTGTCCGCCCTGTCCCGCCTGTCCGCCCTGTCCCGCCCGTCCCGCCCGTCCCGTACGGCCTTTGGCGAGCAGCGCCTGCGGCAGCCAGGCCACCGCGGCGAGCGCCGCCAGCAGCGACCAGAAGGCGAGCGAGGCCTCCCAGCTTCCGCCGAAGGCATCCTCCAGCGGCACCGAGGCCGCCGCGACCACCGTCGCGCCCGCGATCATCGCGCCCGTGTAGAGCGAGGTCATCGGCGCGGCACGGTCGGGGAAGTCACGCTTGATGAGGCCCGGCATCAACACGTTGAGCAGGGCGATGGCCGTACCGACCAGGACACCGCCGCCGTACAGCGCGTACACCGACGGCAGGACGCGCACCAGGATGCCGGCGCCGAGCAGCACGAGCGCCGCGAGCAGGACCGGTTCGACACCGAAGCGCCGCCCCAGCCACGGCGCGACCAGCGCGCCCGCCCCCAGGAAGAGGACGGGCACGGAGGTCACCAGCGAACTGGCCGTGGACGACAGGCCGTACTGCCCCGCGATCTCCCCCACCAGGGGAGCCACACTCGCCAGCGCGGCCCGCATGTTGAGCGAGGCGAGCACGATCGCGGTCATGAGCAGCAGCGGGTGGGCGAGCCGTGCGCGGCGCCCCGCGGTCGCCGGGGCGGCGGTGGCCAGGGCCTCGGTGACCTCGGTCGCCCTGGGGACCACGGTCGTCCCGGTGTCCCCGCTCGGCGCGCCGAGGACCGGGTGTTCGGACTCCGGCCTCACCGCGACTCCTCCGTCAGAGCGGTCACCGTCTCCATCGGGACGCGCAGCAGCTCGCGGGCCTGTGCCTCCGCCGCGTCCGCGTCCCCCGACTCGATCGCCGCGATCAGCGCCTCGTGCGCGTCGATGTCGACGGGCGGCATCTCCCGGTCGCCGAGTGCCTCGACGAGCACCTCGTGCACCTGGGTGGAGAAGAAGCGGTACACCTCGCCGAAAGCCGTGTTGTGCGTGGCCGCGACGACGGCCAGGTGGAAGGCCAGGTCCGCGTCCGCGTCGCGGTCGCCCTCCTCGCGGAGGGTCGTGAGGGCGGCCCGCAGCCGCAGCAGGTCGTGGGTGTCCCGCCGTACCGCCGCGAGGCGCGCCGCCTCCGCCTCCAGCGCGACCCGCAGCTCCAGGACGTCCCGCGCGCCGGCATGGCGCACCCCGCGCAGGACGGCCGCGGGGTCGGCGGTCGAGCGGACGAACGTGCCGTAGCCCTGGCGCGAGGCGAGGAGGCCCGCGTGGACCAGGACCCGGACCGCCTCACGGACGGTGTTCCGGCCGACGCCGAGCTGTCCGGCGAGCTCGTGCTCGGTGGGGATGCGGTCGCCGACCTCCCACTCGCCCTGCGCGAGCTGCTCCCGCAGCTGCTCGACCACCGAATCCACCAGCGAGGTACGCCCCGCCGCCTTGAGCGCCATCATCACTCCACCTCGATCGGCCCGGTTGCCCAGTCATCCTACAACTGGCTCTCGGGGCCCTCCGGGAAGCGCCGGACTACTGTGGCTCCGTACGGGACACGAACACCCTCACCACCCTCGGGAGTCAGTCATGTCAGACCGCTTCGACGTCGTCGTACTCGGAGCTGGCCCCGGCGGCTACGTCGCCGCCATCCGCGCCGCCCAGCTGGGCAAGCGGGTCGCGGTCGTCGAAGAGAAGTACTGGGGCGGTGTCTGCCTGAACGTCGGCTGCATCCCCACCAAGGCGCTGCTGCGCAACGCCGAACTCGCCCACATCTTCAACCACGAGGCCAAGACCTTCGGCATCAAGGTCGACGGCACGGTCTCCTTCGACTACGGCGAGGCGTTCAGCCGCAGCCGGACGGTGGCGGACGGCCGGGTCAAGGGCGTCCACTTCCTCATGAAGAAGAACGGCATCACGGAGCTCGACGGCCGCGGCACGTTCGTCGACGCGAACACGATGCAGGTCGCCAAGTCCGACGGCACCACGCAGACGATCACCTTCGACAACTGCATCATCGCCACCGGCGCCACCCCGCGCCTGCTGCCGGGCACCGCCCGCAGCGAGCGCGTCGTGACGTACGAGGAGCAGATCCTCGCCGAGGACGTGCCGCAGTCGATCATCATCGCCGGCGCCGGCGCGATCGGCGTCGAGTTCGCCTACGTCCTGCACAACTACGGCGTGAAGGTCACCATCGTCGAGTTCCTCGACCGGATCGCGCCGCTGGAGGACGCGGACGTCTCCAAGGAGCTGGCCAAGCAGTACCGCAAGCTCGGCATCGACGTCCTCACCTCCACCCGCGTCGAGGCGATCGACGAGTCCGGCCCGCAGGTCCGCGTCACCGTCACCGGCAAGGACGGCGCGCAGAAGGTCCTGGAGGCCGACAAGGTCCTGCAGGCCATCGGCTTCGCCCCGAACATCTCCGGCTTCGGCCTGGAGTCCACCGGCGTGGCACTCACCGAGCGCGGCGCCATCGAGGTCGACGGCCGCTGCCGCACCAACGTGCCGCACATCTACGCCATCGGCGACGTGACCGCGAAGCTGATGCTCGCGCACACCGCCGAGTCCATGGGTGTCGTCGCCGCCGAGACCATCGGGGACGCCGAGACGATGGAGCTCGACTACCCGATGATCCCGCGCGCCACCTACTGCCAGCCGCAGATCGCCAGCTTCGGCTGGACCGAGGCGCAGGCGCGGGAGAAGGGGTACGACGTCAAGGTCGCGAAGTTCCCGTTCACCGCGAACGGCAAGGCGCACGGCCTCGGCGACTCCACCGGCTTCGTGAAGATCATCGCCGACGCGCAGTACGGCGAGATCATCGGCGCCCACCTGATCGGTCCCGACGTCACCGAGCTGCTGCCCGAGCTGACGCTGGCCCAGCAGTGGGACCTGACGGTCCACGAGGTCGCGCGGAACGTCCACGCGCACCCGACGCTGGGCGAGGCCGTGAAGGAAGCGATCCACGGTCTTGCCGGACACATGATCAATTTCTGAGAACTCTCCCGGCGCAGGGTGATAGGCACGGGAACGTGCCGAGTGAAACCCTCCCCGGTGGTGCGACGCCGGGTGGCGAACCGTCCCGACCGATCAGGTCGTGGGTGCGTTCGTCACCCGGTACGCATGTGTGGCTGCTCGTCATCGCGATCACCAGCATCGTCATCGCGCTGTCGTCCGACGGTGTGGAGCACTACCTGCTCCACCGCAACAGCAGCAACCTCTACCAGCTCTCCCACCACCCGATCCGGGCGCTGCTCGGCAGTGCGTTCTGGATCGAGGACCCGGCGGACTTCCTGCTGTACGCGCTGCTGTTCGAGGTCTTCCACGCGCCCGTCGAGCGCTGGCTCGGCACACTGCGCTGGCTCGTCACGGTCGCCACGGCGCACATCGCGGCCACGCTCATCAGCCAGAAGGTGGTCCTGGAGGCGATCCAGGACCACGACGTGCCGCGCAGCATGGCGCATGTGGTCGACATCGGGGTCAGCTACGGGATCGCGGCGTCGGTCGGGATCCTGACGTACCGGATCCCGTGGCCGTGGCGGTGGCTCTATCTGGCGGGAGCGGTGACCTTCTTCGCCGTACCGCTCTTCACGAGCCACACGTACACGGATCTGGGGCACGCGATCTCGCTCGCCATCGGGCTGGCCTGCTGGCCGCTGACGTGGGGCGTGCCGGTGGGAAAACCGGTGGCCTCCGAACCTCCCCCGCGCGCACACTAGTTGTGCGGGAGATGCCCGCCATGAGGCCGCAGGGCCGGCCACGAGACCGGGGAGGAGCACGACGATGACCGACACCAGTTCGAGCCGGAGTTCGAGTCCGTCGAGCTCCCTGCAGGGCGGCGCCCCCTAGCGCCGCCGGGGCGGCCGCTTCGAGCGCGCGGGTTCTCCGCGCGAGGCCGCCCACCCGGAGGATTGGCCGAGCGGTAAGGCACTGGCTTGCTAAGCCATGGTCGGGGTCACCCCCGCGCGCGTTCGATTCGCGCATCCTCCGCGCACCGTCTACGCCCGCAGCAGACGCTCCAGGACCACCGCGATGCCGTCGTCCTCGTTCGAGGCCGTCACCTCGTCCGCGACCGCCTTCAGGGAGTCGTGCGCGTTCGCCATCGCCACACCCCGCGCCGCCCAGCCGAACATCGGGATGTCGTTCGGCATGTCGCCGAAGGCGATCGTCTCCGCCGCCTTCACACCGAGCCTGCGCGCCGCGAGCGAGAGGCCGGTGGCCTTGCTCAGGCCGAGCGGCAGGATCTCCACGATCCCCGGCCCCGCCATGACCACGTCCACCAGACTGCCGGCCGTGAGCCGTGCGGCGCCCGCCAGCTCGTCGTCCGACAGCGTGGGGTGCTGGATGTAGAGCTTGTTCAGCGGGGCGGACCACAGCTCCGCCGGGTCCTTGAAGGGCACGTACGGCAGCGGTCCCTCCTGCACCCGGTAGTCGGGGCTGACCAGCACCTCGCCGTCCAGACCGTCCCTGCTCGCCGCCAGGGCCAGCGGCCCCACCTCGGCCTCGATCTTCGACAGCGCGAGACCGGCCAGCTGCCGGTCCAGGGTCACCGAGGTCAGCAGCCGGTGCTCGCCGGCGTGGTAGACCTGCGCGCCCTGACCGCACACCGCGAGCCCCTCGTAGCCGAGGTCGTCGAGGATGTGCCGCGTCCAGGGCACGGAGCGGCCGGTGACGACGATGTGCGCCGCCCCCGCCGCCACCGCGGCGGCGAGAGCGTCACGCGTCCGTTCCGAGACGGACTCGTCGGCGCGCAGCAGCGTGCCGTCGAGGTCCGTCGCGACGAGCTTGTACGGGAAGGAGCTCACCGGGAGATCGGCTCCAGGACCTCGCGGCCGCCCAGGTACGGCCGGAGGGCCTCGGGCACCCGCACCGAACCGTCCGGGAGCTGGTGGTTCTCGAGGATCGCCACGATCGTGCGCGGTACGGCGCACAGGGTGCCGTTCAGCGTCGCCAGAGGCTGGACGACCTTCTTGCCGCCCCGCTCGTCGCGCATCCGCACGGACAGGCGGCGCGCCTGGAAGCCGTCGCAGTTCGACGCGGAGGTCAGCTCGCGGTACTTGCCCTGCGTCGGGATCCAGGCCTCGCAGTCGAACTTGCGCGACGCGGAGGAGCCGAGGTCGCCGGTGGCCACGTCGATGACCTGGAAGGGCAGCTCAAGGCTGGTCAGCCACTGCTTCTCCCACTCCAGGAGCCGCTTGTGCTCGTTCTCGGCGTCCTCAGGGGCGACGTACGAGAACATCTCGACCTTGTCGAACTGGTGGACCCGGAAGATGCCCCGGGTGTCCTTGCCGTACGTGCCGGCCTCGCGGCGGAAGCACGGCGAGAAGCCGGCGTAGCGCAGCGGGAGCTTGTCCGCGTCGATGATCTCGTCCATGTGGTACGCGGCGAGCGGCACCTCGGACGTACCGACGAGGTAGAAGTCGTCCTTCTCCAGGTGGTACACGTTCTCCGCGGCCTGGCCGAGGAAGCCGGTGCCCTCCATGGCGCGCGGGCGGACCAGCGCCGGCGTCAGCATCGGGATGAAGCCGGCCTCGGTCGCCTGCGCGATCGCCGCGTTGACGAGGGCGAGCTCCAGCAGGGCGCCGACGCCCGTCAGATAGTAGAAACGCGAGCCGGAGACCTTGGCGCCCCGCTCGACGTCGATGGCGCCGAGCGCCTCGCCCAGCTCCAGGTGGTCCTTGGGCTCGAAGCCCTCGGCCGCGAAGTCGCGGATCGTGCCGTGCGTCTCCAGGACGACGAAGTCCTCCTCGCCGCCGACGGGCACGTCCGTGTGGACGATGTTGCCGAGCCGGAGCAGGAGCGCGCGGGCCGTCTCGTCGGCCTCGTTCTGCTCGGCCTCGGCGGCCTTGACGTCGGTCTTGAGCTGCTCCGCCTTCTGCAGGAGCTCGGCGCGCTCCTCGGGGGAGGCCTTGGGGATCAGCTTGCCGAGCGCCTTCTGCTCGGATCGGAGCTCGTCGAAGCGGACGCCGGACGACCTGCGCCGCTCATCGGCGGAGAGCAGGGCGTCGACGAGCTCGACGTCCTCTCCACGGGCGCGCTGGGAGGCGCGAACACGGTCGGGGTCCTCACGGAGCAGGCGAAGGTCAATCACCCCACCAGGCTACCGGTGCGTGCTCGCCCCACCCCACCCGATATAGCCGTGCGTGTCGCTATGCCCGAATTGCCGGTATTGGGAAATGCTCCCCCTATTCGTCAATAAACAGGACAGGGGGCCCCGAAAAGGGGCGGACCGGTACGCGCCGCTGACCGAACCGCCCTGTGGGGGCACGGACTTCTCCACAGCGGATGCCGACCCGGCAGAGTTTTCCACAGGCTGTGCGGAACTTCTGTGGATGGTGAACGAATTCCTGGGCGCAATCATGATCAAACCACCCCCCGGCACTCTTCCGGGTGGGAATTCCTCGTTCTCACTCGCTCTAAAGAGTTGATCAACGGAATGGGGATGACGGCGGGCGAGCTGCGCCCTGTGGGTGACCGGGAGCCGACCAGAGCGATTTGTCGACCTCACTCCCCAGCCATATCGACTTGTCCCCAGGCTGGGCGTACAGCCTGTGGATAACTATGTGCGCCGAAGGAAAATATGCAGGTAGCACTGATGGTTCGCACCTGTGGACGACCGCCTCCGGTGACGGAGGCGGTGGGGCACGATCAGGTCAGGCCCGACCGTCCTGGGCCCTCGCCAGCCAATCGGAGGCCGCCATGAACTCCGCGTCCGACGTGCCGCGCCGCAGCGCTCGTACGTCCGCCGCCGCCACGCCCGCACGCGGGTACGAACCGAGGAACCGCACCTTCGGGCAGATCCGCTTCAGACCCATGAGCGCCTCGCCCACGCGCCGGTCCGAGACATGGCCCTCGGCGTCCACGGCGAAGCAGTAGTTGCCGATCCCCGCGCCCGTCGGACGGGACTGGATCAGCATCAGGTTCACCCCGCGCACCGCGAATTCCTGCAGCAGCTCGAGGAGGGCACCCGGATGGTCATCACCCAGCCACAGCACCAGCGACGTCTTGTCCGCGCCCGTCGGCGCCGCGGGCCGGGCCGGACGGCCCACCAGGACGAACCGGGTCTCGGCGTTCTCGGCATCGTGGATCTCGGTGACCAGGGCCTCCAGGCCGTAGGTCGCCGCCGCGAACTCGCCGGCGAAGGCGGCGTCGAACCGGCCCTCCTGCACCAGCCTGGCCCCGTCCGCGTTCGAGGCCGCCGACTCCCACAGGGCCTCGGGCAGGTGGCCGCGCAGCCAGTTCCGCACCTGCGGCTGCGCCACGGGGTGACCGGTGACCGTCTTGATCTCGGACAGTGCGGTGCCCGGCCGGACGAGCAGGGCGAAGGCGATCGGCAGGACCACCTCGCGATAGATCATCAGCGGTTCGCCGGAGGCCAGCTCGTCCAGCGTCGCGGTGACGCCACCCTCCACCGAGTTCTCGATCGGTACGAGAGCGGCGGCCGCCTCTCCGTTGCGCACGGCGTCCAGCGCGGCGGGGACGGAGACCATCGGGACGAGCTCCCTGGTCGCGGCCTCGGGCAGCGTACGCAGCGCGGCCTCCGTGAACGTGCCTTCGGGGCCGAGATACGTATACCGGGTGGCTGACATACGGTCACCCTAATAGGCGCCCGGCTTTCAGGACTCCAGAAGCCGCTGGCCCACGTACTCGCCCTCCGCCGCCCCGCCCGGCACGGCGAAGAGCCCGCTCGCCTCGTGCCGGAGGAAAGGGGAGAGCGCGTCGCCCCGGTCGAGCTTGCGCTGGACGGGCACGAAGCCCCTGAGCGGGTCTGCCTGCCAGCAGATGAAGAGCAGCCCGGCGTCGGGGGTGCCGTCGGGCGCGATGCCGTCGTGGAAGGAGAACGGGCGGCGCAGCATGGCGGCTCCGCCGTTCTGTTCGGGGGCGGAGATCCGGGAGTGGGCGTTGTCCGGGATGACGAGCTTGCCGTCGGGCCCGGTCCTGTCGAGGTCGAGTTCGGTGGTCTCGGTCCCTCCGGTGAGCGGGGCGCCGTCGGACTTGCGGCGGCCGATGACCTTCTCCTGCTTGTCGAGGGGGAGCTTCTCCCAGTCGTCGAGCAGCATGCGGATCCGGCGGACGACCGCGTACGAGCCCCCGGCCATCCACTCCTGGGCTCCGGACGCACCGGTGCCGCCCCCGGCGGGGACGAAGATCCGCTGGTCGAAGTCGGGGTCGGACGGCTTGGGGTTGCCGGTTCCGTCCACCTGGCCCATCAGATTGCGGGCGGTCATCGGCCGGGCCGTGGCGCCCGCGGACCGGTTGAAGCCGTTCATCTGCCAGCGGACGGTGGCGGCCGCGCCGGCGTCCTTCTGCAGCGCGCGCAGTGCGTGGAAGGCGACCAGCGCGTCGTCGGCGCCGATCTGCACCCAGAGGTCCCCCTCGGACCGCTTGGGGTCGAGGGCGTCGGCGGAGAAGGCGGGCAGAGCGTCGAGCTGCGCGGGGCGGCGGGTGGTGAGTCCCGTACGGCCGAAGAAGGAGTGACCGAAGCCGAAGGTGACCGTCAGGGAGGAGGGTCCGGCGTCCAGGGCGATGCCGGTGTCGTCGGTCGACGGCTCGCCCGCCATCAGTGCCTTGGCCGTCGCCGACCAGCGGCGCAGCAGCGCGGCGGCCTCCTTGCGGCCTGCTCCGGGCGTGAGGTCGAAGGCGACCAGATGGCCCCGCGCCTGAAGCGGAGTGGTGATCCCCGCCTGATGTTTCCCGTGAAACATCGCCCGGGTCGAGCCGACCGTCGCCAGTGCCGTCCCGTCACCGGCGGACGAAGCGGACGTGCCGGAGTCGGCGACCGCCGCGTACACCCCGGTACCGCCCGCCGCGCCGAGCGCGAGGCCGGCCGCGCCCGCCGCGCCGACCGTGCCGAGAAGCCGCCGCCGGGAGAGTTCAAGGTTGTCGTCGTTGCTCACGTCGGTCAGCCGATCTTCACGTTCTTGTCGATGGTGGTCTGGTCGATGTCGGAGGTACGGACGGTCACCTGGATCTGCCAGTCCCCGGCCATCGGGATCTGCACTCCGTTGGCGCTCCAGTGTCCGGCCTGGATCCGCTCGGGTACGACGGGCAGGGGGCCGACGTCCTTCGCCTTCAGCGTGAAGGCGACCTTGATCTCGGGGAGGTCCAGGGGGCGGCCGTCGGGGTCGTCGACGAAGAGGTGCAGGACGTTGGCGCCGGTCCGGCCGGGGTCGAGGCTGAGTCGTACGGTCCCCTTGCCGGCGGCGCCTCCGGTGTCGAAGGGCAGCCGGATGTCGACAGGCCGCTCCGGGACGGCGGTCGAGCCGGCGGCGGACTGCGAGCGTCCCGCCTCCTCCTCGGTGCGGCCGGGTTCGGTCGAGGTCAGGACGGTCGTCACGGCGAGCAGGACGACGGCGACGACCGCTTCGGTCAGGACGGAGCGTCGCAGGCCGGTGCGCTCGGGGTCGGCGTCCCGGTCCCGCTTCGTGCGGGCGGTGGCCACGGCGGCGCGCTGCCGCGCGAGCTGGGCGGCCCGCTCGGGGTCGACGGCCGCGTCTTCCCGGCCGTTGGCTCCCTGAGCGGCCACGCCGACGGCGGCCGGCTCCGTGCCGGCCTCGGCCACGCTGGCGTCCTCGGGCCGGTCGGCGTCCTCCGCCCCGGGGGCGCCCTCGGCCTCGGACACCTCGGACGACTTGGACACCTTGGACACCTGGGACACCTGGGACGCCTGGGACGCCTCGGACACCTGGGACGCCTCGAACTCCTCCTCCGACTCCTCCTCGGACTCCTCCTCCGACTCCCCGGACCCCTCCGACACCGTCGGGTCGCCGAGGCGCTGGGTCCAGCGTCGGGACACCCAGGCGATGCCGACCAGGACGGCCACGAGCCCGATCTTGGCCAGGAGCAGCCGGCCGTAGGACGTGCCCGTCAGAGCGGTCCAGGAGCCGACCTGACGCCACGACTGGTAGAGCCCGGTGGCCGCGAGGACGACGACCGAGCCGAAGGCGATCTTCGAGAAGCGTTCCACCGCCGCCCGCTCGATGCCGGGCGCCCGGTAGAGCGACACGAGCAGGGCGGTCAGTCCGCCGAGCCAGGACGCCACGGCGAGCAGGTGCAGCACGTCGACGGGCATCGCGATCGCCGGCTGGATGCCGGTGGAGGCGTGCTCGGCGAGAGCCCAGGTGCCGGCGATTCCGGCGGCGACCACGGTGCCGCCGATCGCGAGCCCGAAGGTGAGGTCCTTCTTCTCCTTCTCGTCGGTCCGCTTGGTGTACGTCCCGAAGAGCACGGCGATGAAGAGCGCGGCGGCGCCGAGCAGCAGCAGCCGGGAGATGAGCGCGGCGCCCGTCTTCGTCTCCAGGACGGAGCCCAGTCCGCCGAGGTCGAAGGCGTCGGCGAGTTCGCCCGAGCCGGTGTACGGGTTGCGGAGCAGCAGCATGGCCAGGGTGGCCGCGGTGAGGGTGAGCCACCCCCTGACGACGAGCCGCTGGAGGGCCTGGACGCTCGCGCCGCGCGGCCAGCAGGCCAGGACGAAGGCGCCGCCGCCGACGAGGACGACGAAACCGGCGTAGGAGAGGTAGCGGGCGATGCCGTAGAGCGCGCCGACGAGTCCGCCGCCCACCTCCTGGTCGGGGAGGGCGACGGAGGTCTGGGAGGGGGCGCCGATGGAGAAGGTGAAGGCGCCCGCGATGGGGTGGCTGTCGGCAGAGACGGTCCGCCAGGCGACGGTGTAGGTGCCCTCGGGCAGCCCGGCGCGGAGTCCCACCCCGTATCTGACGACCGAGCCGCTGCACAGGTCGCGTATCTCTGAGGTGTCCACGCGCTTCCCCGACGGGTCGAGGACCCGGATCGAGTCGTCGCTCATGGCGACCTGCTCGGAGAAGGTGAGGTTGACGTCCTTGGGGGCGGTGGCGACCACCGCCCCGTCCTGCGGGTCGCTGCCGGTGAGCGCGGCATGCGCGGACGCGGGCGCCGCTGCGGCGAGCAGGGTGCCGAGAAGCGTGGCCGCGACGAGCAGCAGCCGAACCAGGGCGGTTCCGAGGCGCGGGGCGGTGGTGGTGGGCATGTGTGTTGTCAGTCCCTCAAGTAGCTCAGTGCTGCTTCGGGTTGTGGGTGGCGGCCTCGACGGGAAGGTCGACCTTGATCGGGTCGGACTTCTCGAAGTGCAGCTCGATGCTGACCTTCTCGCCCTGCCTGGGCTTGGTCTTCAGCGCCATGAACATGATGTGGCTGCCACCACGTTCGAGCTTCAGCTCGCCGTTCGCAGGGATGTCGAAGGACTTCACCTGCTGCATCTTCTGGTTCTTCGTCTCGTGGATCTGGACGTCGTCCGAGATCGGGCTCGTGACGGAGGTCAGCTTGTCCGCGGCGCCGCCGTCGTTCTCGATGGTCAGGAAGCCGCCGGCCATGTCCATCACCGGCTGCGGCATGAACGCGCCGCTGACCTTCAGTTCTGGCGTGCCGTCGGCTCCGGCGGCCCCGGCGGAACTGTCGGTCGAGCACCCGGTCAGCGCCAGCCCGGAGGTGAGGGCGAGGGCGGCGATCAGGGTGGTGGTGCGGCGGTTCACGGGTTCTCCCCCTTGATGAGCTTCGGCAGGTCCTCGGCGTAGTCCTCGACCCTCGTGTCCTCGCCGTACAGGACGTAGCCCTGGTCGGTCGTGGGCGAGAAGGCGATCACCTGGGCTCCGTGCATGGAGACGACCGAGCCGTCCTTCTCCTTCTTCGGCGGGTCGATGCCGATGCCGATCTGGCGGGCGCCCGCCTGGATCGTGGTGAAGTCGCCGGTGAGCCCGACGAAGGACGGGTCCCCGGCGGCGGGCAGCCACTTGCCCAGCTCGGCCGGGGTGTCCCGCTCGGGGTCGGTGGTGACGAACACGACCTGGAGCTTGTCCTGGTCGGCCTTGGGGAGCTGCTTCTTGGCGATGGCGATGTTGCTCATCGTCAGCGGGCAGACGTCGGGGCAGTGCGTGTAGCCGAAGTAGATCAGCGTCGGCTTGCCCTTGGTCTGCGCGCGGAGGTCGAACGGCTTGCCCTCGGTGTCCGTGAGGACGAGGTCGGGCTTGGTGAAGGGGCGGTCGAGGACGGTCGCTGCCTTGGCGTTGTCGCTGCCGCCGGAGACCTCGGCGACCGTTCCGCTGCCGGAGCCGGTGGTCTTGTCGTCTCCGCCGCCGAGGCCGACCGCGACCGTCACCGCGAGGGCGGCGACGATCGCGGAGGCGGCGACGATCAGGGGTGCGCGGCGGCTGGGCCGGGGCCGCGCGTCGGTGCTGGGATCGTTCGTCTTCTGGACGGACATGGAACTCGTTCTCTCGTGGTTCTCTTCGGTTCAGGCCGAGCGGCGGCGGCCGGCGAGCAGGCCGAAGGCGACGCCCGCGACGCCGACGAGGATGCCGACGACGCCGAGGACACGGGCCGTGGTGTCGCTGCCGGCGGAGTCGGCGGCGCTCTCGGTGTGGGCCTTGTCGCCCTTGGCCTCGTCCTTGGCCTTGTCGTCGTGGCCGGCCTTGTCGTCCGCCTTCGCGCCACCGCCGTGGTGGTCGTCGCTCGCCGCGGAGAGCTTCAGCACGGGCGCGGGGTTCTGGAGTTCGGCGCCGTCCTTGGGCTCCTCGATCCAGCGGACGACCTCGTCGTTGTCGTACGTCTGGATCGCCTTGATGACGAGCTGGTCGGTGTCCTCCGGCAGCTGGCCGAGCGAGAGCGGGAACTGCTGGAACTGGCCGGGGCCGATCTTCGCGCCGCCCTCGGCGGTCCAGGTGACCTTGGTGACGGCCTCGTTGATGGACTTGCCGTGCAGCTCGAGCGGCTTGGCGAGCTTGGACTTGGTGACCTCGGACTTCCAGCCCGGGACGGGCTGCGGCATCACCGAGGCGAGGGGGTGGTCGGCCGGGAAGCTGACCTCGACCTTGATGGTGGAGGCGTTGTCGCGCTCGTTCGGGACCTTGACGTTGACCGTCGCGTAGCCGCCCTTGGCCGCCTCGCCCTGCGGCTGGACGCCGACGTGCGCGAAGGCGGTGCCGGAGAGCAGCACGACGGAGGAGAGGGCGATGCCACCGGTGAGGGCGATACGGGAAACGTTCATGGGTGAGGACACTCCAGCTCGTGAGAAGGGTCGGGGTTCCGGCACGCCGACGGCCGGAAGGGTGATCCGGGTGGTGCGGGCGTACGAAGGGCCGCGGGTCCGCTCTTTGCCGAGCGGTCCGCGTCAGGCTGCGAGGACGCAGTCGGCGGCCGGGGGGCCGCGCCGGACGACCGTGTGCTGGAGTGCCTCGGCGCCGGTGGGCGGCGAGGTGTCGTCCGCGGTACGGGCGGTGCGGAGCGCACCGGCGGCCGGAAGCCCGGGGAGGCCGGCGAGCAGGGCCCGTACGAGAGTCAGCGCGGCGCGCAGGGAGCGGACGAGGGCGCATTCGGCGAGCTCGGTCGCGCCGTGGGTGGAGAGCCGGACGAGCCGGCCCAGGGCGAGGTCGCCGTGGCGCAGGAGCCAGCCGGTGGCAAGTGCGGCCAGGAGGTGGCCGAGCACCATCGGCAGGTCGGGCAGGAGGTCGACGCCGGCCGCTCCGGCCGCTCCGGTCGCCAGGTGGGCGCCGTGGGCGGCGTGCGCGGTGGTGGCGTCGGCCGGGTCGAGGCCGGCGTCGCTGATGATGCGGGTGGCGTCGGCGGCGCTCAGGGACGTCGCCCCGGCACCGCAGACGATCTTGGCGGCCATCCGGATCAGCGCGTCCTCGGTGACCGGGCCGAGGGAGCCGGCCGCGAGCGGACGCTGTCCGAGCCCGAACAGGACGTGCAGGCCGAGCTGTCCGCCGGCCAGCGCGGTGACGATGGCGGGGAGCGAGCGCTCCCGCCCGGCGAACAGCACGGTGACGCCGAAGATCGCCAGGAAGCCGACGGCCACGGTCCACAGGGCGATGCCCGCGCACGCGGCGAGGGCGTGCCCGAGCCCGGACAGCACGACGCAGACCGCGGTGAAGACCGCGGCCCTCAGCATGCGTGGCGCGAGCGCGGGGGCAGACATGGCGGGCCCATCATCGCACCAGCCCCACGGCTCACATGAGGCAGGTCCGGAAGATCACCTTTGGTGCCTTCGGGCCGACTTCGGACGGGGTGCCGGGTTGTACCTCGGGTGGGCCTCGGGCGCGGCTCGGGTGCGCCTTGGGTGCGCCTTGAGCGGGGCGTTGGGCGGGGCCTTCGGCGGGGCTTGGGCGGGGCGTTGGGCGGGGCTTGGGCGGGGCGTTGGGCGGGGCTCCGGACCGGCATACACCGCCGCGCGGCGCGTCCACATCCGCCGAACGAGGGCTCTTGTGGTTGCGAGGGGCTTACGGACCCCTTAGGGCGGCAATAGGTAACGGTATGTCGCGCCGCAGCATGTCGAGCCGCAGCCAGGAGGCTGAAGCATGAGCATCTGGTGGTCCCTCCATCTGAGGCGCGAGGCCGCGAGCGTCCCGCTCGCCCGGCGGCTGCTGCTCGGCACGATGGAGACGGCGGGGGTCGACCCCGACGTCTCCTACGAACTGTCGGTCGCGCTGACCGAGGCGTGCGCCAACGCCGTGGAGCACGGCGGGGACTGCGGTTCCGGCCCGTCCTCGGCGGAGTACCGGGTCACGGCCTATCTGGACGGCGAGACCTGCCGTATCGAGGTGGCCGACTCGGGGCCGGGTTTCTCCGCGGCCGGGTTCCCGGTGGCCTCCGCCGCCGCGGATGCCGAGAACGGGCGGGGCCTGCGGCTCATCGAGGAGTTGGCGGACCACGTCCACTTCGGCCGCACGGGCCGGGGCGGGGCGCTGGTCAGCTTCGACAAGATCGTGAAGTGGCGGACCGACGCGCCGCTCGCGCTGACCTGACCCCGCCCGGTGTGACCTGACGCGGTGTACGAAAAGGCCCCCGCCGACCGTGACGGTCCGCGGGAGCCTTCGTCGTGCGGCGGGTCAGGCCTTGAGGTCGGCCATCCACGCCTCGACCTCGTCGGCCTGGCGCGGCAGCGCGGCGGAGAGGTTCCGGTTGCCGTCCTCCGTGACGAGGATGTCGTCCTCGATCCGGACGCCGATGCCCCGGTACTCCTCCGGCACGGTCAGGTCGTCGGCCTGGAAGTAGAGCCCCGGCTCGACGGTCAGGCACATGCCCGGCTCCAGGGTGGTGTCGACGTACGCCTCCGTGCGCGCGGCGGCGCAGTCGTGGACGTCCATGCCGAGCATGTGACCGGTGCCGTGCAGCGTCCAGCGGCGCTGGAGACCCAGCTCCAGGACACGGTCGACGGGGCCCTCGACCAGGCCCCACTCGACCAGCTTCTCGGCGAGCACGCGCTGGGCGGCGTCGTGGAAGTCGCGGTAGGCGGCGCCGGGCTTCACCGCGGCGATGCCCGCCTCCTGCGCCTCGTACACGGCGTCGTAGATCTTGCGCTGGAGCTCGCTGTACCGGCCGTTGATCGGCAGGGTGCGGGTCACGTCCGCGGTGTAGAGCTCGACCGTCTCGACGCCGGCGTCGAGGAGCAGCAGCTCGCCGGAGCGGACGGCGCCGTCGTTACGGACCCAGTGCAGGGTCGTGGCGTGCGGGCCGGCGGCGCAGATGGAGCCGTAGCCGACGTCGTTGCCCTCGACGCGGGCGCGCAGGAAGAAGGTGCCTTCGATGTAGCGCTCGCTGGTGGCCTCGGCCTTGTCGAGGACCTTGACGACGTCCTCGAAGCCGCGCGCGGTGGAGTCGCAGGCCTTCTGGAGCTCGGCGATCTCGAAGGCGTCCTTGACGAGTCGGGCCTCCGAGAGGAAGACGCGCAGCTCCTCGTCGCGCTCGGCGGTGACCTTGTCGGTCAGCGCGGCCTCGATGCCGGCGTCGTGGCCGCGGACGGCGCGGACCGGCCCGGTGGCCTCCTTGAGCGCGGCGGCCAGCTCGCGGACGTCCTTGGCCGGGATGCCGAGGAGCTTCTCGGCCTCGGTCAGGGAGTGGCGGCGGCCGACCCAGAGCTCACCCTGGCCGTCGAGCCAGAACTCGCCGTTCTCGCGGTCGGAGCGCGGCAGCAGGTAGACCGTCGCCTTGTGGCCGCTCTTCGTGGGCTCCAGGACGAGGACGCCGTCCTGCGACTGGTCGCCGGTGAGGTAGGCGTACTCGGTCGACGCGCGGAAGCTGTACTCGGTGTCGTTCGAGCGCGTCTTCAGGTTGCCCGCGGGAATGACGAGCCGCTCACCCGGGAAGCGCGCGGAGAGCGCGGCGCGGCGGTCGGCCGTGTGCCCCGCCTGGGCGATCGGCTCCAGGCCGTGCAGCTCGGTGTCGGCCCAGCCGGACTTCATGTTCTCGGCGAGCTCGTCGGATACGCCCTGGTACAGGCCGTTCTTGCGCTGCTTGATCGGCTCTTCGGTCTCGTCCGGGGTTTCCGGGGTGAGCTCGTCTGCCACGGGGGTCTCCTTTGGTACGACACTGAACCCCCTCCATCGTACGGTCGTACGGAAGGGGGCACAGGGCCGGAAGACCCATTACCGCTGAGTCACCTGCGGGCTACGCGGCGCTCATCCGAAGCGGGCCGCGAGCGGGCCCCTCATTCGAAGCGGGCCGCGAGCAGGACGACGTCCTCTCCGTCGACGGCGTGGTCGAGCCCTTCGGGCAGCAGCGTCCGCAGGACGTGGTCGGCGATGGCCCCGGGATCCGTACGGTCCGCCTTCGGGACGCTCGCGGCGGCCGCGTGCAGCCGTGCGAACGCCCGGTCCATGGGGTCGCCGGTCCTGCGGAGCAGGCCGTCGGTGTAGAGCAGCACCGTTTCTCCGGGGGCGGGGGCGATCTCGATGCTCGGCGCCTCCCAGCAGGCGAGCATCCCCAGCGGCGCCGACAGGGAGGTCTCGACGAACTCGGTGCGGTGGTCGCCGATGATCAGCGGCGGGGTGTGTCCGGCCCCGGCGAGGACGAGTCTGCGCTGCTGCGGCTCGGAGTAGGCGAAGAGCGCGGTGGCCGAGCGGGCGGGCTCGGTGAGGCGGAGCAGAAGCTCCAGGTCGGATAGGACGGCGACGGGGTCCTCGCCCTCCATGACCGCGTACGCCCGCAGCGAGGCGCGCAGCCGGCCCATGGCGGCGAGCGCGCTGGGACCGGTCCCGGAGACGGAGCCGACGGCGAGGCCGAGTGCGCCCTCGGGCAGGGGCAGCGCGTCGTACCAGTCGCCGCCGCCCTGGGGGCCGGTGCGGTGGCGGACGGCGAGCTGGACGCCGGGCACCCGGGGGAGGCGGCTGGGCAGCAACTCCTCGGTGACGGTGGCGACCTGGGCGCGGGCCCGCTCCAGCTCCAGGAGGCGGGCGAGGTGCTCGGTGGCGTGGCTGCTGTAGAGACCGACGAGGTGGCGCCGGCGCTCGGTCGGTTCGGCGGGTTCGTCGTAGAGCCAGACGACGGCGCCGAGCTTACCGGCGGCCTCGGTGGCGAGGGGGAGTGCGTAGCTGGCGGCGTACCCGAGCCGGGCGGCGACCTCGCGGTGGCGGGGGTCGAGTTCCGCCTCCCCGAGCAGGTCGGGCACGGCGATCGGATCGGGGAAGCCGGGCACGCCTTCGGGGAGGCCGTCGAGGATGCGGCCGTACGAGGTGGCGCTGCGCGGCACGGTCTCGATGGTGCCGAGATCGGCGTGCGCGAGTCCGAGGCCGATGGTGGAGGTGGGGCCGAGGCCGTCGCCCGGTTCGAGGACGGCCATGCCGCGACGGGCGCCGACGAGGGCGGCTCCGGCGCGCAGCACCTCGCGCAGCGCTTCGTCCAGGGAACCGGTCTTGATCAGGCGTTCGGTGAGTTCGTGAAGGGTGGTGAGGTCGGAGACCCAGCCGGCCAGCCGGTCCTGGATCATCGCGTCGGGGATGGCGGGGAGGGCCGACGCGGACGGGTGTGCGGGCGGAACGGGCGCGGTAGTGTGCGCGGGCGAGGGAACCGTGGAATCGATTCCAGCCACTTTCGGCAGGTGTGGGGCGCTCATGTCGGACGGCTTTCCGACGGGTGCGTTTCGCTCAATAGCATCGCAAACCCCCATGTCAATCTGCGCCGCTAGCAATGCATCCACATGTACACGCACAAGAGGAGCGATGTCCAGCATTGTCCCCACGGGACTTGTGGTGTCCGTGAGGTTTGGCAGAAGGGTTGAAGTGCAGGCCAAGTTGGCTGAAAATTGCCCCCTCGGTGCACCTTTTGGGGTCGACTGGCGTCGTTTGAAAGCGCGTTGATTTGAACGTGACGGGTACGTAATCGGTGATGGCCAGGGGCAGTTGGAACCGCCCCGGAACCTGGCAGGGTGCCTGGGCGTCCTCACCGCCGCAGGCCGCGCCCCTTCGATGGACGACGAGCCTCAGCTCGGCCCCTCCCGCCCCACCACGGGGCGGTGAACCGCCGACCTTGTACGCGCTGATACGCACAGTGAAGTGATCTGCACATGGTGTGATGTGGATTCGGCGTTCAACGGAAAGGAACGAGCGCTCATGCGCGAGATCCTCGGAAGGCGACGCAGGTTCCGGTTCCGGCGCAGGGAAAGGACCGTCCAGCTCGACGCGGCGCTCGTCTGCGCCGGCGAGTGGGGCTGGCCCGTACTGCCCGGCGTGGGGCTGAAGGCGACGACCCGTACGTCCAGAGGGCCAGGCTGCGCCTGTCCCGACCCGGAGTGTGTCGTCCCCGGCGCGCACCCCTTCGACCCCGGACTGCTCGCGGCGACCACCGACGAGCGCATGATCCGCTGGTGGTGGACCCGGCGCCCGGACGCCCCGGTGGTCCTGGCCACGGGTGGCGCCGCGCCGTGCGCGGTGAGCCTGCCGGCCGTCGCGGGAGCGCGTGCCCTGGTCGAGCTCGACGCGATGGGCATGCGGCTCGGGCCGGTGGTGGCCACGCCCACGCGCTGGTCGCTGCTGGTCGCCCCGTACGGCTTGGAACAGCTCGGCGAACTCCTCTACGCGAAGGACAGCGTGCCCAGTTCGCTGCGGTTCCACGGTGAGGGCGGCTACCTGTTGCTGCCGCCCTCGGTCGCCGGGACGGGGCAGGTGCGCTGGGAGCGTGCGCCGCTGGAGGGTTCGGCCCGGCCCTGGCTGCCGGACGTGGAAGCGGTCGTGGACGCGCTGGTCGAGGCGAGCACCGGAGCCCCGGGCGGCGGCAGCAGGCTCGCGTACTGACGCCGGGCACGTGTCGGTGCGGGTGGCCGGGCGGGTGACGGGCGCGGACCGACCCCGAGGGGCGCGGAGCGGGGGCCGGATGCGCGTGCTCGGGGTCTGCCTCACCCGTACGGGTGTGAGGCCGCCCGACTTGTACGGGAAATGGGCGCGCGGCGCGCTGTGCGCCACCGATCCGCCGATATCTTCGGCCCACCGCTCACGTTGATCACGTAGGCGGGTTCCTCCACGCAGTACACGCAGTACACGCAGTACACGCAGTACACGCAGCACACGCCCTTCACACGTCACAGCCAGCCGGGCAGGTGGGTCCCATGAATCTCCGCATGATCGGGCTCGGGGCCGTCGTGGTGTGTGCCACGCTCCTGCCGCTGGTCGCCCTCGCCGGTGAGGCCGTCGGCCCGGGCCCGGACGGGGACGCCAAGCCCCGCGCGGAGGAGGCCGGAGGGCGGGCCGACGACGGACTGCTGCCGGGCCTCGGCCTCGGCGCACAGGAGGCCCCTCCGGCCCCCGCGCCGCCCGAGCCCTCCTCCCCCTCGGCCGCGCGGGCCCCGTCGGGCGTACCCGGCCGCGCCTCGCACTGCGGTCCCGATCTGACGTCCCCGGACGGGATCGAGGCGCAGACGTGCGTGCTGACGGAGGGCCCCGACACCTGGGCGCGTACGTACTACCGCAACGCGGGCGGCCAGCAGCTCGACTCTCTGCTCACCCTTATGGGCCCCGGGGGGCGGACCGTACAAGTGCGTTGCGCTGTTCCGGCACAGGATGAACCGGGGGCGTGCGAGACGCCGCGCGAGCCCTCACGGGGCGCCGCTTCCGCATATTCGGCCGTGGCGGAATTCGCCGGTTCGGGAGAGGGCGGAAGTACGCCGCTGCTGCTGCGAGCGGGGAGCAACATGGCCTCGACGGGGGGCAGTTGAGCCTCGGGACGGGATCCGTCCGGGCATGAGAAGACCCGATCGCTGGCGACGGGGGATGCACCAGCGACCGGGCTTCTAGAACGGTAACAAGAGATCTGCGGTTCGCAAATTCGATCTCGGTTATTCGGACAGGGATTTACCTGGCCGCACGAGGAGTTGTGGCGGATGTCACCGACTGGTTGGTCTGTCAGTCCCCACCGTCACCACCGGCACCAGGGGTGTCAGCTCAGAGTGACCTGACGGTTGGTGAGCCCGCCGCGGGCGCGACGCTCCTCCGGGGTGAGCGGGGCGTCGGTGGCGAGCGCCGCCGCGAGCCGCTCGGCGAACTCGGCGGCCGGCTTCTCGCAGTCCTCGGCGCGCATCGTGGTCGGCAGGTCCCAGACCGGGACCATCAGGCCGTGGGCCCGGAAGGAGCCGACGAGACGGGTGTCGTCGCCGAGGGAGGACGTACCGGCGGCGTGCAACCGGGCGAGCGCGTCGAGGAGCTTCTCCTCGGGGTGCGGCATGACCCAGCGCAGGTGGTTCTTCTCCGGGGTCTCGCACCAGTACGCCGCGTCCACGCCGGTGAGCTTGACGGTCGGGATGGCGGCGGCGTTGGCGCGCTCCAGGGAGGCGCTGACCTCGGGGTTGGAGTTCTCGGAGGAGGACTCCGGAACCCAGAATTCGAAGCCCGTGTGCACGACCGGCGCGAAATCGCCGTTCGGGTCGAGCAGATCCTGCAGACGCGGGCCCTCGGCCGGAACGCGACGGCCGGAGACCGGCGTGCCCGGCTCGGTCTCCAGGGCGCGCTGGAGGGTGTCGGCGAGATCGCGGGCGAGGTCGCCGGAGGAGGAGTCGTTCTGCAGGGCGAGGAGCACCGAGCCGTCGTCACGGCGGAGCGCGGGCCAGGCCATGGGCAGTACGGTCGCGAGCGTCACGGACGGCACGCCCTCGGGCAGCCCGTCCTTGAGGGTGAGCGGAACGGTGGCGGCGGGCACCAGCTCGCGCAGCGCGACCCAGTCGCACTCGCCGGGCAGCCCCTCGAAGGGGCGCTGGACCAGCTCGGTCACGGCGTGCGCGGCGGCCCGGCCGTGACACGCCTTGTAGCGGCGGCCCGATCCGCAGGGGCACGGCTCGCGCGCACCGACGACCGGGATCTCCCCGTTCGTGACCTGTGCCTTGACGGCCTTCGTCTGGGGGCGCTTCTTGGCCATGGTGTGGCTTCTCCCGATAGCGGCAGTGCGTGTGGTGCAGGCCGCGCTCGGTGCACGGCTCTGTGTCGGGCGAGCCTAGCCGTACGGAAGCACCGAGGGCCTCAGGCGGACACGTTCACCGCGCGGGGTCCGCGTGTGGCCCGCCCGGGGCGCGGTCGCGGTGCCGCCGGGGACCCGGGGACCGGGTCAGTCCAGGTCGTCGTAAGCGTCCAGGAACTCGAAGCCCTGGCCGCCGCCGACCCGCGCCGCGAAGTCCTCGCGGCGATGGCCTTCGGTCACGACCACCCAGACCGTCACCTCGCCGGCCGCGTTGTCCCGTACGCCCCAGTCCTGGGCCAGCGCACTGATGATGTTCAGCCCGCGGCCGCCGCGCGCGGTGACCGAGGGCGTCGACGGAACAGGCCGCGTCGGGCCACCGCCGTCCGTCACCTCGACCGTCAGACCACCCGACGGATCGACGCGCCAGGCCGCACGGACGTCCCCGTCGCCCACCTCCGCCCGCCCCAGCGGCCTGCCGTGCCGGCAGGCGTTGCTGAGCAGCTCGGAAAGGATCAGTACCGCATCGTCGACGACCGATTCGGACATCCCGCTGCGGCTCAACTGCTCCCGCATACGGTGTCTCGCCTCACCCACGCCCGCAGGGCCATGGGGTACGGCCATGCTCGACGACGTGGGCACCTCCTGTGCCACCACAAACGCCACCCCCGAGACCTCCTTTGCCCCACGCCACGGTGTGGATGCCCCGATGGCCTGGACCGGAAACCGCCTCATGAGCGTGCGGTGACGCACTCGTGACGATCGAGTACGGACCGAACGCGCCGGTGCACTCCCTGTTAGCCGTGTGACGGGTGGGAAGGAGGGAAACGAGTGGGGAGGCAAATGGGATCAAAGGCGACCCAACTGGGACAGCACCTGCTTGGGTCGGTTGGTGATGATCGCGTCCACGCCGAGCCGCTCGCAGAGTTCGACGTCCTCCGGTTCGTCCACCGTCCATACGTGGACCTGGTGACCGGCCTTCTGGAGGCGAAGGATCACGGCGGGGTGGTGGCGGACGATCCGGATGGACGGTCCGGCGATCCGCGCGCCCGCGGGCAGCCTTCCGTCCCGCAGTCGGGGGGTGACGAACTGTGCCAGTGAGACGGTGGGCAGGGTCGGCGCGGCGGTCGCGATCCGGGAGAGCGAGCGCGCCGAGAAGCTCATGACCCGTACGGGAGAGTCCTCGGGGGCCTCCGGCTCCGCGAGGCCGAAGCGCTTGAGCAGGTGGAGCAGCCGCTCCTCGACCTGGCCGGCCCAGCGGGTGGGGTGCTTGGTCTCGATGGCCAGCTCTATGCGGCGCCCGGCGTCGGAGACGAGCTCCAGGAGGCGTTCGAGGGTGAGTACGGAGGTGAGTCCGGAGTCCTTCCAGTCCGGGCTCTCGCCCGCCTCGTCCCGGCCTCTCCAGGTGCCGAAGTCCAGGGCGGCGAGGTCCGCGAGCTCCAGGGCGGAGACGGCGCCGCGGCCGTTGGAGGTGCGGTCGACGCGGCGGTCGTGGACGCAGACGAGGTGGCCGTCGGCGGTGAGCCGGACGTCGCACTCGAGGGCGTCGGCGCCGTCCTCGATGGCCTTCACGTAGGCGGCGAGGGTGTGCTCCGGGGCGTCTTCGGAGGCTCCGCGGTGCGCCACCACCTGGACAGGGGCGGGGTTCGGGTGCGGCCGGGGGTGCTGCCGTGCGTGGGTCACCGCGTCATGGTGCCATTGGCGGGGCGGACGTATCGGACCGCGTCCGTTCTGTCCGTATATAAAGAATGGGGTGCGGATGCACAGCTCCGTCTTACAGTGGCCTGACGGCCTGTGGGAAAAGCTGTTCGCAGCACCCTAGAGATGGCATCCACCCGTGCAGTGAACGAGGAGAGAGCTGTGAGCACCGAGAACGAGGGCACCGAGGTTCCGGCGGACCCGAGTGCCCCGTCCGCCCCTCCCGCCCCTCCCATGCCCCCCGTCGCCCCGCCCGCCGCTCCCGAGCCGGCGGCGGAGAGTGCCCAGAGCGCGGCGGACACCCAGGCGCACACCCAGCCCCAGCCGCGTGTGCACCCCGAGGCAGAGACCTCCGCGCACCCCGAGCCCCGGCCCCATGCGCACTCCGAGGCCCAGACCCAGGCGCACGCGCATGTCCAGCCCCCCGCCCAGGCCGCCCCCGCGGCCGGGGCCGGTGGCTGGCCGCCGCCTCCGCCGGCCGTGCCGGCCTGGGGCGCGCCCGTTCCGCCCGCCCCGCAGGCTCCCCGCAAGCGGACCGGCGGCCTGGTCGCGGCGGTCCTCGTCGCGGCGCTGGTGGCCGGTGGCGTCGGCGGCGGCATCGGTTACTGGGCTGCCGAGCGCGGCGACGAGTCGATCAGCTCGACGACGGTCGCCGCCGGCGACTCCCCGGCGTCCTTCAAGCGCGACCCGGGCACGGTCGCGGCGGTGGCGGGCAAGGCGCTGCCGAGCGTCGTCACCATCCAGGCGAAGTCCGGCGGCGCCGGCGGTGAGAGCGAGGGCGCGGGCGGTACGGGCACCGGCTTCGTCTACGACAAGGAAGGCCACATCGTCACCAACAACCACGTGGTGGCGTCGGCGGCGGAGGGCGGCACGCTCTCGGCGACCTTCTCGAACGGCAAGACGTACGACGCGGAGGTCGTGGGCCGCGCGGAGGGCTACGACGTGGCCGTCCTGAAGCTGAAGAAGGCGCCGGAGGGGCTGACTCCGCTCGCGCTCGGCGACTCCGACAAGGTCGCGGTGGGCGACTCGACGATCGCCATCGGCGCGCCCTTCGGTCTGTCGAACACGGTGACGACGGGCATCATCAGCGCCAAGAATCGCCCGGTGGCCTCGGGAGACGGGTCGGGCGGCGGCAATTCGTACATGAGCGCCCTGCAGACGGACGCCTCGATCAACCCGGGCAACTCCGGCGGCCCGCTGCTGGACGCGAACGGCTCGGTGATCGGCATCAACTCGGCGATCCAGTCGACCGGCAACGGCCTCGGCCAGACCCAGGCGGGCTCGATCGGCCTCGGCTTCGCCATCCCGGTCAACCAGGCCAAGAACGTGGCCGAGCAGCTGATCAAGACGGGCAAGCCGGTCTACCCGGTGATCGGCGCGACGGTGAACATGACGGAGAAGGGCGAGGGCGCCACGATCGCCGACGAGGGCGCGGGCGGTACGCCGGCCGTCGTCCCGAACGGTCCGGCGGCGCAGGCGGGCCTGAAGCCCGGCGATGTGATCACGGGCTTCGGCGACCGCCAGATCGACAGCGGCCCGACGCTGATCAGCGAGATCTGGACGCACAAGTCGGGCGACTCGATCAAGCTGACCTACCAGCGCGACGGCAAGGAGGCGACCACCACGGTCACCCTCGGCGAACGCACGGGCGACAACTGACCCGCTGAGCCGCCCCCGCGCCGTCCTGAACAGGACCGGGCGCGGGGGCACTTGCTCCAGGACCCGCTCGGCCGCGGACCGACGGACGACCGTGCCGCGCTCTCGCGGAGGCCCCGTGGGCCCGCACCGCCCGTCCATCCCCGCCGGATCCCGCCACCCGGTAGGCTGTAGCCGCTCCGCAGCAGGTGAGGCGGGGCGTGGGTGGGTTGCCCGAGCGGCCTAAGGGAACGGTCTTGAAAACCGTCGTGGCGCGAGTCACCGTGGGTTCAAATCCCACACCCACCGCAGCCGGTCAGAGAACGTGCTGACCAGAAGGGGTGTCCCGACCAGGGGCACCCCTTTGTCATGAGGGCCTGTCTCACCCTGACCCGCCCGTGTACTGCTTTGGATCATGGTGTGTGGACCAGGCGTGGACCACCCACCCGAGCTAAGCCTTCTCGTGTCACGGGAAGCCATGCCAACGTTTGTGTTGCCAAACCCGAGGCGGTTCGGATGGTAGCGATGGGATGCTGCTCGTGTGGGCAGATGGAGTACCGAGGTCAGATGGCCATGCAGGCTGCGGTTTTGCCAGCCCGAGCCGTGTATTTGATCAGGGAAGGTAGCTCAGAGGGCTTCCGGCGAGCGATCCAAGAGGCAAGTACCCGGTGGGGTGGCTTGACCGAGCCGATCATTGAGGTGCTAACGGACGGGACCGTGCAGCCGGGATACCGCCAGGTTGTAGAGCTGTCAGGGGCCGTCGGAGCCGTGAACGTCGATCTCTCTGACGAGCAGGCTAAGCATGCTGCCACGCAGCTAGACCTAGATTGTGTACCTCTTGCTCGGGTGGACCGCGATGGCGCCACTCGCTTCACCTGCCACCCCAGCCACACCGCGCGCAGCCAACCTGGTTGGACGCATGTGCTGGCAAGAGAAGGAGGCAGTCTTTGGGAGGCCGTTGCCGCCGGCGATCTGAATGATGAGGCTTTCGCCGAGATGCAGCGTTCCTCTCTGCCGGTTCGTCGGCCTCGCAGCAGTGATGAGATCGGCCGTGCCCAGCTCGACATCGTGGGTACGCTTCTGCAGCAGACTGCAGCCCAGGCTGGCGAATACCAGGTCAGAGGGGTTCCTGGAGAAACACCCGCCGTGATCTGGGTGACCACTCCTGACGACTTTGATGACTGCCTCGCCTTCTGGAACGTTCGGGCCTTGCGACCCCTGACGTTCAATCACGCTCCAATGATCCTTTTGCCTGTTGACGATGTGCAGCACTGGATCGGCTTCGAGAACCAGCTTGCCCGAGTTCTGGGCCGACCGGCCGAGTTCTCTCCCGATGCGATCCTTGTCAGCGGTGGAGTGGAGCAAGACCGGTTGGAGGCTGTAGCACAGGTCCTAGGGCTGGAGCCCACCGAAGACCAGTTGAAGGTGGGGCATAGGTGGCCCACTCCCGAGCAACGGCAGGCCCCGTTCACATGCCGGTTTAATCTGGAGGTGCAGCAATTCGTCGCCTTGGAACGTGAACATGGTCAGGTCTCGCCGGTAGACATCCACGTATTCGCCACTGGTAGTAGAGTGCGTTTCCCTTCCTCGGTGACCTTCGACGGTGCTGGAGGCGCGCTTCTACGTTTCTTTGGGAGGCCGTTTGACGGGCTCCCCCGACGCTCCTCCGTGGCTACGCTTGTGCACCAGCACGCCACCTGGAGCCGGGACAGCATCCAACTTAGGGCCGTCGCCCAGAATTCATATCACTTTGATTTGCTTGTGCCTTCGCTTCGTCAGGCGCGTGAACAGGTGCTGGATGATGTGACTGATCGGCATCGGCCGTCTGACAAAGGGCGAATGGGTATTGCCCTCCAAGAGACCAGTGATCTTTCCGTTCTGCTGGAACCTGGAATGTTCGAAGCGTTGGTATCCCTGATGACGCCTCGATCGAAAACGCTGACAAAAGAACTGAAAGCCTTGGTCGCGCAGGGGAGTATCGACGATAGCTTGGCTGAACTGGCCGTGCGCTGGGGTAGTCGAACAGAGCGCCGCTATCTCCCAGCCCAGCAATTGGAGAACGTACCTAGCCCGATGCGTGTCGTAGTTGCTGAGAGGCTGTGTGCTCTAGGCTGGGCAGAGCGGGGGCTGAAGGTTGTGTGTCCGCGCTGCGGTCTGGGCAACTTTGTTCTCATGAGCGACGCGGGCTCAGTGGCTTCTTGTCCAGGATGTTCTGCTTCGGCGACCTACACTGCAGACCCGTCAACACTCTCGATCTTTTACCGGCTCGACTCCCTTGTCGACCGTGCCGTCGACCAGGGGGTGTTCCCCCACTTGATGGTGATTGCGGCCCTGGCGAAGGCCGAACCGTTGTCTTCTTTCCTTCCCGGGGCAGACCTGTATTTCCCTGGACAGTCTAAGTCTGTCGAGGTCGACGTCTTTGGTATCTGCGGCGGAAAAGTGATGGCCGGTGAGATCAAGACGAGCGCCTCAGAGTTCACTGAGGAGCAAGTGCGACGCGATATCGACCTCAGCGTTCGTCTGCGCGCGGGATGTTCATATCCTGGCAGCGGTCGACGTAGTGCCTGAGCGGACTCGTGAATTTGCGCGGAGCCTCTGCGGGAAAGCTGGGATTGAGCTGCGTGTCCTGGACAGGCAGGATCTCCGCCCCGGCGTCGCCTAACGGCACGCCAACGCCTGCAGCCCCGCTGACTACGGCTGTCGAGGCTGATGGATGGCGGGATGTTAGAGCAGTCGGGCTTACTTGGTCGTGGAAGCCTTAGGTGTTTCTGGATCCTGGCGCCGGCCAACCGTCCGGCATGAGGAAGTCTCGCGGACCGCTGGAGGGATTCGTCTCACGGTCTGACGGTTCCGGGATTACCAAACGGTCAAGTGGCCGATCGTCAGGGTGATGGAAGATCGCACGGTGGGCGTTGAGTGCGACCATCTGATTGATCTGGTTTGCCATGAACGCGGTGGGCTCTATTTCGTAGTCGTCGACATCCAACGTGTTGTTGATGACGAGTGCCACGCGACGATCAAGTGGAACCAAGAAGCTCTCTGCCGTCGCCAGCCCGACACCCTCGTACGGGCTGGCCCCATCACGTGGATTAAGGACGATTGGGTCATCGGCTGTGTGATGAGGGCCTTGCGTGAGAATCGGATTAGCCCCCAAGGGAGGCTAAAAGAAGTGCCGTGCAGTACGAGGTATGAGATTGCTCATCAGCCTCAGGTGACTGTTCGGGTGCTGGGTGACGTGGTAGGAATCGAAGTCGGTCATCTCCTCCCACCAGTCTTCCACTTCCTCGTCCGTTACCTCTCGCCCTTCGACCTTCTCCAGGGCTTCACGAGCTTGGGGTTTTCCACCTATAGCAACCTGCATCTTCAGGATGAGGTCGGCGATCTCGTCGCCACGCTGCCGAACCCGTGGTACCCGTACGTGCTGGGTGGCTGCCCACGCTGCGATTGCCCTGCGCTGCTCGTCGGTCGGTGGCGCCACCGCCTGCGACGGCCCCCGCCCGCTCGCGCCGCAAAAGCCCGAGAAGCGGGCGGCCAGACCCGCGAAGAACCCTGCCAGTCGCCCGACGGCGAGCGCGGCCAGGAGGAGCGGGACGCATGCCAAGTCCGCACCGATCACCGTGGATTGCCGTTCAACCAGCTGTGGCTGGGGCGGCCGGCCTCCACGGCTTTACCCACCTGTTCGGGCCGGGGCCCGCGTCGGGCAAGTCCAGGGGGCCACTCGTTCAAATTCCGGGCAGGGGCAAAGCCTGCCCGAGTTGCCGGGCCAGCGTACGGCCCCCTGAACATGCCCGACCCCAACCCGAACAGGACACCGGCCAAAGCCGCTCCGGCCGGCCGCGTGGAAACCCGCGCCTGCATGAGCGAACGGCCAGAGCGTGGGCGGTGGTTGGCGCGTGAAGGCTCCGACACTCAGGGCGGGCGCCGGGAGCACGGGGGACGGGTGCGTGCCGGAGCCCGGAACTATCCGCAGGGACCGGAGAAGCCACGCTGCCTTCCGGACGCTTTCGCGACCCACGTTCGCCAAACGTGGCGCGTGTTCGGCACCTCAGGGCGATCGAGAAGCCGGAGGACATAGCCAGCGTGAAGGCGTGCCCATGGGTTGTCCGAGGCGGCGGCCGTGCCGAGCCTGTGGCGGAGATCCTCACCGTCGACTGCTCGTGCGACGCGAACGTACTCGCGGTCCTTGCAGCGATAGGCCCGCTGGACGACGATCTCGACGAGGTCGATGAGCTTCGCCCTGGTCGGCTGATCATGGTCGGCAACGGCCATGCGGCGGATGAGCGACTGTTTAGTGCCCCACGCCTTTGCATGCTCTGTCCACTCGCGGGGGAACCGCGCTTCCCACTCCAGGAAGAGAAGCGCATAGGGCAGACTCGGCCCGCGGGCGCCCTCGCCCACCCACAGTCCTTCGGGCAGGGAATGGCTACACATGTCTGCGTACACCTCGCGCGCCCGCTTGAAGGCCGGCTCCTGATACTGCTCCTCCGGCCCCAGCGGCCTCGTGAGATGCCACAGCTCGTTCGATCGATCGAGAGCAGCCCAGGCATTCCTCCGGGCCCCATCCAGATGCGCGAGTGCCGCCTGTCGCTCAGCGGGATCGTCGGCTATGAGGCCGAACGCCCAGCCCAATCGTGCGCGCCAGGCGTCGGCCTCGTCGCTGCCTGAGCCTGCCCCGGCCGCCCCGTTCGTCATGACGGAGATCATCTCTCAGGCCGCGACGACGTACATCACGTACGCCTACAACACACGGATCGATGGTGACGAGGCGCGGTGATGAGTGGATCACCCGAAAGGCACTGGACAGGTTGTGACCTCGCGGCGTCCTGGAACCGGCGGTTACGCCGCTGTGGTGTGGGTGAAGCCGAGGGAGGTCAGTCCTTCGGCCTGGCACAGCCGGTCAGAGGGGCCGTCGACCTCGGTCTGGAGGAGCTGGTAGGCGGCGCCATGGGCCTGGCCCCAGTGCATCGCGGCCCGCCACAAGACGCGACCTAGTCCCCGGCCTCGGGCCTCGGGCAGGACAGCGAAGTACTGGGGCATGAGCTGGGGGCGGCCGATTGCATCGGGGCGCACTTCCATGGGGCCGATCGCGCCCACGATGCGGTTTTCGATGGCGGCGGCGAGGACCGGGCCGCACTGGCCGGTCTGCATCTGCGTGTGGAGGAAGGCCAGGCCATCGCCCGCCATGGCCTCGGCGAACGGGGCGAAGGTGTTCTGCACAGTGGCCAGCCAGTCGGTCACGGGGCGGACCGGACCGCCGGGATCGGGGCAGGGGCCGGCAGCGAAGTCCTTCAGCTGGATGCGGGTACCGCGCGGGTGCGTGGTCTCGGGGCCGAGGGGGCGTACGACCCGGGCGTTGACCACGTCGTGCGCGGCGGCGAGCTTGGCGGCCAGCTCGGCGGCCTCATCCACGATGGTGTCGCGGAGCCCGTAGGCGAAGACCTTCACAGTGCCGCGTCCGCGCCGGGTGAGAGTGGGGATGAGGGTGTGCTCGGGCTGGTGAACCACGTCTTCGCGGAGGACTTTCTCGTCCTTCTCGCCGCCCCAGCGCCGGTCCTTGTCGTAGGGCAGGAAGTCTCCGGTGTCGGCCGCTCGCAGGGTGTCCTCGAAGATGCCGACGGTCAGGGCATCGGGGTGTACGGGACCGAGAGTCGGCACGATCGGCGCGGTCAGTTGGGGCCGGAGCCAGTCCCAGCGGAAGAACATGAGCGGCACCCTAATGGTGGGACGGGCAGGGCTCAGGCCCCGACGCGAGTGCGCCGGGGCCTGAACGGAGTTGACCGGATCGTGTCGGTCAGTGGGGGTTGTCGTCACCGGCGTCGCAGGAGCACTCCGCGCTCTCCACGATCACGTCGAGGTCCTGGACTGCGGTGATCGACGCGGTCGCGACGGGCGGGGCCGCGCGGCGGGCCGAGGCCGGCGGGCCGGGGAGGATGGTCACCGGTACGGGCGGGGTCATGAGGCGTTCTCCTTGTCTCCGTGCTGGCAGTAGCTGTGCAGCGGCGCCTTCGCCTCCTGGTAGTGCTTGGCCAGGGGGCGGCAGACCCGGCAGGTGCCGGACAGGGCGCAGCCCTCGCACCCACCGGTGCGAAGCATGAGGTGGTCGGCGATGGCGCCGAGCCGGGTGAGGCCGTCGATGCCCTCGGCCATCAGGTCGATCTGGTCGTCGCGGCCGACCTTGCAGATCGAGACCTTGGCGTGCGGGTCGGCGTGGAAGAAGGTGTGTCCCGCGTTGCAGCCGGCGAACGGCTTGCGCTGCCGCAGGTGGGCGGCGGACTGGGCGAGCAGCGGCTCTCCGCCGCCGTAGATCGTGGGCGTCATGTTCGTGTACGCGTGGTTCTCGACGTCCCACTCATCGGCGAGGGCGGCCATCTCGTCGGCCTCGGAGGCGTTGTCCTCGGTCACCACGACGTTGATCCGCAGCGGCAGCCCCGCCTCACGAGCGGCGTCCATGCCGCGCCGGAACGCCTTCCACGCCCCGCGGCGCTGGGTGAGCGTGTCGAAGGACTCCTCGCTCGCTCCGTACATGCTGACCACCAGGCGGTACGGCGGGCAGTCGCGGAAGAGATTGAGGAGGTCCGGCCGCCAGAGCAGCGAGCCGTTGGTGGAGATGGTGAGCATCATCCCGGCCTGCCAGGCGTACCGGTAGGCGCCCTGGAAGTGGGGATCCATGGTGGGCTCGCCGCCGGTGATCTGGAGCCAGAGGACACCGGCCTCGCGCATGATGTCCAGCAGCCGCACCTTGTCCTCCCAAGCGAGCCCGGAGAAGGGGCGCTCGCCGAGGTAGCAGTGCTTGCAGCCGAAGTTGCAGCCGAGGTTGATCTCCCAGGAGGCCCGGCAGTAGCCGTACGGGGACGGCTCACGCACCAGCACTGTGCCCTGCGTGGGCTGACCGCCCAGGCCCAGGCCCCACACGTCGGCGGCGGTCTGCACCGCCCAGTCGGGCAGCGGCTCACCGTCGGTGGCGGCCTGGCGCAGGCCCTCGTAGTGGTCGGCGGAGATTCGGGCGCCGGCCCTTGCTCCTGGCTTGAGGAGAAGGTGCCCGTCGAGGAACGGGGAGGCGATCAGAGCGTGGGCCATCGGTGGCCCTCCTTCCGGATCACGGAGCGGGACAGCGAGTGGGACTCCTGGCGACCGGCGCGGCAGTGGATCTCGCCCAGGCCGTTGCAGGTGCCGCAGGTCTTGCCGGACGAGTCGGCGCCGCTGCCACCGCAGTCCCCGCACTGTTCGTTGCGAGGCGAGCGAGGGCGCCGGGTCTTGTGCGGGCTCGCGATCAGTTGGGGCACGAGACCTCCTCCAGGGCGTCTTCCCAGGTGTGCTGCTCGGCGTGGTCGGTGAACAGACAGCAGCCCTCACCGTCAGGACCCGGGGCGGCCACCGGGCAGTCCGGCAGTACGACAAGTTCCGCCTCGTCCACCGCGTGCCAGCGGAGCCACAGCGCGGTCCCGTACGCGCCGGCGTCGGTGAGGAGACCGAAGTGCTCACCTTCGTCGTGCGCGGACAGCTGGCACTGCACGGCCCTGTCGATGTACGGGGCGGCCGACTTCTCCCGTGCTTCCCGTGCCAGGTCGAGGGGCACCCGGCGCCAGTGCGCGCAACGCATCACGACACCATCCGGAAGGACGCGACGGCATTCCGGGCCTGCTGCGAGCACCGGGGGCAGACGCAGGGCGGGTAGCGGCCCGGGTTCTCCGGGACCACCGGGTCCTCACCCACACGTACCTCCGTGAGAGGCCCCCACGTCTGGCCGGAGTCGCGGGAGACCCGCAGCGTCATCCGTACGTCGTCCTGTCCGTTCGCCATGGCCAGGAGCATCGCGATCCGCAGACCCGGCCAGAAAGGCCAAGCGGATTACCCAACTTGGGTAACATCACCCTCGGTTGACCAAGTGCAGCGATCCGTAGTCCTCATGCCGGAGCGTGCCCGATGCCCGAGCCATCTCGCTCGAAGGAACTCCCGGTCAGCCTGCTCACGGACCCAGTGATGATCGAGGCATGCCAGGCCAGAGACTTCGGCCGCATCTTTCAGCTGGTCAAGGCACGAGCAGGCATCTATCCGTCGATGGTCGCGCGCCGCTGCGACCTGACCCCGAGCCGCGTGGGCGAGGTGATTGCCGGACGGCGGCAGTTGCTGCACATGGACGTGATCGAACGGATCTCGGATGGACTGCGCATCCCCGGACACATGCTCGGACTTGCCCGACGCTCCTGGGAGACGCCGCCCAGCCTGACGGTCACGCCCCGTGAACCGGTTGAGGTGCCGACCTCGGCCGTCGAACCACTGGCCGCCGGACTACCGGGGGCGGATGTCGACAGCATTCTCGCCCTGGCGGCCGAGCGGGATCTCAGCCCGTCGACACTGGACGCGCTGCACTCGTCGATCGCGGACTACTGGCGCCGGGACGACGAGCACGGCGGCGAGACCTTACGGCCGGCGGTCGTCGGCCAGCTCCGCTACGTCGTCGACCTCCTCAAGGAACAGCGTCCGGCTCCCTTACGGGACGGCCTGCACAGCATCGCGGCCGAGCTGGCCCGGCTCACCGGATGGACCTATTTCGACGCCCGCCAGTACAACCAGGCACGCGCCTACTTCACCGAATCCCTCGGCCTGGCCAAGGCCATCGACGACCGCCAGTTCATGGCCAACGTCCTCGCCTGCATGAGCCTTCAGGCTACCTACCAGGACAAGCCCGGTGACGCCCTCGCACTCGTCACGGCCGCCCAGGACCAGGCCCGAGCTGCCACGGGGACGACACCGCGCGTGTTGGCCATGCTCGCGATGCGCGAAGCCTTCGCCCACGCCACCCTCGGCAACCACGGCGCCACCCACACCGCGATCTCGGAAGCCCACACCCAGTTCGGACGGATCAGCACCAGCGATCCGGACCCGGCCTGGGTCGCCTACTTCGACGAACCGAAGCTGATCGTGGACACCGGCATCGCGCACGGCCGTTTGGGCGAAGCCGCCCTCGCCGAACCCCTCATCGCGGACGCTCTCCGCCGAGAACACCAGTCGAACCACCGGGGCCGCGCCTTCCACGCCTTCTGGCTCGCCCGGACCCAGCTCCAGCGCGGCAAACTCGACGAGGCGTGCCACACGGCCATGGACGCCCTGGCCCCGGCAGCGGCCGTCAGCTCGCAACGAGTCGCCGGCCACTTGCGGGAGTTCTACGAGCAGCTGGAGCCCTTCCGCCGGGAGCCGGCCGCGGTGGCATTCGAGGCCCGGCTCCGGGAGGTACTGCCCCGCCAGGTCAGCGGATCGCCTCGTCCATGAGGACGTAGAGCAGCCCGACGAGGGAGCCGCTGCTGACGATCTCGCGCCGGTCGATCATGCCCCGCACGTCGGCCAGCGGAATCCACTCGATCCGGTCTGACTCGTTCTTCTCGGTCGGCGGACCCTCGTACGTCGCCCCGTCGGCCCGGAAGACGTGGTGCTGGGAGTCGGTGATGCCGTTGGCCGGCTCGGCGTAGATCAGCGGCTTGATGGGACCGGGCCGCCAGCCGGTCTCCTCCAATACCTCACGGGCTGCCGCGTCTGCAGGTGTTTCGCCCTCCTCGACCAGGCCCATGGGCAGCTCCCACGCCCACGCGTCCGTGATGAAGCGATGCCGCCACATCATCAGCACCTCGCGCTGCTCGTTGACCACGGCGGCCACGGCCAGGTGCCGGAGCTTGACAACGTGGTGCTCCCAGCGGTTCCCGTCCGGCGTCTCGACGTCGGTGAGCCACAGGTTCACCCAGCTGTTCTCGTAGATCGGACGTTCCCCGTGGATCTTCCACTGCATCGCTGCGGCCCCTCTCGATCGACCTCCAGCATCGCAGAGCAGCGGCTAGCTAGGGCCAACTAGGACTAGGTTCGACCAGGATTTACGTCAGACTGACGAGTATGGGTGTGCTTCCCTGCCGTGAGTGGGGCCGCGCCCTTGACCAGAGCAGTGGATGGTCCACAATTCGTGCCGTGCCCCGGAGACGAAGTCACCCTCGGATGCGAGCCAAAGCGCCTCGCTGTGGCCGCCGTACCGCGAAGGGGACTCCTTGTCGGCTGCCGCAGGCAATCGGCCAGGGGTGCCGTCACCATGCAACGGCTGCTGAGCGCGAAGCTGTCGCCGAGGCCGAGCGGGAAAGAGCGGCCAAGGCTGAAAAGGCGGCACGCAGACAAGGATGGGCGGCGATCATCGGCTTGTCCTCCCTGACACTAGCCATGCTGTGGGGGATGGCTTCATGCAGCCTGTCGGCCTGGGATGAGCAGGAACGAGAGGCTGCATGCGAGCCGCATCGGCAGAAGGCATTGGCTCTGGATGCTGAGGCCCGAGACGTGGAAGTACCCCTGGTTCTGAGCTTCGACCAGAGCCTCTTGCGACTCCAGTTGACACGGTCCCTGCCTCGATCGCTGGGCGGCGTGAGTGCGACAACTGCTACTGAGGGAGAGATAACCGCGGCGTATGAGCGGAAGCGTGAGCTCGCAGGCGAGGCAGCGAAGATAGTTCTTGATCACCAAGATTGCCTCCCCGGCTTTGTGGAGGCAGCGCAGCGCATCGAGAGTTCTCCCACGGTGGTTACCCGCGTCGAGATGCCTGCGCCGGCCCATTGCAGCGATGGGTGGCCCTCCGGTTCGATTGGTAGACAAGGGGCGTGCTCCCATCACGGGGGCGTGGTCGCGGGATCGTCGTGGGCCACCCTGCGCTTCGACTGAACCAAGAGGCAGCACGGTTCGGCGGTCATGATGCCGCAGTGGACCAGGCGTGGACCGCCGGAAGCGGCGAAGGGCCCTGAGGGCGGGGAACGAGCAGGTCAGGCGCGCCAGAGACGCTTCCCGCAGCACTCTCTTGAAAACCGTCGTGGCGCGAGTCACCGTGGGTTCAAATCCCACACCCACCGCAGCAGATCAGGGAACGTACTGATCAGAAGGGGCACCCCGGTCTCGGGGTGCCCCTTCGTCATGGGCGGGTGTCGCTCCGTGAGGCGGTGGCGTTCGGGGGGTCTGCCGACTGGGCGTTCTGGGTGAGGCGGGCCGCCGAGAGGATCGTCGTGCGGGCCTCGTGTTCGGTCAGGCCCGTGTGGACCGCCGCCGTGATGAGGGCTTCGGCGAGGGCGTCGCCGAGGCCGTTCTCGTACGCCCGGCAGGCCGCCCAGAACAGGCGCGTGTTGCGCTGGCCCTGGTGGGCGGTGCGGACGAAGTGGATCAGGCCGCGGCCGTGGCGTGGGCTCGGCGGTGTGTGGTGGGGGCACGAGGGCGTGGTGGGGGGCGCGATCAGGTCGAGGAGGGCGCGCGGGCAGGGCGCGGGATCGAGGTGCTCGCTGCCCGGAGCCAGCCGGTACGCGCCCCTGGCGGTGACCGAGCCCGGCCCCACCAGGTAGCCGCCGGCACCGCGGATGTCGATGCCGGGGGCGAGGCGGCTCGCCGAGTTCGGGACGACGACGTCCGGCGGGCCGGTCAGCCACAGGTGGCGGCCGCCGGACGGAGTGAGGACGGTGACCGTGGGCGGCAGCGTGAACAGGTGCTGGAGCGCGAGGTGGCGCAGCTCGGTCGTGGCGGTCGTGGCGGCGTCGCCGTGCAGGACGTCGAGGTCGACGCCGATGAGGTGGTGGGGCGGGCGCCCGCAGGCGATGCCGTAGCCGGTGGCCCAGGGGGCGGCGGCGAAGAGTGCCCGTACCGCCCCGGGGTCGCTGGTCGCGTCGTGCACGCCGTGCCCGGGTCGGCCGCACTCGCCGTGGCAGGCGACGGGGTGCGGTTCGTGCCGGTGGGGTGAGCGCAGGGCGGGGAGCTTGGAGGCCGACAGGGGGATGACGGGGAGCCCGCGCTCTGCCGCGGACAGGGCGTGGGCCAGGGCCAGGGTGGCGGAGCGCCGGTCGGAGGTGGCCATGACCTCAGTTTCGTACACCCGTTCGAAAAAAGATAGAGGGGAGGATTGGCTGAAAATCTGCCGGAACGCTTCCCTCGTTGCGAGGGTGCGGCCCCGGCGGCGAAATCCGGCCCCCACCCCTGTGAGCTGCGCCTTCGGGTCTGGGGAGGGGGTTTATCGACTTGTCCTCACGCTTGAGGGGGAATCGGCTGCTGAGGGGTGGTTCGCCGGGGATCGCGTGGGCAACTCTGGAGTCGCGACGTCGAGCACGACGACCGAGGCGGTCGGCCAACTACCTTGGAATCAGCCGTACTTCAGTGCTTCGGCACGACAGCTTCAGCTCAGCTCACGGAGGAAATGACATGGCAAGCATCCGTACCGCCCGCGTTCTCGCCGCTGCCGCCGCGCTGCCCTTGGCCGCCGCTCTCTTCGGCGGCGTCGCGCAGGCCGACAACGGCGGATTCGCGGACGACGGATCGAACACGAGCGTCGCCTCCATCATCGGCAGCGGCGTGGGCGGCGACAACTTCGGCAACTCGACCACCACGCAGCAGGTGGCCACCGGCTCCGGTGCCTCCAATCAGAACAACACCGCGAGCGTGAACGGCTCCGGGCTCACCGCCATCGACCAGTCGAACGCCACGGTCGACTTCCACCCCTGGTGGTTCTAGCCGTCAGCCGGGGTCCGGCCCGACGGGGGGAACGACCGCGGGGGGACGGCCGCGGGGGGGCGACCGCGGGGGGACGGCCGCGGGGTGAACAGCGGCCCGTGCGACGGCGCTCAGGCGTCGGCGTACGGGCCGCCGCGCGTTTCCGGGCGCGCGCTCGCCTCGTCCGTGACCTTGACACGGCTCCCGTATCTGACGGACAGTCAGAAAACGTAGCCGTACCCCCGGGAGGCCGTCGCCGTGCACCTCGCCCCGACCGAGCGGCAGCTGCGGCTGCGCACCGAACTCCGCGCGTACTTCCGCGACGTGATGCCCGACGGTCCGCCGCCCGCCGGCGACACCGCCGCGCAGCGCGCGCTGCTCCGCCGCATCGGCGGCGACGGAATGCTGGGGCTCGGCTGGCCCACGGAGTACGGCGGCCAGGGCCGCGGCCCCGACGAGCAGTTCGTCTTCTTCGACGAGGCCTACCGGGCCGGTGCCCCCGTCTCGATGGTCACGCTCAACACCGTCGGCCCGACCCTGATGAAGTACGGGACCGAGGAGCAGAAGGCGTACTTCCTCCCCCGCATCCTGCGCGGCGAGACCGTCTTCGCCATCGGCTACAGCGAGCCGGAGGCCGGCACCGACCTGGCCTCGCTCCGTACGAAGGCGGTGCGGGACGGCGACGCCTGGCTGATCGACGGGCAGAAGATCTTCACCTCGAACGCCCAGAACGCCGACTGGATCTGGCTTGCCTGCCGCACCGACCCCGAGGCGCCCAAGCACCGTGGCATCTCCATCGTGCTCGTCCCCACCGACTCCCCCGGCTTCTCCTGGACGCCGATCGAGACGGTCGGTGGACTGACGACGACCGCGACGTACTACGACTCCCTCCGCGTCCCCGCCGGGAACCTCGTCGGGGAGGAGAACGGCGGCTGGGGTCTGATCACCAACCAGCTCAACCACGAACGCGTGGCCCTCGCCGCCATCGGCATGCAGGCCGAGGACTTCTATGAGGCCGCCCTCCGCCGGGCACGTACACCCGATCCGGTGACGGGGCGGCGTCGCATTGACGAGCCGTGGATACGGATTCGGGCCGCCGAGGCGCATGCCCGGCTGGCGGCGACGAGCCTGCTCAACTGGCGTCTGGTGGGGGATGTGGGGGCGGGCCGGCTGGCTCCGGGAGACGCCAGCGGCGTGAAGTTCGCGGGAACCGAATCGGCGGTGGAGGTGTACCGAATATGTCAGGAGATCGCGGGCGGAGCGGGTCTCGTGCGAGCGGGATCGCCAGGGGAGTTCGACGGCGGTGAGCTCGAGCGGATGAACCGCGCCGCGCAGATCAACACCTTCGGGGGAGGGGTGAGCGAGGTGCAGCGCGAGATCGTCGCGACGATGCGACTCGGCATGAAGGGCAGGGGGCGGCGGTGACGGACGGTCTGTACGAGCGGCTGAAGGGGTACGAAGGCCGGCCCGCCGCCACCGCGGGCGCCGGCAAGGACCTGGTCAACGAGCCGATGATCAGGCACTGGTGCGAGGCGATGGGGGACGCCGACCCGGCGTACCGGGGGCCGGACGCCGTCGCGCCGCCCACCATGCTGCAGGCCTGGACGATGGGCGGGCTCTCCGGCCACACGGACCGGGCGGGGGCGTACGACGAGCTGCTCAGGCTCCTGGACGACGCCGGGTTCACCGCCGTGGTCGCCACCGACTGCGAGCAGGAGTACCCGCGGCCGCTGCGACCGGGGGACGCGATCACCTTCGACGCCGTGATCGAGTCGGTGTCGGAGCGCAAGACCACCAGGCTCGGGACGGGACACTTCGTCACCACCCGGATGGACATCCGCGCAGGCGGCGAGCTCGCGGGCACCCACCGCTTCCGGATCCTCAAGTACGCGCCGGCGGCGCCGCGGCCGAAGGGGAGCGGCGCGCCCGCCGCCAGGAGGCCCCGACCGGTGGTCAACCGGGACAACGCCGGGTTCTGGGAGGGCGTCGCCGCGCACCGGCTGCTCATCCAGCGCTGCGCGGGCTGCGCTGCGCTCCGCCTCCCCTGGCTGCCCGGGTGCAACGCCTGCGGCTCGCCGGAGTGGGACACCGTCGAGGCGGCCGGCGAGGGGACCGTCTTCTCGTACGTGGTGATGCACCACCCGCCCTTCCCGGCCTTCGACCCCCCGTACGCGGTCGCTCTGATCGAACTGACCGAAGGAGTACGGATGATCAGCAACGTGGTCGGCGTGCCGTACGACAAGGTCCGGATCGGGATGCCGGTCCGGCTGGAGTTCCTCCGCGTGGACGAGGAGCTGGAGCTGCCCGTCTTCCGGGCGCAGGACGGCGGGGAGGGCTGAGATGGACTTCACGCCCACGGAGGAGCAGAGCGCGGCGCAGGAGCTGGCGGCGAGGATCTTCGGCGACCTCGCCACGCACGAGCGGCTCACGGCGGCCGGCACGGGCACGGACGCCGAGCTGTGGAAGGCCCTGTGCGCGGCCGGGCTGCCCGGAGCGGTCGAGGAGATCGGACTGCTCGGCCTGGTGCTGCTCGCCGAGGAGCAGGGGCGTACGACGGCGCAGGTGCCGTTCGCGGCGAGCGGGGTGTTCGGCCTCCTCGCCGTCGCCCGCCACGGCACCGAGGAGCAGCGGGAGCGGCTGCTGCCCGGGCTCCGCGACGGCACGAGCGTGGCGACCGGCGCCTTCCCGCCCGCCGGGCAGGTACGGGCCGACGCGGACGGCCGGCTGACGGGGACGGTGGAGTGGGTGCCCTGGCTCAGGGACGCCACACACGTCCTCGTACCGGACCAGGACGGGGCGCTCCGGCTCGTGCCCATGGCAGGGGCGTCCGGGGAGGCATCCACAGCGGCCTTCACAGCTGCCTCCACAGCGCCGGCCTCGGCGGCCTCCGTCGTGCCGGTGGAGCTCACGGCTCCCTGGGCCGCCGGCCGGCTCGTCCTCGACGGCGCGCGGGGCGAGCGGATCGGGGGCGCGGGCGCGCTCGCCGATGTGCTGGCCACGGCCCGGATCGTGTTCGCCGGGCTGCAGGCCGGTGTCTGTGCCGGCTCGCTGGCCCGGGCCGTGGCGTACACCTCGGTACGGGAGCAGTTCGGCCGTCCGCTCTCCACCCGTCAAGCCGTCCAGCTCCGGGCCGCCGACGCCCATATGGACACCGAGGCGATCCGGGTGACCGTCTACGAGGCGGCCTGGCGCCTCGACGAGGGGCTGCCGGCCGCCGAGCACGCCCTGACCGCCGCCTGGTGGGCGTCGGAGGCGGGAAAGCGCGTCGTCCACGCGGGCCAGCACCTGCACGGCGGCATGGGGGCCGACCTCGACCACCCTGTTCACCGCCACTTCCTCTGGGGCAGACAGCTCGACGCGTACCTCGGCTGCGGTACCGAACTCCTCGCCGAACTGGGCGACCTGATCGCGAACGGAGAGCGCTCATGAAGGCCGGGGACACGCTCGCGCCGCTGGAGATCCCGATCACCCGCACGCTGATCGTCGCCGGGGCGGTCGCCTCCCGGGACTACCAGGACGTGCACCACGACGCGGAGTACGCGAGGGCGAAGGGCTCCCCCGACATCTTCATGAACATCCTGACGACGAACGGCCTGGTGGGGCGGTACATCACCGACCGCCTGGGCCCGGGGGCGGTCCTGCGCAAGGTGGCGATACGGCTCGGCGCACCCAACTACCCGGGGGACACCATGACGTTGACGGGCACGGTCACGGAGGTCGACGGCGCCACGGCCCAGGTGCGGGTGGTCGGTGCCAACGGGCTCGGCCACCACGTGACGGGCACGGTGACGGTGAGCCTCCCGGCGCCGGAGTCGACTCCGGCGCCGGAGCCGGTGGCGGCGCCGAAGTCGACTCCGGCCGGCCCTTCCGCGCCGGCGGCAACCCCCGAGGCCGGGGAGGCGGGAGCATGAGCATCCAGAGGGCCGATCGGCTCGGAGGGCGTGCCGCCGTCGCCGGGATCGGGGCGACCGAGTTCTCCAAGGACTCCGGCCGCAGCGAGCTCAAGCTCGCCGTGGAGGCGGTGCACGCGGCGCTCGACGACGCCGGGCTGACCCCCGCCGACGTCGACGGCATGGTCACTTTCACGATGGACACGAGCCCGGAGATCACCGTCGCCCAGGCGGCCGGCGTCGGCGAGCTGTCATTCTTCTCCCGCATCCACTACGGGGGAGGGGCCGCCTGCGCCACCGTCCAGCAGGCGGCGCTCGCCGTGGCGGCCGGGGTCGCCGACGTCGTCGTCTGCTACCGGGCGTTCAACGAACGCTCCGGGCGCCGTTTCGGCTCGGGGGTCCAGCAGCGCGAGCCTTCCGCCGAGGGCGCCGCGCTCGGCTGGCAGCTGCCCTTCGGGCTGCTCACCCCGGCCTCCTGGGTCGCCATGACCGCCCAGCGGTATCTGCACACCTACGGGCTGACCCCGGACGCCTTCGGCCATGTCGCCGTCACCGACCGCCGGTACGCCGCCACCAACCCCGCCGCGTACTTCCACGGCAAACCGATCACCCTCGCCGACCACGCCGCCTCGCGCTGGATCGTCGAGCCCCTCCGGCTCCTCGACTGCTGCCAGGAGACCGACGGCGGACAGGCGATCGTCGTCACCTCCGTCGAGCGCGCCAGGGACCTGCGCCATCCGCCCGCGGTGATCGTCGCCGCCGCCCAGGGAGCCGGACGCGCCCAGGAGGCCATGACCAGCTTCTACCGCGACGACCTCACCGGCCTTCCCGAGATGGGCGTGGTGGCGAGACAGCTCTGGCAGACCTCCGGGCTGGCCCCCGGGGACATCGACGTCTCCATCCTGTACGACCACTTCACCCCCTTCGTCCTCATGCAGCTGGAGGAGTTCGGGTTCTGCGGCCCCGGCGAGGCGGCCGACTTCGTCGCGGCGGACGCGCTGCCGATCAACACCCACGGAGGCCAGCTGGGGGAGGCGTATCTGCACGGGATGAACGGGATCGCGGAGGCTGTACGGCAGGTGCGGGGCACGTCCGTGAACCAGATACCCGGCGCGGCGAGGACGCTGGTCACGGCGGGCACCGGAGTCCCCACGTCCGGTTTGATCCTGGGCGCGGACGGCTGAGGCGCCGGCCGGGCCCGACCCTGACTCCAGGCTCATCCCGCCTCCACCTTCAGGAGGTCCAGCCGTCCCCACCCCTACAACCTGAGGGGGAGTGCGGTTCGGGACCTGGGGCCGATCCGCCGCCCACGTACCCGCTCTTAGCGTGGAGTCATGACTCCGCCACCTTCCGGCCCCGTCTGTGTCGGCGCCTCCACGGCCGCCGGCTACCCGTCGTTCTCGTCCTACGTACGGGCTCGCGGGCCCGTGCTGCTGCGCACCGCGCGCTCGCTCACCGCGAACCCCGCGGACGCCGAGGACCTGCTGCAGACCGCGCTGACCAAGACGTTCGTCGCCTGGGATCGGATCGAGGACCACCGCGCCCTGGACGGCTATGTGCGGCGCGCGCTGCTGAACACCCGCACGTCCCAGTGGCGCAAGCGCAAGGTCGACGAGTTCGCCTGCGAGGAGCTTCCGGAGCCGGCCGTGCTGCCCGAGCCGGACCCGGCCGAGCGGCAGGTGCTGCACGATGCCATGTGGCGCGCGGTGATGAAGCTCCCGGACCGCCAGCGGGCGATGGTCGTCCTGCGGTACTACGAGGACCTCAGTGAGGCGCAGACGGCCGAGGTGCTGGGCGTCTCGATCGGTACGGTCAAGAGTGCGGTGTCGCGGGCGCTCGGCAAGCTCCGCGAGGACCCGGAGCTCTCCCCCGTACGCTGACGCGCCCCTGTACGCCTGACGCGCCCCATGCCCCGGCGCCCCTGTCCGCTCCCCGCTTCCGCTCCCCGTTGTTCCTCCCGCTTCCGCCTCTGCCAGCGATCACTGGCAATTTCCGTACTCCCGGGTAGTGACATACCGAGCGGTACGTGCGCAGAATCTCCACACCCTTACTGCCACGTAGCGCCCACCGGGAGGACGCCGTGCTGAGCACCATGCAGGACGTACAGCTGACCGTGACCCGCATCCTGAACCACGGGATGACGATCCACGGAAAGTCCCTGATCACCACCTGGACCGGGGAGCCCGAGCCGCACCGCCAGACCTTCGCGGAGACGGGCGCCCGCGCGACCCAGCTGGCGAACGCCCTGCGCGACGAGCTCGGAGTCACCGGCGACCAGCGCGTCGCGACGCTCATGTGGAACAACGCGCAGCACGTCGAGGCGTACTTCGCGATCCCCTCCATGGGCGCGGTCCTGCACACCCTCAACCTGCGGCTTCCCCCCGAGCAGCTGGCGTTCATCGTGAACCACGCCGACGACCGGGTGGTCATCGTCAACGGTTCGCTGCTTCCCCTCCTCGTGCCGCTCCTGCCCCACCTGCCGACGATCGAGCACATCGTGGTCTCCGGCCCCGGCGACCGTTCGGCGCTGGAAGGAGTGGCGCCCCGGGTGCACGACTACGAGGAGCTGATCGCGGGCCGCCCCACCACCTTCGACTGGCCCGAGCTCGACGAGCGTGCCGCCGCCGCCATGTGCTACACCTCCGGCACCACGGGCGACCCCAAGGGCGTCGTGTACTCCCACCGTTCGATCTACCTGCACTCCATGCAGGTCAACATGGCCGAGTCGATGGGTCTCACGGCCGCCGACACGACCCTCGTCGTCGTCCCGCAGTTCCACGTCAACGCATGGGGCCTGCCGCACGCCACGTTCATGACCGGTATCAACATGCTGATGCCGGACCGTTTCCTCCAGCCCGCCCCGCTCGCCGAGATGATCGAGCGCGAGAAGCCCTCCCACGCCGCAGCCGTCCCCACCATCTGGCAGGGCCTGCTCGCCGAGGTCACCGCCAACCCCCGCGACCTCTCCTCCATGAAGCAGGTCACCATCGGCGGCGCGGCCTGCCCGCCCTCGCTCATGGAGGCCTACGACCGGCTCGGCGTCCGCCTCTGCCACGCCTGGGGCATGACGGAGACCTCCCCGCTGGGCACCATGGCCCACCCGCCGGCCGGTCTGACCCCCGAGGAGGAGTGGTCGTACCGCGTCACGCAGGGCCGCTTCCCGGCGGGCGTCGAGGGCCGCCTCGTCGGCCCCGGTGGCGAGATCCTGCCTTGGGACGGCGAGTCGGCGGGCGAGCTGGAGGTGCGCGGCACCTGGATCGCGGGCTCGTACTTCGGTGGTGTCGACGGCGAACCGGTGCGCCCCGCCGACAAGTTCAGTGAGGACGGCTGGCTGAAGACGGGGGACGTCGGCGTCATCAGCCCGGACGGCTACCTCACCCTCACCGACCGCGCCAAGGACGTCATCAAGTCCGGCGGCGAGTGGATCTCGAGCGTCGAGCTGGAGAACGCCATCATGGCGCACCCGGAGGTCGCCGAGGCCGCCGTCGTCGCCGTACCGGACGAGAAGTGGGGCGAGCGTCCGCTCGCGACCGTCGTCCTGAAGGACGGCGCCACGGCGGACTACGAGTCTCTGAAGGACTTCCTCGCCACCGAGGGCGGGATCGCCAAGTGGCAGCTCCCGGAGCGCTGGGCGATCGTGCAGGCGGTGCCGAAGACGAGCGTGGGCAAGTTCGACAAGAAGGTGATCCGCAGGCAGTACGCGGAGGGCGAGCTGGACGTCACGCAGCTGTAGTCCGCGCGAGCGGACGCAAGGGACGCGAGGGACGCGAGGGACGCGAGGGACGCGAGGAGGGGGAGCGGTGCAGGCGCACCGCTCCCCCTCCTTTTCGCCCGTAGAGGCCTTCTCCGTCCGTACGGACCTCAGTTGGTCCCTATCTTCGCGAGCAGGTCGACGATCCGGGCCTGCACCTCGTTGCTGTTCGAGCGCTCCGCCAGGAAGAGGACCGTCTCGCCGGACGACAGCGTCGGCAGCTCGGCCTCGTCGAGGTCGGCCGAGGTGTAGACGACGAGCGGGGTGCGGTTCAACTGCCCGTTCGCGCGCAGCCAGTCGATGATCCCGGCGCGCCGGCGGCGTACCTGCATCAGGTCCATCACCACGAGGTTCGGCCGGATCTGCGTGGCCAGCGTGACCGCCTCGGTGTCGGCCGAGGCCCGCGCCACCTGCATTCCGCGTCGCTCCAGGGTCGCGGCGAGCGCCTGCGCGATGTGCTCGTTCTCCTCGATGAGCAGCACGCGCGACGGGTGCTGTTCGCTGTCGCGGGGCGCCAGCGCCTTGAGGAGTACGGCGGGATCGGCGCCGTACGCAGCCTCCCGGGTCGCCTGCCCGAGCCCGGCCGCCAGCAGGACGGGCACCTCGGCGGCGACGGCCGCCTGGCGGAGCGACTGGAGCGCGGTACGGGTGATGGGCCCGGTCAGCGGGTCGACGAAGAGCGCGGCCGGGAAGGCGGCGATCTGGGCGTCGACCTCCTCGCGGGAGTGGACGATCACCGGCCGGTAGCCGCGGTCGCTCAGCGCCTGCTGGGTGGAGACGTCCGGCGCGGGCCAGACGAGCAGCCTGCGCGGGTTGTCCAGGGGCTCCGGGGGCAGCTCGTCGTCGAGGGGCCGCGGCACGGGCTGGTGCGCGACCTCGACCGCGCCGCCGGGACCGTCGAGCGGCTCCGGGCCCTCGTCGGCGCCCTCGGCGGGCGCTCCTATGGCGTACGAGCGGCCTTCGGGTGCCGCGGGGGCCAGCTTGGGCTGCGGGTGCGGCTTTGCCGCGGGCTCGGCGGGTGCCGTCGGCGCCGCCGTCACGGCGGCGGGAGCGGGGCGGTCGCCCTCGGGCGGGGTGGCGAGCTTGCGCCGCCGCCCGGAGCCGTTGCTCCCGGCGGGCGGCGGGGTCTGCCCGCTCTGAGCGTTCTGCGTGTTCTGCGCGCTCGGCTGCCCGGCGTTCTGCTGGGCGGCGAGCTGCTGGGCGAAGGGGACGCCCTGCCCGAGCGTCCGCACGCTGAACGCCCGTCCGCCCTGCGTCCCGTCCCTCGGCTCCTTGGGCGCGGCGGCCGCGGCCGCCGCTGCCGCTGCCGGGGTCACGGCCGGGGACGGCGCGGGAGCGGCGGCGGGCGCGGGGATCTCGGGCGGCAGCGGTACGGATCCGGTGCCGGTACCGCTCCGCGTCTCCTGCGGCCCGCTCGTGTTCCGGCGGCGACCGGTCGGTTCGGGCAGGGGGTGCGGCTGCGGCGGAGTGTGTTCGGCGTCCGGCACGGACCGTACGGCGTCGTGCCGACCCTCGTCGGTGCCGGGCATCGGCATCGGAAGGGGCATCGGCATGGGCATCGGTGTTGCCATGGGCATGGCCATGGGCGCCGGCTGCGGCTGTGCCACCTGCGGCGCGAGGACAGCCTGCGGCTGCTCGCTCCCCGCCTCCGGTGGGCGGTCCGCGTCGGCAGGAGGGAGCGCGAACGGCGTACGCGGCCCGGCCTCGGCGGCCGCGGTCCGCTCCTGCGCCGCGAGCGCCCGGCGCGCGCGGCGCCCGGTGGGCTGCGGCGCGCCCGTGTCCTCGCCGCCCGCCACGGGCGCCGCGGTCAGGGCCCGGGCCTGCGCGGGAGCCTCGGCGGGGGCGCCCTGGGCGGGTACGGGCACACCCTGCGGGGGCACGGCGGCCCCCAGCGCGGCACGGCCCTGCGCGCCTTCGGCGGCGGTCACCACGGAGCCCTCGGCGGGCCGGCCGCGACGACGCCCGGTCGGCTCGGCGACGACGGGGGTCCCGTGAGTCCCAGGCGTCCCGTGGGTCCCATAGATGCCGGGGACTCCGGGGGCCCCGGTGCCGCCCTCGGCCGCGCCGCCCGCCGGCGTACCGCCCACCGTCATTCCGCCCGCCGTCCCCGCGTTCTGGGTGGGGATCAGCTCGGCGGGAGCGGCCGGAACCTGCTCCGTACGGCCTCGGCGGCGGCCGGTCGGTTCGACGGCACCGGCGTCACCTGCCTCGGCGGCCACCGGGCTCTCCAGGAAGGCGTCGGTGGAGGCCCGCCGGGCGCGCCGCCGTCCGCCGCCGTTCGTGTCGGAGGCCTGCGCGGGCAGGGCGAGCGCGGCCCCGTCGGACGACGCGACCTCCAGCTCGGAGGAGGTGGCGGAGGCGGCGGGGGGCGCCGGTGCGGCGGGGGGCGCGGGCGGGGGCGTGACCGTCCCCTTCCCCGCGCCGAGCGGCACCTCGAGGACGTACGCGCTGCCGCTCATCCCCGGCACCTCGTGCGTCTGCACCACACCGCCGTGCGCGGCCACGATGCCGCGGACGATGGGCTGGTGGACGGGGTCCCCGCCGGCGTACGGTCCGCGGACCTCGATCCGTACGACGTCACCGCGCTGCGCCGCGGCCACCACGATCGTGGAGTCCGCGTACCCGGCGCCCGGCACGACGCGGGCCTTGCCGGTGGAGTCGACGCCCGCGACGTCGGCCACGAGATGGGCGAGCGCGGTCGCGAGCCGACCCGCGTCCACCTCGGCCTCGATCGGCGGCGCGTGCACGGCGAACTGCGCGCGGCCGGGCCCGATGAGCTCCACGGCCCCGTCGACGCCGGCCGTGACGACCGCGTCGAGCAGGACGACGGACTTGCCGAGCGTCTCCGTCCCGGAGTCCAGCCGCTGGTAGCCGAGGACGTTGTCGACGAGGGTGGTCATCCGGGCGTACCCGGCGGCCAGGTGGTGCAGGAGCTGGTTGGCCTCGGGCCAGAGCTGTCCGGCGTCGTCCGCGGCCAGGGTGGAGAGCTCGTTCCGCAGCTCCTCCAGCGGCCCGCGAAGCGACTCGCCGAGAACGGCCGTCAGCTGCTCGTGCCTGGCTGCCAGCGCCTCGTACCGCTCCTTGTCCGCCGCCGCCCGCTCCTCGTGGTTCTTCTTCAGCTCGGCGAGCTCGGCCGCGTGCTGCTCGGCGAGCGTCGCGACCTCGGTCGCCCGCTCCTCTGCGAGCTGCTCGTACGGCCTGCGGTCGGTGAAGGTCATCACCGCGCCGACGAGCTGGTCCCCGTCCCGAACGGGCGCGGTCGTGAGGTCGACCGGCACCGGGGAGTCGTTCTTCGCCCAGAGCACCTGGCCGCGGACGCGGTGCTTGCGACCCGACTTGAGGGTGTCGGCGAGCGGCGACTCCTCGTACGGGAAGGGCTCGCCGTCCGCGCGGGAGTGCAGGATCAGCGGGTGCAGGTCCTTGCCGCCGAGGTCGCTGGCACGGTAGCCGAGGATCTGCGCGGCGGCGGGGTTGACGAGGACGACCCGCCCGTCGGTGTCCGTACCCACGACACCCTCGGCGGCGGCGCGCAGGATCATCTCGGTCTGGCGCTGCGAGCGGGCCAGCTCGGCCTCGGTGTCGAGCGTGCCGGTGAGGTCGCGGACGACGAGCATGAGCAGCTCGTCACCGGTGTAGGCGGTGTACGAGTCGTAGGCCTCGCGGCCGTCCTCCAGGCTGGCGCTGGTCACCTCGACGGCGAACTCGCCGCCGTCCGTCCGGCGCGCGATCATCCGCGTCGGTTTCGTACGGCCCTGTTCGTCGGTGCCCTCGGGGCGCCGCATGGAGCCGGGGATCAGGCGCGAGTCGAAGCCGGGCAGGAGGTCGAGCAGCCCGCGCCCGACGAGAGCGGTGCCGGGGGTCTCGAACATGCCGAGGGCGATGGTGTTGGCGTTGACGACCGTGCCGTTGCAGTTGACGAGCACGAGACCGTCGGGAAGGGCGTCAAGTATGGCTGCGAGGCGAGCAGCGCCTCGGGATGGCCTGCTGCTCACGACGACGCTTCCTCCCTGACCCACTGCACCTTGCCCCGGCTGGCCGGCCCCATCTTGCCCTCCGGACCGCAGCCTGTCACTGAGAGGGAGTCTAAAGGCAGGCCCGCCGGTCTCGGGGTGCGGTCGCGTGCCCCCGGCAACATCCCGACGGCATCCTCACCTCATCACCGCACGTGGGGCAGTACGGGCTCCAGGTTCTCCCACCGCTCGATCTCGCATCCGTCGGCCCGGGAGAAGCGGGCGTCGACGGTGCGGCCGCGCCACTGGCCGGTGATGCGGGCCGTGGCGGGGCCGCCGTGCTGGAGGGAGCAGATCCGGTCCTCGGCGACGGGCGCGAAGGGGTTCTTCCCCGCCTTGGCGTGCCCGTCGAGGCGAGCACAGGCGCGCGCTGCGGCCGGGTGTGTCCCGCCGGGCTTGTCGCCGCACTCGAGCTCGAAGGTGCCGTCGGCGTTCCGGTGGCCGCTCTTGGTGATCGTCACGGTGAGCGTGTCGGGCGAGGCCGAGGGCGAGGAGAGCAACGGCAGGGACGGCAGCGGCCCGAGCCCGCCTCCGAGACCGGCGGCGGTGGTCGTGGTGGCGGCGAGGGTGGCGAGGACGAGGCTGCGCAGCATGCGAACTCCAGGGAGGCGGATGGGGCCGTGGGGCGCGGGCCCGTCTCTCTAACGCTCCCTACTGCCGTTCGTTGCGCAACCGGGGTGCGCCGAGGGGCTTTGCTCTCCGCCCCGGAGGGCTAGTACGGTGAGAAGCGATTGGTGACACCGAGCCTGCCTGTGTCATCATCTGCACGCACCACTCACGCCCGCGTGACGGTGCATGGAGGCGTCGCCTAGTCCGGTCTATGGCGCCGCACTGCTAATGCGGTTTGGGCCTTAAAGCCCATCGAGGGTTCAAATCCCTCCGCCTCCGCCCCACCCGAAGCCCCGGCCCCACAGGCCGGGGCTTCGCCCGTTCTCGGACGTGGGTCGCCGCGGGACCCGGGCGCCGCAGTGGTCGGGACGGTCGACCGTCCGGAGCTCCGGGAGCCGCGGGCGGGACGTCGGCCGATCGGAACCAGGCCCGCGCACCGGTGCGCGCCCGTTCAGGCATCCGGATCGGCGATCCGCCGCGGAACGGGACCCCCCGCTTGGCGGTACCGCGAGGCCGGCGGAAACCCTCAGGATGGTGTTTCCGCAGGTCAGAAGGGGTCTGGCTAATGGATTTCGCGCTACGGCGCAGGTCATGTAATGTTGTCCACGCAACGCCGACCGGCAAGAAAAAAGCCGAGAAGCACAAGCACTCGTAGCTTAACGGATAGAGCATCTGACTACGGATCAGAAGGTTGCAGGTTCGAATCCTGCCGAGTGCACAGCAGGCAAGAGGCCCGGACGAGAGTCCGGGCCTCTTGCGTTTCCTGGCCGTACAGCAGTGGAGTACAGCAACCGCAATGATCGCTGCTGTGCGCGGTCAGCCGGTGGTCCCGCCCATGGCGTCGGACAGCCGGCCGATCGCGGCGCGTACGGCTTCCTCGCTCGCCTCGGCGTAGACCTCCATCGGCATGGCGATCTGCGAGTGCCGCAGGATGCGCTGTGCCACCTTCGGGTGGACTCCGAGCGCGACCAGGAGCGAGCCGCACGTGTGCCGGGTCCTGTCGTTGCCGACCTCCGCCGTGACCTCGACGGAGAGGTCCACTCCGTACTTGGCTTCCGGCTCAGCGACCACAACCCCAGCAGAAGCCTTGAGTTCTCCGGAGTACGTGAGCTTGACCGTCCCTCCCGCTTCGGCCTTGAACCAAGAACGCGCGGCCCTTAGGCGGGATGGACCCACGGGCATGAGCCAAGCCCGCCCGGCCGCGGTTCCTTCTCCGACAGGAGCCGGGGTGGCTGAGGACGGCAGCGGGTTATCTTCACCGGGTGATTGCTGGAGAGCGAGTGAGCTGCGCGTTCTGTATGGGGACCACCGACGTCGGCCGTTCTGGTGATGGCGTCATGCTGGAGATCACTCGGGCCGGGGAGCAGAGCGTGCAGTTCCTCTGGGCCCACATGAGCTGCATGGACGAGCGGCTTCACGAGCAGATCACCCGAGGCCCATGGCTCGACGCATAGCCGCGTGAACCTGCCCTGCCCCGGTCGAGGGGGGGGCGCGGATGGGGGGCGCGCGGTCGGTTCTGGCAGGGCGTCTCCTGGCCATCGACGAAGCCCGATCGTCGGTTGGGTCCCGGACGAGTCTCCGGGCCGCCCCCGTACAGGTCGGGGATGCCACCATTTCCTTCAGAGCTGGAACCCTCGGAAGCCGACCGCGCGGTGGAGACCCTAGAGGCCGTCACTGACAACGGGCCTGCTCGTGGCGAGCCATCCACGTTGCTCTACAGCGGTGGTTGCCTGGCAGGCAGCGGCAGCGGCCAGCTGACGCAGGCCACCATCGCGCTGCGGTCCTCGGTGAGGAAGAGCAGGGTGAAGCGCGTCCGGTTCTCAGGATCGATCAGCGCTGCGCGCACAGGCCGGCCGTGCTCCCTGATGAGCTGCACTGCTCGCTCCAGGCCAGGAGGTTCGTACCCGCGCATCCGCATGCGCTCAAGCCGGCGGCCGAAGACTCCGGAATGCGCGCCAGTGGGTTGTATCCGCTCCTCGACCGAGTAGGGGGCGCCGCCGCGGAGGGCGGCCAGAGCTCTCACGGACGCTTCGTCATCACCGGTCAACAGCGATTCCAGTACATGCCGTTCCATGCTCACCCCCATGGTTCATCCCGGTATGGATCGTGCGTTCGGCAGCCGGGTATCGCTGGGTTTGTGCTCCGCCGCGCGACTCCCGCCCGTGCAGTGTGGCCTGTTTGGGGCTGGACCGGGGTGGGTGGGGTGTCGACCATGGCGCGCAGGCGCGGGTGTCGTCGGCGGGGGAGGGCCTGTGGTGGGTACGGGTGGCGTGGGGGATCCGGACGGGTCGCGGCCCTGGGAGCGGGCGCGGGCGCAGGGGAGGCCGCCCGCCGGAGGCGGTGGGCCCGGTGGTGGGGGGCCCGGTGGTGGGGGGACCGGTGGGCGTGGGGCGCGGCCGGGGGAGATGCCGCAGGCCGTGAAGAGCCTCCGGGTGCTGCTGATGGTGCTCGGCGGCATGCAGGCCGTCCTCGGTGTCGCACTGTTGACCAACAGCGTCGCCATCGCCAACTCCATCTGGGGTGAGGAGGAGACCCTCCTCCAGGACCGCGGCGGGATCGTCGTCTTCGCCGGCGTGCTCGTCTTCGCCGTTGCCGCCTGGGGCATCGGTACCGCCCTGAAGTTCCCCACCCGTCACCCCAACGTGCGGATTTCGGCCGCCGTCTACGGGTGGACCGCCCTCCCCTTCGCCTACCTGTTCTACGGCCTGATGCCCATCCTCGGGGTGGTCTGGCTCGTGCCGGCCATCCTTGCCGTCGTCCGGCCGAACCAGCCCGAGACCCGCGCCTGGTTCCGGTGATCGGAGAACGCATCGGCGACCACGTCGTCGTACGGCTCCTGGGCAGCGGTGGCATGGGGTCCGTCTGGGTCCGTCTATCTCGCGCGGTCGCCGTCCGGCAGGCCCGTCGCGATCAAGGTGGTCCGGGCCGAGTACGCCGACGACCCGCGGTTCCGGGAGCGCTTCCGCCGACCACGGTCCGCGCGTCCTCGACTTCGGCATCGCCCGCGCGCTGGAGGAAACCCGCCTCACCACCGACGGCGTGGTCGGCGGCACCCCCGGGTTCCTCGCCCCCGAGCAGGCCCGGGGCCAGGAGATCACCGGAGCCGCCGACGACTCCGCGCTCGGTGCCGTCCTCGTCGCCGCCGCGGTTGTCAGTGGCCCGGAGCAGACTGGTTCCGTGACGTGGCGGTGTGTCGGGATGCGGTGGAGCGGCGGTGTGCCCGGGCTGCGCTGGGACGGTGGGCGGGTGTCCGTGCTCGCGTACGGGCAGGAGGTCGCCTTCCGGGCCGTCGGGCCGCGGCTCTGTCCGGGCGCCCGCGGGAACGCCTGCCCGCTCGACGCGACCGTGCCCGCCCGCGCCACCGGCGGGCAGTGCCCCGAGTGCGCGCGGCTCGACCGGGTCCACTCGGTCGCCGCCGACACGATCGCCGACGACCCCCGGACGTACCGCGTGTATCTCGCCTGGTTCGGGCCCGGGATGACCAAGGTCGGGATCACGGCCGAGGAGCGCGGTGACGCCCGGCTCCTGGAACAGGGGGCCGTCGCCTTCGGCTGGCTCGGGCGCGGGCCGCTCATGGCCGCCCGCCGGACCGAGGAGCTGCTGCGGCACTCCCTGAAGGTGCCGGACCGGATCCCGTACGCCCGTAAGCGCGCCGTACGGCACGGTCTGCCCGGACCCGAGGCGCGCCGGCGTGAGATCGAGGAGCTGTACGGGCGGGCCACCGGGCTCGCCGGCTGGGCCGAGACTCTGGAGCGGGTGGAGTTCGAGGCGTACGACCACGCGGGGGCCTTCGGGCTCGACGGCCTGCCCCCGCTCTCCGGGACCGTGACCGAACTCGTCGACGGCGGTGTCGTCGCCGGGCGCCTCCTCGCCGCCGCCGGGCCCGACCTGCACCTTCGCGACTCGGCGGGGCGCTGCCTCGCCGTCGACACCCGCGTCGTCCGCGGATGGGGGCTCGTCTCCGCGGACCCGGGGCACCCCGTCACCGTGCCCGTGAGGAAGGCCGACACCGACGTCCAGGACGAGTTGTTCCCTCTGTAGCCCGGCGAACGCCTCGTGGCTCCCGCAGCGCCGCCTCGCCCCCGTTGCCCCCGTAGCCCCCGTAGCGCCCCTTGCGTAAAGACTTGGATCCCCTTCGGCGGCCCTTATGGACACACCCGCCCGGCCCGGCGGAGGGTGATCCACATGACCCCGAACCTGGTGGCGGGCCTCGAACCGCCCTACTACACCGCTGTCTTCACCTCGATCCGTCCCGACGACCCCGAGGGCTACGCCGAGACCGGCGCCCGTATGGAGGAGATCGTCAGCGGGCTTCCCGGCTTCCTCGGTTACGAGGCCGCCCGCACCCCGGGCGGCCTCGGCATCACCGTCGCGTACTTCCGCGACCTCGCGTCCCTCGACGCCTGGCGGGACAATGCCGAGCACCAGGCCGCGAAGCGTCGCGGCCGGGAACAGTGGTACGAGAGTTACAGCGTCCACATCGGCAAGGTCGAGCGGAGTTACGGTTTTGAGCGCGGCTGACCCGACGCGGCGGCTCGCCCGGCGGCTCGGGATCCCCGGGCTCGTCGACGTCCACACCCACTTCATGCCCCAGAACGTCCTCGACAAGGTGTGGGCCTACTTCGACGCCGTCGGCCCGCTGACCGGTGTGGAGTGGCCCATCACCTACCGCGAGGAGGAGGACCGGCGGGTCGCCCTCCTCCGTGAGTTCGGGGTCCTCGCCTTCACCTCGATGCTCTATCCGCACAAGGCCGGCATGGCCGAGTGGCTCAACAGCTGGGCCGCCGGCTTCGCCGCCCGTACGCCCGACTGTCTGCACACCGCCACGCTCTTCCCGGAGCCGGGAGCCACCGGCTATGTCCGGCACGCCCTCGACTCCGGAGCCCGGGTCTTCAAGGTGCACCTCCAGGTCGGCGGGTTCGATCCGAACGATCCGCACCTCGAAGACAGTTGGGGCCTCCTCGCCGAGGCAGGCACGCCCGTCGTCGTCCACTGCGGTTCCGGGCCGACCCCCGGCAAGTTCACCGGTCCCGCGCCGGTCGGGCGGGTGCTCGCCCGCCATCCCCGGCTGCGGCTGATCGTCGCCCACATGGGCATGCCCGAGTACGCCGACTTCCTCGGCCTCGCCGAGCGGTACGAAGGCGTCCATCTGGACACCACCATGGCGTTCACCGATTTCAGCGAACGCCTCGCGCCGTTCCCCGCCGCCGAGCTCCCCCGGCTGCGCGCGCTCGGGGACCGGATCCTCCTGGGCTCCGACTTCCCGAACATCCCCTACCCGTACGTCCACCAGCTCGACGCCCTCGAACGGCTCGGCCTCGGGGAAGACTGGCTGCGCCGCGTCCTGTACGAGAACGGGGCCGCGCTCTTCCCCGAGGTTTCTCAGGGAATTCACAGGTAAGGGAAAGGGAGCTCTCAGTACCCCGGGCCAGCGTGGCGTCATGACTGCCACGAAGCCCCGCGGGCGCACCGACATGCTCCGGCCCGACGGCTCCGCCGTCCGCGTCCTCGTCGTGGACGACGAGGCCTCGCTCGCCGAACTGCTCTCGATGGCCCTGCGGTACGAGGGCTGGCAGGTGCACAGCGCCGGAGACGGGGCCGGGGCGCTGCGCGCGGCACGGGAGTTCCGGCCGGACGCGGTGATCCTCGACGTGATGCTGCCCGACATGGACGGGCTGTCCGTGCTCGGCCGGCTGCGCCGCGAGCAGCCGGAGGTGCCGGTGCTGTTCCTGACCGCCAAGGACGCGGTGGAGGACCGGATCGCCGGGCTCACGGCGGGCGGTGACGACTACGTCACCAAGCCGTTCAGCCTGGAGGAGGTCGTGGCGCGGCTGCGCGGGCTGATCCGGCGGTCGGGCGCGGCGCAGGCGCGGAGCGAGTCGCTGCTCGTCGTCGGGGACCTGACCCTGGACGAGGACAGCCACGAGGTCACGCGCGGCGGCGAGTCGATCCATCTCACCGCGACCGAGTTCGAGCTGCTGCGCTACCTCATGCGCAATCCGCGCCGGGTGCTCAGCAAGGCGCAGATCCTGGACCGGGTGTGGTCGTACGACTTCGGCGGCCAGGCGAACGTCGTCGAGCTGTACATCTCCTACCTGCGCCGGAAGATCGACGTCGGGCGGCCCCCCATGATCCACACCCGGCGCGGGGCGGGCTATCTCATCAAGCCGGGGGAGTAGACCGACCCATGCGAGGCCCCCGCCCCGAGCCGAGCGGCCCCGGCCCCGAGCCGGCCGGCCCCCGCCCCGAGCCGAGCGGCCCCGGCCCCGAGCCGGCCGGCCGCCGTTCCTCCCGTAGCCGGCTGCGAGGCCCCCGCTCGTGGTCGTTGCGGACGCGGCTCGTCGTCTCCGCCGTCACGCTCATCGCGGTCGTGGCCACGGTGATCGGGGCGGTGACGACGATCGCGTTCCGGTCCTACCTCTACGACCAGGCCGACGGGCAGCTCCAGGGTGTCGCCAACCGGGCCGCCGGGCCGCCGCAGGAGATGCCGGGGCCCGTCCCCGGAGGAGGCTTCGAGGCGCTCGGATTCCTCACCGGTCCCGGAGCGCCGCTCGGCACGGTCGGCGCCTCGGTCGTGGACGGCGAGCTGCGGGACGCCGCCGTCTCCGAGGAGGAGGAGCAGGGGACGTACGGTCCGAAGTACCGTGCGCGGGATCTGGACGCGGCCCGGCGAGCCGCCCTCGCCGCCGCCCCGCGCGACGGCGCCCCGCACACCGTCGAGCTGCCGGGCATGGGCGACTACCGGGTCGAGTACGCCTCCGGGAGCCGAGGGGACTATCTCGTCGGGATCCCGCTCTCCGACGTCCAGGACACCCTCTCCACCCTGGTCCTCGTCGAGGTGAGCGTCACCGGCGCCGGCCTCGTCGCCGCCTCGCTGGCGGGCTCGGCGCTCGTCGGGATCGCCCTCCGCCCGCTGCGCCGGGTCGCCGCCACCGCCACCCAGGTCTCCGAACTGCCGCTGCACAGCGGCGAACCGGCCCTCCACCACCGGGTCCCCGAGGCCGATCCGCGCACCGAGGTGGGACAGGTCGGCGCGGCCATCAACCGGATGCTCGACCACGTCCACTCCGCGCTCCACTCCCGTCAGCAGAGCGAGACGCGGGTACGGCAGTTCGTCGCGGACGCCAGCCACGAGCTGCGGACGCCGCTGGCCTCGATCCGGGGGTACGCGGAGCTGACGCGGCGGGGCGGGGAGGAGTGCGGGCCCGACACCCGGCACGCGCTCGGACGGATCGAGTCCGAGGCGACCCGGATGACGGGCCTCGTCGAGGACCTGCTGCTGCTCGCCCGGCTGGACGCCGGACGCCCGCTCTCGTACGAGAGCACCGATCTCTCACCGCTCGTGGTGGACGCGCTCTCGGACGCCCGCGCGGCGGGCCCCGCGCACCACTGGCGGCTCGAACTCCCCGACTCCGCAGTGTCGGTCCGGGCGGACTCCGCGCGCCTCCATCAGGTGCTGGTCAACCTGCTCGCCAACGCCCGCACCCACACCCCGCCGGGCACGCGCGTCACCGCACGCGTACGGACGGAGGGCGTCCGGGCCCAAGGAGCTCCCGGCCCTCTCCGCGCCCTCGTCGAGATCGTGGACGACGGCCCCGGCATCCCGGTCGAGCTGCTGCCCGTCGTCTTCGAGCGCTTCGCCCGCGGGGACGCCTCCCGCACCCGCCGTGCCGGCGGCAGCAGCACCGGGCTCGGGCTGGCCATCGTGCGGGCCGTGACGGTCGCGCACGGCGGTGAGGTGACCGTCCGGAGCCGGCCGGGAGAGACCGTCTTCACGGTGGCCCTCCCGGTGGAGAACCGGCACGACTCACAGGCGGGGCACAGGCTGATCACACAGCCGTGACAGCCACCCTGGCGAGGGTCTGTGCCATGCGAACCCAAACGATCGCGGGCACGCTCCCCGCCCGGGACCACCTGCCCGTGGGGACGGCCGGGAGGCCCGTCCTCGATGTGGTGATCCCCGTCTACAACGAGGAGAAGGACCTGGAGCCGTGCGTACTGCGGCTCCACGACCACCTCTCCCGCACCTTCCCGTACGGCTTCCGCGTCACGGTCGCCGACAACGCCTCCACCGACCGGACCCCCGAGGTGGCGGCCGCTCTGGCGGCGAAGCTGCCCGAGGTGCGTTCGGTACGGCTGGAGCAGAAGGGCCGGGGCCGGGCGCTGCGCACCGTCTGGTCGCACTCGGACGCGCCCGTCCTCGCCTACATGGACGTGGACCTCTCCACCGACCTCAACGCTCTCCTTCCGCTCGTCGCGCCGCTCATCTCGGGCCACTCCGACCTCGCGATCGGCTCGCGGCTCTCCCGCTCCTCGCGGGTCGTGCGCGGGCCGAAGCGGGAGTTCATCTCGCGGGCGTACAACCTGATCCTGCGCGGTTCGCTCGCCGCCCGGTTCTCCGACGCGCAGTGCGGGTTCAAGGCCATACGCGGTGACGTCGCCGAGCGGCTGCTGCCGATGGTCGAGGACACCGGCTGGTTCTTCGACACCGAGATGCTGGTCCTCGCCGAGCGCGCGGGCCTGCGCATCCACGAGGTGCCCGTCGACTGGGTCGACGATCCGGACTCCACCGTCCACATCGTGCGGACCGCGACCGATGACCTGAAGGGCGTCTGGCGCGTGGGCCGGGCGCTCGCCACCGGCTCGCTCCCGCTCGACCGGCTCGCCCGCCCCTTCGGGGACGATCCGCGCGACCGGCGGCTGGCGGGCGTGCCCGGCGGGCTGGCCCGGCAGCTCCTCGGCTTCTGCGTGGTGGGCGCGCTCTCCACCCTCTTCTACGTGGCGCTGTACTCGGCCTTCCGGCTCGGCATGGGCTCCCAGCCGGCCAACGCCGCCGCCCTCCTGGTCTCCGCCGTGGCCAACACGGCGGCCAACCGGCGCCTCACCTTCGGCGTGCGCGGCCGGGACCGTGCCGTACGCCACCAGGCGCAGGGGCTCGTCGTCTTCGGCATCGGTCTCGCCCTGACCAGCGGCTCGCTCGCGGCGCTGGGCGCGGCGACGGGCCGGGCCGACCACTCCACCGAACTCGCGGTCCTGATCGTGGCCAACCTCGCCGCGACCGTCGTGCGGTTCCTCCTCTTCCGGCTCTGGGTCTTCCCGGACACCTCGCTCTCCAGGGACACACGATGACCGCGAACACGAACACGAACACGAACACGAACGCGAGCACGACCACGGGCACGACCAAGGGCACGACCACGACCACGGGCACGACTCCTCACGACCCTGCTCTCCCACCGGCCGCGAACGCCGCGTCGCCGCCTCCCGGCGGCCGTCTCGCCCGCGTGTGGCGCGGGCGGGCCGAGGACTCTCCGTGGGTGCGTCCCGCCTTCCTCGCCCTCCTCGCCGTCACCACCGCGCTCTACGCCTGGAACCTGAGCGCCTCCGGCTACGCCAACTCCTTCTACTCCGCCGCCGTCCAGGCCGGCAGCGAGAGCTGGAAGGCCTTCTTCTTCGGCTCGCTCGACGCCGCCAACGCCATCACCGTCGACAAGCCGCCGGCCGCCCTCTGGCCGATGGCGCTGTCCGTGCGCCTCTTCGGGCTCGGGTCGTGGCAGATCCTGCTCCCCGAGGTGCTGATGGGGGTGGCGACCGTCGGGGTGCTCTACGCGGCGGTACGGCGCCGCTTCGGCGCGGGCGCCGGGCTGATCGCGGGTGCGGTGCTCGCGCTCACGCCGGTCGCGGCGCTGATGTTCCGCTTCAACAACCCGGACGCGTTGCTCGCGCTGCTGATGACGGTCGCCGTGTACTGCGTGCTGCGGGCGCTGGAGGGTGCGAGCGCCGGCGCGAGGTGGCTGGTGTGGGCCGGGGTCGCGTTCGGCGTCGCGTTCCTCGCCAAGACGCTCCAGGCGTTCCTGATCCTGCCGCCGCTGGCGCTCGTGTACGCGGTGTGCGCGCCGGCCGGGTTCGGTCGCCGGTTGGGGCAACTGGCGCTCGGCGGACTCGCGATGGTGGTCTCGGCCGGCTGGTGGGTGGCCCTGGTCGAGCTCTGGCCGACGTCCTCGCGCCCGTACATCGGCGGGTCGCAGAACAACAGCTTCCTCGAGCTCACCTTCGGCTACAACGGCCTCGGCCGGATCAACGGCAACGAGACCGGCAGCGTCGGTGGCGGCGGGGGTGGCGGTGGCCGGGGCGGGGGCTGGGGCGAGACCGGCATCGGGCGGATGTTCGGCGACGCCGTCGGCGGCCAGATCTCCTGGCTGCTGCCCGCCGCGCTGATCCTGCTCGTGGCCGGTCTGGTGGTCACCTGGCGAGCGTCCCGTACGGACACGGCCCGTGCCGCGTTCCTGGTCTGGGGCGGTTCGCTGCTGATCACGCTGGCCGTGTTCAGCTTCATGGCCGGCATCTTCCACGAGTACTACACGGTGGCCCTGGCCCCGTACGTCGCGGCGCTCGTGGGTATGGGCGCGGGGGTCCTCTGGGAGGAGCGCGGCCGGTTCCCCGCCTCGGCGGCGCTCGCGGTGACGGTCGCGGCGACGGCGGTCTGGGCGTACGTGCTGCTGGGCCGGACGCCCGACTGGCTGCCGTGGCTGCGCTGGACGGTCCTGACCGCCGGCTCGGCCGCCGCGCTCGGGCTGCTGCTCGCGGGCCGGCTCGACCGGCGGATCGGGCTCGGGATCGTGGGGCTCGGTCTGGCGGCGGGGCTCGCGGGTCCGTTCGCGTACACGCTGGAGACGCTGGGCACGGGCCACCAGGGCTCGATCGTGACGGCGGGCCCGGCGGGCGGCGCGATGGGCGGCCGGCCGGGCGGCGGCATGCGGATGCCGGACGGCCAGGGCCAGGGCCAGTGGCCGGGCCAGGGTCAGGGCGGCAGGGGCCCTGGCGGCCAGGACGGCCAGCTGCCCGTCGGCCCCGGCGGCCAGGGACAGGCTCCCACCGGCCAGACACCCGGCCAGGGCCGGCCCCCCACCGGCCAGATGCCCGGCGGCACCCCGCCCCAGGGCATGGAGCGCGGCGGCATGGGCGGTGGCGGCGGGATGGGCGGCCTGCTCAACGGCGCGACCGTCGGTGCCGAGGCCAAGGCGGCGCTCCTCGACGGCGCCGACGGCTACACCTGGGTCGCGGCGGCCATCGGCGCCCAGAACGCGGCCAGTTACCAGCTCGCCACCGGAGAGCCGGTGATGGCGATCGGCGGCTTCAACGGCAGCGATCCGTCCCCGACGCTGGCGCAGTTCAAGCAGTACGTCGCCCAGGGCAAGATCCACTACTTCGTCGGCGGAGGCGGAGGCGGCATGGGCGGCGTGCCGGGCGGCGGAGCGGGCAGCGGCTCGGAGATCTCCGCCTGGGTCACGGACACCTTCGAACAGGTCACCGTCGACGGCTCCACCTTCTACGACCTGACCCGCCAGAAGTAATCGCTATACAGCGTAAGGGAGACCCTTGTACGGTGTACGAGACCCAGTCCCGTACACCGTACAAGGGGGAACCATGACGGCGACGACCGCCGCCTCCTCGCCCACCACCACCGGTGGGCACCCGCAGCGCTGGCTGATCCTCGGCGTCATCTGTCTCGCCCAGCTCACCGTGCTGCTCGACAACACCGTCCTGAGCGTCGCGATCCCCTCGCTGACCTCCGAACTCCACGCGTCCACCACCGACATCCAGTGGATGATCAACGCGTACTCGCTCGTCCAGTCCGGTCTGCTGCTCACCGCGGGCAACGCCGCCGACCGCTACGGCCGCAAGAAGCTCCTCGCCGTCGGCCTCGCGCTCTTCGGTCTCGGCTCGCTCGCCGCCGGACTCGCCGGCTCCACCGGACAGCTCATCGCGGCCCGGGCCGGCATGGGTGTCGGAGGCGCGCTGCTCATGACCACCACGCTCGCCGTCGTCATGCAGATCTTCGACGACTCGGAGCGGGTCAAGGCCATCGCGCTCTGGTCCACCGTCAGCTCGCTCGGCTTCGCCGGCGGCCCGCTGATCGGCGGAGCCATCCTGAACCACTTCTGGTGGGGAATGATCTTCCTCATCAACATCCCGGTGGCGCTGATCGGCCTGGTCGCCGTCGTGAAGCTCGTACCGGAGTCGAAGAACCCGCAGGGCGAGCGCCCCGACCTGCTCGGCGCGCTGCTCTCCACGATCGGCATGACCGCCGTCGTCTACGCGATCATCACCGGGCCCGAGCACGGCTGGACCTCCGCCGAGGTGCTGGTCCCGGCCGCCGTCGGTGCCGCCGTCCTGGGCGCCTTCGCGCTGTGGGAGCTGCACACCCCGTACCCGATGCTCGACATGCACTTCTTCCGCAACCAGAAGTTCATCGGCGCCATCGGCGGTTCGCTGCTCGTCGTCTTCGGCATGGGCGGTTCGCTCTTCCTCCTCACCCAGCACCTGCAGTTCGTCCTCGGGTACGAGCCGCTGGAGGCCGGTCTGCGGATGGCGCCGCTCGCGCTGACGATCGTGGGTCTCAACCTGACCGGTCTGGGCCCGAAGCTCGTGATGAGGATCGGCACCCCGGTGGCCGTCCTCATCGGCATGACGCTGGTCGCCGGCGGTCTGACCTCGATCGCCGTGCTCGGCGGCGGCACGGACGGCAGCTACGGGGGCATGCTCCTCGGCCTGGTCCTGATGGGTGCGGGCATCGCCGTCTCGTCCCCCGCCATGGCCAACGCGATCATGAGCGCGATCCCGCCGGAGAAGGCGGGCGTGGGCGCCGGAATCAACGGCACGCTCGCCGAGTTCGGAAACGGCCTCGGCGTCGCCGTCCTCGGCGCCGTGCTCAACGCCCGGTTCGCCGCCCTGGTCGCCGTCACCGCGACCTCGCTGCCCGCGGCCCTCGCGGCGGCCGGAAGCGAGGCCGAACGGGCGGAGATCTCCGACGCCTTCGCCTCCGGCCTCCAGACCAGCCAGCTGGTCGGCGCGGTCGCCGTCTTCGCGGGCGGTCTGGTCGCGGCGGCGCTGCTGCGCAGGGCGGAGCGGTCCGAGAAGAAGGGCGCTGCTGCATAGCATGGTGAAGGACCGCTGACAGGTGAGCGCACGGAGGAACGCGATGGTCAAGGCCGCCGATCGGGCCAAGAACCCGGCGGGTTCCAGCGTGTGGCTCGAACAGCGGGCCCCGCGCAGCGGAGGCGGGCCGGCCGGCCTCGACCGCGAACGGATCGTGGCGACCTCGATCCGGATGCTGGACCAGGACGGTCTGGCCGGTCTCTCGATGCGCAAGCTCGCGACCGAGCTCGGCGTCACGGCGATGTCGCTCTACTGGTACGTGGACACCAAGGACGACATCATCGAGTACGCCGTCGACTCGGTCTACGGCGAGATCGACCTCGCCGCGGTCGACGCCGCCGGGGGGTGGCAGGACCGGGTCCGCGTCCTCGCCCTGGACTACCGGCGGATGCTGGTGCGCCACCCGTGGATGTCGCCGAGCGCGGGCCGGTACCTGAACATCGGCCCGTACGCGATCGCCGTGGGCGCCAAGATCCAGGAGGCGATCGGGGACACCGGTCTGCCGATGCAGCGGCAGCCGAGCGCGATGTCGGCGGTCTTCCAGTTCGTGTACGGCTACGGGACGATCGAGTCGCAGTTCGAGCGCCGGGCGTCCGAGGCGGGCATGTCCCAGGACGACTTCTACGGCGAGTCGATCAAGGCCTTCCGGGACGATCCGCAGTTCACGGAGGTGCTCGAACCGATCGCGGAGATCCTCGACGAACGCGCCTCGCACGGCAGCGTCAGCGACATCTGGGAACGGGACTTCGCGTACGCCCTCGACATCCTGGTCGCCGGCATCGAGGTCATGGTCGCCCGCGAGGGCGGCACGCCCTAGCCGCGGGTGTCGCCACGGGTACGGGCGGGGGGGGGGGGGCGGGGGGGGCCCCCCCCCCCCCCCCCCCCCCCGGGGGGGGCGGGCCCCCCCCCCCCCCCCCCGGGGCCGGGGGCCCCCCCCCCTCCCCCGGGGGGCGCCGGGCGGGCCGCGGGGGCCCCCCCGGGGGGGCCCCCCCCCCGGGGGGGGGGGGGCCCCGGGGGGGGGGGGGGGGGGGGGCGCCGGGCCCCCCCCCCCCCCGCCCGCACCTCGGAGGCGGTGCTCAGCCCTCCCGTACCGCCTGGATGTCCAGGGTCACCCGGAGCGTCGCGCCGATCGCCGCGATGCCCGCCGCGACCACCTGGTTGTAGGTCATCGCGAAGTCCTCGCGCCGCAGTTCGGTCTCGGCGCGGAACGCCGCCCGCATCCCGCCCCACGGGTCCGCGCCCGTCCCCAGGTAGGTGAGGTCCAGTGGGACCTCCCGCGTGACGCCCCGCAGCGTCAGCTCGCCGTCCACGGTCCACCGGTCGGGGCCCGCGGCCCGCAGGGCCGTGGAGCGGTAGGTGAGTTCAGGGAAGCGGTCCACGTCGAGGAAGTCCTCGGACCGCAGGTGCTTGTCCCGCAGGCCGTTGCCGGTGTCGATGGACCCGGCCGCGACGACGGCCTCCACGCGCGAGGCCGGGAGGTCGGGCGCGATCTCGATCCGGGCGGTGAACTCGGTGAAGCGGCCGTGCACGCTGGAGATGCCCAGGTGCTGGGCCACCGCGCCGACCGAGGAGTGCGCCGCGTCCACGGTCCAGGTGCCCGGCGGCGGCAGTTCGGTACCGCCCGTGCGGGCGAGGACGACCGTCCCCACGTCGGCCCGGCCCGTCCCGCCGACCAGCGCCGTACGCGCGTCCGGCGCGTAGCCGAGCGCGGTCACGACCACCGTGTACGCCCCCGGCGCCAGCGAGCCCTCCGCCCGCGCGATGCCGTCCCCGTCCGCCGCCGCCCGCAGGACCTGCGCGCCCGAAGCGTCGGTCACGGTCACCACCGCGTGCTCGACCGGCCATCCGTCGCGGGTCCGTACCTGTGCGTGCAGTCCCATCCGAATCCTCAACCCTCAGTACGAAGAACAGCGGGGCGGCAGGCCGTCCCCATGACTCCTGCCGCCCCGGACCCGGTCGCGCCTCCGCTCGGAGCGCGGCCGGGAGTCGGTCACTCGCCCGGGTGGGCGAGTTCGATGTCGTGGCCGTCGACCCCGGCGCCGGTCACGGTCAGCCGTCCCGCGACCGGCGGGTAGCCGGTCGCGATGAGCGTGTACTCGCCGGTGTCCAGGTCAGCGAAGGCGTACGCGCCCTCGGCGTCCGTGGTCGCCGAGGCCTTCACGTTCCCGGCGGCGTCGACCAGGGTCACCCGCGCGTCGGCCAGCGGCCGGTGGTCCAGCCCCGCGCGGACCGTGCCGTGGACGACCGCTCCGGCCACGAGGGCCACGTCGAGCCGGGTCGTGCCCTGGCCGCCGATCTCGACGGGCAGCGCCTGCGGGCGGTACCCGGCGGCGGTGACCGCGACCGTGACCGCGCCCGGCACCAGCTCGCCGAAGACGAAGCCGCCGTCCGCGCCGGACTTGCCGGTGGCCAGCACCTCGCCCCGTACGTCCGTGATCACGACCATCGCCCCGTCCACGGGCGCGCCGCCCTCGGCGGAGGTCACCGCGCCGGTGAGCCCGCTGGTGCCGGTCAGGAGCACGTCGTGGCCGAGCGGTCCGTCGTGGACGACGACCGTGGAGGCCTGCGGCTGGAAGCCGTCGGCGGAGGCGATGAGGACGTACGAGCCGGCCGACGGCGCGTCGAGGGCGTACCGGCCCTCGCCGTCGACGACCGCGCGGCCGAGCTGCTGTCCGCCGAGCGAGATCAGCGTGAGCGTCGCGCCGGCGAGGTCGGTGCCCTCGGCGGTGCGGACGGTGCCGCCGACGGTCAGGCCGGTGGAGACGGCGACGACCGTGTCGGCCGCCGGCTCCTCGGTGGTGACCGGGGCGTCGTCGGCCTTGGGGGCCGAACCGCTCTTCAGGGCGACCTCCTTGATGAACAGCGTCACCAGGAAGGCGAGCAGGGCGAAGGGGGCCGAGTAGAGGAAGACGTCGCCCACGCCGTGGCCGTACGCGTCCTCCATGACGGTACGGATCGGGGCCGGCAGCTTGTCCATGTCGGGGATGCCGCCGCCCGTGCCGCCGCCGCTCATGCCCGCGGCCTTCGGGCCGAGCGCGGCCATGCCGTCCTGGACGTAGTTCGTGACCCGGTGGGCCAGGATCGCGCCGAGCGCCGAGACGCCGATCGCGCCGCCGAGCGAGCGGAAGAAGGTGACGACGGAGGAGGCGGAGCCGAGGTCGGCCGGGGCCACCTGGTTCTGCGTGCAGAGCACCAGGTTCTGCATCATCATGCCGAGGCCGAGACCCATGACGCCCATGAAGAGGGCGATGTGCCAGTACTCCGTGTCGTAGCGGATCGTGCCGAGCAGGCCGAGTCCGCCGGTGGTCAGGGCGCCGCCGCTGACCAGCCAGGCCTTCCAGCGGCCGGTCTTGGTGATGACCATGCCGGAGACGGTCGAGGAGACGAACAGACCGGCGATCATCGGGATCGTGAGGACGCCGGACATCGTCGGCGACTCGTTGCGGGCCAGCTGGAAGTACTGGCTGAAGAAGACCGTGCCGGCGAACATCGCGACGCCCACGAAGAGCGAGGCGACCGAGGCGAGGGTGATGGTGCGGTTGCGGAAGAGGCGCAGCGGGATGATCGGCTCGCTCGCCCGGGACTCGACGAGGACGAAGAGCGCGCCGAGGACCACGGAGCCGCCGACCATCGCGGCCGTCTGCCAGGACATCCAGTCGTACTTGTCGCCCGCGAAGGTCACCCAGATCAGGAGGAGGGAGACGGCGGCGCTGATGACGAAGGCGCCGGCCCAGTCGACCTTGACCTTGCGCTTCACGACGGGGAGCTTCAGCGTCTTCTGCAGGACGAGGAGCGCGATCAGCGCGAAGGGCACGCCGACGTAGAAGCACCAGCGCCAGCCGAGCCAGTCGGTGTCGGTGATGACGCCGCCGAGCAGCGGGCCGCCGACGGTGGCGACGGCGAAGGTGGCACCGAGGTAGCCGCTGTACCGGCCGCGCTCACGCGGGGCGATCATGGCGGCCAGGATGATCTGGGAGAGGGCGGTCAGACCGCCGACGCCGATGCCCTGGACGACGCGGCAGGCGATGAGCATGCCGGTGTTCTGGGAGAGACCGGCGACGACCGAGCCGGCGACGTAGATGACCAGGGCTATCTGGACGAGCAGCTTCTTGGAGAAGAGGTCCGCGAGCTTGCCCCAGAGCGGGGTGGTCGCGGTCATCGACAGAAGTGCGGCCGTGACGACCCAGGTGTAGGCGGACTGGCCGCCGCCCAGGTCCGTGATGATCTGCGGGAGGGCGTTGGAGACGATCGTCGACGACAGGATGGCGACGAACATGCCGAGCAGCAGCCCGGAGAGCGCCTCCATGATCTGCCGGTGCGACATGGGCGCACCGGCAGCGGCGTGGCCGCCCGCCTGCGTTGGCGGGGCGGGTGTGGTCGTGGCCATGAACGTCCTTTGCTGTTACGCGTGGTGGGCCCGGCAGTCCCCGAAGGAGTCGCGGAGGCGGGCGAGCAGGTGGGTGAGGAGTTCGACGTCGTCGTCGGACCAGTCCGCGAGGTTGCGGGTGAGCATCGCGGTCAGCCGGCGGTCCAGCTCGTCGAGCTTCTCCCTGCCCTCGTCGGTGAGGTGCAGGATGCGGGAGCGCCTGTCGGCCGGGTCCGGAAGCCGCTCGACCCAGCCGCGGTCGACGGCGTGGGAGACGTGGCGACTGCTGACCGACATGTCGACGGCCATCCGCTCCGAGATCCGGCTCATCCTCATGTCCCCGTCGTGTTTGAGCAGGGCGAGGACGATGGCTGATCCGCTGGGGCAGTCGGCGGGCAGTGAGCGGGCCATCCCGCGCTTGACCGCGCCGATGGCGCTGACCTGCCGGGCGAGGTTCTCGTACCGGTTCGGCTTGTCCACTGTGACCCCATGACCCGATGCATCTTGTTGCTTAGGGCAACCATAGAGATGGATGGTTGCTTCAGGCAAACTAAATCGGTCAAACGGCGCTAAAGAATCGGCAAAGGGGGAGCGGAGGCCGGGAGGAGGCCGGGAGGAGGCCTGCGGGGGATCGGTGCCAGTCACGTGCAGCCCGTGAAGTCCCGTGCCGGACCGGTGCCGGACCGGTGCTCGGCCCGCGCCGGGGCTTGGGGCCGGAAGCCGGGGTTCGCTAGGGTCCTGGCTCATGGCACACAACCCCCAAGCTCCGTACGGTCAGGGCCCCGGCCCCGAGGGCAACTACGACCCCGCCGGCAGCACCCAGATGTTCCGCGCCTTCGTCGACGAGGGCGCCCCGCAGGGCGGCGGCGGCCGCCAGGCGGCGCCGGCCCCCCAGTCCTCCGGCCCCCGCGTGGGCCTCATCGTCGGCGTGATCGCGGCGATCGTCGTCGTGGCCGCGGTGGCCTGGCTGGCCCTGGGCTGAGCCCGGACCCCGTACGGCGGAGACGCGAACCGGCACCGCTGCCCCGGGGCAGCGGTGCCGGTTCCGTCCGGGCCCTCCCGTTACGGACAGCTGTTGCGGAAGTCGCCGGTGTCGGTGGAGCAGGTGTCGAAGCCGGTTCCGCCGTAGGCGGCGTCGTTGCCGGTGACGGCGTCGCGGGTGTCGAGGTTGTCGTTTCCGGCGTCGCCGTTGAGGCGATCGTTGCCGCTCTGGCCGATGAGCCGGTCGGTTCCGTTGCCGCCGTTGACCAGGTCGTTGCCGGGTCCGGCGTACACGGTGTCGTTGCCGCCTCCGCCGTTGACGGTGTCGCTGCCGCTCAGGGCGCAGATGACGTCGTTGCCGAAGGTGCCGTTCAGCGTCTCGTAGCCGCTCGTGCCGATGATCGTGCAGCCGCGGGCGTTGTCGACCGTGGTGGCGGCGTTGGCGTTGTTGTTCCCCGGCGCCGGGTCGGTCTCGAGGGCCGCGGTCGCCACCCAGTCGGTCAGGGTGCCGGTGGCGCGGGGTTCGGCGACCACGGTGACGGTGGCCGACGCGCCCGGGGCGAGGTTGCCCAGCGGGCAGGTCATCGTGGTGGGGTTGACGGTGCAGGGGCCGCCCTGGCTGGGCGTGGCCGACAGCAGGGTCCCGGAACCGCCGGTGAGCGTGTCGGAGACCGATGCCGCCGTGGCCGTCGCCGTGGTGCTGTTGTTGGTCACCCGGATCGTGTACGTGGCCTGGTCGCCGATGCTGATCGTGCCGGGCCCGGTCTTCGTCACCGAGACGTCCACGCTCGGCGGCGTCGGCGCACCTCCGCCTCCTTCGTACCGGGCGACCGCGAAGTCGCTGTCCGGCCCCCCGGTGCCCGCCGCGACGATCTTGCCGTCGGACTGCAGCGCCACCGCGTTGGCGATGTCGGAGCCGTCGAACGAGGTGGTCACCCGGCCGCCGGTCCCGAAACCGGGGTCGAGCGCGCCGTCGGGGTTGTAGCGGATCAGCCCGAAGTCGTCACCGGTGGTGCCACCCCTGCCCGCGACGAGGATCCGGCCGTCGGCCTGCACGACCCCGTCCCTGGCCGCTCCGCCGGTGGTGGTCACCCTGCCGTCACCGCTGAAGCTCGTGTCCGGGCTCCCGTCGGCGAGATACCGTGCCACTGCCGCGTCCGCGTCGGTGTTGCCGATGGCGACGACCCTGCCGTCGGCCTGGACGACGACCTCCTCGGCTCCCTCGTACGCGCCGAAGTCGGTCCGCACCATGCCGTCGCCGCTGAACCCGGTGTCCAGGCTGCCGTCGGCGTTGTACCGGATCAGCATGAAGTCGAAGCGGGTGCTACCCACCTCGCCGCCGACGACGACCTTGCCGTCGGACTGCAACGCGAGGGACCGGCCCGTCCCGCCGGCTTCCGGACTCGTCGGGTCCGGGTCCGTGGCGACCACGCCGTCGCCGTCGAAGGAGGCGTCAGGGGTGCCGTCCGCGAGGAGACGGGCCACCGCGAACCGCCCGCCCGCATAGCCGGCGGCGACGATCCTGCCGTCCGGACGCACCGCCACGTCCTGCCCTCCCGCGGGCTGGCCGAACGCGGTGAGGAGCGTGACGCCGCCGTCGCCGAACGTCGTGTCCAGGCTGCCTGTCGCGGTGTAGCGGACCACCGCGAAACTGCAGCACGTCTCGAAGTCCGTCGACGCGCTCCCGACCACGACGATCTTGCCGTCGGCCTGCACCGCGGCCGCCTCGGCGGTCTCGATGAAGCCCCGGTCGGTGGACACCTTTCCGCCGTCGCCGAAGGTGGAGTCCAGGCTGCCGTCCGCGAGATGGCGGACCAGCGCGTAGTTTCCGACGGAGTCGGGCGCGTCGGTACCGACGACGACGATCTTGCCGTCGCCCTGCACCAGCACGTCGTTGCCGGACTCCTCACCCCCGGCGGCCGTGAGGACGGTGCCGTCGCCCCCGAAGCCGGGGTCCAGATCTCCCGGGGCGGCCAGCGCCGCTCCGGGAACGGCGAGCACCAGCGCCAGACTCGCGGCGGCCGCGAGTCCTCCGCGCGCCAGGGCTCTGCGCAGACCGGTGAATGTGGACATGAGGGAGACCTCCCGGATCGGGCCGTCCTGCGTGACGGTCCACAGACTCCGGCCCCGCCCTTCGCCCACCGGTCGACGGCTCGGCCGCGCTGAGCTGCATGGACGGTGTGATCCACTCACCTGGGTGAGGACCGGGCCGGGCCTCCCGCACCGGCGTGCTCCGGTCAGCGCGCGACGGACCGGGCGAGGCGGAATCCGACGTCGTCGACGCGGAACGTGGGGTGGCTGCGGCGCCTCACCGAGGCCCGGCAGCTCCAGTGCTCGTCGAACCATCCGCCGCCGCGCAGGACGCGGTAACCGCCGTAGACCTCGGCGTCGTAGACGTCCCAGCACCACTCCCAGACGTTGCCCAGCATGTCGTGGAACCCCCACGCGTTGGGCCGCCTGCCGCCCACCTCGTGGATCCGCTCCCCGGAGTTGCCGCGGTGCCAGGCGACCTCGTCGAGGGGCCCGTACCGGGGTCCCGCCGTCCCGGCCCGGCAGGCGTGCTCCCACTCCGCCTCGGTCGGCAGCCGGTAGCCGTCGGCCGAGGTGTCCCACGTGACGTCGTCCCCGCCGTCGTCCGACGGGATCAGATAGGCGGGCGTGAACCCCTCCAGCTCGGACAGGCCGTTGCAGAACCGGGCCGCGTCCCACCAGGACACCCCTTCGACGGGCAGCTGCCCACCGCGGACGGCGCCGGGACACTCGTCGGCGACCCGCGCGTACAGGGTCTGCGTGACCGGGTACGCCGCGATCAGACAGGGGGCGACCCGGACCGTCCAACTGCGCTGTGTCCGACGGTCCGAGAGCGCCACGGGCCCCGCCGGGACCGCGATCATCGCGTGCTCCGCACTGGCATCCATGAACGCGACCCTATTTCTCCGCCCGCACCGGTCACACGGGGGCGGCGCGCTCCGTCAGTGGGGTGTACGAGCGAGCAGCGCCCGCCCCCCGAACCGAGGAGCCCGAGATGTCCACCACCCACATCGTCGTCACCGCCGTCGCCGCGTTCATGGTCGGCTTCTCGGCGTTCTCGATCTTCGTCAAGGCCCCGTGGGTGACCCAGCCGCTGACCGAGTACGGCGTCCCCCGGTCCTGGTGGACCCGGCTCGGCCTCGCGAAGGCGGCCGGCGCGGTGGGCCTCGTCGTCGGCCTGTGGATCCCGGCGATCGGCCTCGCGGCCGGCATCGGCGTGGCCCTGTACTTCACCGGGGCCCTCGTCACCGTGATCCGCGCCCGCTCGTACGCGCACGTGGTCTGGCCGGTGATGTACGCGGCCCCGGCGGTCGCCGCGCTCTTCCTCGCCTGAGCCCGGCGGCGTACCGCTACGGCTCGATCCAGCGCCGCAGCGCGTCGACGGTGGTCTCCGGCGAGGTGTTGAAACAGAGCCGGATCCCGGGCACGGCCTCGGTGAGGACGTTCACGAGCCGTTCGAAGAGCAGGGTGTGCTCGGGCATCATGCGCACCCCGCCACCGATCATCGCCAGCCCGAACGCGTCGCGCTCGAGCAGCTCCCGGACAGCCTCCTCGGCGCTGTCCGGGGAGGGGTCCACCAGACAGGTCACCACGTCGAACCCGGCCTCGCGCAGCGCGGCGTTCCCGGCGGCGATGCGCGCGGTGAGCGACGCCTCGTCGATGCCGTCGGGCAGGCTGCTGTAGTCGAGAGAGCGGGGGTGCAGCCCGATGGAGAGGACCTTCACAGGGCCCCCACGAAGGAGTCCCACGCCGTACGGCCGAACACGAGAGCGGGCCCCTCGGGAACCTTGCTGTCACGCACGGGGACGAGGCCGGGGAATCCGGGGGCGACTTCGAGGCAATCGCCGCCGTTCGCGCCGCTGTAGCTGCTCTTCACCCAGGTCGCCGCAGTCAGATCGTGCATCTGCATGGTGCCCGTACCCTTCCATCAAGTCGCTGATCAGAGCGGCAGATTCGCGGGACGACAGCGAGTCAGCCCTGAGCACATCATAGGTCCGGGCGTGCCGCCCATAGAGGGTCGGATCGTCGCTGAGATGGCCTCTGTCGAGCGACTCCGAGTACACCCACTCGTGCCCGCCGGGCAGCTGGATCAGCGACATGGAGGCGTCGGGGCGGTCGATCTCGGGTCGGCTCGACGGCGCGACCTGGATCCGGATGTTGGCCAGTTGGCCCACGGCCAGCAGATGCGCGCACTGGTCGCGCATGACGAGGGGGCCTCCCACCACGTTGCGCAGACAGCTCTCGTCCAGAACCGCGATATACATCGGGCCGTCCGCGGCGAGGAAGCGCCGCTGGCGGCTCAACCTCGCTCGCACGCGCTCGGCCACCTCCTCGGCGGAGGTGAGCCGCCGGGCGAACAGGGCGGTCGCGTACTCCGGAGTCTGCAGCAGGCCCGGCATCACCTGGGTCTGGTACGCCCTGACGGCCAGGGCTTCCGCGTCCATCCGGGCCCGCCGTTCGAACCAGTCCGGGTGTTCCACGGTCGGATACCAGTCGATCCGGCGCCACAGCCTCAGTAACACCCCACCCGTCTCCAGCAGTTCGTCGCACGCCTTCGCGAGCGTGTCCTGCGGGACCCGCGTCCCCGCCTCCACCCGCGCCACGTGCGAGCGGTCGCAGGGGATCTGGCGGGCCAGGGCGTCCTGGGTGAGGCTCGACGCCTCCCGGTAGTGCCGTAGGACCTCGCCGAAGACTCCGGCCGTCGTCGCGGCCCTACCCCCGGTGGCGTTACGTCGGCTCACTCCGTCCCCCCTTGTGACAGTGGGCCCTTGGCACGCGTCGAGCGTTGTGGCCGCCCTCTCCATTGAGCAACGCTGTAGCCACTGAGAGTAGTCGCCCGATCGGGTGAGGAGCTGTGGAATGGCAGGGCAGATGGAGTGCGGAGGGTTCGTCTACGACCCCGCCGCCCGCAAGATCGGCGAGTACCGGGGCGAGGCGGGGCCGTACGCGATGCTGCGGCCCGTCGGGGGCGGGCGGGAGTGGCAGGCCGATCCGGAGCGGCTGCGGCCCGCCACGGCCGCCGAGCGGATGAGCGCGGGTGTGCGGGCCGCGAACGAGCGTGCGGAGGCGGAGTACGGGCTGAGCCGGCCGCCCGTGCCCGTGCCGGGCTGTGCGGAGTGCGCCGAGCTCGCCGCGCGGCGGACGGCGGCACGTGCGCGGTTCGACTGGAGCGCCGAGACCGATGCCGACGTGCTGCTGCGCCGGCACCGTGCCGGGGATCACGTCCCTGACGATCCCCCCGTCACTTCCATGTCGCCGTGACCTTCCGGGTGTCGACGTGCATGCCGAGCGGGACCCGCCACGACTCCACGCAGACCGTGTACGTCTGCGTCCTGGTCGCCCCCGCGGCGATCGGCGCGGGGAGCGGCTGGGTGGATTCGATCGTCGCCCAGTCGACGCCCAGGGCGCCGATGATGTGGGTGGCGAAGGTGACCGTGCCCGAAGTGGCCGCCCTGCCGCCCGTGTTGCGGAAGGTGACCGTCACGCGCTCGCACCAGCGCCTGTCGGCGTCCGCGAGGACCGGGGCGGAGAGGGTGAGCGCGGCGGGGCCGGCAGGGGGCGCCGGTGGTGGCGGGGAGGTCGTCGTGCTCGGGGGCGGGGCGGTCGCGGTGCGCGGCGGGGTCGTGCCCGGCCGGGCGGGTGTCGTCCCGGGGCGCGAGGTTCCGGGAGCCGCTCCCGTACCCGGGCCCGGATCTCCGTCCGTGCCCGTGTCCCCGTCCGTACCGCCGGTGGACGGCGCCGGTGTCGGGCCTGGGGTCGTGCCCGGCGGGCGGGGTGAGGGGGATGACGTGCTCGACGTCGTACCGCTCGCCGAAGGGGAGTCCAGGGGGATCAGCGTGACCGCCCCCGATGGCCGCACCGCGTCCTTCGGGGTGGAGCCCGCGCCGACCGCCGCGTAGCCCTCGCCCTCGCCTCCGCCGCACGCGGTCAGCGCTCCGCCGAGGCAGAGCGCGACCACCGTCAGAAGTGACTTCTGTCGCCGCATGGCGTCAGTGTTGCTGACGCCGTGTCAGTTGTGAACCGGAACGGCGAACTTCAGTCGGCGATCAGGCCCTGGCGAAGCTGCGCCAGCGTCCTCGTCAGGAGCCGCGAGACGTGCATCTGTGAGATGCCGACCTCCTCGCCGATCTGCGACTGCGTCATGTTGGCGAAGAAGCGCAGCATGATGATCTGCCGTTCCCGGGGCGGGAGTTTGGCGAGCAGCGGCTTCAGCGACTCGCGGTACTCGACGCCTTCGAGCGCCGTGTCCTCGTACCCGAGCCGGTCCGCGAGCGAGCCCTCGCCGCCGTCGTCCTCCGGGGAGGGGGAGTCGAGCGAGGAGGCGGTGTACGCGTTGCCGACCGCGAGGCCGTCGACGACGTCCTCCTCCGACACGCCCAGTACGGCCGCGAGTTCGGGGACGGTGGGCGAGCGGTCGAGCTTCTGGGCGAGCTCGTCGCTGGCCTTCGTCAGGGCGAGCCGCAGCTCCTGGAGCCGGCGGGGGACGCGCACCGACCACGAGGTGTCGCGGAAGAAGCGCTTGATCTCGCCGACGACCGTCGGCATCGCGAACGTCGGGAACTCCACGCCCCGTTCGCAGTCGAACCGGTCGATGGCCTTGATCAGACCGATCGTCCCGACCTGGACGATGTCCTCCATCGGCTCGTTGCGGGAGCGGAACCGGGCCGCCGCGTACCGCACGAGCGGCAGGTTGAGCTCGATGAGGGTGTCGCGCACGTACGTCCGCTCCGGGCTGTCCGCGGCGGCGCCGGCGTCGTCCAGGGCGCGCAGTCGCAGGAAGAGGGAGCGGGAGAGCGTGCGGGTGTCGATGGCTTCCGGCGTGACGACGATCGGCGCGGCGGGCTCGGCACTCTCGGCCGTCGGCTGGACCGGCATCGGTACAGGCGTCTGCGCGGGCGTGAGCGTGAGCACCTTCGAGCTGCCCTGTTCTGCGGACATGCCACCCCCTTGAGGTCGCGGACGGTCGCGGCGGCCACGACCATCGGAGGAACGCAGCCTCCACCTGAATACCGGAGGCGGGGCTGCGCCAAACGCGGTTCCAGCAGAATGTCACATGTCGGCAACACGCTGTAGTGACTTGTCGACAAGGCGGGGGTGAATATCCGCAGGAAACAAGGGGTGTACGGCATTTGGGCCGTCGTGGAACTGCTCCGAACCGGTATACCCGTTTCGGTTACGCCTCGATCCTGTTTGCGGATCTCAATCGGGCGAAGCTCCGGGCGAGGAGCCTTGACACGTGCATCTGCGAGACGCCGAGTTCCTGGCTGATCTGGGACTGCGTCAGATTGCTGTAGTAGCGGAGCATCAGGATCCGTTGCTCGCGCTCGGGCAGCTGGACGAGCAGATGCCGTACGAGATCCCGGTGTTCGACCCCGGCGAGCGCGGGGTCCTCGTAACCGAGCCGGTCGAGCAGTCCGGGCAGTCCGTCGCCCTCCTGGGCCGCCTCCAGGGAGGTGGCGTGGTACGAGCGCCCGGCCTCGATGCAGGCAAGTACCTCGTCCTCGCCGATCTTCAGGCGCTCTGCGATCTCGGCGGTGGTCGGGGAGCGGCCGTGGGCCGTGGTGAGGTCCTCGGTGGCGCCGTTGACCTGCACCCAGAGCTCGTGGAGGCGGCGCGGCACGTGCACGGTGCGGACGTTGTCGCGGAAGTACCGCTTGATCTCGCCGACGACGGTGGGCATGGCGAACGTCGGGAACTGCACGCCGCGGTCCGGGTCGAAACGGTCGATGGCGTTGATCAGGCCGATGGTTCCGACCTGGACGACGTCCTCCATCGGCTCGTTGCGGGAGCGGAACCGGGCCGCCGCGTACCGCACGAGCGGGAGGTTGGCCTCGATCAGCGCCCCGCGGACGCGGTCGTGTTCCGGGCTGCCCGGCTCAAGCCCCTTGAGCTGCCCGAAGAGCACCTGGGTGAGCGCGCGGGTGTCGGCTCCCCGGGTGCTCGGGGGGCGGCCGCCCTGCGGCCGGTTGCTCTGGGGGCGGGGGCGCGGGGTGTCCGGGTCGCCGGCCTCGTTCTGGGGCGGGACCTGAGGCGCTGTACTGGCCGGCACGTTCACGCCACCCCTTTTGCTGGTCAACTACGGTCAACTCATCCGTCAAAAGCGGTCATAGCATCACAAGACATGTCCACTGTGTGCAAGCACCGCATAACCACGTGTTGACGGCGTCGGGGCGGACGCGGACAGCAGGAAGGCCCCCCGCCGCGACGGCGGGGGGCCTTCCGGAACCGAACGTCTCTAGAACGCGTAGTCCGCGATCACCCACGTGGCGATCTCGCGCCAGAGCGCGACTCCGGCCTGGTGGGCGGGGTGGTCCAGGTAGCGCTGGAGCGCATCCGTGTCCTCGACCGCCGAGTTGATCGCGAAGTCGTACGCGATCGGCCGCTCGGAGGTGTTCCAGCCGCACTCCCAGAAGCCCAGCTCCGGGATCTCCTTCTCCAGTCCGTCGAACGCCTCTGCGGCGGCGACGGCACGCGGGTCGTCCTTCGTGATGCCCTCGTTGAGCTTGAACAGGACCAGATGGCGGATCACAGCAGGACTCCTCGTCGGTGGTTCTAGTTGACGAGTTCGGTCATGAACTCGCCGACGCCCTGTGCGGCGGACGATATGCCCTCGAACCCTACCTGGACGAGATCGGCCGCCCTGTCCGGGGAATTGATGATCGTGTACAGCACAAAGACCACGAGCGCGTAGAGCGCGACCTTCTTCGCTTGCGCCATCTGCCGCGCCCTCCCCTGTCTGCTGCCCCTGCGTGGACGCGTGAGTCTAACGGAGCCGTCTCAGCCACTTCACCGGGCCTTTATGGACCAAGGGCCCGGTGATCGGGGTCCTTTGCCGCCCCCCGGAAGGGTGACGGCAGAGCAGTATGGATGTCGAGCCCGGCGGATCTGGCAGGAGTCCGCAGGGGTCGAGGAACCGGCCCTCACTGCGGGGTCCGCGCCGCGAGCTTCCCCCCTGACAGCGGCGCTGACTTGCAGGACCGGTTCGCATCGGGGGGAGCGGCTTGTCCCCCCGATGCCGCTCCCCCCGTCCGACGATGAGGCCCCGGCCGCGCACACAGGCGCGACCGGGGCCTTTCGTGCGGAGAGCCGTCAGCTCATGTGGTGGTACGTGCTCCCCCGGTGGACGTCCGAAGCCGCGCGGGCCTTGAAGGGCCTGTGCCGGTCGCCGGTGCCCGAGTACAGGTAGACGGTCCTCGAGCCCGGGTGCGTGGCGAAGAGGTCGGCCCTGCCGTCGTGGTCGACGTCGCCCGCACCGATGACCTGGGAGTATCCCTGCCAGCCTCCGCCGATCACCGTGCGCTGCGTGAAGGTGCCGTCGCCCTTGCCGAGATAGAGCCGGAGGACGCCCTCCTTGTCGCGGGCGACGAGGTCCCCGGCGGGGCCGTCGGCGAGCTCTCCGACGGCGGCCAGCCGATGTCCAGCGCACGGGTCCCGTAGATCTCGCTCACCGTGACGACCATGTCCCCGGACGGGTCGGCCCTGCCCTCGACCGTGCCGTAGAGCGTGTAGCGCGTCGCGCCGCCGCCCCCCCTTCGGAGTCCAGCGGCCCCGAGGGTGACGGCGAGACAGACGGGGGTCGAAGCGCCAAGAAGGCGGTTGTACGGCAACGCGTCATGGCCGGAAACGAGATGAAGGGCCGGTCCCTTTCGGGACCGACCCTTCATCTACCAGCGGTAGCGGAGGGATTTGAACCCTCGGTGACTTGCGCCACACTCGCTTTCGAGGCGAGCTCCTTCGGCCGCTCGGACACGCTACCGAGAGAGAGCTTAGCCCAAAGAGGCTCTGCGATGAAATCCGTATCGCCTCGCAGGTCGGAGGCGGGTTCAGCGGGTCCTGAAGAAGGCCGTGAGCTGCGCTGAGCACTCCTCGCCGAGGACGCCCCGGATCACCTCGGGACGGTGGTTCAGCCGCCTGTCGCGTACGAGATCCCAGAGTGAACCGGACGCGCCCGCCTTCTCGTCGGGCGCGCCGAACACCAGCCGGTCGACCCTGGACTGCACGAGCGCGCCGGCGCACATGACACAGGGCTCCAGGGTCACGACGAGCGTGCAGCCGGTCAGCCGCCACTCCCCGGTCCGCGCCGCGGCCCGGCGCAGGGCCAGGACCTCGGCGTGGGCGGTCGGGTCGCCGGTCGCCTCGCGCTCGTTGTGCCCGAGGGCGAGGACCGTGCCCTCGGCGGACAGCACGACCGCGCCGACCGGCACGTCACCGGCCGACGCGGCCTTCTCGGCCTCGGCGAGGGCGAGCCGCATGGACTCCCGCCAGGGATCCCGTACGGGATCGGGTACTGCCTCGGGGTCGGGAACGGGCACAGGATCGGGATCGGGTACTGCTTCGGTCACTAGCGCACGGTCTCCAGAACCTCCGCGGCGCCCAGCGCGTCCGCGATCTCGGCGAGCGCGTCGCTGTCGAGCTCCTGCAGCTGGCTCTCGGACATGCCGAGGTCCGCGAGGAGCAGCCGGTCGCCGACCGGTGCGGCGGGCACCGCGTCGACGGACGCACCCGCCTCGTCCTCGTCGTCGTCGCGGTCCAGGGGCTCGCCGTCCTCCGTACCGTCGAGGTCCAGGTCGTCCAGCGTGTCGTCGTCGTCCAGGTCGTCCCCGAGGATCTCCTTGGTGAGGATCTCCCCGTACGAGGAGCGGGCGGCGGCCGCCCCGTCCGACACGTAGATGCGAGGGTCGTCCTCGCCCTCGATGCGCAGGACGCCGAACCAGGCGTCCTCCTGTTCGATGAAGACGATCACCGTGTCGTCGTCGATCGAGGCCTCGCGGGCCAGATCGATCAGATCCGACAGGGTCTCCACGTCGTCGAGCTCTGTGTCGCTCGCTTCCCACCCGTCTTCGGTGCGCGCGAGCAGTGCGGCGAAGTACACCGTGACTCTCCCACTGATCAGAGGTGAACGATCCGGCGGCGCGCTTCCGATGCCCCGCCCAATCGGCATCGTGGCAGAAACAGCGGCTTCAGGAGAGGTCTTCGGCTCTTGCGTCGTGCATCAGTCTGATCCTGACGCCCATCGGGCGGGTGCGCAGACCCGGCGCACGGACCGGCGCACGGACCGGCGCACGGGAGGCGCACGGCGCGGGCCCGGCGCCGTGGCCCTCACCAGCGAAAGGTCCTCATCCGCATCTGCTGGCGCATCCGCGCCGCCCGCGCGCGCCGGGGCTGCACACGGTCACGGAGTGCCTTGGCCTCATGCAGCTCGCGCAGGAACTGGGCGCGGCGCCTGCGGCGCTCCGCGTCCGTCTCCGGCGGCTTCCCGCCGTCCTCGTTCCTGGCGTCCCCCGACTGCGCCGGGTCTGCCGGGTCGGGCATGGGCCACACCACCCCACGACTGGGTCCTGTGCCCCCACCTTCCCTCCAGGGCATGGGTTGATGCCAGTGCGGGCTACTGTGTGACCATGCGTCTCCACGTCGTCGATCACCCGCTGGTCGCCCACAAGCTCACCACGCTGCGCGACAAGCGCACGGACTCCCCGACCTTCCGCCGGCTCGCCGACGAGCTGGTCACCCTGCTCGCCTACGAGGCCACCAGGGACGTGCGGACCGAGCAGGTCGACATCGAGACCCCCGTCACGCCGACGACCGGTGTGAAGCTGTCGTACCCGCGGCCGCTGGTGGTCCCGATCCTCCGCGCCGGCCTCGGCATGCTCGACGGCATGGTCCGGCTCCTCCCGACCGCCGAGGTGGGCTTCCTCGGCATGATCCGCAACGAGGAGACGCTGGAGGCGTCGACCTACGCGACGCGGATGCCGGAGGACCTCTCGGGCCGCCAGGTGTACGTCCTGGACCCGATGCTGGCGACCGGCGGCACGCTCGTCGCCGCGATCAGGGAGCTGATCAAGCGCGGCGCGGACGATGTCACCGCGGTCGTGCTGCTCGCCGCCCCCGAGGGCGTCGAGATCATGGAGCGCGAGCTGGCGGGCACGCCGGTGACCGTCGTGACGGCCTCGGTCGACGAGCGCCTCAACGAGCACGGGTACATCGTCCCGGGCCTCGGCGACGCGGGCGACCGCATGTACGGTACGGCCGACTAGCCGGCCGTACCGGGCGGAAGATACCGGTTCAGCACTTCCCGGCGGGCGGGGCCTTGGGCTTGTTCAGAGCGACCAGGGCCGCGTCCGCCGTCGCTTTGGGGTCCAGGTTCTTGAAGGCCGTCCCGATGATGAGGTCCACGTCCGCGGTCGCGCGGGTGTCCGTCTTCGTCGTGACGCCCTTCAGCTGGGTGCCGAGGACGGGGAACGCGCCCTTGGCCGCCCCGGGAGCACCGAGCAGGACCCCGGCGCCGACGACCTTCTTGTCGTACGCGGCGGGGGCGTTGCCGATCTTGCCGATGAGGAAGCCGCGCTTCTTGAGCTCGTCGGCGGTCGACTTCGCCAGCCCGCTGCGCGGGGTCGCGTTGTAGACGTTCACCGTGATCTGGGCGGGTTTGGGCAGCGCGGCGACGGCCGCGGTCGTCGGCTTGGGTGCGGGCTTGCAGTCGGTGCGGTGACCGGCCGTCGTCTTCGTGTCCTCGTCACCGCCGGAGAACACGTCGACGAGCTGCACGGTCCCCCACCCGGCCGCGCCGAGCACGACCACGGCGGCCGCGGCCGCGAGGACGATCCTGCGACGGTTCCGGGGGCGGCGCATACGGGGGTACTTGTCACCCGTGATGCGGTATTTTCCGCCCATTCCGGGGGGAGTGAGCATGCTCATGGACGCAGCGTAATGCCGTCCGTCGAGGTTGGATACTTGACGATCATGTGATCGCGTCCGGATGGACGGGCAGAGCCCCCGAAAGGGTCAGAACGGCGCGTCGCCGCTAGTCCATCTCCAGCACGCGGGCGTGCAGCACCTGGCGCTGCTGGAGCGCGGCGCGCACCGCGCGGTGCAGCCCGTCCTCGAGGTAGAGGTCGCCCCGCCACTTCACGACGTGCGCGAAGAGGTCGCCGTAGAACGTGGAGTCCTCCGCGAGCAGCGTCTCCAGGTCCAGCTGGCCCTTCGTGGTGACCAACTGGTCGAGGCGGACCGGGCGCGGGGCGACGTCCGCCCACTGCCGGGTGCTTTCCCGGCCGTGGTCGGGGTACGGCCGGCCTTGTCCGATGCGCTTGAAGATCACACGGAAAGCCTACCGGGCAAGCGGCTCCCGGCGCAGCCACGCGGGGCCGGTGCGATGCTGGGGCAAACCGCCACGATTCCGGAACTAGAGGTCCTGTCATGAGCGTGAGCGAGCAGTCTCCGGCCGGCGAGATCGCGGCGGGGTACGCCTTCTCCGGGCCGGCGCTGGAGCTCGGCGCGCTGCTGTGGGACGGGGAATGTCACCCGGACGCGGGTATCCGCCTCCCGCTGCCGATGCTCAACCGGCACGGCCTGGTCGCCGGTGCGACGGGCACCGGAAAGACGAAGACCCTGCAGCTCGTCGCCGAGCAGCTGTCCGCGAACGGCGTGCCGGTCTTCCTCGCCGACATCAAGGGGGACGTGTCGGGCATCTCGGCGCCGGGCGTGGAGTCCGAGAGGACCAGGGAGCGGGCGGGGCAGGTCGGGCAGGAGTGGAAGGCGACGGGCTTCCCCTGCGAGTTCTACGGGCTCGGCGGCATCGGCGCGGGCATTCCCGTACGGGCCACGGTGACGAGCTTCGGGCCCGTGCTGCTGTCGAAGGTGCTCCAGCTCAACCAGACGCAGGAGCAGTCGCTCGGGCTGATCTTCCACTACGCGGACCAGAAGGGTCTGGAGCTGGTGGACCTCAAGGATCTGCGGGCGGTGGTGGCCTTCCTCGTGTCGGACGTGGGGAAGCCCGAGCTGAAGGGGATCGGCGGACTCTCGACCGCGACGGCCGGGGTGATCCTGCGCTCCATCACGGCGTTCGAGCAGCAGGGGGCGGCCGGGTTCTTCGGGGAGCCGGAGTTCGACACGGGCGAGTTCCTGCGGACGGCGGCGGACGGGCGCGGCACGGTGTCCGTACTGGAGCTGCCGGCGGTGCAGGACAAGCCGCAGCTGTTCTCCACGTTCCTGATGTGGATGCTGGCGGACCTGTACGAGGATCTGCCGGAGGTCGGGGATCTGGAGAAGCCGAAGCTGGTGTTCTTCTTCGACGAGGCGCACCTGCTCTTCAAAGGCGCGTCGAAGGCGTTCCTGGAGTCCATCACGATGACCGTGCGGCTGATCCGCTCGAAGGGCGTGGGCGTCTTCTTCGTGACGCAGACCCCGAAGGACGTGCCGGGTGACGTGCTCGCGCAGCTGGGGAACCGGGTGCAGCACGCGCTGCGGGCGTTCACCCCGGACGACGCCAAGGCGCTGAAGGCGACGGTGCGGACGTTCCCGAACTCGGCGTACGACCTGGAGGAGGTCCTGACGGGGCTCGGCACGGGCGAGGCGGTGGTCACCGTACTGGGCGAGACGGGTGCGCCGACCCCGGTGGCGGCGACACGGCTGCGGGCGCCGGAGTCCCTGATGGGCCCGATCGCGGCGGACGCGCTGGAGGCTGCGGTCAAGGGGTCGCCGCTGTGGGGGCGGTACGCGGAGGCGGTGGACCGGGAGTCGGCGTACGAGCGCCTCTCGGCGCGGCAGGAGCGGCAGGAGCAGCAGGCGCAGAGACCGAAGCCGCCGGCGCGGGCGCCGAAGGAGGACGAGTCGCTGGTCGAGCAGGTCGTGGACAGCGGGATGTTCAAGTCGCTGGCGCGGTCGATCGGGACGCAGTTGGGGCGGGAGATCTCCCGGTCGCTCTTCGGCACGGCACGGCGGAGGAGATAGGGGAGAGGCGGAGAAGCGGAGGGGCGGGGTGGGATGTCTCCCGCCCCGCCCCTCGTGCCTTGGTGCCCGGACTCGGTGCTACCCGGGGCCTCTGCGTGCTACTCCGTGACCTCGTGGTCGTGGCCGTCGTGGAGGCCGCCGCCGCTGCCCGCGTCGCCCTCCGTCGGGACGCTGACGACCGGGCGCTTCAGAGAGCTGATGTCGTGGGCGTAGGTGCCCACGGCGTTGGCGATGATGTCGATGTTGGCGTCGAAGGCCTTCATGTTGACGTTCGACAGGTTGTCGCCGGCCGCGTGGTAGTTCACGTCGTACGCGACACCCGCCGTTCCGCCGAACTTGGCCGCCTGCGCCGCCGTCTTGATGCCCTCGGCGCCGGTGAAGGTGCCGCCGGAGGGGATGCCGATCTCGATGAACGGGCCGTAGTCCGAGCGGCCCGTGAAGTCGGTGCCCTCGTGCGGCAGGCCGCGCCGGTCCATGAAGTCGGTGATGTCCCGCTCCAGTTGGGCGGAGCCCTCGGGGCCGGCGCCCGCGCCGACGTTGTCGGAGTTGTCGCCGTCGTAGACGAACAGGCCGTAGTTCGGCGAGGCGATCATGTCGAAGTTGAGGTAGAGCTTGACTTCCTTCTTGTCCAGCTCGCTCATGTTCGCGACGTAGTGCTCGGAGCCGAGCAGCCCGTTCTCCTCCGCGGACCACCAGGCGAAGCGGACCTTGTTGCGGACCTTGTCCTTCGACTCGGCGAGCTCCAGGGCGGCCTGGAGCAGACCGGCGGAGCCCGAGCCGTTGTCGTTGATGCCGGGGCCGGCGGTCACGGAGTCCAGGTGCGCGCCGAGCATCACGGTGTTGGCGGCGTTGCCGCGCTTCGTCTCCGCGATGACGTTGTTGGTGGAACGCTTCTCCTGGAGCTGACGGATCTCGAAGGAGATGTTCACCGCGCCCTTGGCCAGGTCCGCGGCGAGCTTCTCGCCCTCGGCCTGGGTGACGCCCCCCGTCGGGATCTTGCCGGCGGCCGGGTCGCCGAGGGTGCCGGAGAGGGCGCCTTCGGTGTTGTTGTAGATGATCGCGCCGACGGCGCCCGCCGCCGCGGCGTTCTCCTGCTTGACGGCGAAGGTGCAGCCGCCGCGCTTGACCAGCGCGATCTTGCCGGTGAACGTGCCCGACGCGAAGTCGGCCGGCTCACAGCCGGTCGTGCCGTCCGCGTCGACCGGGACGGCGGCGAGGTCGGCCTTGATGCCGCCGACGGGGGTCGACTTCGTGTACGTCATCGCCGAGATCGCGATGTCGCGCGGCGCGGGCGAGACGACGGACGCCTTCTCGGCCAGCGTCTGGGTGTAGATGAAGTCGAACTTCTGGTACGAGACGTTGTAGCCGGCCTTCTTCAGCTGCTGGTAGACGTACGCAGCCGAGGCGTCGTGTCCGAGCGAGCCGGCCGCGCGGTGGCCGCCGGCCGAGTCGGCTATCGCCTGGAACTTCTGCAGGTGCCTGTAGGCGTCCTTGCCGGACGTCTCGCGGACCAGCTTCTTCGCCAGCTGCGCCGCGTCCCGCGCGGGCTTGGCCCCGGGGTCCGCGACGGCGGTGGCGGGGGAGGCGCTGGCCAGCAGGAGCGGGGTCGCGAGTGCGGCTGCGGCCAGGGTGGCCGCGGCTCTGCGAGAGGATGCGTTCACAGAGGTCCTTCCCGATTCGGACGAGGTAGAGGGGAAGCTAGCGATCTCTGACGGCTCCTGTGAACAGCTCCGGCACAATTCATGTCGGATTTAGCAGGATTGACATCCGGAGCGTTCAATTCCCGGATGATTTCTGTGCCTTCGCCGCCTTTGCGGAGGCCTTCGCCTCCTGCTTGAAGGCACGAACTTTCGCCAGCGACTCCGGACCGGTGATGTCCGCCGCGGAACGGTACGAGCCCTGCTCGCCGTACGCCCCCGCCGCCTCCCGCCACCCGGTGGGCCGGACGCCGTACCGCTTGCCGAGCAGGGCCAGGAAGATCTGCGCCTTCTGCACCCCGAAACCGGGCAGCGCCTTCAGCCGCGCGAGCAGCTCCGCCCCGCTCTCCGCGTCCGCCCAGACGGCCTCGGCGTCACCGCCGTACTCGTCGACGAGGAACTGGCAGAGCTGCTGGATCCGCTTGGCCATCGACCCCGGATAGCGGTGCACGGCGGGCTTCGCGGAGAGCAACGCGCCGAACGCCTCGGGGTCGTACGCGGCGATCTGCCCCGCGTCGAGATCGTCCGTGCCGAGCCGCTGCGCGATCGTGTACGGCCCGGAGAACGCCCACTCCATGGGCACCTGCTGGTCGAGCAGCATGCCGACGAGCGCGGCGAGCGGGGAGCGGCCGAGCAGCTCGTCGGCCTCGGGCTGCTGGGCGAGGTGGATCTCGGTGGTCATGCTCCGATGATCGCGCCCGAGGGCCCACCCCGCACGGCCTGACACCCGATCCGGTCACGCGCCCGGGCCGGGGTACGCACGCTCCGGCACCCCGCGTCACAGGCGTTCGGCACTCGTGTCCCACGCCGTCGGCACCCGTGTCAGGGGTTCCGGTCGGCCTTCCGCGAGAGCGTCCACACGTAGTACCAGGCGTTCTCGCGGAGCGTGCGCGGGCTGTTGTCGGCCCCCGCCTGGAACGCTCCCCACAGCCCGCCGGCAGCCCCGCCCACGACGGCCGTCAGCGCCGACTGGAGGGCGGGACCGTAGACGGCGACCAGGCTGGCGGTGACTGTGCCGACGACCGCGCCGGTCACGGCGACGGCCCGCTTGCGGCGGACCTGGTTCATCTGGGCCTGCATGCCCCGGACCCCGTCCTGCATCCGGAGGCCGATCTTCATCAGGGCCTTCTGCCGCCCGTCCGCGTCGAGTGCGCTGTCGACGTCGGCCAGCTCCATCCGCAGCCATCCGCGATGGGCCCGGTAGGCGTCGAACTCCCCAACGGTGATCTTGCTGAACTCCTCCAGGGAGACGCCGTCGATGAAGGGCAGTTCCAGTTCCTCGACCACCGGGATCACGAGCTGGCTGACGACGGCGGGTGTGTGGCTCTGGGCGACGACCCGGCGGCCGGTGGCCGCGAAGTCGAGCAGGCCCGGCACGTCGGAGTCCGTGACCGGCCCGGAGTGATGCTCGTAGGTGGGGTCGACCGGCTCCCCCGCGTAGCCGTAGCGCGTGGTGTGGCGGGACACCGCGTACGTGGGGAGGTACCAGGCGCAGCCCGCGCGCAGCAACGGCTCGGTCTGCAGGAGCCAGCGCCCCAGCCGGTCCGGGTCCGGGCAGTTCATGTACAGGTCTTCCGTCGTGCTCGTCCCGGTGGGCAGGACGCCGGTGCGCTCCTCCTCCTCCGTCTGGGGGATGGACAAGTCGCGGTGCGAGAGCTGCCTGAGGTGGTGGCGGGTGCCCGCCCCGTTGTGGGAGAGCAGCAGGGTGTCCGAGACCAGCACGGCCCGCTTGGTCAGGTCGGCGAAGTCGTCGGACCCGACGCCGATGCCGACGTGGAAGCGCGAGGCGGCGAAGCGCTTCTCGTCCACGAGCCTGCGCCGCCGTCGGTGGAAGAGATGCGCGCCGTACGCCTGGGCGACCAGCCGGGGGTCCTTGCGGGTCTCGGCCGACAGCCCTCTGAAGAAGCCTCGCATCTGCCCGGCGACGACGGTGTTCTCGACTGCTCCTGCCCTGCTGAGCCACCTCATGGGTCGTCACCCTAGGCTGCGCCGACGGGGCCGCGGGCGGACTCCGTCACGGTTCGCCCGGGAGGGCGACGGCCTGGGCCCCGAGGCCTCGTCTACCGGGGCCCGAGCCGGGTCGCCGGGTCTTCGCACCAGCGCAGTACCGACGGCCACTCCCCGTACCCGGAGTCCGGGGTGAGGTGCTCGCCGCCGGGGATCACGTCCATGTCGAGGCCGAGGGGGGTGCCGTAGGGGACGTCGGCGCCCTCGGGGCAGTAGGGGTCCCCGGCCGCGTAGACGAGCCGCGTCGGTGCATCGAGCCGTACGGAGCCGAGGTCGAGCCCTGCGGCGAACGCGGCTATCTCCGGGATCGAGGCCGTGACGGCGGGGGAGGGCGGGGCGACGAGCAGGACCCGGTCGACGTCGGGCGAGGCGGCGCGCAGCCAGAGCAGGACGGAGAGACTGTGCGCGATGACGACGAACTCGCCCTCGGCGGGCCGGTGGAGGTGCGCGCGCAGCGCCGCCGTCCAGTCCTCCAGTACGGGTGCGTCCGGCTCGGGCAGCTGCGGGTAGCGCACCTCGTGCCCGCGCTCGGCGAGCCGGCCGGCGAGCCAGTGGTGCCAGTGGCCGGGCGGACGGTGGTTCTGGAAGCCGTGCAGGATGAGGAAGGTCGCCATGGGCGTGATGGTGCGCCGAGGCCGGTGGCCGGGTCCAGATCGTTTCAGGGTGTGGACGGGGGCCGGGGGCCGGAGGCGCGGGATGGCGAGGCCGAGGGGGCCGGGCGCGGGGGCACCCGGGCGCGGGGAGGCCGGGGCGCGGAGGCACCCGGGCGCGGGGAGGCCGGGGCGCGGAGGCACCCGGGCGCGGGAGGTGTATCGGTGTCGGCCCCCCGCGCCCGCGGCCTGGCTCAGGCGCCCACGTACTCCCGCAGGTGGCGCGCCGTCAGCGTGTCGCCCTTCTCGACCAGCTCGGACGGCGTGCCCTCGAAGACGATCCGGCCGCCGTCGTGGCCCGCGCCGGGACCGAGGTCGATCAGCCAGTCGGCGTGCGCCATGACCGCCTGGTGGTGCTCGATGACCACGACCGTGTTGCCCGCCTCGACGAGCCGGTCCAGAAGGGCGAGGAGCTGGTCGACGTCGGCCAGGTGGAGGCCGGTCGTCGGCTCGTCGAGGACGTAGACCGCGCCCTTCTCGGCCATGTGGATCGCCAGCTTCAGGCGCTGGCGCTCGCCGCCCGAGAGGGTGTTGAGGGGCTGGCCGAGACGGAGGTAGCCGAGGCCGACGTCCTTCAGCCGGCCGAGGATCGTCCGGGCCTGGCCCTTCGCCGTGAAGAAGTCGTACGCCTCCTCGACGGACATCGACAGGACCTCGTGGATGTTCCTGCCGTCGAGCGTGTAGGCGAGCACCTCGCGCGTGAAGCGCTTCCCCTCGCACTCCTCGCAGACGGAGGCGACGCCCGCCATCATCGCGAGGTCGGTGTAGACGAGTCCGAGGCCGTTGCACTTCGGGCAGGCGCCCTCCGAGTTGGCGCTGAAGAGCGCCGCCTTGACCCCGTTGGCCTTGGCGAAGGCGGTACGGATCGGGTTCAGCAGTCCGGTGTACGTCGCCGGGTTCGAGCGGCGCGAGCCGCGGATCGGGGACTGGTCGGCGACGACCACCCCGTCCCGGCCCGGCAGGTTGCCGTGGACGAGGGACGACTTTCCGGAGCCGGCGACGCCCGTGACGACGGTCAGGACGCCGGTCGGGATCTCGACGCTCACGTTCCGGAGGTTGTGCTGCGAGGCGCCCATGATGGAGAGCGCGCCGGTGCGGGGGCGTACCTCGGGGCGGAGCTTCGCCCGGTGCGCGAGGTGCTCGCCGGTCAGTGTCCCGGAGGCGCGCAGGCCCGGCACGTCGCCGGAGTAGCAGATCTCGCCGCCGTTCGACCCGGCGCGCGGGCCGAGGTCGACGACGTGGTCGGCGATCTCGATGACCTCCGGCTTGTGCTCCACGACGAGGACGGTGTTGCCCTTGTCGCGCAGCCGCAGCAGCAGGTCGTTCATGCGGCGGATGTCGTGCGGGTGCAGGCCGGTGGTGGGCTCGTCGAAGACGTACGTCACGTCGGTGAGGGAGGAGCCGAGGTGGCGCACCATCTTCACGCGCTGCGCCTCGCCGCCCGAGAGCGTGCCGGAGGCCCGGTCCAGGCTGAGGTAGCCGAGCCCGATCTCGACGAGGGAGTCGAGCAGTTCGCGCAGGCCGGCCAGGAGCGGGGCGACGGAGGGGTCCTCGATCCGGCGTACGAACGCGGCGAGGTCGCTGATCTGCATCGCCGAGCACTCGGCGATGTTCACCCCGTCGATACGGGAGGAGAGCGCGGCCCGCGTCAGGCGGGTGCCCTCGCACTCCGGGCAGGTGCGGAAGACGACGGCCCGGTCCACGAAGGCGCGGATGTGGGCCTGCATGGCGTCCCGGTCCTTGGAGAGGACGGTCCGCTGGAGCTTCACCACGAGACCCTCGTAGGTGAAGTTGTTGCTGCCGACCTTCACCTTGCACGAGGGACGGTGGAGGAAGTCCTCCCACTCCTGCCCGGTGAATTCGGCCAGCTTCTTGTCGGGGTCGTAGAAGCCGGACTGGGCCATGATCTGCCACATCCAGGAGTCGACGGCGTACCCCGGAACGGTGATCGCGCCCTCGTTGAGGGACCTGCTGCGGTCCACGAGCTCGTCGACGTCGATGTCGGAGATCTGGCCGACGCCCTCGCAGCGCGGGCACATGCCCTCGGGCAGGTTGAAGCTGAAGGCGCCGGAGGTGCCGACGTGCGGGGTGCCGAGACGGCTGAAGACGATGCGCAGCATCGTGTACGCGTCGGTCGCCGTGCCCACCGTGGAGCGGGAGTTGGCGCCCATCCGCTCCTGGTCGACGACGATCGCGGCGCTGAGGTTGTGCAGTCCGTCCACGTCCGGGCGGCCGAGCGCCGGCATGAAGGACTGGAGGAAGGCGCTGTAGGTCTCGTTGATCAGGCGCTGCGACTCGGCGGCGATGGTGCCGAAGACGAGCGAGGACTTCCCGGAGCCGGAGACGCCGGTGAAGACGGTGAGGCGGCGCTTGGGGAGGTCGACGTCGACGTTCCTGAGGTTGTTCTCGCGGGCCCCGCGGACCTGGATGACGTGGTGGTTGTCCGCTGCGGCGGGGGTGGTCATGGCTGCGCCCTCCGATGGTGGTCCCAGTACCCGAGCCACGTTACTCTATACAGCGTACAAAGTATTGGGAAATAGGTCTGACCTGCGAGAATGGGTGTCATGGTGAAGGAGCGGAGCAGCGGCGCGGGGGATCCCGCGCGGACCCTCGAACTGCTGTGGCGGGATGGTTCCCCGCCGCTCGCCGGAGGCCGGCGCGGCCCCCGGCAGGGGCTGACCGTCGACGGGGTCGTCGACGCGGCGATCGCCCTGGCCGACGAGGGCGGGCTCGACGCGCTCACCATGCGCGCGGTCGCGCAGCGCCTCGGCGTGACCCCGATGACCCTCTACACGTACGTCCCCGGCAAGGCCGAACTGCTCGACCTGATGCTCGACCTGGTCTTCCGGCGGATGCCCCGAACCCCCTTCGCGCCGGAGGAGCCCTGGCGGGAGCGGGTGACGGCGGTCGCCGACGAGAACCGCGCGCTCTATCTACGGCACCCCTGGCTGGTCGAACTGCGGGTCCACCGGCCTCCGCTCGGGCCCGGGGTGATGACGAAGTACGAGCACGAGCTCGGTGCCTTCGAAGGGCTCGGCCTCGACGACGTGGCCATGGACTCGGCGCTGACGCATCTGCTCGGGTTCGTGCAGTCCGCCGCCCGTACGGAGCTGGACGCGCGGGCCGTCGACCGGGAGAGCGCGATGTCCGACCACGAGTGGTGGGACGCCCACGCGCCGCTGCTGGCCCGGATGTTCGACGCGGAGCGGTTCCCGCTGGCGTCGCGGGTGGGGGAGGCGGCGGCCGTGGCGTACGAGGGCATGTACAGCCCCGACCACGCCTACGCCTTCGGTCTGGCGCGCGTCCTGGACGGACTCGCGGCGCTCATCCCCCCAGGTTCAGCAGCGCGTCGACCCCGGCCTTGAGCTCCTCGGCGGAGAGCGCGCGTTCGACGGTGAGGTGGTGCATCAGGCTCGGCGAGAACGGCGCGAGCAGCAGGTGCGCGAGGAGCGCCGGGTTGGTTTCGGGCCGGACGCGGGCGAGCAGCATCGCGACGTGGGCGTGCATGGCGAGGTACGCGCCGCTGGTGTAGCGCGCGCTCGGGGCGGCGGCCTGGGCGGCGAGCAGCAGCTCGCGCTGCTCGATGATCCGGTCGACGAGGGCGTCGAGGAAGGCGCGCAGGCGCTCGTCGTCGGGTGCGCCGGGGCCGAGCGGCGGCGGGCCGCTCAGGTACGCCTCCTGGAACTGGCGCTCCCGGTCGTCGAGGAGCGCCCACAGGAGCTGGGCTACGTCGCCGAAGCGGCGGTAGACGGTGCCGACGCCTATCCCGCTGGCGTGGGCGACCTGGTTCATGGTCACGGCCTCGGGCCCCACCTCGGCGACGATCCGGGCGGCCGCGTCGAGGATCCTGCGCCGGTTCCGCGCGGCATCGGCCCGCTCGGTCACGACGGGCGCTCCGGCGGCGGGGAGCAGGGTGACGGCGGGGGGTATGGCGCCGCCGGCCGGGGGCGCGGCGGAGGCTGCCGGGCGGGCGGGAGCGGCCGGGCGGGCGGGGGCGGCCGGGCGGGCGGGGGCCTGGGGCGCCTCGCTCGTCTCGGACGCCTCGCTCGTCCCGTGCGCCTGGCTCGTCCCGTGCGCCGGCCCGGGCGCCTGGCCCGTCCCGGGTACTGGCCCGGACGCCTCGCTCGTTCCGTGCGTCGGCCCGGGCGCCTGGCTCGTTCCGTGCGTCCGGCCCTGGCGGTGGTCCGCTCCGGTGTTCTTCGTGCGCGCCATGTCCGCCTCCGCCTCCGCCTGTCCGCTCGCTCGCTCCGATCCCCGTCGGTCGCTTCCTGCCCCCGAGCATAACGGAGCGCTATCCGGTTCCTCGATGATTCCCCTTGCAAAGCGGATGAGTATCCGTTTACGCTCGGAACCGTTGAAGCGGAAATGAATCCGGTTGAAGGGGTACGTCATGTCCGTCAAGGTCGCCGTCATCTACTACTCGTCCACCGGCAGCGTGCACCAGCTCGCCCAGGCCGTCGCCGAAGGTGCGGAGAAGGCCGGCGCGGAGGTCCGGCTGCGGCGCGTGACCGAGCTCGCCCCCGACGCCGCCATCGACGGCAACCCGGCATGGCGCGCCCACGTCGACGCGACCGGTGACGTCGAGATCGCCACGCTCGACGACCTGGAGTGGGCGGACGCGTACGCGCTCGGCTCGCCGACCCGGTACGGCAACATCGCCGCCCAGCTGAAGCAGTTCATCGACACCACCGGCGGCCTGTGGGCGCGCGGCGCCTTCGCCGACAAGCCCGCGACGGCCTTCACGAGCGCCCACAACGTTCACGGTGGCAACGAGTCCACGCTGCTGGCGCTCTACAACACCTTCCACCACTGGGGTTCGGTCATCGTCTCCCCCGGTTACACCGACGCCTCCGTCTACGCCGCGGGCGGCAACCCCTACGGCACCTCGCACCCGGCCGCGAACGGCGCCCCGGACGAGAACACCCTCCAGGCCGCTCGCTACCAGGGCGCCCGCCTCGCGAAGATCGCCAAGCGTCTGAAGGGCCTCGCGACCGACTGACCTGCGGCGACACATCGCCTTCCGCGTCCCCCAAGGGCCGGGCCTCCGTACGGCGGAGGCCCGGCCCTTTGCCGTTCCGGCAAGCGGGCTGGATACCCCCGGGGGTACTTCTGTTAGGGTCACGGAGTCGCTTGGATACCCCGGGGGGTAATTGAGCTCGTGCTTCCGAGCTCGGAAGGAGGACAAGGCCGTGTTCTTCGTGGATACCGTCGACATGCCCGGCCTCGGCAATCGCGGATACCTCGCGGGCGGAACCGCCCGCGCCGTCGTGATCGACCCGCCGCGTGACATCGACCGCGTGCTCACCGCGGCGGCCCTGCGCGGTGTGCGGATCTCCCACGTGCTGGAGACCCATGTGCACAACGACTACGTGAGCGGCGGCCGCGAGCTGGCCCGGATCACCGGGGCCGTGCACGTGGTCCCGGCCGCCGCCCCCGTCGCGTACGACCGGCTCCCCGTCTCCGACGGGGACAGGCTCGAGATCGACGAGGGCCTCGCCGTGCGGGCCATGGCCACCCCCGGCCACACCCCGCACCACACCTCGTACGTCCTGGAGGAGGCCGGCCGGGCCGCCGCCGTCTTCACCGGCGGCTCGCTGCTCATCGGCACCGTCGGCCGCCCCGACCTGGTCGAACCCCGGCTGACCGAGCGGCTCGCCCGCGCCCAGCACGCCTCCGCGCACCGCCTCGCCGCCGAACTCCCCGCGGACACCGCCGTGCTGCCCACCCACGGGTTCGGCAGCTTCTGCGCCTCCGGCCCGTCCTCGCCCGACGCCGGTCCCACCACCATCGGTGAGCAGGCGGCGGTGAACGCGGCCCTGGTCAAGGACGCCGACACCTTCGTCGCCGAGCTGCTCGCCGGTCTCGACGACGTCCCCGCGTACTACGCCCACATGGGCCCGCTCAACACCGTCGGCGCGGCGCCCGTCGACCTCACCCCTCCGCCCGTCGCGGATTCCGAGGAGATCGCGGCGCGGCTGGCCGCGGGCGAGTGGGTCGTGGACCTGCGCGGCCGGATGGCCTTCGCGGAGGGGCACGTGGCCGGCTCGTTCAACATCGAGGCGGGCGGTCAGCTCGCGGCCCACCTGGCCTGGCTCATTCCGTGGGGCAGGCCGGTGACGTTGCTCGCGGAGTCGCCGGGCCAACTGGCCGAGGCCCAGCGGGAGCTGGTGCGAGTCGGCATCGACCGCCCGGCGGCCGCCGCGACCGGCGGCCCCGAGGACTGGGTGCGGGCGGGGGAGCGGCCGGAGACGTACCGCCGCGCCGTCTTCGCGGACCTCGCCGAGGTGGAGGGGTCGGCCGAGGTGGAGGGGTCGGCCGGGACCGTCCGTGTACTGGACGTACGGCGGGACTCCGAGCGCTCCTCGGCCGGCCACATCCCGGGGTCGCTCCACATCCCGCTGCACCTGCTCCGTTCCCGGATGGGCGAGATACCCGCCGGCACGACCGTCTGGGTGCACTGCGCCGGCGGGATGCGGGCCGCGATCGCCGCGTCGATGCTGGCCGCGGTCGGCCACGACGTCGTGGCGATCGACGACTCGTTCGCGAACGCGCCTGTCCCGAACCGGTGTTGATCGCCCTCGCCGGAGGCGCCGTCGTCGGGCTCGCGCTCGGGGCGCTCGGGGGCGGCGGCAGCGTGCTCGCCGTACCGGTACTGATCTATCTCCTCGGTTTCGCGCCGCCCGCGGCGGCGACCGCGAGCCTGCTCATCGTGCTCGCGACCTCGGCGACCGCCCTGTTCGCCCACGCCCGGGACGGTCAGGTGCGGTGGGGGACGGGCGCGCTGTTCGCGGCGGCGGGGCTGGTACCGGCGGCGCTCGGCGGACTGCTCTCGGCCCGGCTCCCGGAGTGGCTCCTGACGACCGGCTTCGCGGTGGTGGCGGGAGTGGCGGCGGTGCGGATGGTACGACCGGCTCGTGTCGCCGAGGCCGAGGCGGTTCGGATGGGGGCTCCGGCGGTCGCGGGTGCGGGCGCCGGGCTCGGCGCGGTCACCGGTGTCCTCGGCGTGGGCGGCGGCTTCTTGACCGTACCGGCGCTCGTCCAGGTCGTCGGCCTGCGGATGCGGACGGCGGTCGGGACCAGCCTGCTGATCGTCTCCGTCAACGCGCTGGCCGCCCTGCTCGCGCGCGGCGGCGGAGGCACGGCCGGATCCTTCGACTGGGCCGTGGTCGCCCCCTTCGCGGGTGCGGCGATCCTCGGCGCCTGGGACGGGCGGCGGCTGGCCGCCAGGATCCGCGGAGAGACGCTGCGCCGCGTGTTCGGCGCGGTGCTGCTGGCGGTGTCGGCGCTGATGCTGCTCGACGCAGCTCTCGACTGAGCCAGACGCCGCGCCCCAGGCCACCCCCGCCGGTCACCCGCCGACAGGCCACCGTCCGCCGGCGGCTACGCGAGCGAGAGGAAGAGCTTCTCCAGCCGGGCCCGCATCTGCTCGCGGTCCTCGCCGTCCTTCTGGCCGGCGTCGATGTCCGTCAGGCACTGCTGCAGGCCCGTCGCGATGATCGCGAAACCGGCCCGGTCCAGGGCCCGGGAGGCGGCGGCGAGCTGGGTCACGACCTCCTCGCAGTCACGGCCCTCCTCGATCATCCGGATCACGCCGGAGATCTGGCCCTGTGCCCGGCGCAGCCGGTTCAGGACGGCCTTCAGCTCGGCGCCCGCGAGATCCAGTTCCACCACTCCTCCTCCACAGATACCCCAGGGGGTAATTTACTCCCCCGAACGGGGTCCCGTCGAAGACCAAGGATGACACCTGTCATGACCGCTCCCCGCTCCCTCGACGCAGACCAGGCCCTGGCCCGACTCGGCGATCTGACGGTCGTCGACGTCCGTACGCCCGGCGAGTACGCCGCAGGTCATGTGCCGGGCGCCCTCAACGTCCCGCTCGACCGGCTCTCCCGCGCGCTCCCCGCGCTCAAGGAGGCCGCCGCGCGGGGCGAGCTGCTCGTGGTGTGCCAGTCGGGCAACCGCTCCGCCCGCGCCTGCGCACAGCTCGCCGCGCACGGCGTGACCGCGCTCGACCTCACGGGCGGCACCACGGGCTGGTCCGCGCGCGGCCACGCCCTCGCCCGCCCCGAGGGCGCGCCGGCCCGCGCCACCTGGGCGATGGAACGCCAGGTCCGCCTCGCCGCCGGATCCCTGATCCTGACCGGCCTGGCCCTGGGACTGCTCCTCCACCCGGCCTGGCAGCTGCTCTCGGCGGCCGCCGCGGGCGGCCTCGTCCTCGCGGCGCTCACGAACACCTGCGGCATGGCAGCAGTACTGGCCAGACTCCCGCACAACCGCCCCACCCACTGCACCCCGGACCTGAACACCACCCTGACCCACCTCGGCTCGGCCCCGGACACTCCCTGACGGAGGGCGGCCGCCGGCGGGACGGCGTGCTCAGCTCAGGGCCACCGGCTGCTCCCCGCCGGACCGCTGACGAGGTGTGCCGCGCTCGAACTGGCCGAGGTGCGTGACGACCGTCCCGTAGAAGCGGTCGACGGCGTCGTCGACGCTGCGGATGAAGCCAGACTCAGTACTGCCCCGGCTCCCGCCCATGCCCTTGAAGAGCGTGAGCCGGAATCCTGAGATCGGGGCTCCGTCCTTCGGCAGCAGGTCACCGGGTTCGGGCCGCAAACGCTCCAGTGTGCCGCGAGGTCCGTTCCCGCCGTCCACCAGCGTCTGGACGTGGAGGTCGGCGGGCGCCTCGGCGAGAACCCGGACGAGCCGCTTGGCGATCGTGAGCGGGTAGCCGCCCTCCGGTGCCGGAAGGTCCACCGACGTGCGCAACTTCCCCGTCCGCAGGTCCGCGGTGATCGCGAGGACGCCATGCGCCCCGTCGACTCGCACCTCCGCCGACAGGCGGCCCTCCTCGCACAACCGGTCCGCGAGCTCAGCACGTCGGGACGCAGGGTCCGTGCCTCGCTTGGCCCGCTGGACGGGCAGGGCCTTCTGCCCGAGCTCACCTCCGAGGCGCAGACAGACCTGACGGATCAGCCGTTCCCAGCTCTCGACCACGTCGACGGCCTGACGGTCGCCCTGGCAGAGCGTCTCGGCGTCGATTCCGTTGCGCACGGGGACCCATGACGGGCCCATGTTCTGGAAGCCGTGGCAGCCCGAGTTCTCGTGCTGGAGGTAGTGCAGCAGCTCCTCCAGCAGCCAGGCGTGCGCCGCGTTGCCGACGCCCTCGTGCCGGATCAGCATCTGTGCCTGATGGGCCACTTCGGCCCAGGAGAGGTGCCAGAGCGCCACCTTGTGCTTGCGACGTCCGTCGATCTTGACGTCGACGAGCGGGCTGCCTTCCAGGGCCACGTCGTTGGAGAGCGTGATGACCGCTTCGTAGCCTCGCCGGGCCGCGATGTCCATGTAGTTCTGGACCTGCTCCGCCTTCAGCGGATTCCCGTTGGTCTTCGTCTCGACGAGAGCGGTCCAGAGCTTGCCGGCCCGCTCCACCCTGATCACCCCGTCGGGCCGCTTGGGGGTGTCTCCGTGGGGGAGGGCGACCTCGGAGAACGTCTGCATCCGCCCGGCCGGGGCACCGAACCCGGCCGTGAGCCGACGGCCGAACTCCGGGACCTCCGCCATCACCGAGAGGAGCACCGAGGTCGCCCGGACCTCCCGTTCCCTGTCGCTCTTGTACGACGGGACAGGGAAGAGGCGAGCCGGCTTCCAGGAGTCGCTCTCAGCGAGGGACTTCTTGGCCGCCTTGGGGAGGGTGACCTTCTTCTTGGCCGTGCGCGGGCCACGGCGCCCGCGGGCAGGTGCAGGTGTCGTCGCGGTGGCCTCCGGTGTCGGGCCGGTGCGGCCGGTCCTCGGCGCGGGCTGCGCCGGAACGGCGTCGAGCAGACGTTCGGCTGCAGGATCCGCCGCCGTCGGCGGTTCGGCGTCATGCGTTCCGAGGCCCGTACCGTCGGCCTCTTCGTCATCGACGACATCGATGCCGAAGTCGGTGGCGAGACCGGCAAGTCCGGTCTCGTACCCCTGTCCGACGGCGCGGAACTTCCATTCCTCGTTGCGCCGGTAGAGCTCGCCGAAGATGAACGCGGTCTCGATCGTGGCGTCCGTGATGGAGAAGCCGAGGAGGGCTTCGCCCGACCGGTCGGAGACGGTCATCCGGAGGTCGTCGAGGGCCCCGAAGGTCGTCGTTCCGTACTGACTCGCGGCGACGACGATGCGCGTCACGTCCGAGGGTACGGCGGTGAGGTCCAGCCCGATGCGGTCCTCGCTGCCGTTGTCCGTCGGGGTCTTGCCCAGGAGCTGCACACTGCCGTCGGCGGCGGCGGGGTGGTTGTAGAAGTAGAAGTCGGCGTCGCTGCGAACCTTGCCGCTGCTGTCGAGAAGCAGAACGGACACGTCCGCGTCGCCGTCCCCGGCCGCGCTGCTCCAACTCAGGCCCACGAAAACCGAGCTCGCGTCCTCGCTCAGCGAGGCCAGCCCGACATTGGCTCCCTTGGACATCTCGTGCATATGTCCCCCCACGGACACGCGGCCGTCGTCGGAGAGTGCGAACGGTCGCGAAAGATCTGGTTCCGGATGTTCGACCCATGGGGAACCGTAGCCGTCGGGGCCGGAGTACGAGGACGTGATGTGAAATTCAGTGCAATTCACGAAACGAACGGACGGTCTCGCGTTCACCGGCTCAGTCGGGCGGCCTTGGTGTGGAGGTAGTGGCGTTCCGGGAGGCTGAGGGTGAGGGCGGCGGCCTGGGTGTAGGCGGCGCGGGCGGCTTCGGTCGCGCCCGTGCGCTCCAGGAGGTGGGCGCGGACCGCCCAGAGTCGGTGGTGGTCCTTCAGGCGCGGTTCCAGGGCGGTGAGTTCGGTGAGGCCCGCCTCCGGGCCGTGGGTCATCGCGACGGCGACCACGCGGCCCAGTTCTGCCATCGGGTCGGGCCAGTCGGCGACCAGGACGTCGTAGAGGGCGAGGATCTGCGGCCAGTCCGTGTCCTCGGCAACGCGGGCCTCGTCGTGGAGCGCGGAGATCGCCGCCTGGAGCTGGTACGGCCCCGGCGGGCCCTCGGTCAGCGCCTCCTCCACCAGGGCCGTGCCCTCGGTGATCGCGGCCCGGTCCCAGAGCGACCGGTCCTGCTCGTCGAGCGGGACCAGTTCGCCGTGCGGGCCCGTGCGGGCGGCGCTGCGGGCCTCCGTGAGGAGCATCAGGGCGAGGAGCCCCGTCACCGTGGCCTCGCGGGGGAGCAGTCTGCGGACCGCCCGCGTCAGCCGGATCGCCTCCTGCGCCAGGTCGGCCCGGCGGAGGGCGGCGCCCGAGGTGGCGGTGTAGCCCTCGTTGAAGATCAGGTACAGCACCTGCAGGACCGTCGCCAGGCGTGCGTCCCGGTCGTCGGGGCCGGGCGGATGGAAGGGGTGGTCGCGCAGCTTCGCCTTCGCCCGGCTGATCCGCTGGGCGATCGTCGCCTCCGGTACGAGATGCGCCCGGGCGATCTCCGCCGTCGTGAGACCCCCGACCGCGCGCAGCGTCAGCGCGATCCGGGCGGCGGGCGCGAGAGAGGGGTCGCAGCAGAGGAAGAGCAGCGTCAGGGTGTCGTCGTCGGACGGCGCGGCCCGGGTCTCGCGGGGTTCCAGACGCGCCGCGGTCTCCTCCCGCCGGGCCCGCGCCTCGTCCGCCCGCAGCTGGTCCGTCAGCCGCCGCGCGGCCACCCGGATGAGCCAGCCCCGCGGATTCGCGGGCGTCCCGGACTCCGGCCACTGCCGGGCCGCGGCCAGCAGGGCCTCCTGCACGGCGTCCTCGGCGGCGTCGAAGTGCCCGTACCGGCGCACGAGCGCGCCGAGGACCTGCGGCGCGTGCCTGCGCAGCAGGTCCTCGACGGTCTCGTCCCCGTCCACGTCCACGCTCAGCCGGCGAGGAACTCGGACTCGGACCGCTCGTCGATCTGGCGGATCACCACCGGGTACTCCGGCGCACCGTCGGGCTGCGGGCACCGCGCGACGCGCGCAGCGATCTCCGTGACCCGCTCCAGGCTCGCGCAGTCGAGAACCCAGTAGCCGGCGAGCAGCTCCTTCGTCTCGCTGTACGGCCCGTCGGTGATCACCGGCTGCCCGGCCTTGTCGACGGAGACGAACCGGGTCCTGGCCGGCTCGACGAGACCCTGCGCGTCGACCAGTTCTCCCGACTCCGCGAGGTCGTTGTTGATCGATCCCATGTGCTCGAACATCGCCTGCATGTCCTGCTCGCTCCACGCGGGGCCCTGCCCGGTGCTCTTGCCGGTCATCGTGTCGTAGTCGGCCTGGGACCCCTGCACCATGACGAGGTACTTCATGACGTTCTCCTTCGGAGGCGGTGGCTTCGCTTCACCCGTTCCCGGATGCCTTTCACAGGGGACGTCGGAGCCGCGTGCCGATTCTCGACACCTCGCCGGGAGCCGGAGGCGTTTTCTTCGGGATTCCACCCGGGGGGACCACGGACGCCCTTGCGCCGGCGCCGGCGCGTGCCCGGCGCCGGTGCGTGCTGGGGTCGGGCGCGTACCCGGGTCGGGTGCTTGCGCGGCTCGGGTGCCTGCTCGGGTGCCTGCTCGGGTCGGGCGCGCACCCGGGCCCGGGTACGCGAACGGGCTACGGCGCGCCCGCGAGCTCCCGTTCCAGCGGTGTACGGAACCGGGGCGTCACCCGGGCCTCCCCCAGCCGGCCGCGCAGCCGCGCCGCCTCCGCCTCTACGGCCGCCGTCGCCTCCGCACCACCCTCCTCACCCCGGCCGCTCAGGAGACGGACCGCGATCTCGCCGTCCGGGCGCTGCGCCCAGCCGCCGACGACACGGCCGTTCCACCACACGGTGGGGCCGATGTTGCCGTTGCGGTCGAAGAGCGCGGCCCGGTGCGCGGGATCGGTGTACCAGTCGCGGTGCTGCCAGCCCATCGCCGTCGGGTCCAGGGCGGGGAGCAGCGCCGCCCACGGTTCGGGGTCGGCCCGTACGGGTTCGAGGTCGTCGGGCAGGACATGGCCGGTGCCCTCCGCCAGCTCCACCGGCTCCGCGCCCGTCGCCGCGAGCGCTCTGCGGACGTCGGTGACCTTCCATCCGGTCCACCACTTCAGGTCCGCCTCGGTCGCGGGACCGCAGGCCGCCAGCCACCGCCGTACGAGTTCGGCGTGGGCGTCCCCGTCGCTCGGGTGGGGCTGCCGGGGCGTCGGCGCCCAGCGGAACTGGCTGGAGGTCCACGCCCCCAGCGGGCGCCCCCGCGCGATCCGGCCCTCCATGCCGAGGATCCGCAGCAGCCGGCTGGAGAGCGACTGGGGCCCTTCCTGCCGGGTGCCGATCCCGTACAGGTACTGCGCGCGCAGCCGTGGCACGGCCCGGCCCAGCTCCGCCCCGGTGGCCTCGCCCCGTGCCGTCAGCTCGGCCAGGACCTGCCGCTCGGTCTCGGCGAGCCAGGCCTCGTCGTACTCGCTGCCCTTGCGCAGGTCCCTGAGCAGCATCGTGCGCTCGCGGACGGCGACGTCGCGGGTGGTCGAGGCGTGGACGGCGGGGACGAGAGCGGTCGGGAAGACGAAGAGCGTGTGCCGCATGCCGTGCATCCGGGTCAGCGTCCGGTCCTCGTACAGGGCCCGTTCGAGCCCGGCCACCGGACTTCCGCCCCCGGCGAGCCGCGCCCCCACGGCGAGGAACACGCTCGCGGGGTCGGTCGCGTGCAGGGCGACGAGGGAGGCCGCGACCTCCTCGGCGCTCGACGCCCGCGCCGACGGCGCCAGCCGGTGGCGTACGGCGAGGCGGGCCCGGCGTTCGTCGGCGTCGACCCGGCGGCGTGTGTGCGTCCCCATACGAGCAAGCATGGACCAGGGACGGCGCCGGGGCGGGCTACCCGGGAGGAGTGGCCGGCCCGCCGCGGGCCGCTCGAGCACGGACCCGCGCTCGAGCGGCCCGTCTTGGGCGCGGGCCCGCGCGGGCGGCCGCCGAGCGCGTGAGCCCTCGCTCGGGTGGCCCGTGTCGCGCGTAGGCCCGTGTTCGGGTGGCCCGTCTTGTGCGCGGGCCCGCGCGGGCGGCCGCCGAGCGCGTAAGCCCACGCTCGGGCGGTTTCGCGCGCGAGCGGTCGCCCGGTCAGCCCGCCGCGCGGTCCGTCGTCGGCCTCCGCCGCAGCGACACGTCCGTCAGGGACTCCGGCTGCCAGACGCCGTCCGCCCGGTAGAGGTTCGTCCCCGGCGGGACGATCTCGTCGATCCGGTCGAGGACCTCGTCGTCGAGGAGGAGCGACGCGCCCTTCAGCAGCCCCTCCAGCTGTTCCCCCGTCCGGGGCCCGATGATCACGGACGTCACCGCCGGGTGCGCCGTCACGAACGCGAGGGCCAGCTCGGGCAGCGAGCAGCCGATCTGCTCGGCCAGAGCGGCCAGTTGCTCGACGGCCTCGAACTTGGCCGCGTTGCCGGGGAGTTCCGGGTCGAAGCGGTGCGGGGTGAGCGCGGGGCGCCCGCCGGTCAGGTCGACCGGCCGGCCCTTGCGGTACTTCCCGGAGAGGAACCCGGAGGCCAGCGGGCTCCAGGTCAGCACACCCATCCCGTACCGCTGCGCCACCGGCAGCACCGAGGCCTCCACGCCCCGCGCGAGCAGCGAGTACGGCGGCTGCTCGGTACGGAAGCGGCGCAGTCCGCGGCGCTCGGCGACGGCGTGCGCCTCGACGATCTCCTCGGCGGGGAAGGTGGAGCAGCCGAACGCCCGGATCTTGCCCTGGGCCTGGAGGTCCCCGAGGACGGAGAGCGTCTCCTCGACGTCCGTACGGTGGTCGGGCCGGTGGACCTGGTAGAGGTCGATCCAGTCGGTACCGAGCCGCGTCAGGCTGTCCTCGACCGCGCGGGTGAGCCAGCGCCGGGAGAGCCCGCCGCGGGCCGGCCCCTCGCCCATCGGGAAGTACCCCTTCGTCGCGAGGACGGTCTCGGCGCGGCGGCGCGGGTCGCGCAGCGCCTGGCCGACGATCTCCTCGGACTCGCCGGTCGAGTACATGTCGGCGGTGTCCACGAAGTTGATGCCCTGGTCGAGGGCGGCGTGGATGATCCGTACGGAGTCCGCGTGGTCGGGGTTGCCGACGGCGCCGAACATCATCGTTCCGAGGCAGTACGCGCTGACTTCGATGCCGGTTCCGCCGAGTACGCGATAACGCATGCTTCTCATCTCCCCGTTGGGCGTGCGGGCCGGGTGTGCGCGGCCGCTTCGCGCGACGCACTCTAGAAGTTGGAGTGGACTCCAGCGCAAGGGGTGACTGGGCCGGGGCCTTCCCGGCCTTCCCAGCCTTCCGGGCCTTCCGGGCCTTCCTGGTCTTTCCGTCCTTCCTGGCCTTCCGGACCGCTCGGGCCTTCCCGGCCGTCCGCGACTTCCGATCCGTCCACGTCGCGGAGGAACGCGGCGAGCAGCTGGTGGAGTGCGTCCGGCCGCTCCAGATGGACGTCGTGCCCCGTGGCCGGGACGCTCGCGGTCCAGGTGTCGGGGCGCCGGCCGACCATGCCGTCCAACTCGTCCGCCGTGATGATCCCGTTCTGGGCGATCACCATGAGCTTCGGGCAGTCGATCGCCGCCCACTCCTCCCACCAGGCCCGGGTGCCGTTCTCGGCGAGCGAGCGCACCATGACCTCGGCGTCGAATCGCGGCCACAGCCCGCCGCCGTCCCGTTCCTGGAGGCCGGCCGCCCAGCCCTCGCCCACGGGGCCGCCACCCAGGAACCGCGCGGCCGCCTCCCGGGTGGGGAACGGCACCGGCCAGCTCTTCAGCCACGCGCCGATGTCGTCGGCGACCCCCGGGTCACCCTGCGCGGCCCCGGCCTCGACGAGCACCACACCCCTCAGCAGGCCGGGGTGGGCGGCCGCGGTGAGCATGGCGGCGTGCCCGCCGAGCGACTGCCCGATCAACACGGGCCGGGTGAGGCCGAGTTCCTCGATGACGGCCACGGTGTCGGCGACGTACGCGGCGCGTGAGGTGTCCTGCGGGAGGCGCTCGCTGAGGCCGTGCCCGCGCTGGTCGACGGCGACGACCCGGTGGCCCTCGGCCCGGAGCCGTACGGCGGTGGCGTCCCACTCGCCGGCGTGCCCGGCGAGCCCGTGCAGGAGGACGACGGCGGGCGAGGTCCCGTCGCCGCCGTCGCCGTCGCCGTCGCCCCAGTCGCGGCAGGAGAGCCGTACTCCGTCGCGTATGACGACACGCTCGGACCAGGGCGAGGACCATGACCAGGTCATACGAGTTCCTCCGTGGGAGAGAGCAAGGCGTCCGCGACCGAGGTGCGGGCGTAGAGGACCGAGCGGCCGCTGCGGTGCGCGGTGACGAGGCCCGCGTCGCGCAGCGCGGTGAGGTGCTGCGAGACGGCGGCGGCCGACAGGCCGCAGTCGGCGGCGAGTCGGGTGGTGGATGCCGGGGTGTCGAGTTCGGTGAGGAGCAGGGTGCGGGAACGGCCGAGTACGGCGGCGACGGCATCGGTCGCGGCGGACCTGCGCGGCTCCCAGAGGTTGCCGATACCGCGTGCAGGATAGGCGAGTTGGGGCGGTTCGGGTGACACCGAGCGGGTCAGGACTCGGGGCCAGGCGAACGCCGAGGGGACGAGCAGCAGCCCGGAGCCCGCCTCGTCCCGGGTCAGCGCGCAGTGGCGGCGGACCAGGCGGAGGGTGCCGTCGTCCCACCGTACGGTCTCGTGCAGTTCGCTCAGGACACGCGCCGAGCCGTGTTCGGCCACCTGCCGGGCGCGGTGGAAGACGTCGGCTTCGAGGAGGCGGCGGATGCGGGCCCAGTAGGGGGCGAGGGCGAGTTCCCAGTACGCCTCGATCTCGGCGGCGACCTTCTCCAGGGCCTCCTCGGGGGCCTCGCGCAGCAGCCGCATACGGGGCGAGGGGCGGTGCCCGGGGCCGCGCGGCTCCTTGGTGCGGAGGATGTCCAGGTCCTTGCGCACCTGCGCGGGCGTGGAGGTGCGGATGGCGTCGAGCTCGGCGGCGAGGGTGGGGAAGGGGGTGGTGGGGGTCGGGTTGAGGAAGTCGGCGAGGTAACCGTGCCCGGGGATCAGCTCGGCGAGCCAGCCGCGGTCGAGCCCGGCGGCGCCGATCCGGGGCCGCACCTGAGCGGCCCAACGCCGATGCAGGGGCGGGTCGTCGGCCTCGCGGAGCAGTCGGAAGCTGGTGACGACCTCCCACATGGGGGAGACCGCGAAACGGGTCTGGGCCAGATCGGCCGCCGAGAAACTGAGTCCGGTCTCCACGCGCGCGCCCCCTCGTCACCGACGGTGGATTCGGCCTGAGCTTAATCAATGGATGGGTCGGGTGTCCCGGGAGCATGGTGCTCGCATGCTCTCCTCCTTCCGCGGACTCCCGCCCACCGTGTGGACCCTCTTCGCCGGAACGGTCATCAACCGTCTCGGCTTCATGGTCACTCCCTTCCTCGTCTTCTTCCTCGCCGCGCGCGACGTCACGGGTCCGGAGACGACGTACGTCCTCGGCGCCCTGGGCGCGGGCAACCTCCTCGGCCCGGCCGTGGGCGGCGTCCTCGCCGACCGAGTGGGCCGCCGCCCCACGATGCTGCTCGGCCTCGTCGGCTCGGCGGCGGCGCAGGGCGCGCTGTTCGTGGCGCCCGGTGTGTGGACGATGGCGGCGGCGGCGCTGCTGATCAGCGCGATGGGGGCCCTGGTCGGCCCGGCGGCGTTCGCGCTGATGGCCGACGCGGTCGACGCGGAGCGCAGGCAGCGCGCGTACGCCCTCTTCGGCTGGGGCGTGAACATCGGTACGGCGGTGGCGGGCGTCCTCGGCGGCTTCCTGGCGGCGCGGGGCTACTGGCTGCTGTTCGCGGTGGACGCGGGAACCATGCTGATCTACGCGGTGGTGGTGGCGACGCGCCTGAAGGAGCCGCGTCGAGACGAGCCGGCACGGGGCGCGAAGGACGGCATCGGTTACGGAGTGGTGTTCCGGGACCGGCTGGCCCTGGCGCTGCTCCCTCTCTTCGGGATCCAGCTCTTCGTCTACTCCCTGACGGAGGTGGCCTTGCCGCTCGCCGTCCAGGACAGCGGTCTGTCGCCGGCGGTGTACGGGGCGATGGCGGCGGTCAACGCGATCCTGGTGGTCGGGCTCCAGCCCTTCGTCACGGCGAGGCTGACCCGCCTGCCCCAGCTGTGGGTGCAGGCGGCGGGCAGTGTACTGATCGCGGTCGGCGTGGCCCTGACGGGCCTTGCGGACGGGATCGTGGGCTTCACGGTGTCGGTGGTCGTCTGGTCGCTGGGCGAGGTCGTGGTCGCGGGCATCGCGGCGACGGTCGTCGCCAACCTGGCCCCGCCCCACGCCCGCGGCCGCTACCAGGGCGCCTTCAGCTGGACCTGGGGCCTGGCCCGCTTCACGGCCCTCACCGTGGGCGTCACGCTCTACACGGGCGCGGGCCCGTCGACCCTCTGGTGGACGGCCCTGGCAGGCGGCCTGACGGCGGCGACGGCGACACTGGCCCTGACGGGCCGGGTAACAAAGCGAACGGGGCACGAGCTGGCGGCGTGAGGGGCGGGGCGGGGCCGGGGCGGGGCCGGGGCGGGAGGCCCTGGCGCCCGGGGACCTGGCCCCCGTGCTTCTGGCGTCAGGGGCCGGGAGCCGGGCGGCCGGTCAGTCTCGCCGGATGTGCTCCGGGTCTACGTGACGCCGGACGAGCGGCAGGGAGGCGACCGTGGCGGCGACGAGCACGCCGAGGCAGCAGGCGAGGAGCAGGGGAAGCCCACTCCAGTCCCAGTGCACGGCCCCACCCCCGGTGATCAGATAACTGGACTCGGCCAGCCACCCGGTGACGACGGCGGCCCCGAGCCCGAGGGCCAGCGGCAACACCACCTGAGCGCACTGCACGACGCGCAGGGTCGCCGCCCGAGCCCCGAGCAACGCGAGCGCGGCGACCTGAGCCCGCCGCTCCATGGCCCGATCGGCGACGGACACGACGAACGCGGCGACGCTGATGACGAGCCCGAGAACCATGCCGGCGGCTAGGAGACTGCGGATGACGGTGAGTTGGGCGAGGGAGGTGATGACGATGCCGACGGGTTGGATCGTGGCGGTGGGGGCGATGGTGCCAAGAGCGTCGAGGGTGGTGCGGACTGTCTGAGGATCGGAATCAGTGGCGAGAACGAGCTGGCCGTCTGCAGGGAGCGCGTCCGCCGGGAGGAAAGTGGGTGGGACGAGTAGGTCTGCAGCGCTCAAGTCGTAGGACTGGTAGGTGCGCACTGTCAGCAGGTCTTGGGGGACGTCAACGCTGAACTTCTTGCCGTTGTCCAAGAGAATGGGAAACCTTGCTCCTGGCTTGGCATCCTCAGACGGCATGTTGTCTGGGCGCCGCAGCCGGACGATCTTCCCATCGACGCAGCCGCGGGATGATGCGCTGAAGGCCATAAGCTGCGCGCAGCTCGCGACCGTAACGTCGACGGTCGCATCGCTGGTTCCGTCAGCGTCGTACCAGGTCGGAGTGCTGACGCCGTGTGCCCTAATCCCCTTCACCTTGGTCATGCTTTCCCGCTGCTCCGGGGTCAGCTCGGCGAGTCTGACTCTGTACTCCTGAATGGGCGAGGTGTTGCGGCTTACCTGACTGAGCTCCACGAGCACGCCCTGGGTGAGGGACGTGGCGTAGACGAGCAGCACCAGACCGGTGACTACGCGCAGTGAGGCGCCGGGCTCGACCTCGGCGCGACGCATGGCGAGCGCCAACGGTAGAGATCGTGTGGTGCCCGCCAATCGACGGGCGAGCCACGCCGTAATTGGCGGCAGACCGAAGACCAGGCCAGCTCCGGTCAGCAGCACGGCTGCGGGAATGAGGAGGGTGCTTGCCGAGCCGCCGGACGGATCCCTCCCCAACACACTGAGGGCGCAGTAGCCGCCGATGACTCCGAGTCCTGGAACAAGCAGAAGCATTCCGTACGCCCCGGGCGGCTTCCGATCGGTAGTGCGACGGACGTTGAGTGGGGTACGTGCCGCTGTGCGAGCACTGCGCTGTCCAACGAACCAGGCGAGCGCCGGGCAAAGGATCAGGCAGGCTCCGAGCGTGGTGGCTTCGGGGTGGCCGTCGGCCGGGTACCAGTGAAGTCCCGGCAGGCCTACCCTCGCCATGATCTCGTTGACAACGAGGTACCCACCGACCCCGAGCAGCGCCCCTAGGGATGCGGCCGACACCGTCTCGCCGGCATTGACTCGCAAGGTGTCCTTGACGCTCATACCGACGAGCCGTAGTGCGGCGAGCCTGCGGGCGCGGGATTCGGCCGACAGCCGGGCGCACACCGAAAGGAATACGGCGAGTGGGAGCAGGACCACGCACGCGAGGGTGAACCTCAGGATGTCCAGCGTGGATTCTTCGACCACCTCGGTGATCGCGTACTGCGAACCGAAGTAGTCCACGCGCCGAAGACGTTCGTCATCCGAGAGCTGAGCATGGGAAGTGCCGACGTAGGCGTACAACTCGTCGGCTCCGGCGAGTCCCTCCGGGCCGATCGTGCCTGACACCCTGCCCGGCAGGAGGCCGGCGACGCCGGGCGACGCGGCCAAGACCTCATGCAAACGAGGCGAGACGATCACCTCCCCTGCGGCGGGCAGTCTGTCGAGGCCTGGGGGGACAGGCGCCGGACCGGAGACCGAGCGGGCGATGAACACGCGACGGAGCGGCTGAGAGCCATAAGCGTCCTGGTGGCTCTGAGCGATCGTGTCAGAGGTCGACCAGCCCTCTTTCAGTTCGTAGTTGGTCTGCGGCTCGCGGGCGGCGGACCGAGCATCGTGGGCGGCCAGGATTCCCGGAATGGTAAGCACGGCGGCGAGGCAGGCCACACCGAGCGAGCAGCCGAACGTCATCAGGAGAAAGCGGGCGCGGCCCCTCCGTCCACCACGCCACACCAGCACCATGCCGAGCAGGACGGGGTTCACTTCAGGATCCCGTCGGCCATCGTGTACCGGCTGTCGGCGTGCTCGGCCACCGTCGCGTCGTGAGTGACGATCACGACGGCCGTGCCCTGATCCCGTGCCAGCCGCAGGAACTCTTCCAGCACGGCGGCGGCGTTGACGCTGTCGAGCGCTCCGGTCGGCTCGTCGGCGAACACGACGTCCGGCCGATGGACAAGAGCCCGTGCAACGGCGACCCGCTGGCTCTGCCCGCCGGAGAGCTGGGAGGTCCGGCGTTGCAGCAGCTCGGTCATCCCGAGCCGCCCGAGGACTTCCCCGGCAGCCGCGTGCGCGGGAGCCTTGCGCTGGCCGGCGAGCCTCAGCGGCAGGGCGGCGTTCTCCTCGACCGTCAGCTCGGGAAGCAATTCCCCGTACTGGAAGACGAAGCCGAACCGCTCCCGTCGCAGCGTGCTCAGGTCATCGTCGGAGAGTTTGGAGAAGGCGACCCCGTCGAAGGAGACAGAGCCGTTCGTCGGAGCCAACACCCCTGCCAGGCAGTACAGCAGCGACGACTTCCCGGAACCACTGCTCCCCATGATGGCTGTCACCTCCCCGCGCCTCAGCGAAAAGTCCGCGCCGTTGACGGCCTTCTGCGTTCCGTAGAAGAGATCCACGCTCTCAGCGCGGAGAATGGCGTCCATCGTGGTGCGAACTCCCTTGCCGTGGGGGCCACAGGTGGGCGGCCCCCAGAACCGTTGTGCCTGCGATTACCGCTGCCTCGGACGCTCGCGGTACACGGTGTCGGAACAGTTGTCCGGGCGCAGGGACCCACGGTCACGGCAGGCGCGGATCCACGCCTCGCTCGTGACCTGAGCTGCTCCGTCGTAGATCACCTTCTTGAGAGAGACGGTCCTCCTCTGCACTCCGTACAGGCGGCTCCAGCTGTAGCCCTCGACCTTTGACTCCACGTAGACGTTGTGCCCGTCGTTGTTCTCGTCGTCCTTGAGCTTCACTTCGAAGTGGAAGCCGCCGTGGTTCTGTCCCCTGGGCTCCCACTTGTACTTGCCAGTGGCGACCACACCCCGGTCGTCCATACGCGGAAGGGTGTGCCAGCCGTCCGCAACCGCAACCCCCGCCCCACCCAAGAACAGCCCCGCCGCAACCGCTGTCGTCATCAACTTCCGCACGTTTCCTCCTGCTTGAGCACCCCCACCGGGTGTTGCGCAGAGTGTTGCAGTGATTACTTAGCGCACGCGCGGGCGTAACGTCTCTGCCGTTGCGGACCCCCCGAACCGGTGACATCACCACACGAGTCCGGCCACATCCTCAGCCGCATCCCCGCCTACACCCCCACCCCCATCCCGCCCCCCAGCCCGCCCGCCCCGTAGGGGTGATCATCGGTGTGGCGGCGTGAGGCTGTGGTGCTTCGGGGCCAAGGATGCGGGCATGCGCATTTCCACATCCCTGCCCCGCCGTGCCCTCCTCCCCCTCGTGGCCACCGTCGCGTTGCTGGCCACGGCCGGGTCCTCCGTGGCGGTCGCCGGGGAGGCCTGCGGGTCGGTCATCACGGCTCCGCTCGCCCGGCCCGTCGCCGCCGACGATCCCTGTCCGAGCGCCGACCCCGTCGTGTGCCGGCTCCGGGTCCTTCCCATGGACGAGAAGGTGGAGGCCCAGCGGACCCGGATGCAGTACCACGAGCTCCTGGAGGACATGCACCGTACCGAGGCCAACATGCGTGAGGCGGGTGCATCGGACGAGGAGATCGCCCGTGAGCTCGTCGACATGCGCAACCAGGCCAAGGCCATCACCCGCGCCGGCATGTCCGAGGAGGAGGTCCGCGTCCTGGAGGAGCGGAACATGGCCAAGTACGGCAATCCTCTCGGCCCCACGGCCGACCAGCTCTACGTCAAGTACGGCTCCTGGCAGCAGGTCATCGACGCGTCCATGCGTACCAGCTACGCGGTCGACCGCGAGCTGAGCCTCGAGTACCGGCCCTGCCCCGTCTAACAGCCGTCCATCAGTCGTCCAGCAGTCGCCCAGTGGCCGCCCAGTGGCCGCCAGTGGGTGGACAGCGGGCGTATGCGCGCGAGCCCCATGGGTCCGTGACCCATGGGGCTCGCGCGGTACGAAGGCCCTCACTCCCCGCCCGGCTCCTCCGGTTCCCTCACGCGGTCCGCGTCGCAGTACTCCTGGTGCCAGTACGGGTACGGGAGCGGCGGCGCGCTGACCCCGTCGAGAGCGGCACGCTCCTCCTCGGTCAGCGACCAGGTCGTCGCGGCCAGGTTCTCCGCCAGCTGGCGTTCGTTGCGGGCGCCGATGACGACCGAGGTGACGCCGCGGCCCTCCAGTACCCAGCGCAGCGCCACCTGTGCCGGGGACACCTCCCGCTTCTTCGCGATCTCGCGGAGGACCTCGATGGTGTCGAACGTGCGCTCCGGGTCGACCGGTTCGAAGTAGCCGACCGCCCGCCGCGTGCCCGCCGGGGGCCTGCCGCCCCGTTCCTGGTGGCCGCTGAGCAGCCCGCCCGCGAGCGGGCTCCACACCATGACGCCGACCTCCTCCGCCTCGGCCATGGGCAGCAGCTCCCACTCGACCTCGCGGGCGGCCAGGCTGTACTGGATCTGGTGCGAGGCGAACCGTTCCAGGCCCTGCCTCTCGCTGGTGGCCAGCGCCCGGGTGAGCTGCCAGGACGTCAGGTTCGACGCGCCGACGTAGCGGACCTTGCCGGCCCGTACGAGATCGTCGAGGGCCCGCAGGGTCTCCTCCCACGGTGTCCGGCCGTCCCAGCCGTGTGTCTGGTAGAGGTCGATGTAGTCGGTACCCAGGCGGCGCAGACTGGCTTCGACGGAGCGGACGATGTGGTGCCGGGAGAGCCCGCGGTCGTTCGGGCCGCTGCTGCCGTCCGGCATCTGCCAGCGCACCTTCGTCGCGATGACGACGTCCTCGCGACGGTCGCCGAGGGCCGCGCCGAGCACCTCCTCGGACTGTCCGGCGGAGTACATGTCGGCGGTGTCGAAGAAGTTGACGCCCGCGTCCATGCTCTGGTGGACGAGCCGTCGGGCCTCGATGGTGTTGAGCCGGCCCATGTGCTGGAAGCCGTGGCGGCCCCCGAACGTCATGGTGCCGAGGCAGATCTCGGAGACCTGCAGGCCGGTACGGCCCAGGTAGCGCATACGCATGCGGATCGTCCTCCTCGGTCTGTCAGCGCGCCGCGATCTGCTGGTCGGCCAGGGGAGCCCCCGTCCCGGCCCCCGCGTCCGACGCAGGAGCCGCCGTCTGCCGGGGGCGCAGGAACGCGATGGCGACCAGGCCCGCGAGGAGCAGCGCGCCGGCCGCGAGGAGCAGACCGTTCTGTACGCCGTCGAGGACCGCCGCCGGACCGCTGCCGCCGGCCGAGTCGATGCCGGCCGCGGCGACCGTGGCCAGGATCGGGGTGCCGACGGTGACACCGAGCTGCTGCCCCGTGTAGGCGAGACCCGTGGCGAGGCCCTGCTCGTGGTCGGGCAGGCCCGAGGTGGCGGTGATCATGTAGCCGACGACGGCGAGGAGGTGGCCGAAGCCGCCGGTCGCGGTGGCGACGAGCAGCAGCGGCATGCCGCCCTCGGTGTCGAGGAAGTAGAGCGCCGCGGTGCTCGCCGCCTGCAGCAGCAGGCCGTAGACGAGCGCGCGGTGGACGCCGATCCTGCCGATGATCCGGGCGGCGAACGCGCCGCCGAGGACGGCCGCGACGCCCAGCGAGGCGAACGTGAAACCGGCGTTGAGCGGGCTCATCCCGCGGACCTGCTGCATGTAGAGGGTCAGCAGGAAGACCATGCCGGTCATCATCGCGAAGGTGACCAGGCCGGTGGTGTTGCCCCAGCTGACGGTCCGCCGGCGCAGCACCCGCAGGTCGACGAGCGGGGCGGTGACGCGGGACTCGACGGCGAAGAAGGCGATCAGGAGCACGAGTCCGGCGCCGAGGGAGAGCAGGGTCGTGGTGGAGGCCCAGCCGTTGCGCTCGGCGGAGGTGATGCCGAAGATGATCGACAGCAGGCCGCCGGTGACGGTGACCGCGCCGAGGAGGTCGAGCCTCGGCGTCTCCTCGTTACGGCTCTCCTTGATGAGGATCGGGGCGGCGATCGAGGCGACGATCCCGACCGGGACGCTGATGAAGAGTGTCACGCGCCAGCTGGTGAGGTCGGTGACGACCCCGCCGAGGACCACGCCCGACAGGAAGCCGAGCGACAGCAGCGCGCCGTTGATGCCGAGCGCGCGGTCGCGCTGCGAGCCCTCCGCGAAGCTGGTGGTGAGCAGCGACATCGCCGCCGGGGTCAGCATCGCCGCCGCGACGCCCTGTGCGGCACGGGCCGCGAGCAGGAATCCGGGGGTGGGGGCGAGGCCGCCGGCCAGCGAGGCGACGGTGAAGAGCACCATGCCCGCGATGAACCAGTTGCGGCGGCCGTAGAGGTCCGCGGCCCGGCCGAAGAGCAGCAGCAGGCCGCCGGACGGCAGGGCGAACGCGGTCACGACCCACTGGAGGTCGCTCAGTTGGAAGCCCAGGTCCTCGCCGAGGACGGGGAGGGCGACGCTGAGGATGGAGAAGTCCAGGGCGAGCATGAACTGCGCGCCGCACAGGAGCGCGATGATGAGCCACTGGCGGGTCGTGAAGGGCACCTTGCCCTGCGAAGTGGCGGAGTCGGAAGTCATGCCAGAAGGCTGGCAAATATCGCCACGGCGTGGGGAGCGCGAAAGTATCATGGGTTCATGACCACCAGCCTCAACGCGGTACGGGAGCCCCGCCGACGCGAGGAGCTCAAGCACTTCCTGCGCACGCGCCGGGAGCGCCTCGGTCCCGAGGACGTGGGTCTTGCTCCCGGTGGTCGCCGACGTACTCCGGGACTGCGCCGGGAGGAGGTCGCGATGCTGGCCGGCATCGGGGCCTCCTGGTACACGTGGCTCGAACAGGGCCGGGACATCAAGGTGTCGGAGCAGGTCCTGGACGCGATCAGCCGGACGCTGTTGCTCGACGCGGTGGAGCGGGACCACCTGTACCGGCTGGCGGGGATGAACCCGCCGCGGCGCACGGCGGCGGACGAGCCGGGAGATCCGGCCCAGTTGACGGCTCTGCTCGAGGGCTGGATGCCGAGCCCGGCGTACGTCATCGACCGGTGCTGGAACATCGTGGGGGCCAACCGGGCCGCCGAGCTGGTCTTCGGCTTCGGCGAGGGTGACACCAACTGCCTGGTGGCCTTCTTCACCAACCAGGCCTTCCGGGCGCGCCATCGCTACTGGGCGGAGGTCGCGCCGGGCCTGGTGTCCGAGTTCCGCCGCGACGCCGCACGGTACCCCGAGGAGCCGGAGTTCACCCGGATCGCGCGTCGACTCGAGGCGGAGAGCGCGGAGTTCGCGTCGTTGTGGTCGCGGTACGAGCTGACGGCGACCAACCAGGGCGTGAAGGCGATCGACCATCCGTGGGCGGGGTGTCTGATCTTCGATCACTCGGTCCTCGAGATCCCGGACCGCCCTGGCATCCGTCTGATGCTTCACACGGCACGGGCCGGTACCGATGTGCGTGAGCGGGTCGTGGAGCTGCTCGCGCGGGACGAGCGGAAGGGCCGTATCTCGCTGGTCGAGGCGGGCTGAGGCGGCGGGGTGGGGGTGGGCCGGGGGTGGGCTGAGGCCGGTTGAGGTGGGCTGAGGCCGGGTTGAGGTGGGCTGAGGGCGGTTGAGGCGGTTGGGGCGGCTGAGGCGGGTGGGGGTGCGCCGATCCGCGAGGTCCGCACAAGAACCGCTGAAGGCCGACAAGAGGCCAGCCCAGGAAGCCAAGACAGACCACGATTCAGTGCCAATGCTCTGATAAACATGGCTGCGGTTCGGTTCCCGTGAGCAGAGGACGTTTCCCGTGGTCAAGAAGAGCAAGCTCGTCACGGCCGGTGCCGTCGCCGCCGTGGCGTTCGGCGTCGGATTCGCCACCCAGCCCGTCGCCCAGGCCGAGATACCGCCGGTGAGCGCGGTCGTGCTGAGCGAGGGCGTCACCTCGGCACCCTTCAAGATCAAGGCGAACGGCGACCGCAAGGTCCTCTACCGCAAGGCGGTCGTGCAGCCGGGCGCCTCCACGGGCTGGCACTACCACCTCGGCGAGGAGATCGCCGTCATCGACTCCGGTACCTTCACCCGGATCGAGGGCGCGGACTGTTCGGTACGGGAGTACGGCCCGGGCGAGTCGCTCGTGGAGCCCGTGGGCCCCGACACCGTGCACATGGGCGTCAACAACGGCACGGAGCCGGTCGAGCTGTACGTCGTCGACATCCTCCCCAAGAACGCCACCGGCCCGACCAAGGCCGCGCCCGACCCGGGCTGCGACGTGCCCGGGCAGAGCGCCACGGGACAGCGCGCGGCCGGGAAGCGCGCGGCCGCCGGGGCCGAGTGATGCGTCTCCCCAGCCCGTTGGGCATCTCCGCCCCCTCGGTCTGGCTGCCCGCCGGGCGCCAGAGCTCCGAGGAGGCCGTCGCGAGGGAGCTGGTCGACGCCGAGACCGCCGAGGAGCTGGGCTACGACCGGCTTCCGGTGGCCGACCTCGCCCCGCCCGAGATGGCGGTCGAGGCCGGCCGCCACGCCCTCGCGGCGGCGGGGGTGGACGCCGCGGCCGTGGGCCTGGTCATGCACGCCTGGATCCACTACCAGGGCCACGACCTGTGGTCCCCCGCGCACTTCGTCGCCGACGGGGTCGGTGCCAGGGACGCCGTGCCCGTCGGCGTCCAGCAGGTGTGCAACGGCGGCGCGGCGGCCGTGGAGCTGGCCGCCGCCCGGCTCTTCGTCGAACCCGGGCTCGGCCACGCCCTGGTCACCACGGCCGACGCCTTCGTGGAACCGGGCTTCGACCGCTGGAGCGGGGACTACGGCATCGCGTACGGAGACGGGGCCACCGCGCTCGTCCTGCACCACCTGCCGGGGAACGGGGCCGAGGCCGGTGCCGGGACCACGCCCGGAACCGGGGGCGGGGCGGCGGGTGCGACCGGAGGCGGCCGGCCGGCCGACCTCGTCCTGCACGCCCTCTCCACCGTGGCCGCGCCGAGCCTGGAGCGGATGCACCGGGGGGACGACCCGTTCAGCCCGGCGGCCCGCTCCCTCGGGCCGCGCGTCGACATCCGCCGTACCAAGAAGGCGTTCCTCCAGGCGGAGGGCATGGAGGCCTTCACCGGGGCGAGCGCCGCCGCGCTGCGGTCGGCGGTGGGCGACTGCCTGGCGGCTGCGGGCGATGTGGCGCTGCGGTATGTGGTGGCGCCGCGTCTTGGCCGCAAGACCGTCGACCTGGCCTACGCACCGGAGCTGACGAAGCTCACCGGGGCTGAGTTGCTGCGGCCAGGCGCCGACACCGGGCACCTGGGCGCCGGAGACGCCACGGCCAGCCTCGCGGACCTGCACTCCCGGCGGCTGCTCGGCCCCGGCGAGTACGCCCTCGTGGTGAGCGCCGGCGCCGGCTTCACCTGGTCGTGCCTGCTCGTCAGCGGCACCTGAGGCACCGAGGACCGCGGGTTGGCGGCGCCGCCCCGTACCCAGGTCCGCCGGGCATCCGCGCCCGGCGCCGCAGGCCCACCGGTCACCCGCGCCCGGCGCCCCCAGGCCGCCGTTGGACGGGCTCGACGCACCGAAGGCCCCGGCATGACGAAGACCGCGGGTCGGCGGGGGCTTCGTGCCCCCGCCGACCCGCGGTCTTCGTGTCTCCGTGCCGCCCGTCGCCGGACGGCTTCTTCCGTCAGCCGGTCGCCCGCATCTGGGGGGCCAGGTGCACCACATGCCGCATCGCTCTGCGGTCCGCCTGCCGTACGACCACGTCGGCGGCGGCCCGCAGCCGCGGCCAGTCCAGGGACGGTTCGCCGCGGAGGATGTCCTGTTCCAGCTGGACCAGGAACGGTGAGGGCTCCAGGCCCAGTTCCTCCACGAGCCGGGCGCGCAGCCGCCGCATGACGGCGAGCGACTCGGCCCGCCGGCCGCAGCGGTACAGGGCGAGCATCAGGTGCCGGTGGAAGTTCTCGTGCAGCGGGTGGCGGGTGGTGAGCTCGGTGAGCTCAGGCACCAGAGTGTGGTGTGCTCCGCGCTGGAGGTCGGCGTAGATCCGGTGCTCCAGCGCGCACAGCAGGGACTCCTCGAGGTGGACGATCCGGGCGCCGAGCAGCTCGCCGGCCTCCACGTTGACGAGCGCGGGCCCGCGCCAGAGTCCGACGGCCCGGTGCAGCAGGTCCGATGCCTGGACGAATTCCTCACGCTGAATCGCCGCGTTACCGGTCGCGACGAGCATCTCGTACTCCGTGGAGTCGAGCGCGACATTCGCGGTGGACAGCACATAGCTGCCGCCCTCGGTTATCAGGATTTCCTCGGCGACTTGATTGGCGCTCTTTCCGAGGGATTCTGCGATGGTACGCCGGACCTGTCCGATGTAAGTCTGTATCGTGGCGGTGGCCGTTCGCGGCGGATTGTTCCCCCACAACTCCTGAACGAGTGCGTGGACGGATACGGCGCTGTCCGCGTTGACAGCGAGTAAAGCCAGCAGTCGGCGCGGCTTCGGCGCCAGGACGATCGGTTCAAGCTCGTCGTTCAGGATCGTCATCGGTCCCAGGACATGAATCTGCACGACTCCCCCTTGTCTGCACCACTCCCCCTGAATTGGGCCATCCATCCCGTCGGTGACGAAATGGTTGATCCCTGCATCCCCCGTCGCCCGTGGTGCGCAGCGCGCGAGACCAGCCAACCATAGCAGGACCCTGTCCTAAAACAGTTTAGGGGCAGCCCTCGGTGGCAAACATTTACACGTTCTGTTCCTGCTATTTACTTTGGTCGCGGCAGTGCGGCCGCAACAGTGAAAAAAGGAAACCGCGGTGATTCGTGGTAGATGAATTCACCGTGGTTTCCTCAGATCACGCCAAGGGATTCGGAAGGCTATTCCAAGGACCCCAGGACGGTGATCGCCCGCTCCAGGTACTCCCGGAAGTGGGCGAGCTCCTCGGGCGTGAACTCGGCGCTCAGCGAGCCCTCGACATGCAGGGCCGCCTTGTCCGCCTTCTTGGCGATGGCGCGGCCGGCCCGGGTCGCCCGGTTGACCACGACCTTCTGGTGGAGCTCCGAGGGCTCGCGGAACACGAGATCGGCCTTCTCCAGGTTGGTCAGGACCGTGGCCATCGTCTGCGGCGTGACCATGCACTCCCGCGCGAGCTGTGCCGCGGACATGCCGTCGGAGAGCGACAGCAGCAGTAGGACCGAGTACTGCGGAACCGTCAGCCCGAATTCGCGCAGCACTTCGGTCTTGCGTCCGATGAGGGCCTGCTCAGCCCTCTTGATCGTGTGCCCGAGTCGGTCGGCGGCGACCGTCTCCGTCGTCGTGTTCGCCATGTCAATAGTCTTGCATACGGCAGAGGACGAAGCAGTAGTCGCGCATTGCCGCCTTCGGGCAGGCCCGCGGTCGTTCCCCGGGGCCTCCCGGGTCACCGGCCGGACCGGCGCCGGGCCGGCGGGATCGCACAGGTCAGCCGGGCGGTGCAGGTGCGCCGCCCGCGGTCGTCGGTGATGACGATCTCGTACGTGGCGGTGTGGGTGCCCACGTGCAGTGGCCGGCAGTGGCCGGTGACCTTGCCCGAGCGTGCCCCGGCGTGGTGGGTGCAGGACAGTTCCTGGCCGACGATGATCCGGTCGGCGCCCGCGTGCACCCAGGCCGCGAGCGAGCCGAGGGTCTCGGCGAGCACGGCGTTGGCTCCGCCGTGCATCAGTCCGATGGGCTGGCGGTTGCCCGACACCGGCATGGTGCCGATCACGAGATCGGGCTCGCACACGCTGATCTCGATGCCGAGGCGCTCCACGAGCTGCTCGTCGACGTAGGGCGGCAGGACCTCGACGGGTCCGAGGGAGGTCTGGGTCACGGTCGCCCCCTCAGTGCGCGGCGGCGGGCTCGGGCGCCGTCGCGGCCGGGCCGCCGTGGCCGTCGCCGGGAGCGGCGGAGGCGTCGGCGGACGTGTCGTCGGACCCTTCGGCGGAGTCCTTACGGCCCTTGAGCAGGCTGCCGACGACGACCGCGCTGACCACGCACGCCGCCGCCACGATCCACATGGTGGTGTGCAGTCCGCTGCCGTACGCGTCGGCCATCGCGGCCACGGCCCGGTCCCGCACCTCGCCGGCCGGCAGCTCGCCCGCGGCCTCGGTCAGGCCGCCCTGCAGCGCCCGCGAGGTCAGAGCGTCGGCGCCGCCCGGGAAGGCGGAGACGGCGTCGCTGTCGAGGGCGCTCTTGGTGAGGGCCGTGACGAGGGTGGCCAGCCCGGCCATGGAGACGGCGTCGGAGGCGAGCCGCACCGTGTTGAACATGCCCGCGGCCATGCCCATCCGCTCGGGCTCGACGGCCGAGACCGCCGCGCCGTCCAGGATGCCGAGGGAGATGCCGTACCCGATGCCGAGGCAGAGCAGCGGACCGGCCAGCGCGGCCGTCGAGGCGCCCGGGTCCACCATCGTCAGCCAGGCGGCGCCGACGGCGGAGAAGGAGAGGAGCACGACGAACAGGGCGCGCTGCGAGACCTTCTGGGCGATCACACCGGTCACGGCGGGCATCACCAGCGACGGGCCGGTGAGCAGCAGCAGGACCAGGCCGATGCGGACGGCCGACAGGCCGCTCGTGGAGGTCAGGTACGGCGGGAGCACGATGACGAGGGCGACGAAGCTGAACGCGAGGACCAGCGGCACCAGGCAGACGGCGAGGAACTGCGGACGGGCGAAGAGGCCGAGGTCGAACATCGGGTGCTCGGCTCGGCGTTCGACGGCGACGAACGTCGCCATCAGGACGAGGCAGACGGCGAAGGAGCCGAGTACGACCGGGTCGGTCCAGCCCCGGCCGGGGCCCTCCACCAGGGCGAGGACGAACAGGGCGACGCCGAAGCCGAAGGCGAGCGTGCCGGGCCAGTCGAACCGCGGTCCGCGCTGGGGTTCCGTGCGGGGCAGCAGCGGGGTGCTCAGCAGGACGAGCGCGGAGACGGCGGCCAGGACGAGGAAGACCGAGCGCCAGCCCCACAGGTTGACCAGGACGCCGCCGAACATCGGCCCGAACGCGAGGCCCGCCCCGAGGAACGTGCCGAAGAGGCCGAAGGCCTTCGCGCGGGCGGGGCCGTCGAAGGACTGCGCCAGGATCGCGGTGATGGAGGCGAGCGCCGCGCCGCTGCCGAAGCCGGCGATCGCGCGCGCCGCGTCGAGCAGCAGGATGCTGTTCGCCAGACCGGAGACGGCCATCCAGAAGGCGAAGAAGGCCATGCCCCAGGTGAACATCCTGCGGTGGCCGATGCGGTCGGCGAGCGAGCCCATGGCCGCGAGGCTGCTGGACGCGGTCAGCATGTAGCCGTCGACCACCCACTGCGCGGCGGCGAGCGAGCTGTTCAGGTCGGCGCCGATGTCGGGGACGGCCACGGAGGGACCGGTCACGACCAGGGTCATGAGCGGGCCGACGACGCACGCCGCGGCGAGCGTCGCCCGCGGGTTGCCGGTGGACACGGAGGATCACCTCTGTCTTATTCGTAGTCAGCTATGTGTATGAGCTCTGGCATAGAGTAGGGGTCTGAACATAGAGGATGTCAATGTCGTATGGCAGAGTTCTGCCTGAAGGCGAGGGGCTGCTGTCCGCCTCAGGGGCACAGGACTCGCAGGCACAAGGGGAAAGGCGGTGCGCACGTGATGCGCAGGATCCAACTGGGCGGCTCGGAGCGGACCTTCGCGGCCGTCGGCCTCGGTTGCATGGGGATGTCGTGGGGGTACGACGAACTGGGCCGGGACGAGGACGAGTCCATCGGCGTCATCCGTCACGCCCTCGACCTCGGCGTCGACCTCGTCGACACGGCCGACCAGTACGGCCCGTTCACCAACGAGCTGCTCGTCGGCAAGGCGCTGCGGGGCCACCGCGACCGGGCGCTGCTGGCCACCAAGGGCGGACTCGTCGTGGACGACCCCACGACCTACCGCAGCCACCGGGACGGCCGGCCCGAGTACCTGCGCGCCGCCGTCGAGGCGAGTCTGGAGCGGCTCGGCGTCGACCACGTGGACCTCTACCAGCTGCACCGCATCGACCCCGAGGTCCCGGTCGAGGAGAGCTGGGGCACGCTCGCGGAGCTGGTGAAGGAGGGCAAGCTCGGCGCGCTCGGGCTCTCCGAGGCGTCGGCGGAGGAGATCGGCCGGGCGCACGCGGTGCATCCGGTCGCCTCCGTGCAGAGCGAGCTGTCCCTGTGGAGCCGTGACGCGCTGACGGACGGGGTGGTGGAGTTCTGCGGACGCGAGGGCATCGCGTTCGTCGCGTTCGCCCCCCTCGGCCGCGGCTTCCTGTCCGGACTCATCAGTGGTCCGCAGGACCTGCCGGCGGTGGACGGGCGGCACCGGATCCCGCGCTTCCAGCCGGAGGCCATCAGCGCCAACCAGGCGATCGTCGAGCGGGTGCGGTCCGTCGCCGACGGGCTCGGCGCGACCGTGGCCCAGGTGGCGATCGCGTGGGTGCTCGCCCAGGGCGAGCACGTGGGCGTCATCCCCGGGACCAAGACCCGCCGTTACCTCGAGGACAACGTGGCCGCAGGATCGCTGGTCCTGCCGCCCGACGCGCTGGAGCGGCTGGCCGAGCTGCCCGCGGCGGTCGGCGCGCGCTGAGACGCCCGGTCCGCCCCGCAGGCGCCGGTGGGCGGTTCCCACCGGCGCCCGGCGCGGACTGCACCGCCCACCGGCGCGGACTGCACCGCCCACCGGCGCGGACTGCACCGCCCACCGGCGCGGAGGGCACCGCCCACCGGCGCGGACTACACCGGCTGGCGCCGGGTGCCCGGCATGAGCGTCGCCGGGACGACGGGCCAGCCGTGCTCGGCGGCGTGCGCCGTCATCCTCGGGTGCGCGCCGACCACCGTCGGACGGCCCACCATGCCCAGCATGGTCAGGTCGCCCGGGTCGTCCCCGTAGGCGTAGCAGTCCGCCGGGTCCGCGCCGAACTTCTCCAGCGCCTCCCGGACCGCGTCCGCCTTCGCGGGACCGAACATCGCGTGCCGGATCGCACCGGTCATCAGTCCGGCCTCGTCCAGCTCCGGTTCCGTGCACAGGACCAGGTCGATCCCCAGGTCGTCGGTGATCGGGTGCAGCGTCGCGGGCCACGAGCCGGAGATCACCACCGTGTGATGGCCCGCCGCCTGGTGGCGGCGGAGCCGGGCCACCGTCGGCTCGATGAAGGGCGCCCCCCGCTCGCGCAGATCGGCGTACCACTCACGGGCCTCCGCGATCACGTCGTCCCACGGGATGCCGGCGTGCAGCTCGTAGAACTTGGACACCACCTCGACCGGGGTCACGCCCAGCGACGCCAGCCGCCGCAGCGGGTCCACGAGACGTTCGTACGCGGTGCCGGTGACGTCCCCCTGGCGCCGCAGCCGGTAGCGCAGCAGCGAGAAGGGGGTCTTCATGGCGATGAGCGTCTCGTCCGCGTCGAAGAACGCCACCACCGGTCGGGAGTGGTCGGTGGTGAGGGGTGGGAGTGCGGGGGGTGGTGTCATGACCGGCTCCTGAGATGTGCCGCTCGGTCGAGCAGCCGCTTGGTGTCCTGAGGCCGTGCGGGATCCAGCCGGGCCAGCAGATGGCCGTCGGGGCGTACCACCGCGACGGCGGGGCGCGGGCCGAGGGCCCGGGCCAGGCCCTGGGGGACCGCACGGGTCAGGTCGAGTACGGGGGTGGCGTCGGGCAGTTCGCGGCGTACCCGGTCCCGGGTGCGCCGCCAGTCCGCCGGCGGGGTGCGCGTACCGGGCCAGAGCAGCACGGTGTGCCGGTCCCGGTCGATCGCCGGCCAGCCGCCGCCGTCGAACCGCAGGGCCGCGACCCCCGGGACGCCGTCCCCGGCGGCCGGGGCAGCCCCGGCCGCCCCGGCCGCCGACTGGGATCCGGCAGCCCCGCCGGTTACGGCCGCCCCGCCCGCCCCGGCCGCCCAGGGCCCGGAGGCCACCTTCAGCGGCAGCCGGGGGTGGCGGTCGCCGTCGTAGCTGACGGCCGTCTGGCCGAGCTGCGGGGCCAGCTTGCGCTGGAAGAGCCCGGTCCGGTCGGCCGCCATGAACGCCGCGTCCCGCAGCGCCACCTTCGCCGGCGTGTTGACCAGCCCGGCCTTGGTGAGGAGTTCCGTCGAGCGCGCCACCTCGTGGGAGACGGCGCGGCGCTCGGAGTCGTACGAGTCGAGGATCGACTCGCCGAACTCGCCGTGGAGGACGCCGGACAGCTTCCACGCCAGGTTGAACGCGTCCTGCATGCCCGTGTTCATGCCCTGCCCGCCGGCCGGGCTGATCACGTGCGCGGCGTCGCCCACCAGGAAGCAGCGGCCGCTGCGGAAGGCGGAGGCGATCCTGACCCGTACCCGGAACGACCCGCTCCACAGCAGTTCCTCGACTCGGGTGCGCCCCGCCGCCCGGTCGTCGACGACCTGCTGGAACATCTCGCGCGGCGGCGGGTTCCGCTCGTCGTAGGCGTCGTGCGGCACGTTCAGGGCGATGCGGTGCACACCGTCGCCCATCGGTCCGAGGACGATGGCGCCGCTCGGCGCGTAGCAGTAGTGCGAGAGGTCCTCGGGGAGGCTGGTGGAGATGCGGGCGTCGGTGATGGCGAACGACACGTCGACCGGCGGGCCGTCGTAGGCGATGCCCAGCTCCTTGCGCACGGTGCTGTGCGCGCCGTCCGCGCCGACGAGCCAGCCGGGCTCCAGTTCCTCGGTCCGGCCGTCCTCGTGCTCGAGCTTCACGGCCGGGCCGCCCGCCGTGTTGTCCAGCGCGGTGAGCCGGACGCCCTCCTCCAGGGTGCCGCCGAGAGCGGCGAGGCGCCGGCGCAGTACCCGTTCGGTGTCGTGCTGCGGGATCGTGAGCGCGAACGGGTACGGCGAGTCCGGCAGCTTGCTCATCCAGGCGGTCGCCAGGCGGCGGCCGCGCGAGTAGAACGCGGTCCCCGCGAGGCGGTGGCCGGTGGCGAGGAGCTCTTCGGTCACCCCGACCCGGTCGAGCAGTTCGAGGTTGCGCGGCCAGATGACGTTCGCGCGGGAGTGCGCCGAGTGTCCGCGCCCGGCGTCCACGACGCGTACGGGGATGTCGCGCTGGAGCAGTTCACAGGCGACGAGCAGACCGACCGGGCCCGCGCCGACGACCAGGACCGGACGGTCCGCCCCGACACCTGTGTGACGTTCCGTCAGGCTGCCCACATCAGGCCCCCGTTGACCTCCACCACGCTGCCGTTGACGTACGAGCTGTCCTGTGAGGCGAGGAACACGGCGGTCGCGCCCACCTCGGCCGGGCGGCCGAGCCGGCCGGACAGCAGCCGGCCGCGGTAGTACTCCCAGGCGCTCTCGTTGGAGGCCAGTTCCTTGCCCATGCCCTCGTCGATGTAGCCGGGCGAGAGGCAGTTGACGGTGATTCCCTTGGGCGCGAGCTCGGCGGCCGAGGTACGGGTGAACATCTCCACGGCGGCCTTGCTGGCGCTGTACGCGGAGGCGCCGATCGCCGCCCGGCCGGCCACGCAGGACGACAGGTTGATGATGCGCCCGCCGATCCCGGTGGCCTCGCGGCGCGCGGTCATCGGGCCGATCACCGCGCGCGTGCAGAGGAAGACACCGGTCAGGTTGGTCGCGAGGGTGGTGTTCCAGTCGGCGACCGACAGCCGGGCGATCTTGCCGTCGCGGCTGACGCCGGCGTTGTTGACCAGGATGTCGATGCCGCCGAAGGTCTCGGCGGCGGTGTCCATCAGCCCGGCCACGGAGCCCTCGTCGGTGACGTCCGTGTGGTGGTAGAGCAGCCGGTCGCCGTGGTCGTCGGCGAGCTCCTTGATGTCGTACGGGTTGCGCGCGGCGACGACGACCGAGGCGCCCTCCGCGAGGTAGGCCTCGGCGATCGCCCGGCCCAGGCCCCGCGTCCCGCCAGTGATGACGGCCGTCTGTCCGTCGAGCCTCATGGGCTCCTCCATCCGATGCTGTGTGCGTGTGGTGTGCGTGTGTGGCTCTGCGCCGACGGGACGGGCAGAGGGGCGACCGGGAGCGGCTGGCTCAGTACCAGGTCAGCAGTGCCGCGCCCGCGGTCATGCCGCCGCCCACCGAGGCGAGCAGCACCCGCTCGCCGCGGCGCAGCGGCTTCTCGCGGTGCGTGGCGTGCAGGGTGAGCGGCACGGAGGCGGCGACCGTGTTGCCCAGGTGGGGCGCGGTGTAGGCGACACGCTCCGGGTCGATGCCGGCGTCCGCCGCGAAGGTCTCCAGGAGACGGGTGTTGGCCTGGTGGAAGACGAACCGGTCCACGTCGTCCAGGGTGAGTCCGCAGTCGTCGAGCGTGACGGCGGTCAGCTTCGCGAGCACCGAGAGCGCGTAGTCGCGCACCGAGCGGCCGTCCATCCGGAAGAGGTGCTTGCCGGCCTCGCGGGCCTCGGCGTCGAGCGGCGTCCGGGTACCGCCGGCCTCCACGCCCACGTAGTGGTGGTACTCCCCGTCCGTGACCAGGTGCACCGACTGCAGGCCGTAGCCCTCGGGCACCTCGCCGAGCAGGACGGCGCCCGCGCCGTCACCGAAGAGGCTCACCGTCCGCCGGTCGGTCCTGTCCATGATCGTGGAGAACATGTCGGCGCCGACGAGCAGCACGTGGTCACCGTGCCGGCCGGCCTTGAGGAGGCCCTCGGCGACCGCGAGGCCGTAGAGGAAACCGCTGCAGACTGCGTTGATGTCGAAGGCGGGCAGCGAGGAGAGCCCCAGCTTGTGCTGGAGGATCGCCGCGGTGGACGGCTGCGGCACGTCCGGGGTGCTGGTCGCCACGACGAGCGCGCCCAGCCTCTCGCGCACGGACTCGTCGGCGCCCTGGAGCGCTTCGCGGGCGGCGGGGAGCGCCAGGTCGGACGTCGCGGTGCCCGGCTCGGCGTACCGCCGCTCGAGCACGCCGGTCCGCTCGGCCACCCAGGACTCGGGCATGCCCGTCCAGGCGCTGATCTGCTGGTTGTCGACCACCTTGTCCGGTGTGTACGAGCCGATCGACAGGACGCCGACTGCCATGGTCTCCCTTTCCTGCGCGGGGTTCCCGCGCGTGGGTTGGTGCGCGTGGCTTGCTGCGCGTGGTGCGTGGTGCGTTTGCCTGGTGCCTGGTGCCTGGTGCCTGGTGCCTGGTGCGTGGTGTGGGGGGGCGTACGGCAGGGGGCGTCAGTGACCCATGCCGAGCCCACCGCTGACCGGCAGCACGGCGCCGGTGACGTACGAGGCCTCCTCGCCGGTGAGGAAGCGGACGGCGGCGGCCACCTCGTCGGCGGTCCCGGCGCGGCCGAGCGGCGTCATCGCCAGGTACTGGTCCAGACGGGCGGGCCGCACCTCGCGGAGCATGTCCGTCTCCACGAGCCCGGGGGCGACGACGTTGACGGTGATGCCGCGGCTGCCGAGCTCCCAGGCGAGCGAGCGGGCCAGGCCGACGAGGCCGGACTTGGCGGCGGTGTAGTTCGTCTGGCCGGGCGAGCCGGTGAACGCGACGGCGGACGAGATCAGCACCATCCGGCCCCAGCGCGCGCCGAGCATGGAGCGGGAGGCGTGCCGGGCGACCCGGATGACCGCCCGCAGGTTGGTGTCGAGCACGGCGTCCACGGCCTCGTCGTCGAGGGTGAGGAGCAGCCCGTCCCGGGTGATCCCGGCGTTGGCGACGAGGACCTCGACGTCGCCCTGTTCGGCCGCGACCTCCTTGAAGGCCCGTGCCACCTGCGCCTCGTCGGTCACATCGCAGCGCACCCCGAACAGACCCTCGGGGGGCTCGCCGGTGCGGTAGGTGACCGCCACCCGGTCGCCGCGTGCGGCGAGCGAGCGGGCGACGGCCAGTCCGATGCCCCGGTTGCCCCCGGTGACGAGGACGGAGCGGGGCGCGGCGTTCACTGTCGTGGTCACGCCGGCGTCACCACGATCACGGCGTTCTGTCCGCCGAAGCCGAAGGAGTCGTTCACGGCGGCGCCGATCTCCATCGGGCGGGCCTCCTTGGCGACGACGTCGACCCCGATGCCCGGGTCCAGGCTGGACAGGTTGGCCGTCGGCGGGACGAGCCGGCGCTCGACGGCGAGCACCGTGTACACGGCCTCGGCGGCCCCGGCCGCGCCCAGCAGATGGCCGACGACGCCCTTGGTGGAGGTGACGGCCGGCTTCTCGCCGAAGACCCGGCGGATGACCCCGGCCTCGGTGATGTCGTTGAGCGGTGTCGACGTGCCGTGCGCGTTGACGTGGTCCACCTCGGAGGCGTCGACCAGGGCGTCGGCGAGCGCCGCCCGGATGGCCCGCTCGGCGCCGCCGCCCGTCGGATCGGGCGCCGAGGCGTGGTGGCCGTCAGCGGACGCGCCGAAGCCGGAGACCCGGGCGCGGATGCGCGCGCCGCGTGCCCGTGCGTCCTCGACCCGCTCCAGTACGAGCATGGCCGCTCCCTCGCCGGCGACGAAGCCGTCACGGTCGGCGTCGAAGGGCCGGGAGGCGGACGCAGGGTCGTCGCGCCGGGTGGACAGCGCCCCGGCCTTGGCCAGGCTGGCCATCGCGGTGGGGGACATCGCCGCCTCCGCTCCGCCGGCCAGGACGATGTCGCAGACCCCGGACTCCAGCAGGGCGCGGGCGTAGCCGATCGCCGTGTTGCCGGAGGCGCAGGCCGTCGACACCACCTGGTTGGGGCCGAGTGCCTTGAGGTCCATGGCGATGTAGCCGGCGGTCATGTTGACCGGGCCCATGACCATGAGGAGCGGGGAGACGAACCCCGGACCGTCGGCCAGGTGCTTGCCGTGCTCCCGCTCGACGGTGGACCAGCCGCCGAGTGAGGTGCCGACGACCACGCCGACGCGGGGTCCGTCCCAGGCCGCCGGGTCGAGCCCGGCGTCCTCGACGGCCTGCCGGGCGGCGACCACGCCGAAGTGGCTGATGGGGTCCATGCGGACGGCGGAGCGCCGCCCGAGCAGCGCTCCCGCGTCGAAGTCCGGCACGCGGCAGGCGAAGTCGACGGGCAGGCCCGCGAGTTCGGGGTCGACGGCGGCGGTGGACCGGCCGGCCCAAACCGTCTCGAAGTTGGCCTCGACGCCGAGGCCCGCGGGGGTCACCAGGCCGACGCCGGTGACGGCCACGTCGAAGCGTCGCGTGCGCCCGCCACGGGCACTCGTCGGTACGCCGGTCACCGGTACGCCGGTCGCCGGTACGCCTGTCGTCGGTATGCCGGCCATCAGGCCACCGCGATCTTGGCGTCGATCTCGCCGAGGACGTCGGCGAAGGTGTTCTCCGGGGTCAGCGCGGTCTCGTCGATCTCGACGCCGAACTCCTTCTGCACGATGACGCTGAGCTCGATCAGGGCGAGCGAGTCCAGTTCGAGGGTGTCGAAGGTGGCGGTGGTGTTCAGCTCCTCGGCGGGGACGCCGAGCTTGTCGGAGACGAGGGCGAAGAGACGGTCCTGGGAAGCGGACATGGTGGTGGCTCCTTGGGAGGTGGTGTGTCGCGGATGAAGGTGGGTCAGGGGCCGTGGTGGGGTCAGCACTTGCTGACGACCACCGCGGTGAAGGTGAATCCGCCGCCGCCGTTGAGCACGAGCGCATGGCTCCCGCGGGGCAGCAGGTCCGTACGGGCCAGGTCGGCGAGGGAGGCGTTCAGGTCGCCGGCCCCCACGTGTCCGGTGGCGCGGCCGAGATCGAGCACCTCCGCGGAGGTGACGTCCGTCAGCGGCGGGATGTACGCCTCCGCCATCGCCTTGCTCCCGAGGCGTGGGATCACGGCGTGGCGCAGCCGCGGGTCGTCGCCGGTGAGTCCGGCGCCGGCCAGGGCCTCTTCGACGACGCCACGGATCCGGTCGGCGGCCGTCTTGAGGAAGAAGTCGACGCCGTACGCCTTGATGAACGCGCGCTTGGTGCGCCGCACGTCGATCATCGGACTGTGGCCCATCGGCGTCGCGTTGAGCTCGTCGTCGCCGCGGTGCATCACCTCGAGTTCGGACGCTGCCCGGGTGGCGAGCGAGTGGAGCAGCAGGTCGGGGGCGTGCCCGGGTCCCGTCGGCCCTCCGGCGCGGTCGACGAGGACGGCCGTCGCCGCGTCGCCGGCCGCCATGCCGTAGTCGCTGAGCCAGCGGTGCCAGCTCGGCATCAGGAAACGGTCGGCGGTGGTGACGAGCGCGGGCCCGGCGTCCGGGTCGCCCTGGAGGCGGCTCGCGGCCAGCTCGATGCCGACGGCGCCGCCGTTGCACTGCTGGAGCAGCCCGATCGGTACGGCGTTGTCGGCGCCGATCCGGCGGGCGATGTAGTGCGGGGCGGACCAGGCGTCGTGACCCTGGTGGTGCACGCTCGCGTGGAGGACGAGCGAGAGCCGCTCGGCCCGGGCTCCGGAGAGCGCGAGGGCCTGGTTCGCGGCCTCGACAGCCATGTCCGGGGGTGCGGTGTCCTCGCTGACCGGGAGCGATGTGTAGCCGAGTTCGCGCGCGGTCTTGGCGGGGACGTCCCCTGCGGCCACGGCCTCCTCGACGGTCTGGCGCCCTTCCGGGTACCAGGCCGTCGCGGTCAGGGCGAGCGGTGAGTCCAGTCGCACGGTGCCCGTCACCGGCCGTCCGCGGCGAGGGCCGTCGGCTCCGGGAGCGAAGGCTCCGGGGCCGGAGGGTCCGGGAGGGCGGCGACCGCGGTCGGCGGCTCAGGGAGGGCGGCGCCTGCGGACGGCGGCTCAGGGAGGGCGGCGACCGCGGCCGGCGGCTCCGGGAGCGCGGAGACGGCGACCGTCGCCGTGCAGACCGACGCCCCGTCCTGGAGGAAGTCGACGGTGAAGCGGTCGCCGGCCATCGCCGTGACGGAGACGGTGACCGGGCTGTCCAGCTCCACGAAGCGGCGGAAGGTGGCCGCGAAGGCGGCGGCGTAGCGGCGCTCGGCGGGCGCCCCGGCGGCGAGCACGGCGGCCTGGCGGGCCGCCTCCATGAGCGCCATCGCGGGTACGTGGTCCAGCGGGTGGTCGTACATGGCCGGGTGCAGGACGGGCACGTCGAGCAGGGCGCGCAGGACGGCCGGCCCGCCGGGGCGCTCGACATCCGTCAGCACGACGTTCTCGGCCCGCTCGCGGCCCACCAGGGCGGGCGCCACGGGCGTGCCCGCCCGGGTCCGCGGCATCGCGGAGGAGAGCGGCGGCACGGTGCCCCGGCTCTTCTCCCGGTGCGCCCCGTAGCCGTCGCGGCTGAGGTAGCCGGCCACGACGGAGCTGGTCCCGGCCCGCCGGCCGGCCACGACGAACGCGCACTCCAGGGTGGCGGCCAGCAGCTTGGTGCCGCGCCGCCTGAGGTCGCGCGTGGTGACCTCGACGACGAGTTCGTCCGGGGCGTCGCCGCGGGCCCGCAGCGCCGCCAGGTCCGTGAACTCGGTGGTCCAGTCGCTGATCAGGAAGGACGTGTCGTACGTGACGTCCAGCCAGCGGTGCGCGACGACGGTGACCGCCTGGCGGGCGGCCTCCAGGAGGAACAGCGGGTCGAGCAGCACGGGCCGCTGCGTGTGGTCGTTGTAGTAGCCGTGCGCGCGGGGCGCCTGGACGGCCACGGCGAAGGTGTCGTCGTCGAGCCGGACGGCGTCCGTGACGAACACCTCCATGACGGCCCGGCGGTGCACCAGGACGCGGTCCAGCGGTCGCTGGTAGGCGAGTTCGGCAGCGACCGGAGCGGCCTCGGGCCGCTCCTGCTCAGCAAGGGTCATGCCCCGTCCGTTCGTCCGTGGGTCTGGGTTCGGCGACGCCCCCCGAGGGCGTGGAACCAGCCTCACAGCGACCCCTCGGGTTTCGTCTGCGAACGGCGAAGGGTCTGGCCGACGGCTTCGAGGTGGCTGGATCGAGAGCCGCTCAAGGTTCACTGGAGACGGGGTGCGGACGCCCCGGACATGCGCAAAGGGCCGCCCCCGGGTGGGGACGGCCCTTGTTTCGTACGGGTTTCGCGGCTGTCGACGGCTGTGCCGCTCCGGTTCAGTCAGGCTGGACCGCAAGGACGATCTTGCCCCGCACATGGCCGGTTTGCACGAGTTCATGCGCGCGCGCCGCCTCCGCGAGGGGGAACTCGGCGCTGACGTGGACCCGGACCTCGCCCCGCTCCGCCATCGCCACCAGCTCGGCCAGATCGGCCGGGTCGGGGCGGACGAACACGTAACGTCCGCCGAGCCCCGTCACGTCGCCGGAGATGGAGGCGAGCCGCCCGCCCGGCCGCAGCAGCTCCGGCGAGCCGAAGAGGGTGTCGCCGCCCATGAGGTCGAAGACGGCGTCGACGCCCCGGGGAGCCAGGGCGCGCACCCGGTCGGCGAGCCCGGGCCCGTAGGTCACCGGCTCGGCCCCGAGCGACCGCAGGAAGTCGTGGTTGCGCTCGCTCGCCGTCCCGATGACCCGGGCGCCGAGTGCGCGGCCGATCTGCACGGCGAGCGAGCCGACCCCGCCGGCCGCCGCGTGGACGAGCAGCACGTCGCCGGCGGCGATCCGCAGATGACGGCGGAGCGCCTGGTACGCGGTGAGACCGGCGGCCGGAAGTCCGGCCGCGGCCCGCGGGTCGAGGGAGGGCGGCCGGTGCGCCAGGGTCCTCACGGGTGCGGCCACCAGCTCGCCGTACGTACCGCGCTGCATGTGGTCGCAGCGGACGTAGCCGACGACCTCGTCGCCGGGGGCGAACTCGGTGACGCCGAGGCCGGTGCGCTCGACCACGCCGGACAGGTCGCACCCCATCACCAGGGGGAAGTGGGACTCGAACCAGTCGTCGATGTAGCCCTCGCGGATCTTCCAGTCCGCCGGGTTGACGCCCGCGTACCGCACGCGGACGAGCACGACGTCCGGCCCGAGGCGCGGCTCGGGGAGGTCCATGAGTTCCAGGACCTCGGGCCCTCCGTAGCGCTGGACGGCGATGGCCTTCACGTGCGAACCCCCTGATGGGACGACGACCGTACGGGTATGGGGCGCCGGCCCCGGTTCGGGCCCCGGTTCGGGCGCGGGACGCCGGCACCGCCACTATACGAGTTCTGAGCCAGGGTTCTGCGACACAACCGGTAATTGACATATGACCGAGGTCTCGGTCAGAGTCGCGTCATGCTCGTACTGTCCGCCTCCACCGGCAAGTTCGGCACGAACGTCCATCTCGTCGCCGCAGGACCGGGAAATCCCTGCCTCATCGTCGACCCCGGGCACGACTCCGCCGAAGCGGTCCGACAGGCCGTCCGCGCCCACCGCCTGGAGCCCGAGGCCATCCTCATCACCCACGGCCACATGGACCACACGTGGGACGCCGTGCCGCTCGCCCGGCACTACGGAATCGCCACCTGGATCCACCCCGCCGACCGCTACCAGCTCGGCGCCCCCGCCCGGGGACTGCCCGACTCCTTCCCCCGCGAACTCCTCGTCGGACACCCCGACGAGGAGCCCGACGAGGTGAGCGAACTCCCCGCAGAGGGAGGTGAGCTGACCTTCGCGACCGGCCCCGTCACCGTGCTCCACACCCCCGGCCACACCGGGGGTTCCGTGATGTTCCGCTTCGACGGAGGAACCGACCCGCTCCTCGCGACCGGGGACAGCCTCCTCGCCACCGGCCCCGGGCGCGCGGACGCGCCGGGTGCCAGCCCGGCCGGTCTGGACAGCTCCCTTCGCATGATCGCCGGCCTGTGCCCGGACGAGACCCGGCTGCTCACCGGCCACGGCCCCTCCACCACCTTCAGCGAGACGGGAATCCGATGACGAACACCGCCCAGACCTCCACGCCCCCCGGAGACCGCATGCGCACCGTCCGGTTCGAGTCCTTCGGCGCCCCGTCCGTCCTCGGCGTCGCGGACGTCGCCGTGCCCGAACCGGAGGCCGGGCAGCTCACGATCGACGTCCGGTACGCGGGCGTGAACTTCGCCGAAGTGATGTTCCGCCGGGGCCAGTTCCCCGTGGACCTGCCTCACTTCCCCGGGCTCGAGGCCGTGGGCACCGTGCGCGCCGTGGGCGGGGGCGTCACCGGCTTCGAGGTCGGCGACCGCGTGGCCGCCCTCACGCTCGGCGGCGGTGGCAACGCCGAGGTGGTCGCCGTCGGTGCCGAGCACGCCGTCCGTCTCGACGGCGACCTCGCCGAGCTCGACGGCGCCGTCGCGGCGGGCGCCCTGTGCAACGTCACCACCGCGCTGGGCGTCCTCACCTCGGCGGGCCGTCTCGCGAAGGGCGAGACCGTCGTCGTCCTGGCCGCCGCCGGCGGCGTCGGCACGGCAGCCGCGCAGCTCGCCCGCTCGCTGGGCGCCGCCACGGTCATCGGCGTGACGAGCTCCCCGGCCAAGGCCGCGTACGCCCGCGCCTACGGCTACGACAGCGTGGTCTCCTACGACGAGCTGGAGCGCGAGGTGGCCGAGCGGACCGGCGGAGCCGGCGCCGACCTGGTCCTGGACTCCGTCGGCGGCGCGTTCCGGTCGTCCGTGACCGGCCTGCTGGCGGCCTTCGGCCGCCACGTCATCTTCGGCAACGCCGCCGCCGAGGACGTCACCTTCGAGGGCAACCACCCCTGGTACACGAACAGCTCCCTCGCCGGCTACAACCTCGGCGGCGTCGCGGGCCGCGCCCCGGCACTGCTCCGAGCCCACCTGGAGCAGGCCCTGACCGAGGTCGCCAAGGGCACCGTCCGGGTCGACGTGACGGTCCTGCCGCTGCGCGACGTGACGCGCGCACACGAACTCCTGGAGACGCGGGCCTCCACCGGCAAGTACGTCCTGGACGTCCGGAGCTGACCCGGTCCCGGTGTCTCCGTCGGCGGAGACACCGGGAAACGCCGAAGGGCCCCACCGCGAACGGTGGGGCCCTTCAACGAATTGCCCGGTGAGAGCAATGGCGGAGGATACGAGATTCGAACTCGTGAGGGGTTGCCCCCAACACGCTTTCCAAGCGTGCGCCCTAGGCCTCTAGGCGAATCCTCCGCCGCAAACAATACAAGACGCTGAGGGGTGCTCGCGAACGTGATCCAGAACGGGGTCGCCCGGTCGGGATCGGGGGGTCGCGGGGGTCCTGGGATCGGGTACCCTTGGCGGAGCCCCTCACGTGGCGCTATCTGACTGAACTCCCCCAGGGCCGGAAGGCAGCAAGGGTAGGTCGGCTCTGGCGGGTGCGTGGGGGGCGCTTGCGTTCCCGGGTTGTCGGTGGGCGCCTATAACCTCGTATACGTGTCGTCTCTCGCGCTGTACCGCCGCTACCGCCCCGAGTCCTTCGCCGAGGTCATCGGGCAGGAGCATGTCACCGACCCGTTGCAGCAGGCCCTGCGGAACAACCGGGTCAATCACGCGTACCTGTTCAGCGGGCCGCGCGGCTGTGGCAAGACGACCAGTGCGCGCATCCTCGCGCGCTGTCTGAACTGTGAGCAGGGTCCCACTCCCACGCCCTGCGGGGAGTGCCAGTCCTGCCGTGACCTGGCGCGGAACGGGCCGGGCTCGATCGACGTCATCGAGATCGACGCCGCCTCCCACGGTGGTGTGGACGACGCCCGTGACCTGCGCGAGAAGGCCTTCTTCGGGCCCGCCTCCAGCCGGTACAAGATCTACATCATCGACGAGGCGCACATGGTCACCTCGGCGGGGTTCAACGCCCTGCTGAAGGTGGTCGAGGAGCCGCCGGAGCACCTCAAGTTCATCTTCGCCACGACCGAGCCGGAGAAGGTGATCGGGACGATCCGGTCCCGTACGCACCACTATCCGTTCCGGCTCGTGCCGCCCGGCACCCTGCGGGACTACCTGGGCGAGGTCTGCGGGCGCGAGGGCATCCCCGTCGAGGACGGCGTGCTGCCGCTCGTCGTCCGTGCGGGCGCCGGATCCGTGCGTGACTCGATGTCCGTGATGGACCAGCTGCTCGCCGGCGCCGCCGACGACGGTGTGACATACGCCATGGCGACCTCGCTTCTCGGCTATACGGACGGGTCCCTGCTCGACTCGGTCGTGGACGCCTTCGCCGCCGGTGACGGCGCGGCGGCCTTCGAGGTCGTGGACCGCGTCATCGAGGGCGGGAACGACCCCCGCCGCTTCGTCGCCGACCTGCTGGAGCGGCTGCGCGACCTGGTGATCCTCGCCGCCGTTCCGGACGCCGCAGAGAAGGGGCTGATCGACGCCCCCGTGGACGTCGTGGAGCGCATGCAGGCCCAGGCGTCCGTGTTCGGCGCGGCCGAGCTGAGCCGCGCGGCCGACCTGGTCAACGCCGGACTGACCGAGATGCGGGGGGCCACCTCGCCCCGGCTCCAGCTGGAGCTGATCTGCGCGCGCGTGCTGCTGCCCGCCGCCTTCGACGACGAGCGGTCGCTCCAGGCCCGGATCGACCGGCTGGAGCGCGGCGCGGCGGCCGCCCCGGCCTCCGCCGCCGTCTTCACGGCCGGTCCGCCCGTGCCCGCCATGGGGTACGTCCCCGGGCCCGACGCCCACACGCCGATGGCCCCGCCCCCGCCCGCCCCGGTCGCCCAGACCCCCGCACCGCAGGCCCCCGCACCGCAGGCCCCCGCACCGCAGGCCCCCGCACCGCAAGCTCCCGAGCCCGCGCCCGTACAGCAGCGGCCCGCCGCGGAAGGGCCGCGGCCCGGTGCCTGGCCCGGGGCCGCGAGCCCCGCCGCACCGGCCGGCCCCGCCCCCGGCGCCTGGCCGGGTGCCTCCGCCCCCGCGCCCCAGGCCCCCGCCCCCGTGCCGCAGGCCGCCGCACCGGCCGCCGCGTCCGCCCCGACCGGCGACCCGGCCCAAGGCGCCGCCCAGGTGCGGAACATGTGGCCGTCGATCCTGGACGCGGTCAAGAACAGGCGCCGCTTCACCTGGATCCTGCTCAGTCAGAACGCCCAGGTGGCCGGGTTCGACGGCACCACCCTCCAGCTCGGCTTCCTCAACGCCGGCGCGCGCGACAACTTCGCGAGCAGCGGCAGCGAGGACGTCCTGCGCCAGGTCCTGGCCGACCAGTTCAACGTGCAGTGGAAGATCGAGGCGATCGTCGACCCCTCGGGCGGTGCGACCCCGCCGCCCGCCGCGACCGGCTTCGGCGGCGGACGCCCGGCCCAGACGCCCGCCCCGCAGCAGCCGTGGTCTTCCTCACAGCAGAGCCCGCAGGCCCAGCAGCCCCCGCAGGGTCCGCCGTCCCAGTCGTCGCACCAGCCCCCGGGCGCGTCCGCCGCGCCCGCCTCGCAGGCGCCCGCGGCCGCTCCCGCACCGCAGAGCCAGCCGTACTCCCCGCCGCCCGTCGCGCCCGAGGACGACGTACCTGAGGAGGACGACCCGGACCTCGTCGACTCCGCCCTCTCGGGCCACGACCTGATCGTGCGCGAGCTCGGGGCCACCGTTGTGGAGGAATACACGAACGAGTAGGGACGTCTCGCTCGGTGGCCCGCACAAGGGGCAACCCGCCGCGCGGGCTACCCTGGCTGGCGTGAAGGTCCTCGTCATCGGCGGCGGCGCCCGCGAACACGCCCTGTGCCGCTCTCTCTCCCTCGATCCCGACGTCACCGCTCTGCACTGCGCGCCCGGCAACGCCGGAATCGCGGAGGTCGCCGAGCTGCACCCCGTCGACCAGCTGGACGGCGAGGCCGTCGCTCGGCTCGCCGCCGACCTCCAGGCCGGCCTGGTCGTCGTCGGCCCGGAGGCCCCGCTCGTCGCGGGTGTCGCCGACGCCGTCCGCGCGGCCGGCATCCCCTGCTTCGGCCCGTCCGAGCAGGCGGCGCAGCTGGAGGGCTCCAAGGCGTTCGCCAAGGACGTCATGGCCGGCGCCGGCGTCCCGACCGCCCGCAGCTACGTCTGCACCACCCCCGAGGAGATCGACGAGGCGCTCGACGCCTTCGGCGCTCCGTACGTGGTGAAGGACGACGGCCTCGCGGCCGGCAAGGGCGTCGTCGTCACCGACGACCTGGCGGAGGCCAGGGCCCACGCCCTCGCCTGCGGCCGGGTGGTGATCGAGGAGTTCCTGGACGGCCCCGAGGTCTCCCTCTTCGCGATCACCGACGGCGTCACCGTCCTCCCGCTCACCCCCGCGCAGGACTTCAAGCGCGCGCTCGACGGCGACGAGGGCCCGAACACCGGCGGCATGGGCGCGTACTCGCCGCTGCCCTGGGCCGACCCCAAGCTGGTCGACGAGGTCATGGCCACGGTCCTCCAGCCGACGGTCGACGAGCTGCGCCGCCGCGGCACCCCGTTCCAGGGCCTGCTGTACGCGGGTCTGGCGATCACCAGCCGTGGCGTGCGGGTCATCGAGTTCAACGCCCGCTTCGGCGACCCGGAGACCCAGGTCGTCCTGGCCCGGCTGCGGACCCCGCTGGCGAGCGTCCTGCTGAACGCCGCCAACGGCACCCTCGACAGCGAGCCGCCGCTGAACTGGCACGAGGACGCGGCCGTGACCGTGGTCGTCGCCTCGCACAACTACCCGGGCACCCCGCGTACGGGCGACCCCATCGAGGGTCTGGACGAGGTCGCGGCGCAGGATGCACCGCACGCGTACGTCCTGCACGCCGGGACGAAGCGGGACGGCGACGCGGTCGTGAGCGCCGGCGGCCGCGTGCTGTCGGTCACCGCGACCGGATCGGACCTGGCGCAGGCCCGTGAGCGGGCCTACAAGGCGGTCGGCCGCATCCGTCTGGACGGCTCGCAGCACCGTACGGACATCGCGCGCAAGGCCGCGGGGGAGTGAACCTCTAACCGCCCCGAATCGTCATCACCTTTGCCCAAAGCCATTCCATCGAGTGACGGCTGAGCCATCCGGATGACGCCTGCCGACGCCCCAACTAGGGTGCGGCGCAGGCGTTCCGGCACTTGGCCCACCGGCATTGCGATGTCAGTGGCGGGTGCCACAGTGGGGGAGTGAGCAACACCGCCACAGGCAGTCCCGACGAGGGCAGGAGGGGGTGATGTACGGCGTGTCCGGTACCGGTTCGGTTCCCGGCGAGGAGATGGGTGCGCGCGCCGCGCGCTCCCGGGCCCTCGGCGTGCTCCGGGTCCGCGGCAGGGCGCTGGGCGTCGCCGTGCTCCCGGCCGCCGCGGCCGTGGTCCTGTACGCGGGCGGGGTCACCGGCCACATGACCGGCGCCGGCTGGGACGCGGCCCGCTGGCTCACCACGGCGCTCGCGCTCGTCGTCCTGCTCGCCGCGGCGGCCGTCGCCCTGGTGATCGCGCGCTCCCGGCCCGCCGTCACCCCCACCGTCGAGCTCGCCGAGACCTCGGCCCCCGACCTCTACCGCATGGTGCGGGACCTGGCCGACCGGCTCGGCGTCCCCGCGCCGTCCGCGATAGCCCTGACCCCGGACTGCGACAGCTGGCTCGAGGACCGTACGCATCCGGCGCACCGCCCGGGTCGCACGGGCGCCCTCCGGCGCTCCGACGACGCGCCGGTCCTGGTCATAGGCTCCCCCTTCCTCTGGTGGATGCGGGTCGGCGAGCTGCGTGCCGTCCTCGCCCCCGTCGTCGCGGGTACGGCTCCCTCGGCGCACCCCGACATAGCCGCGGCCCGCCGCTTCGTCCAGGGCCTCGACGCGGCCGTGGCCGCCCCCCGTACCCCCGGGCTCGACCCGGCCCGCAGGCTCGGCGCGCACGCGATCGCGTGGGTCGCCCGGGTCCTGCTGCGCCTCTGCCGCGGACACGCCGCCGAGATGGAGCGGGGTGTCGCCGTCGCGGGCTCCGAGCGCGCACAGGCCGTGGACTACGGCATCCGGATCGTCGCCCAGGAGCAGGTCGGCCTCGCCTACGCGGGCTGGGACCGGCTGCTCACCCGCGTCGCGCTGCCCGCCTGGCGGATGGGCCGCTGGCCGTCGAGCCTGGACGTCGGCGTGGTCGCGGCCCTCACCGAGCTGGCCCGCCGCGACCGCCTCGCCGAGGGCTTCGCCTCCCGGCTCGGCGAGCGACCGGCCTGCGACCTGCTCGAAGAGCCCGGTGCCGTCGACGAGGCGGCCTCGCTGCTCGCCGCCCGGCTCTTCCACGGCGGCCCCGCGGAACCCGGTCCGGACTGGGCCCCGGTCGACTGGAGCCAGTATCCGGAGGAGGTCGTGGACCGGAAGTGGCGCAGCGACGCGGCCCGCCTCCACCAGGTCCTCGACGAACTGGGCGTCCTCACGCCGGGGCGGGGCGCCGCACCGGAGACCCGCATGGGCACCGGTACGCGCATCGGCGCCGGCGACCGCCTCGCCACCGGCACCCGCGTCGGTGCCGGCACGCGCCCCGGCAGCGGCATCGGCCCGGCTCACGGATCCGCCCCTCGCGGAACCGCTGACGGTCCGACGCTTATCCGTGTGATGACCCATCTGTCGGCCCACCCCGAGACGACGGCGACGGCGATGGCGGCGGGTACGGCGACGGCGGACGGCACGCCCGGCACCCCGCCGCCCGCTCCCGCCTCCGCCCCCACGCCCGCCCACGCGACTCCGGTGACCCCGGTGACCCCCGACACCCCTCACGACCCGCAGCTCGCCGTCGACGACGCCGACCTCGCCGACTCCGGCCCCGACCTCGCCGACCCCGACCTCGGTGAGCCGCCGGTCTCCAATCCCACCGCCGACGCCCTGGCCGCCGCTCTCACCGCCCGCGTCGCGCGCGAGGAGGCCGCCGCGCCCGCACCCGCGACGCACACCCCGGCGGGAGCCCCCGGTGGCGACACGCTGCCGCTCTTCCCGCTGCAGCCGCCGCGGACCGGCCGCGATCTCCTCGCCGACCATGTGACGGCGATGGTCTGCTGCGCCGCCGTCGACACCGCCGGCGCGGCGCCCGGCCTCGACTGGCTCGACGGGCCCGCTCTCCTCGTCGGAGGCGTCCGGCCCACCGACCTCACCGCCCGCGTGCTGGCCCTCGTAGAGGACGGCGACCCCGAGCCCCTGAACGCCTGGCTCGCGGAGACGGGCGTACGCCCCGAGAAGCCCGTCCGCCTCGTGTGAGCCGGGACGGCGCCGGAAGCTTGCCTTCCGTTCACGTCAATTAGCGACGAACGGTGACGGAGTGCGTGCGTTATGTGATGTGCTGGAGACCGGCACTGACAGCAGCACATGACAGCCCATGACAGCCATGTGCGACACGACGGCAGACGGCACGCGGGGGAGTCGAGGGAGGGGCGCGTTATGGGGGCGGACCAGATCAGGCGGTGGGAGTCGGGCGCGCTCGCCCACGCCGTCTCGGACCCCTTCGGCCAGGGCCCCCTGCCCTGGCTGCGCGGTTCGGAGAACTACTTCGACGACACGGGCCAGGTCGTCCCGTGGTACGCCGACGAGACGCTCGCCCGCGGCGGCAGCGGCGGTCCGCGCACCGCCGACGACGTACGGAGCCAGATCAAGGGGTTCGTGTCCAACGGGGCCGTGGCGCCCGGCGAGGCGATCGACTTCCACATCACTGTGGACCCGCCGCAGCAGTTCTCGGTCGACATCTACCGGATCGGTCACTACGGCGGCGAGGGCGCCACCAAGGTCACCACCAGCCCCCGCCTCTCCGGCATCGTCCAGCCCGCCCCGCTCGCCGCCGACCGCACGGTCTCCTGCCACCACTGGTGGCAGTCATGGCGCCTGCAGGTCCCGGCCCACTGGTCGATCGGCGCGTACGTCGCCGTGCTCACCACTGTCGACGGCTACCGCTCGCACATCCCCTTCACCGTCCGCGACAGCCACCCTGCCGACCTGCTCCTCGTCCTCCCGGACATCACCTGGCAGGCCTACAACCTCTATCCCGAGGACGGCCGGACGGGCGCCAGTCTCTACCACGCGTGGGACGAGGACGGCCGGCTGCTCGGCGAGCGGGACGCGGCGATCACCGTCTCCTTCGACCGCCCCTACGCGGGCGCCGGTCTCCCCCTCCACGTCGGCCACGCCTACGACTTCATCCGCTGGGCCGAGCGGTACGGCTACGACCTCGCCTACGCCGAGACCCGCGATCTGCACGCCGGCCGCGTCGACCCCACCCGCTACCGGGGCCTGGTCTTCCCGGGTCACGACGAGTACTGGTCCGTCCCGATGCGCCGGACCGTCGAACTCGCCCGCGAGCAGGGCACCTCCCTGGTCTTCCTCTCCGCCAACACCATGTACTGGCAGGTCGAGCTGGCCCCCTCGCCGTCCGGCGTCCCCGACCGGCTCCTCACCTGCCGCAAACGCCGCGGCCCCGGCCGCTCCGCGCTCTGGCGCGAGATCGACCGCCCGGAGCAGCAGCTGCTCGGCATCCAGTACGCGGGAAGGGTGCCGGAGCCGCACCCGCTGGTCGTACGGAACGCGGACCACTGGCTCTGGGACGCCACCGGCGCCGGGGACGGCGACGAGATCCCCGGCCTGGTCGCGGGCGAGGCGGACCGCTACTTCCCGCGCACCGCGCTCCCCGAGCACGAGAGCCGGATCCTGCTCGCCCACTCGCCCTACCGGGACGGCGAAGGCGCCCTGCGCCACCAGGAGACCTCCCTCTACCGCGCCCCGTCCGGTGCCTGGGTCTTCGCCTCCGGCACCTTCGCCTGGTCGCCCGCCCTGGACCGGCCGGGCCATGTCGACGAGCGGATCCAGCGCGCCACGGCGAACCTCCTCGACCGGATCTGCAAACGGGACTGACCGACGACAGGGTCTGACCAGGGCTTCGAAGGGGTCGCGCGCCGAGCCGCCCGGAGAGTGCGAGAGAATCGAACCGCTCCTGGATCAACCTACGCGGAGGAACCGTGTCCGGATTCGTAGAAAAGCCCGAGCCCGTCCAGGTCCCGGGCCTGACCCACCTCCACACGGGCAAGGTGCGTGACCTCTACCGGAACGAGGCGGGCGACCTCGTGATGGTGGCCAGCGACCGCATGTCCGCGTACGACTGGGTCCTGCCGACCGAGATCCCCGACAAGGGGCGGGTGCTCACCAAGCTCTCCCTGTGGTGGTTCGACCGGCTCTCCGACCTCGTCCCGCACCACGTCCTCTCCACCGAGCTGCCGCCCGGCGCCCCCGCCGACTGGGAGGGCCGCACCCTCGTCTGCAAGTCGCTGACCATGGTCCCGGTCGAGTGCGTGGCCCGCGGCTACCTGACGGGCTCCGGCCTCGTCGAGTACGACGCCTCCCGCACGGTCTGCGGCATTCCGCTGCCCGAGGGCCTCAGCGACGGCTCCGAGCTGCCCGCGCCGATCTTCACCCCGGCCACCAAGGCGGCGGTCGGCGACCACGACGAGAACGTGTCGTACGAGGAGGTCGTCCGCCAGGTCGGCGAGGAGACCGCCGCGCTGCTGCGCGACACGACCCTCGCGGTCTACGGCCGGGCCCGTGACATCGCCCGCGAGCGGGGCATCATCCTCGCCGACACCAAGTTCGAGTTCGGCTTCGAGGCCACCGGAGACGGTCCGGTCCTGGTCATCGCCGACGAGGTCCTCACCCCGGACTCCTCCCGCTTCTGGCCCGCCGACCAGTGGCAGCCGGGCCGCGCCCAGCCCTCGTACGACAAGCAGTTCGTCCGTGACTGGCTGACCTCCCCGGCCTCCGGCTGGGACCGCAAGAGCGAGCAGCCGCCGCCCGCGCTCCCGCAGGAGGTCGTGGACGCCACGCGCGCCAAGTACATCGAGGCGTACGAGCTGCTGACCGGCGACGCCTGGTCCTAGGGCGGGGACACGAAGAAGCCCCCGGTCCGAGAGGACCGGGGGCTTCTTTCATGGAGCGGACGACGAGATTCGAACTCGCGACCCTCACCTTGGCAAGGTGATGCTCTACCAACTGAGCCACGTCCGCATGCGCCGTAGCGCGGAGCCAACTATACCCAACCTTTCGCGCGGGCGAGACGCACCGCCGCGTGACGGTTCTCGGCTCCGAGTTTCGCGGCGGCCGAGGAGAGGTAGTTCCGCACCGTCCCCTGCGAGAGCGAGGCCCGCTCGGCGATCTCCGCGACCGGTGCGCCGTCCGCCGCGAGTTCGAGCACCTCGGCCTCGCGCGCGGTCAGCGGGGAGTCCCCCGCGGCGATCGCGTCGGCCGCCAACTCCGGGTCCACGTAACGGTTTCCGGCGTGTACGGAGCGGATGAGCTCGGCCAGCCGCTGGGCGCTCACGGTCTTCGGCACGAAGCCCCGCACCCCGGCCGCGAGTGCCCGCTTGAGGTGCCCGGGACGGCCGTGACTGGTCACGATCATGGTGCGGCAGCCGGGGAGTTCGTCGCGCAGCGATGTGGCGACCCTCACACCGTCCAGCCCCGGCATCTGCAGATCGAGGACGGCGACGTCGGGCCGGTGGGCACGGGCCATGGCGAGCGCCTCGGGCCCGGTGGCTGCCTCGGCCACGACCACGAGGTCGTCCTCCAGGGCGAGCAGCGCGGCGAGCGCGCCGCGGATCAGATGCTCGTCGTCCGCGAGCAGCACACGTACGGGCACGGTCACGCCCCCTTCCGGGCAGTCGGCACGCCGACGGGCACCAGCGCCGTCACCTGGAACGTACCGCCGTGGTGCGGTCCCGCCTCCAGCGTTCCGTCCACCGCCGCGAGCCGTTCCCGCAGCCCCGCGAGGCCCGAGCCCTGCCCCATCACCGCTCCTTCCCGTACGCCGTCGTTCCGTACCGTCAGCAGCACCGAACCGTCCTTCTCCCGCAGCGAGATCCCGCATCGCCGCGCGTCTCCGTGCCGCAGCACGTTGGTCGTCGTCTCCCGCACCACCCAGCCGAGGACCGACTGGACGGCGGCGGGCAGTTCGACGGTGACCGGGTCGATCGCGCACTCGATCCCCGCGGCCCCGAGCACCCCGCGCGCGCCCTCCAGTTCGACGCGCAGGTCCGCGTCGCGGTAGCCGCGCACCACGTCCCGTACCTCCCGCTGGGACTCCCGCGCGATCCGCTGCACCTCGATCATCTGGTCGACGGCCTCGGGCCGTTCGCGCCGGGCGAGCTGTACGGCGAGTTCGCTCTTGAGCGCGATCACCGACAGGTTGCGGCCCATGACGTCGTGCAGGTCACGGCCGAAGCGAAGCCGCTCCTCGGCGACGGCCAGGCGTGCCTTCAGCTCCTTGGAGCGCTCCAGTTCCCAGACCATCCTCATCAGCCAGCCGGAGAACCCACAGGCGGCCACGAGCCCGCCGCCGCTCAGCAGGATGCCCACCGTGTAGCCGAGCGCCTCGCCGAGTCCGACACCCGCCGCCGCGACCGCGCCGCCGGTGGTGAGGGCGGCGAGCGGAGCCACGTAGAGCATGTGCCGGATCCGGTTCATGCACAGGACGAGGCTGCCGAGGGTGAAGGTGACCGTGCCGGTGACGACGGCGGCGGCGACCGCCGGCTCGGCGAGGGCCCCGGTGGCCCGCAGGGCGATGGCGGTCAGCGAACCGGCCGCGGTCAGCGCCACGAGGGAAGCCGCGAGCCGGACCGGGCGCTCGCGCCGGTCGAGGACCCAGTCGAGGGCGCGGGAGGAGAGCACGCCGTTCAGGACGGCGTGCAGGCAGACGAGCGCGGCCAGGGTGGCTGCCAGCGGCAGTCCCAGCGGGCTGCTGTCGCCCTGCGCCACCGTGCCGCCGCCGATGAAGGCGATCTCGAGCAGGACGAAGAAGTGGAAGCTCCACCGGGTGTACAGCTCGACCTTGGCCGCCGTACTGCGACGGCTCCACCACCCCGTCAGCCTGGACACGCGCCCGGCCCCCTCTCTGGCGACGCGGCTCCCAGCGGAACCACCTCTGGCGACGCGGCTCCCAGCGGAACCACCTCTAGCGACGCGGCTCCCAGCGGAACCACCGTCGGACAGCAAACACGGTGAGCACGCCCCAGGCCAATGTGTTGAGTACGGCGGTGAGCAGGTCCTTGGTGTCGCCGACGCCGAGCCAGCCCACGCGGACGAGCTCCATGACACCGCTGGCCGGGAGCAGCCGGCAGAGGTCGGCGACGAGGTCGGGGAGCAGGTCGGTGGGGACCATCAGCCCGGATCCCATGGCGGAGAGGAGGAAGAAGGGCAGGGTGGTGAGCCCCGCGCTCTCGACGTTGCGGGTGATGGCCGTGGTCACGGCGGCCAGGCCGGCGAGCAGCACGATCGCGGCGAGCAGCCCGAGGACGAGCAGCTCGGGCCGGCGCGGCGCGGGCACGTCCAGGGCGAGGGCGCCGCCGACGGTGAGCAGGGCGCACTGGACGAGGGCGATGGCCGCCGAGGGGAGCGCGGCCCCGGTGAGGATCTCCAGGTCGGTCGCCTCCCCGGTCCGCAGCCGCTTGAGGACCAGCTCCTCGCGGCGGGCGACGAGGGCGGACGTCAGGCCCATGTAGACGACGAGGATGAGGACCAGGCCGGTCCCGCCGATGAGGGTGGCGCCCGCCATGCCCATCGGCAGCTCCTCCTCGCCCATCGTCGTGAGCGAGGACCGCAGCACGAAGATCATCAGGAGCGGCATGAGCAGGGCGATGAAGAGGTTGTTCTTGTTCCGTCCGAGGAGGGTGAGTTCGGCCCGCCCCAGCGAGGTCATCCGGCGTGCGGTCGCGTTCATCGGGCGGTCTCCAGGGAGTCGTCGGTGCGGGAGCCGGTGGTGCGGGAGTCGTCGGTGCGGGAGTCGTCGGTGCGGGAGGCTATCTCCAGGAACGCCTCCTCGAGGGAGGCCGAGCGGGCGTCCAGCCCCTCCAGCCGTACGTTCGCCTCGCGGGCCCAGTCGAGGAGTTCGCCGAGCGCGTTCTGCAGTTCGTGCGTACGGATCTCCACGCGTCGTCCCTCCGCCCCGGCCTTCAGGGTGAGCGGGAGCCGGCCGGGCTCGACGCCCTCGGGAAGGGTGAAGCGGATGCGGGCGGGACGGGCGGCGGTGACCTCGGCGGGGGTGCCGGAGAGCACGATCCGCCCCTGGTGCATGATCGCCAGCCGGTCGGCCAGGGACTCGGCCTCCTCCAGGTAGTGCGTGGTGAGGACGACGGTCGTGCCGCCGTCCCGCAGCGCCCGCACCAGCTCCCAGGTGTCGCGCCGGCCCTCGGCGTCCAGGCCGGTGCTCGGCTCGTCGAGGAAGAGGACCTCGGGGCGGCCCAGGAGCGCGAGCGCCAGGTCGAGTCGGCGACGCTCGCCGCCGGAGAGCTGCTTGATCCGTACGTCGCCGCGGGCGGCGAGCCCGACCATCTCCAGCGCTTCGGGGAGCGGCCGGGCGCCGGTGGTGCAGCCGGCCCACATCCGTAGGGTCTCGCTCACCGTCAGGTCGGAGGGGAAGCCGCCCTCCTGGAGCATCACCCCGATCCGGGGCCGGACGGCGGCCGGTTCGCGGTACGGGTCATGGCCGAGGACGTGGACCGTGCCGCCGCTGGGCGCGGCGAGGCCCTCCAGCAGTTCGACGGTGGAGGTCTTGCCGGCCCCGTTGGTCCCGAGGAGGGCGAAGATCTCGCCCTGCGGGACGGCGAAGGAGATGCCGTCGACGGCGGTGAACCCGCCGCTGTAGATCCGGCGGAGGTCGTCGGCCTCGATCACGTTGGTCATGACCTCAGCCTCGCGGCGGACGGAGCCGGTCGGCAGTGCGCGCTGTCATCGCCGCGCATGACAAATGTCAGTACGGGGCCGCGGCATGGGCGGACATGCCGAAGGCCCCGGTTCCTGAGAACCGGGGCCTTCGCTTCCTGAGCGGACGACGAGATTCGAACTCGCGACCCTCACCTTGGCAAGGTGATGCTCTACCAACTGAGCCACGTCCGCATGCCTCCGACCAGCTCTCACTGGGCGGTGCGAGCACCACTCTACCTGATCCACAAGAGTGGTCGGTAATGCGATGCAGAGCGGGTGACAGGAATTGCACACTGCGCCTTCCCCCTGGAAGGGGGATGTTCTACTACTGAACTACACCCGCACGCTGCGTGAGGTCCGGACTTTCGGCCTCGCCCCTCGGCGTGATCCAGACTCTAGCCGATCAGCGGGGGTGCAGTGCAACTCCGTTCGTCGCGGCACGTCGGCCGACCCGGTCAACTGGCCTCGCGGAAGGCCTCGTAGACCCGCTTCGGGATCCGGCCCCGGGCCGGCACGTCCAGCTTGTTGGACTGCGCCCAGGCGCGGACCGCCGCCGGGTCGGGGGCGAGTGCGGTGTGCTTGTACGAAGCCACGGACGCGGGCGCGCCGCTCGCCCTCGCGGCGGCGGCCCGGCCGGTCAGCTTGCGGCCGGCCGCGAGGTAGGGCGCCAGCGCCTTGCGCAGTTTCTTTGCATTGGCGGGATTCAGGTCGATCTCGTACATCTTCCCGTCGAGGCCGAACGCCACCGTTTCCGCCGCTTCTCCGCCGTCGATGTCGTCGAAGAGAGTGACCACTACTCGCTGAGCCACGGATATCGGTCCTTTCGTGCGGTACCACCGTGGCCAGTTCGGCGCTTCGAGCGCCTCTGACGTGCGGCGACACCGGCTTTGCGGCTACTCCGGCGCAATGCTGCTTTCCTCTGTATTCCTTTGTACAGCGGTGGGCGTCGCATTGTGAAGCCCAGCCAATTGCATCCGCGTGTCCCGCCGCAATGGGTCGCGCAATATTTCACTTGAATTTTCCGTGGGGATCTTCGGGTGCGTTTGTAGGGTCCTCCAGTCCTCTACCCGCGTAGAATTTGGAGGCAGGTACGCTGAGGGAACCGCCCACGCAACACACCACCGGGAGTGCCAGTGGCACGCGTCGTAGTCGACGTCATGCTCAAGCCGGAGATCCTCGACCCTCAGGGGCAGGCGGTGCAGCGTGCACTGCCCCGCCTGGGATTCGACGGAATCGCCGACGTCCGCCAGGGAAAGCGCTTCGAGCTGGAGGTGGAGGGACCGGTCGACGAGGCCGCCCTCGCCCGCATCCATGAGATGGCCGAAACCTTCCTCGCCAACACCGTGATCGAGGACTTCACCGTCAAGGTCGAGTCCACGGAGACCGCCGGGGCCTCGTCGTGACCGCACGCATCGGCGTCGTCACCTTCCCCGGAACGCTCGACGACCAGGACGCGCTGCGCGCCGTCCGTCTCGCCGGAGCCGAGCCCGTCTCGCTCTGGCACCGCGACAAGGACCTCAAGCAGGTCGACGCCGTGGTCCTGGCCGGCGGCTTCTCCTACGGCGACTACCTGCGCGCCGGGGCCATCTCCCGGTTCTCGCCGGTGATGGAGCCGCTCATCGAGCAGGCCAGGGCGGGTATGCCCGTCCTCGGCATCTGCAACGGCTTCCAGATCCTCACCGAGGCCCATCTGCTGCCGGGCGCGATGCTGCGCAACAACCACCTGCACTTCATCTGCCGCGACCAGAAGCTGCGGGTGGAGAACGCGGACACCGCGTGGACGTCCGACTACGAGCAGGGCCAGGAGATCCAGGTCCCGCTCAAGAACATGGACGGCCGGTACGTCGCCGACGAGCGGACGCTCGACGAGCTGGAGGCCGAGGGGCGCGTGGCCTTCCGCTACGAGGACCTGAACCCCAACGGCTCGCTCCGCGACATCGCGGGCGTCACCAACGCCGCCGGGAACGTCGTCGGGCTCATGCCGCACCCCGAGCACGCCGTCGAGCCGCTGATCGGTACGGGCCGTACCGACGGCCTCGGTTTCTTCACCTCGATCCTCAAGAAGCTGGTCAACGCCTGATGAGCCTCGACACCGTCAAGCACGCCACCGAGACCCCGGACAGCGAGCAGCCCTGGAAGGAGCTCGGCCTCAAGGAGGACGAGTACGCGCGCATCCGCGAGATCCTCGGCCGCCGTCCCACCGGTGCCGAGCTCGCCATGTACTCCGTCATGTGGTCCGAGCACTGCTCGTACAAGAGCAGCAAGGTCCACCTGAAGCAGTTCGGCGAGAAGGTCCCGGCCAACGACGCCATGCTCGTCGGCATCGGCGAGAACGCGGGCGTCGTCGACGTCGGCCAGGGGTACGCGGTCACCTTCAAGGTCGAGTCGCACAACCACCCGTCGTACATCGAGCCCTACCAGGGCGCGGCCACCGGCGTCGGCGGCATCGTCCGCGACATCCTCGCCATGGGTGCCCGCCCGGTCGCCGTGGTCGACCCGCTGCGCTTCGGCGCGGCCGACCACCCCGACACCAAGCGCGTGCTCCCGGGAGTCGTCGCGGGCATCGGCGGCTACGGCAACTGCCTGGGCCTGCCGAACATCGGCGGCGAGGTCGTCTTCGACGAGTGCTACCAGGGCAACCCGCTGGTCAACGCAGGCTGCATCGGTGTCATGAAGCACGAGGACATCCACCTCGCCAAGGCTTCCGGCCCCGGCAACAAGGTGATCCTCTACGGCGCCCGCACGGGCGGCGACGGCATCGGCGGCGTCTCGGTCCTCGCGTCCGAGACCTTCGACGACACCAAGCCCACCAAGCGCCCCGCGGTCCAGGTCGGCGACCCCTTCCAGGAGAAGCTCCTCATCGAGTGCACCCTGGAGATCTTCAAGGAGAAGCTGGTCGCGGGCATCCAGGACCTGGGTGGCGCCGGACTCTCCTGCGCGACCTCCGAGCTGGCCTCCGCCGGCTCCGGCGGTATGCGGGTCGACCTCGACCGGGTCCACCTGCGCGACGCGACGCTCTCGCCCGAGGAGATCCTCATGAGCGAGTCGCAGGAGCGCATGTGCGCGATCGTCGAGCCCCAGCACGTCGACCGCTTCCTGGAGATCTGCGAGAAGTGGGACGTCATCGCGGTCGTCATCGGTGAGGTCACCGAGGGCGAGCGTCTGGAGATCTTCTGGCACGGCGAGCAGATCGTCGACGTGCCGCCGCGCACGGTCGCCCACGAGGGCCCGGTCTACCACCGGCCGTACGCCCGCCCGGAGTGGCAGGACGCGCTCCAGGCCGACGACGCGGGCAAGCTGCCCCGGCCGCAGAACGGCGAGGAGCTGAAGGACCAGGTCCTGAAGCTGGTCTCCTCCCCGAACCAGGCGTCGAAGTCCTGGATCACGGACCAGTACGACCGGTTCGTGCAGGGCAACACGGTCCTCGCGCAGCCCGAGGACGCGGGCATGGTCCGTATCGACGAGGAGACCAACCTCGGCGTGGCCATGGCCACCGACGGCAACGGCCGGTACGCGAAGCTCGACCCGTACACGGGCGCGCAGCTCGCGCTGGCCGAGGCGTACCGCAACGTCGCCGCCTCCGGTGCGAAGCCGCTGGCGATCTCGGACTGCCTGAACTTCGGTTCGCCCGAGGACCCGGCCGTGATGTGGCAGTTCGCCGAGGCCACCCGTGGTCTCGCGGACGGCTGCCTCCAGCTCGGCACCCCGGTGACCGGCGGCAACGTCTCGCTGTACAACCAGACCGGCGAGGTCGCCATCCACCCGACGCCGGTCGTGGCCGTGCTCGGTGTGATCGACGACGTCAACCGCCGCACGCCGATCGCCTTCGCGGAAGAGGGCCAGCTCCTCTACCTGCTGGGCGACACGCGTGAGGAGTTCGGCGGCTCGGCCTGGTCCGAGGTGATCCACAAGCACCTCGGCGGTCTGCCGCCGGCCGTGGACCTCGACCGGGAGAAGCTGCTCGGCGAGATCCTGATCTCGGCCTCCCGCGACGGCATGATCGACGCGGCGCACGACCTGTCCGACGGCGGTCTGGTCCAGGCGGTCGTCGAGTCCTGCCTGCGCGGCGGCACCGGCGCGCGTCTGGTCGTCCCGGACGGCCTGGACGCCTTCACCTTCCTCTTCAGCGAGTCGGCCGGCCGTGCGGTCGTCGCCGTCCCGCGCAGCGAGGAACTCCGCTTCACCGACATGTGCGGCGCCCGGGGTCTCCCGGCGACGCGGATCGGCGTCGTGGACGGCGAAGAGGTCGACGTGCAGGGCGAGTTCGCCATCTCCCTGGAGGAGCTGCGCGCCGCGCACGAGGCGACGATCCCGGGCCTGCTGGCCTGAGGCGGCGCCTGACACCTCGCACCACGGGAGCCCCCGTCCGGACCATCGGTTCCGGGCGGGGGCTCCGCGGTTCGCTCACCGTGCGGGCGGGCGACCGGGTGGCGGCGGGCCAGGAGCTGGCCCGGTGCGGCGACTTCGGCGACTCCACGGAGCCGCACGTGCACTTCCAGCTGATGGACGGCCCGGACCTGGACACGGCGCGGGCGTGCCGTTCACCTGGCGCGGGGTGGGCGTCCCCGGTAACGGGGAGACGTTCGAGGCGGAACCGGCGGGTTATCCGGCCTGACCCCAGAACGCGTCCGCCTCGTCGATGTCCTCGACGCACTCGTCGATGTCGGTGACCTTGCCGCCCATGATGGTGAAGAAGAGGCCGCCCCTCATCTCGATGCCCCGGTCGCCGCGGTCGCCGTGCCACTTGTGGACGGCCATCACATGACCCCGGCCGTCCGGGTACATGCCCTGCATCTCCACGGTGAACGTGTCGCCGGTCAGCTCCATGCACGTGGCGTACATGGCGAAGATGGCGTCACGGCCTTTGAAGTGGCCCGATATCTGGCTGTTTCCGGGCACGTGGTGCGTGCAGTCGGCGGTCATCATGCCGGCGAGCGCTTCCATGTCGCCTCTGGAGAACGCCTCGTAGCCCTTGCGTACGAGTGTCACATCAGGGTGTTCAGCCATGGTCCTTCGCCCCTCTCGGAAGCCCTCTTCCAGTCTCCGCCGGGGCCTACGGCCCTGCCACACGGCGACGGACTACCCTCGCCCCCATGCCACCGGCCAAGAAGCGCACCCGCAGCTACGACACCGCCAAGATCCGGGCCGCCGTGCTCGCCCAGTTCGGGAACGTGCGGGAGGCGGTGGAGGGGCTCACGCCCGAGCAGCTCGAGGGGCCGACCCGGCTGGGGGAGTGGACCGTACGGGAGCTGGCGGCGCATCTGACGATGGCGGTCGGCGCCGTCGCCCGCGGGCTCGGGGAGCCCGAGCCCGCCCGACAGGAAGTCGCCCTGCTGGACTGGCCGTCGGCGACGGCCACGGCCGCCGCGCGGATCGACGAGGACACCCGGGCGATCGACACGGCCGACCTGGCCGGCCTGTACGAGCGGACCGCCGCGCGGTACAAGGAGGCGATCGCGGGCGTCCCCGACGACCGGCTCGTCCCTATGCGCTTCGGCGCCATGCGCCTGGCCGACTTCCTGGTGACCCGCACCGTCGAACTCGTCGTCCACACCGACGACCTGAACCAGGCGACCGGCCTGGCCGTCCCGTACGACCGGCAGGCCCTGGCCGCCTGTACCCGCCTCCTCGCGGACGCGCTGGCGGTGAAGGCCCCGGGCGGCGCGGTCGAGGTCCGGGTCCCGCCGTTCGCCGTGGTCCAGTGCGTGGAGGGCCCCCGGCACACCCGGGGCACCCCGCCCAACGTCGTGGAGACCGACCCGCTCACCTGGATCCGGCTGGCCACCGGCCGGGCTCGGTGGGCGGAGGAACTGGACGAGGCACGGGTGGGCGCCAGCGGGGAGCGGGCGGACCTCGCCGCCCTGCTGCCCCTGCTGGGCTGAGCGGCCGCCTGGGCCGAGCGGACGCCCGGCGGAGGCGGGCGGAACCGTCCGTACCGTTCGCCCGTCCCATCCCCATGCTGAAGACACGTACCACCGCAGCCACCGCAGTCCTGGCCTCGCTCGTCGTGCTCTCGGCGTGCGGCACGCAGCAGTCCGGCTCGGACCCCGGCGCCGGCTCCGTCGCCCCCGACGTGCCCGTCGCCGGAGCCCACTGGGCGTTCGACACGGTGACGGTGGCGGGCAAGGAGACCAGGGCGCCCGACGGCGCCCACGTCGAGATCGCCGCGGACGGCAAGGCCTCGGGGAACAGCGGATGCAACGGCTTCGGCGCCGAGGTGTCGGTGCGGGGCGACACGGTCACCGTGAAGCAGGGGCAGGGCACCGAGATGGCGTGCCCCGGTGAGCGGGGTGCCTTCGAGGCGGTCCTCCAGAAGGCCTTCACCGGCTCGCTGAAGGCGAAGGTCGAGGGAGACCGGCTCACTCTGACCTCGCCCGACGGCAAGAACGTCCTCGCCCTCACCTCCGAACCGGCCGCCCCGCTGACCGGTACCACCTGGACCGTCGACTCCCTCCTCTCCGGCGACACGGCCTCCTCGCCGCCCAAGGGCAGCGAGGGCAAGGCCACCTTCGTCATCGACAAGGAGGGTGCGGTCCGGGGCAACCTGGGCTGCAACCGGTTCACGGCCACCGCGAAGGTCACCGAGAAGACCCTCACCGTGACCGGACCGGTCGCGACCACCCGCATGATCTGCTCGGGCCCGCAGATGCAGCTGGAGACGAAGCTGTACGACCTCCTCGACGGACCCCTCACGTACGAGGTGCGCCACCGCAGCCTGACCCTCACCGGCGCCGACGGCGAAGGCTTCGCCGCCACGGCGAAGCCGGCCGCGAGCGCGACGCCGTAGGCGTCAGGACCCGTAGGCGTCAGGACGGGTAGGGCAGGAGCCCGGCGTCGGTCCGCTCCCACGCCGCCCGGAGCGCGGCGAGCCGCTCCGGTTCGAACGGGGCACGGTCCGCCTGTTCGCGGGCGTCCCCGGCCAGGTCGAAGAGCTGGTCGCGGCCGCTCTTGCCCCGGTAGTACTTCCAGTCGCCCCGGCGCAGCGCCCGCTCGCCCCGCACCCGCCAGAACAGGTCACGCTCGGCGACCTGCTCGCCGCGCAGCAGATACCCGGCGAGGCTCGTTCCGTCGAGCGGGTAGGCGGGGTGGGGGCGGGCGCCGCCCAGTTCGAGCAGGGTCGCCGTCCAGTCGGGGGTGTACACCGGCAGGTCGCTGACCTGCCCGCCGTCGATCCGGGCGGGCCAGCGCAGGACGGACGGCACCCGGATGCCGCCCTCCTGGAGCGAGCCCTTGTTGCCGGCGAGCGGCCAGTTGTACGAGAACCGCTCGCCGCCGTTGTCGCTGGCGAAGAAGACGAGCGTGTCCTCCTCCCGGCCCGAGCGCTTCAGCGCCCGCAGGACCTCGCCCACCGACCGGTCGAGGTCCTCGACCATCTCCTTGTACTTCTCGATCGAGCCGCCGTCCTGGTGCCAGAGGGCGGAGCGGTCCCCGGCCTTGATCCGTCGGACGATCTCGGCGCTCGTCCCCGTGTCGCCTTCGGCGATCCACGGCCAGTGGGGGGTGGTGAAGTTGAGGTTGAGCAGCCAGGGCTTTCCGTGGTCGCGGGCCACGTACTCGCTCGCCCGCTCGGTCAGGATCCGGGTGTAGTAGCGCAGGTCCTTGTACGCGGCGTCGCCCTCGTAGAGGTCGTACTCGCCGCCGAGGCCGAGCTTGGAGTAGTACTCCAGTGCGCCGCCGAAGTTGCCGAAGAACTCGTCCCAGCCCGAGCGCGTGGGGGAGTAGTCGGGCAGGTAGCCGCAGTGCCACTTGCCGATGAGTGCGGTGGTGTAGCCGGCCTCGCGCAGCCGGGAGGCGAGCGTGGGGTGGGTCGGTTCCAGGCCGACGGACCGGTCGGCGATCGGCTCGGCGAGCCCGCCCTTCGTACGGCCGGGGAAGCGGCCCGTGTAGAGGCTGAAGCGGGTGGGGGAGCAGGTCGCGGAGCCGGAGTAGGCGTCCGTGAACCGGACGCCCTGGCGGGCGAGGCGGTCCAGGTGCGGGGTCCGGATGTGCGGGGAGCCGTAGGAGGAGAGGTCGGCCCAGCCGAGGTCGTCCCCCAGGATGAAGAGGATGTTCGGCCGCCGGGAGTGGCGGCCGCGAGCGGCACGGAACGGGCGCTCCCCGGTCTGCGCGGAACCGCTGTGCGCGGAACCGGTCTGCTCGGAACCGGTGTGCGCGGCGCCCGCCTGCGCGGTCCCGGAACCGGCACCGAGCGCACCGACGGCGGCGGCGGCCCCTACGGCTGCCCCGCCGAGGGCGCGTCGGGACAGGGGGATCTTGGGCGTGGGCATGTGGAGGCTCCTTGGATGGTGCGGGGAAGTCCGGGCGGGCGGCAGAGGACGGCGCGGGGCGGCGCGCGCGGCGGGACGGCCCGGAAAACGGGCCGTCGCTCAGGAGAAGGCGCCCCGGACGGCAGCCGGGCGGACGCCGGGCAGGCGCGGGCCGGGCAGGCGCGGGCCGCGAGGGTCCGAAGGGACTCCCGCGATCAGGGGCGCGTGGCTGTGATCAGGCGCAGCGACAGATCGCGCTGGCCACACGGACGAGGTCCACGTGTCGGCGCGCGACGAGGGTGACCGCACGGTCACGCACAGGCTGCATGCCGGGGAGCCTTGCCCAGAGCGCGTACACCTGTCAACGGGCGTCCCACTCCCCGGAACACGCGCCCCTCCGGGCACCCGTCCGCGTGGGCCGGCGTCGCGCGGTGCGACTCCCGTCACACTCCGGACCCTCCGCGGGCACCGTACGAGCGTCCGCTTGGGTGCGACCGGTCGGGCGGAAGTCCCTTCCCGCCTAGGCGAGAGCGTGTCTACGCACGTCAATCGATCACTTTGTGGGATCGCACCACTCGGAGGGACCCCGGATTTCCCCAATTCGGACCAGTGGTCGACCTCCCCTACACTCGGAGGCGTGCCACGTGGTGACGGTCGACTCAATCACGATCTGCTCCCCGGCGAGAAAGGCCCCCAGGACGCGTGTGGCGTCTTCGGTGTCTGGGCTCCGGGTGAAGAGGTCGCAAAGCTCACGTACTTCGGGCTCTACGCCCTCCAGCATCGGGGCCAGGAATCCGCGGGTATCGCGGTCAGCAACGGCTCCCAGATCCTCGTCTTCAAGGACATGGGCCTCGTGTCCCAGGTCTTCGACGAGACCTCTCTCGGTTCACTCCAGGGTCATATCGCGGTCGGTCACGCCCGCTACTCGACCACCGGGGCCTCCGTGTGGGAGAACGCGCAGCCGACGTTCCGGGCGACAGCCCACGGCTCCATCGCGCTCGGCCACAACGGCAACCTGGTGAACACGGCCCAGCTCGCGGAGATGGTCGCCGACCTGCCGAAGCAGGAAGGCCGTACCACCCGTGTCGCGGCCACCAACGACACCGATCTGCTGACGGCGCTCCTCGCCGCCCAGACCGACGACGACGGCAAGCCGCTCACCATCGAGGAAGGTGCCGCCAAGGTCCTCCCCGATGTCCGCGGCGCCTTCTCCCTGGTCTTCATGGACGAGCACACGCTCTACGCGGCCCGTGACCCGCAGGGCATCCGCCCCCTGGTCCTCGGCCGTCTCGAGCGCGGCTGGGTCGTCGCCTCCGAGTCCGCCGCCCTCGACATCTGCGGCGCCAGCTTCGTCCGCGAGGTCGAGCCGGGCGAGATGATCGCGATCGACGAGAACGGCATCCGCACCTCGCGATTCGCGGAAGCGAAGCCCAAGGGCTGTGTCTTCGAGTACGTGTACCTGGCCCGCCCGGACACCGACATCGCCGGCCGGAACGTCTACCTCTCCCGTGTGGAGATGGGCCGTCGCCTCGCCAAGGAGGCCCCGGTCGAGGCGGACCTCGTCATAGCGACGCCGGAGTCCGGCACCCCGGCCGCCATCGGCTACGCGGAGGCCAGCGGCATCCCCTTCGGCGCGGGCCTGGTGAAGAACGCCTACGTGGGCCGCACCTTCATCCAGCCCTCCCAGACCATCCGCCAGCTCGGCATCCGGCTGAAGCTGAACCCCCTCAGGGACGTCATCAAGGGCAAGCGCCTGGTGGTCGTCGACGACTCGATCGTCCGCGGCAACACCCAGCGCGCCCTGGTCAAGATGCTCCGTGAGGCCGGCGCGGCCGAGATCCACATCCGGATCTCCTCCCCGCCGGTGAAGTGGCCCTGCTTCTTCGGGATCGACTTCGCCACCCGCGCGGAGCTGATCGCCAACGGCATGACGATCGAGGAGATCGGCACGTCGCTCGGCGCGGACTCGCTCTCGTACATCTCCATCGACGGGATGATCGAGGCGACCACCATCCAGAAGCCGAACCTCTGCCGCGCCTGCTTCGACGGCGAGTACCCGATGGAGCTTCCGGACCCCGAGCTGCTCGGCAAGCAGCTCCTGGAGAACGAGCTGGCCGCCGGCCCCGCCGCCACCGCGGCCGCCGACGCCCTCCGCCGGCCGTAAGACCCCCGCAGTACCGCAGTAACGACACGAAAGCTCTCACCTATGTCTGAGACCACCGGTGCCTCCTACGCGTCCGCGGGCGTCGACATCGAGGCGGGTGACCGCGCCGTCGAGCTCATGAAGGAATGGGTGAAGAAGACGCAGCGCCCCGAGGTCCTCGGTGGCCTCGGCGGCTTCGCCGGCCTCTTCGACGCCTCCGCCCTCAAGCGCTACGAGCGTCCGCTGCTCGCCTCCGCCACCGACGGTGTCGGCACGAAGGTCGACATCGCCCGGCAGATGGGCGTGTACGACACCATCGGCCACGACCTGGTCGCGATGGTCATGGACGACATCGTCGTCTGCGGCGCCGAGCCGCTCTTCATGACCGACTACATCTGCGTCGGCAAGGTCCACCCCGAGCGGGTCGCCGCGATCGTCAAGGGCATCGCCGAGGGCTGTGTCCTCGCCGGCACCGCGCTCGTCGGCGGCGAGACCGCCGAGCACCCCGGCCTGCTCGGCCCGGACGACTTCGACGTCGCCGGCGCCGGTACGGGTGTGGTGGAGGCGGACCGTCTGCTCGGCCCCGATCGCATCCGTACGGGTGACGCCGTGATCGCGATGGAATCCTCCGGCCTTCACTCCAACGGGTACTCGCTCGTCCGGCACGTGGTCTTCGACCGCGCGGGCATGAGCCTCGACCAGCACGTCGAGGAGCTCGGCCGGACCCTGGGCGAGGAGCTCCTGGAGCCGACGAAGATCTACTCGCTGGACTGCCTGGCGCTCACCCGGACCGCCGAGGTGCACGCCTTCAGCCACATCACGGGCGGCGGGCTGGCCGCCAACCTGGCGCGGGTGATCCCGGACGGGCTGCACGCCACGGTCGACCGTTCCACCTGGGCGCCCGGCGCGATCTTCGACCTGGTCGGCAAGGCCGGCAAGGTCGAGCGCCTGGAGCTGGAGAAGACCCTGAACATGGGCGTGGGCATGATGGCCGTCGTCCCCGCCGAGTCCGTGGAGGTGGCCCTGGCCACCCTGGAGGACCGGGGCGTCGAGGCCTGGGTCGCGGGCGAGATCACCGAGCGCGGCGAGCACGCGACCGGTGCGGAGCTGGTCGGCGACTACGCGGTCTGATCAGGCACGGTGGGTGGGCACCGCCCCACCCGCCGTCCCGCTCACGCGAACGCACAGAAACCCGGTCCGGGTATCCGGACCGGGTTCGGTGTTGAGCAGCGCTCTTCTACGAGGTCAAGCGCGACGCCGGGACGACGCGTCGGGACCGGACTCGTCGTCCTCGTCCTCGTCGTCCGTGTTGTAGAGATCCGCGTACTGCGCGTACGGGTCGTCTTCCTCGTCGTCGTCCTCGAACGGCTCGCCATTCGGCGGCTGGCTCGAAGTCGAAGCGCCCAGCTCGTTGGCCAGACGCGACAGGTCAGTCCCGCCGCTGCTGTACTTCAGCTGGCGGGCGACCTTCGTCTGCTTGGCCTTTGCCCGGCCGCGCCCCATGGCTCGACCCCCTCGGTGACGGGGCTCGACGGCCCCAGAGTCTTGACACGCGTTCATGATTCGGAACGGGCTCTCGATGGAGAGACCGGTCCGTAGGGCTTCAACGGTACCTGCTTCCGTGGCCATACGGTACGCCGCACGCATCACATGCCTCGGTACAGAACCATCGAGGTGCCCTGTCCTCGCTGGTCAATCGCGATTTTAACCTCTTCTTGAGGGCCGACCCGCCGACCGGGGTGAGTCATCTCTCGATTGGGGTGAACCTACAAAGTTCACCCCGGGCGAGCGCGCGGCGGGTCGGCCCCTCAGGATCCGGCCGGATCAGGCGCGGCGGGCGTCGGCCATCCGCTGCTCGGCGATCCGGTCGGCGGCCGCGGCCGGCGGAATGCCGTCCGCCTTCGCACGCGCGAAGATCTCGAGGGTGGTGTCGAAGATCTTCGTGGCCTTCGCCTTGCACCGGTCGAAGTCGAAGCCGTGCAGCTCGTCGGCGACCTGGATCACGCCACCGGCGTTGACCACGTAGTCGGGCGCGTAGAGGATCCCGCGCTCCACGAGGTCCTTCTCGATGCCCGGGTGGGCGAGCTGGTTGTTGGCGGCGCCGCAGACGATGCTCGCGGTGAGGAACGGAACGGTCTCCTCGCTCAGGACCCCACCCAGCGCGCACGGCGCGTAGATGTCCAGGCCCTCGACGCGGATCAGCGCGTCGGTGTCCGCGACGACCTTGACCTGCGGGAACTTGTCCGTGATCCGGCGCACCGACTCCTCGCGGACATCGGTGACGTAGACCTCGGCGCCGTCCTCCAGGAGGTGCTCGACCAGGAAGTGGCCGACCTTGCCGACGCCCGCGACGCCGACCTTGCGGTCGCGCAGCGTGGGGTCGCCCCACAGGGTCTGCGCGGAGGCGCGCATGCCCTGGAAGACGCCGAAGGCGGTGAGGACCGACGAGTCGCCGGCGCCGCCGTTCTCGGGAGAACGGCCGGTGGTCCACCGGTTGGTGCGGGCGACGACGTCCATGTCGGCGACGTAGGTGCCGACGTCGCACGCCGTCACGTAGCGGCCGCCGAGCGAGGCGACCATACGGCCGTAGGCGAGCAGCAGCTCGTCCGACTTGATCTTCTCCGGGTCGCCGATGATCACGGCCTTGCCGCCGCCGTGGTCGAGCCCGGCCATGGCGTTCTTGTACGACATGCCTCGCGAGAGGTTCAGCGCGTCGGCGACGGCCTCGGCCTCCGAGGCGTACGGGTAGAACCGGGTGCCGCCGAGGGCGGGGCCCAGGGCGGTGGAGTGGAGGGCGATGACGGCCTTGAGGCCGGAGGCGCGGTCCTGGCAGAGCACGACTTGCTCGTGGCCACCCTGCTCCGTGTGGAACAGAGTGTGCAGTACGTCAGCAGCAGGAACGCCGGTCACATCGGTCACGGTGGTGACTCCCAAGTACGAAGCGGCGGTTATCCCGGTCCCCCCATGCGGGTGGTGGCGGGACCGGTTCGGCAAGAGAGTAAGCCCTACCTGGGCGTAGATCCGGCGCAGTGCGCAGGATCACCGTTTCGGAGGCTGAGCGGAAGCGGGTCCTGCAGCGAGGCCCCGTGCTCAGCCGCGTGCCCCGGACGGGTCGGGCACGCTGGTCGCCCGCGTTCGCTCCACGCTCGGGCAGCACGCAACCCCTCACGGCCGCTACGTCCGCTTCGAACAGGTCAACGATCACGGGCGGCAAAGGTCACACGTTCCCTGCCCGAACGCCGGACCGCATCGAAGGAGCGTGGAGATCTGCGCTCAACGACCCTCCCGGAGTAGCTCCGTGGAAGGATCGCGACATGTCGGTCGCCTCTTCGGTCCTCGTTCCGTACGCCTCCTATCTGCGGGTCTACGAGCCGCTCGGGGCCTTTCCGGAGCCGGAGCGGGGGCACTGGGCGCGGTATGCGGGGCGGGCGGAGACGCCCACGGCTCAGGACGAGCTGCGTCGCTCGCTGGCGGACCTGCTGCCGACCCCGCCGGTTCCCGTGCCGGTCCATGAGAGCGGGGACGCCTTCGTGGCGCATGTCGACGGGGTGGTCGTGGTCTGTCCGTGGCGGACCAGGCTGCGGGGCTGGCTGGCCCTGGAGGAGCTGGGGCGGGCCAGGGACGCCGACCCGGGGCGTGCGCTGCCGGGGCCGGTGCTCGACGCGATGCTGCCGCCGGTGGTGCGCGCCCAGGTGGCGGCGGACCACGAGCGCTGGCGGGAGCGGAACCCGGACGCCCGCCCGTGGATCCGTACGGCGGTCTGGCAGGTGCCCGTGCGCTGGTTCACCCTCTTCGCGGACGAGGAGCGGGAGTACGAGCCGGGGGACCCGGAGCGGGGCGAGGCGCCGGTCCTGCGGTACCGGACGCCGATGGTGCAGGCGCGGCGGCGGCTGGCGCGGGCGCTGAAGACGCTGCGGGAGTCGATCGACGAGGGGCCGATGACGGAGGGGCTCGTCGAGATCGGCCGGTGGCTGGAGGAGTTCCACCCGAGGGCGCTGGTGGAGCTGGACTACGGGGGTCTGGTGCACGTGCTGTCGCCGGAGCGGCTCGCGGCGGACCGGTCGGCCGCCGACGCGGCCGAGGGGGTCGCGGCGCTGCGGGACGGTGACGGGGAGGGTGCGGGGGAGGCGTACGGCCGGCTCGCCGAGCGATGGCGTGCCGTCCGCAACCTGCAGTTCGCCAACTGACCATCGACAGGACACGTCCGGCTGATGTAAATGATCATTGAGCGTCTTGGGGCTGCGGTGTGCCGGCGTGGGGATGTCGGTGAGTTCGCGACGGGACGTAGGTCCCGATCCGGGCCTTTGGCTCAAGCGTGACGGATCGCACTTACTGCGCCCTTGCGCCCATCGCCCACCCTCGTGCCAAAATAGGACAAGGAGTCCGGGGAGGGTTCCTTCCGTCCAACTTTGGGCGGAACGCTCAGCATTGCACTCTATGGGGGGTCTGAGGACTCCTGATCGCTCTGTGACTGATCGTCACAGTGGCGTGACTGTCCGTTATGGCATGGTCCATCGACTTCCGCCGCTGATGAACACCTGCGAGGGCAATTCCATCGGTTTGGCCGACGTGGCTGGACGGATGGTGTAGTTGTAGTGCCGAGGACAAGCCGTTCGTCCTATAACCGACTCGGCCCGCTTCTGCCATTTCGGGCAACGCGGGTCAAGGTGCAGAATTTAGAGGAAAGAACCGAGAAGGTTCGGTTCTCCCGAGGAGGCCGCTCATGACCGCTCGCACCCCTGATGCCGAGCCGCTGCTGACCCCCGCCGAGGTTGCCACGATGTTCCGTGTGGACCCGAAGACGGTGACCCGTTGGGCGAAGGCAGGCAAGCTCACGTCCATCCGCACCCTGGGTGGACACCGCCGCTACCGCGAGGCTGAGGTCCGCGCCCTGCTCGCGGGCATTCCGCAGCAGCGCAGCGAGGCCTGAGGTACGCGCAACACCCAGTAACACCGGGCAATTCCGGGTCCCCCAACCTGGACCGCCCACCTGAGCTCTGCCGACGGGCGCCTGCCCCAACAGGCTCTTCGTCATCGATCGCGCTGGACTCCGCCGGGTCCAGCGCGATCTTTTTTGTGCCGGCTCGCACGCCTAGAAGAGTGGTGCAATTGCACATATTAAATGGGGCCGGTGTAGGGAGGGTGTAAAAGCGGGGGGTGATGAAACTCGTTCGGTGACTCCCGTCACACCGGCGAAGTCTTGCCAAGGAACAGCCTGCCACTCCCGCGGAAGCCCTCAACCCGCCGTTGGTCATGGGCTGGTGGGACTTTCGTCCTCGTCGCGCTCCAGCTCGATGGCGAGTGCCAGGAGGCGGTGACAGACCGAACAGTGCCGGGTGAGGTGCCCCAAGCGCGACGCGGCCGCCAGATGGGCGCGCAGCAGGGCTCGTATCTCGTGTCTCGACTCACGTGCTGCGGATGCCGCGGCCATGCGCGACCACCTCCTGTGGGCCCCCGATTCCCTGATGTCTGGGGTACCGGCGGCCGACGCCCGGCGTCAATACACCGGACGGCAACGGCGGAGACACGCGAAAGGCCCGCACCGACCGGTGCGGGCCTTTCTGAAAGCGATCCTGACGGGACTTGAACCCGCGACCTCCACCTTGACAGGGTGGCGAGCTAACCAACTGCTCCACAGGACCATGCTCGCAGCCCTTCGTGGGGCTGCGATGAAGACTGTACAGCAGGTCAGAGGGTCTGGTCGAACCGGCGCAAGGCGACACTCCCCGCTAGGGCGCGAGAGCGTCGATCGCCTTCACGATCCGCTTGTCCGAGACGGGGTACGCCGTGCCGAGCGCGTGCGCGAAGTAGCTGACCCGGAGCTCCTCGATCATCCAGCGGACGTCGGTGACCTCCTTCGCCACGGGCCGCCCCTTCGGGAGCTGTTCGAGCAGCCAGGCGTACTCGTCCTGCATCTCGTGGACCTTCTGCATACGGGTGGTGTCCCGCTGCACGCCCGTCGGCATCTGCTGGAGCCGGCGGTCCACGGCCACCAGGTAGCGCATCAGGTCCGGCAGCCGCCGCAGGCCCGTCCTGGTGACGAAGCCCGCCGGCATCAGCCACGCCAGCTGCTCGCGCACGTCCGTGAGGTTCTCGATGAGCGCCAGGCTGTTCGTGGCCTTCAGACGGCGCTCACAGGCCTGCCAGGCGGCCAGGATCTGCTGGACCTGGCCCACCGTGCGGACGGTCGTGTCGACGAGGTCGGCGCGGACCTTGTCGTACAGCTTCCGGAAGGACTCCTCGTCCCAGACCGGCCCGCCGTGGTCGGCGATCAGCTTGTCCGCGGCGGCGGTCGCGCAGTCGTCGAAGAGCGCCTGGATCGAACCGTGCGGGTTACGGGAGAGGGCGAGCTTCTGCTGGTTGGTGAGCTTGTCCGAGGCGAACTTCGCCGGGTTCACCGGGATGTTCAGCAGGATCAGCTTCCGCGTTCCCTGCCACATCGCCTGCGCCTGCTCGGCCTCCGTGTCGAAGAGCCGTACGGCGACGGTGTCGCCGGCGTCCACGAGCGCCGGGTACGCCTTGACCGGCTGGCCCGCCCGCCGGGTCTCGAAGACCTTCGTGAGCGGGCCGATCGTCCACTGCGTGAGCCCCGTGCGCTCCAGGGACTGCCCGGAGCCGTCGGGGCCGCTCGTGGCGGCCGCGGCCGCCTTGGAGAGGGCCTGGCGGGCCTTGGGGCGCAGCTTCAGCTTCAGCGCCTCCAGGTCCTTGTCCTCGGCCAGCTTGCGGCGCCGCTCGTCGACGATGCGGAAGGTGATCTTCAGGTGTTCGCCGATCCGGGACAGGTCGAAGTCCTCCGGCGAGACCGGGACGCCGACCATCCGGTGCAGCTCACGGGCGAGCGTCACCGTCAGCGGCTCCTGGAGGGGCACGGCCGAGTCCAGGAAGCGGGTCGCGAAGTTCGGCGCCGGCACGTAGTTGCGGCGGATCGGCTTCGGCAGCGAACGGATCAGCTCGGTGACGATCTCCTCGCGCAGGCCCGGGATCTGCCAGTCGAAGCCCTCGTCCGTGACCTGGTTGAGCACCTGGAGCGGGATGTGGACGGTGACACCGTCGGCGTCCGCGCCCGGCTCGAACTGGTACGTCACCCGGAACTTCAGCGGCCCCTGCCGCCAGGAGTCCGGATAGTCGTCCTTGGTGACCCCGGCGGCCTTCTCGTTGATGAGCATCTCGCGCTCGAAGTCGAGGAACTCCGGCTCCTCGTGCCGCTTGTGCTTCCACCAGGAGTCGAAGTGCGCGCCGGAGACGACGTGTTCGGGGACACGCTTGTCGTAGAAGTCGAAGAGCGTCTCGTCGTCGACGAGGATGTCCCGGCGCCGTGCGCGGTGCTCCAGCTCCTCGACCTCGGTGAGCAGCTTGCGGTTGTCGGCGAAGAACTTGTGGTGCGTGCGCCAGTCGCCCTCGACGAGCGCGTTGCGGATGAACAGGTCGCGGGAGGTCTCGGGGTCGATCCGCCCGTAGTTCACCTTGCGGTCGGTGACGATCGGCACGCCGTAGAGCGTCACCTTCTCGATCGCCATGACCGCCGCCTGGTCCTTCTCCCAGTGCGGCTCGCTGTACGTCTTCTTGATCAGGTGCTGGGCGAGCGGCTCGATCCACTCCGGCTCGATCTTCGCGTTGACCCGGGCCCACAGCCGCGAGGTCTCCACCAGCTCGGCCGACATGATGAAGCGCGGGGGCTTCTTGAAGAGCGCCGAGCCCGGGAAGACCGCGAACTTGGCGCTGCGGGCGCCCAGGTACTCGTTCTTCGCGCCCTCCTTCACGTCCTTCATACCGATGTGGCTCAGCAGGCCGGCGAGGAGCGAGGTGTGCACGGACTGCTCGGGGGCGTCCTCCTCGTTGAGGTGGATGCCCATCTGCTTGGCGACCGTCCGCAGCTGCGCGTAGATGTCCTGCCACTCGCGGATGCGCAGGAAGTTCAGGTACTCCTGCTTGCACATCCGGCGGAACGAGCTGGAGCCGCGCTCCTTCTGCTGCTCGCGGACGTAGCGCCAGAGGTTGAGGAAGGCGAGGAAGTCGCTGGTCTCGTCCTTGAAGCGGGCGTGCTGCTGGTCGGCCTGGGCCTGCTTCTCGGCGGGCCGCTCGCGCGGGTCCTGGATGGAGAGCGCGGCCGCGATCACCATGACCTCCCGTACGCAGCCGTTCCGGTCGGCCTCCAGGACCATCCGGGCCAGCCGGGGGTCGACGGGGAGCTGGGACAGCTTCCGGCCCTGCTGCGTGAGCCGCTTCTTCGGGTCCTTCTCGGCGGGATCGAGGGCTCCCAGCTCCTGCAGGAGCTGAACGCCGTCGCGGATGTTGCGGTGGTCCGGCGGGTCGATGAAGGGGAACTTCTCGATCTCGCCGAGACCGGCCGCGGTCATCTGGAGGATGACGGAGGCCAGGTTCGTGCGGAGGATCTCGGCGTCCGTGAACTCCGGGCGGCTGAGGAAGTCGTCCTCGGCGTAGAGGCGGATGCAGATGCCGTCGGACGTACGGCCGCAGCGGCCCTTGCGCTGGTTGGCGCTGGCCTGGCTGATCCGCTCGATCGGGAGGCGCTGGACCTTGGTCCGGTGGGAGTAGCGGGAGATGCGGGCGGTGCCCGGATCGATCACGTACTTGATGCCGGGGACGGTCAGCGAGGTCTCGGCCACGTTGGTGGCGAGGACGATCCGTCGGCCGCTGTGCGCCTGGAAGACGCGGTGCTGCTCGGCGTGGGAGAGGCGGGCGTAGAGGGGGAGCACCTCGGTGTTGCGGAGCTGCTTCTTCAGCAGCGCGTCCGCGGTGTCGCGGATCTCCCGCTCGCCGGAGAGGAAGACGAGGATGTCGCCGGGGCCCTCGGACTGGAGTTCGTCGACGGCGTCGCAGATGGCGGTGATCTGGTCCCGGTCGCTCTCCTCCGAGTCCTCTTCGAGGAGAGGCCGGTAGCGGACCTCCACCGGATACGTCCGCCCGCTGACCTCGACGATCGGCGCCTCGCCGAAGTGGCGGGAGAAGCGCTCGGGGTCGATGGTCGCGGAGGTGATGACGACCTTGAGGTCGGGGCGCTTGGGCAGCAGCTGGGCCAGATAGCCGAGCAGGAAGTCGATGTTGAGGGACCGCTCGTGGGCCTCGTCGATGATGATCGTGTCGTAGGCGCGCAGCTCGCGGTCCGTCTGGATCTCGGCGAGCAGGATGCCGTCGGTCATCAGCTTCACGAAGGTCGCGTCGGGGTTCACCTGGTCGGTGAAGCGGACCTTCCAGCCGACCGCCTCGCCCAGCGGGGTCTTCAGCTCGTCCGCGACGCGCTCGGCGACCGTGCGGGCGGCGATCCGGCGGGGCTGGGTGTGGCCGATCATGCCGCGCACGCCCCGGCCGAGCTCCAGACAGATCTTGGGGATCTGCGTCGTCTTGCCGGAGCCGGTCTCACCGGCGACGATCACGACCTGGTGGTCGCGTATCGCCTCCAGGATCGCGTCCTTCTTCTGCGAGACGGGCAGCTGCTCGGGGTACGTGACCGCGGGCACGCGGGAGGCCCGCCCGTCGACGCGCTCCTTGGCCTTGCCGGCCTCGGCGGCGATCTCGTCCAGGACGGCCTCACGGGCCTCGGGCTTGCGGATGCGGCGGGCGCCCTCGAGGCGGCGGCCGAGCCGGTGGGCGTCCCGCAGCGAGACCTCGGCCAGGACGGACTGGAGGGCGGCGAAGGAAGTAGACATACGGAATCCAGGATCGCACCCCGGGCCGAGTGCGGGCGAACCGATTTCCGCGTGGGTGCGGCCCGTAATATTTCGGGCACGTCGAGCCGAGAGGTACCCCGTGTCCAGCACCGCCCGCACCGTCCGCGCGCTCGCGGCGCTCGCCGCGCTGGCGGGCGTGGTGATCGGGCTCCTGGTGTGCGGGGCGGGCACGGGGACGGCCGGAACGGGGACGGCGAGCACCGCGGTCGCCGGTCCGGCTGCGGGTGGGACGGAGGCGGCCGTTCCCGACGGGGTGACGGCCGCCGGCATGCCGCCCGGGGCCGCGCAGGCGGTGGCCGCGGAGGCCGGGGCTCCAGGGTCCGGGGCCGGGCGGGTGCCCGGGTGCGGCGAGGGCCATACCTCCGACGGGGCGGCCCGGCCCGCCACGCCGCCCCGCCCGAACGGCTTCGGAGAGCTGCTGCCCACGCTCGCCGGGGAGCGGGCGGCCGGCGGGTTCTGCGGCGCCGACCAGGTGGTCCGCGAGCTGCTGCCGGGGCCCGAGCCGCCGGAGCTCGTACCGCCGTCACCGATGGAGCTGTCGATCCTGCGCGTCTAGAGGGCCGGACCGTCCCGCCGTCCGTCCCCATCTCCCGCACGTTCAGGAGCCCTTCCGCATGTCCAAGTCCAAGCCGATCATGATCGTCTCCGGGGTGGCCCTCGCCGCCGCGCTCCTCGGAGTCGTCTCGTACACCGCCACCAAGCCCGCCTCCGGGGGCGCCTCGGGTTCGTCGGCCGTCGCCGACGTCACCGCCGCCCCGGGCGACGGCGTCTACCCCGAGCTGGAGGCCTACGCCCGCCGCGACGCCTCCGACAAGCTGGCCCAGGGGCGGGCCGACGCGCCCGTGGTGCTGATCGAGTACGCCGACTTCAAGTGCGGCTACTGCGGGAAGTTCGCCCGTGACACCGAGCCCGAGCTGGTCAGGAAGTACGTCGAGAACGGCACCCTGCGCATCGAGTGGCGGAACTTCCCGATCTTCGGCGAGGAGTCGGAGGCGGCGGCCCGCGCGTCCTGGGCGGCGGGGCAGCAGGGCCGGTTCTGGGAGTTCCACAAGGCGGCGTACGCCGAAGGGGCCAAGGAGAAGGGCTTCGCAACCGAGCGGCTGAACGCCCTCGCGAAGGAGGCCGGCGTCCCTGACCTGGCGCGGTTCGCGAAGGACACCGACGGCGCGGAGGCCCGGGCGGCGGTGAGCAGGGACCAGGAGCAGGCGTACTCGCTGGGCGCGACCTCGACCCCGTCGTTCCTCGTCAACGGCCGGCCGATCGCGGGCGCGCAGCCGAAGGAGACCTTCACGGAGGCGATCGAAGCCGCGGCGAGGACGGCGAAGGCGGCCGGGCGGTGACCTCCGACATCGGCTACCTGGCCGCGTTCCTCGGTGGTCTCCTCGCCCTGCTGAGCCCGTGCAGCGCGCTGCTGCTCCCCGCCTTCTTCGCGTACTCGATCGACTCGACGAGCCGGCTGCTCGCCCGTACCGGAGTCTTCTACGCGGGTCTGGCCACCACGCTCGTCCCGCTCGGCGCGGCCGGGTCGTTCGCCGGGCGGCTCTTCTACGGCAACCGGGATCTGCTCGTGGCGCTGGGCGGCTGGACGATCATCGTCCTCGGCGTCCTGCAGATCCTCGGGATGGGGTTCGCCTCGCGCCGTGTCGCCGAGGTCAGTGGCCGGATCCGCCCCACGACGGCGGTCTCCGTCTACGCCCTCGGCCTGGTCTACGGTCTCGCCGGCTTCTGCGCGGGTCCGATCCTCGGCAGCGTCCTGACGGTCGCGGCACTGAGCGGCAGCCCGGCGTACGGCGGTCTGCTGCTCGCCGTCTACGCGCTGGGGATGGCGGTGCCGCTCTTCCTGCTCGCGCTGCTCTGGGAGCGGTACGAGCTGGGCCGGCGCCGCTGGCTGCGCGGGCGCACGGTCCGGGTGGGCCGCTTCGCGCTGCACACGACGTCGCTCCTGTCGGGGCTGTTCTTCGTGCTGCTCGGCACGCTCTTCCTCGCCTTCGACGGCACGACGGCGCTGCCGGGGCTCCTCTCGGTGGACGAGTCGTTCGCTGTGGAGGAGCGGGTGGCGTCGCTGGGCCGTTCGGTGCCGGACTGGGCGCTGCTGGTGGTCGTCGTCGCGGTGGTGGCGGTGGTGCTCGCGGTGCGGGGGTGGCGCGGCAGGCGCAGCGCGGCGTGAGGGGGCGGGGCGCGGTGCCCGGTGCCGGTCGAGTGACCGGCACCGGGCACCGTCCCGCCGCCCTCGCCCTGGCCCTCGCCGTCTGCGTCGCCGTCTGCGGCGTCCAGCCTCCCGCGACACGAAGAAGGCCCCGTTCTCTCGAACGGGGCCTTCTTTTTGTGGCTGGGGCCGGGGTCGAACCGGCGACCTATCGCTTTTCAGGCGATCGCTCGTACCAACTGAGCTACCCAGCCACGAAGCTGTTTCCAGCTTCAGCGACTCTGACGGGACTTGAACCCGCGACCTCCACCTTGACAGGGTGGCGAGCTAACCAACTGCTCCACAGAGCCAAGCTTGTGCGCGATCACTAGTCTCGCACACGGTACTGCGTGCCCCCAACGGGATTCGAACCCGTGCTACCGCCTTGAAAGGGCGGCGTCCTGGGCCACTAGACGATGAGGGCTAGGGGCTCACCTGCGCGCTTCTCAGCGCGTCGGGGACGTGAGAAGCATATGGGATACCGGCCGCTATCGCCAAAACGGTTTCCCCTGGGGGGACAATGGCCGGGTGCTGGAGATGACGCGTGAGGAGTTCGAGGAGCTTGTCGCCGAAGCCCTGGACCGGATCCCGCCGGAGCTGACGCGGCTGATGGACAACGTCGCGGTGTTCGTCGAGGACGAGCCCGCACCGGACGACCCGGAGCTTCTCGGTCTGTACGAGGGGACTCCGCTGACGGACCGGGGTGAGTGGTACGCGGGGGTGCTGCCGGACCGGATCACGATCTACCGGGGGCCGACGCTGCGGATGTGCGAGTCGCGCGAGGACGTGGTCGAGGAGACCGAGATCACCGTCGTGCACGAGATCGCCCATCACTTCGGCATCGACGACGAGCGGCTGCACGCGCTGGGCTACGGCTGACAAAACCGGCGGCGTAGAGCCGAAGGGTGACGTCTGGCGGCCCGGGACCATGGGCCGGCGGCCGACAGGTGGTTGGCGTGCGGGCGTGTCCCTTGCGGCGCAAAGGGAGTTGGGAAGGCAGGCACGTTCTTCCGCCTGCCCTTCCCCGCCGTTCCCGCCCTTTGTGTCCTGGAGGTGCCCTCCGTGCGCCATTTGCCCCACCGTGTGAGATGGGCCGCCACCGCGCTGGCGGTCGCCGCCTGTGCCGGTCTGAGCGGCTGCATGAGTGTGAGTGACGAGGGCGCGAAGCCGGCGCCGAGCAAGTCCGCCGGGAAGCAGGACGGTGTGGCGGCCGAGTCCGGCGGTGGTCTCGGGGTGTCCTCGGGCGGGCGCGGCGGGACCGGCCGGAGCGCGGCCGGGGTGAGCGGTCCCGACGCGGACGGTGCGGGCGAGGAGTCGCCGGTGCCGAGCGGCTCGCCGTCGGTCTCCGGGAAGCCGCCCGTCGACCCGCCGGCGGGCGGCGGTGGCGGGAGCGTGCCCAAGCCGGGCGGTCAGGTGCCCGGCGGGCCGGGCGGGGGCGCGGGCGGGCCGAGCGCGCCCGCCGGCGAGCCCAGTCCGCCGGTGGACCCGCCGGACCCCTCTCCCACGCAGCCCGAGGAGCCGAGCCCGAGTCCGAGCCCGGAACCCACGCCCGACCCCTCCGACTCGCCGACTGCGAGCCCCGGGGCCGACACCCACATGGGTGCGATGAAGGCGGCGGACGGGCCGGGAGGCCCGGTGGAGCCGGAGGCATCCCCGCAGGTCGGACCGGTGTGACGCAGTCCGGTTTGCCATAGGTGGGGGAGGGTGCGTATGGTGGTAGATCGTTTGATCCCATTGCCCGGCGCCGACACAGAAGAGCGCCGCGTGGCGCGTACTCTCCCTAGCCGTGGCTGGACCGCATTGAGGCGGTCGATTTGCGAATTTCACGGAGTTGACGGGCGCGTGCCGAGACTCCGGAAGGTTTCGCATTTCGCATGTCCATTTTCAGTTCTGACCACGCCGTCATGCCCGAGAACGACGAGATCGTCGAGGCCGTCGAGGCCACCGAGATCGTCGAGACCGAGGCGTCCGACGTCACCGAGGCCGCCGAGGCCGAGTCCTCCGAGCCCACCATCACCTTCGCCGACCTGGGCCTGCCCGAGGGCGTCGTGCGCAAGCTCGCGCAGAACGGCGTGACCACCCCCTTCCCGATCCAGGCGGCGACCATCCCGGACGCCCTGGCCGGCAAGGACATCCTCGGCCGCGGCCGTACCGGCTCCGGCAAGACCCTCTCCTTCGGCCTGCCGACGCTGGCCCAGCTGGCCGGCGGCCACACCGAGAAGAAGAAGCCCCGCGCGGTCATCCTCACCCCGACCCGTGAGCTCGCGATGCAGGTCGCGGACGCCCTCCAGCCGTACGGCGACGTGCTTGGCCTGAAGATCAAGGTCGTCTGCGGCGGTACGTCCATGGGCAACCAGATCTACGCCCTCGAGCGCGGCGTCGACATCCTCGTCGCCACCCCTGGTCGTCTGCGCGACATCATCAACCGCGGCGCCTGCTCCCTGGAGAACGTCCAGGTCTCGGTCCTCGACGAGGCCGACCAGATGTCCGACCTGGGCTTCCTGCCCGAGGTCACCGAGCTGCTCGACCAGGTCCCCGAGGGCGGCCAGCGCATGCTCTTCTCCGCCACCATGGAGAACGAGATCGGCACCCTGGTCAAGCGCTACCTGAACAACCCGGTCAGCCACGAGGTCGACAGCGCCCAGGGCAACGTCACGACCATGTCGCACCACGTCCTCGTCGTGAAGCCGAAGGACAAGGCGCCGGTCACGGCCGCCATCGCCGCCCGCAAGGGCCGCACGATCATCTTCGTCCGCACCCAGCTGGGCGCCGACCGCATCGCCGAGCAGCTCGTCGAGGCCGGCGTGAAGGCGGACGCGCTGCACGGCGGCATGACGCAGGGTGCCCGTACCCGCGTCCTCGCCGACTTCAAGGACGGCTACGTCAACGCGCTCGTCGCCACCGACGTCGCCGCCCGCGGCATCCACGTCGACGGCATCGACCTGGTCCTGAACGTGGACCCGGCCGGCGACCACAAGGACTACCTGCACCGCTCGGGCCGTACCGCCCGTGCCGGCCGTTCGGGCGTCGTGGTCTCCCTGGCCCTGCCGCACCAGCGCCGTCAGATCTTCCGCCTGATGGAGGACGCGGGCGTCGACGCCTCGCGTCACATCGTGGGCGGCGCGGGCGCGTTCGACCCGGAGGTCGCCGAGATCACCGGTGCGCGTTCGCTCACCGAGGTCCAGGCCGACTCCGCGAACAACGCCGCCAAGCAGGCGGAGCGCGAGGTCGCCGACCTCACCAAGCAGCTGGAGCGTCTGACGCGCCGCGCCGCCGAGCTCCGCGAGGAGGCCGACCGTCTGGTCGCCCGTTCCGCGCGTGAGCGGGGCGAGGACCCGGAGGCCGCCGTCGCCGAGGTGACGGAGGCCGCCGAGGCCGAGGTCGCCGCGGCCGTGGTCGCGTCCGAGCCGGTCCAGGAGCGCCGCGAGGAGCAGCGCCCGGCGTTCCGCGACGAGCGGGGCAACTACGAGCGCCGTGACCGCGGCGGCGACCGTGGCGGCTTCCGTCGCGACGACCGCCGTGACGACCGCGGTGGCTTCCGCCGCGACGACAACCGTGGTGGCGGCTTCCGTCGCGACGACCGTCCGTCGGGTGGCTTCCGCCGGGACAACGACCGTCGTGACGACCGTGGCGGCTTCCGTCGCGAGGACCGTCCCTCGGGCGGCTTCAACCGCGACGACCGTGGCGGCCGTTCCTTCGAGCGTCGTGACAACGACCGTCCGTCCGGCGGTTTCCGCCGGGACAACGACCGTGGCGACCGTGGCGGCTTCCGCCGTGACGACCGTCCCTCGGGCGGCTTCAACCGCGACGACCGTCCGTCGGGTGGCTTCCGCCGGGACAACGAGCGTCGTGACGACCGTGGCGGCTTCCGCCGTGACGACCGTCCCTCGGGCGGCCACCGTGGCAGCGACCGTCCGTTCAACCGCGACCGTCGTGACGACCGTCCCTCGGGCGGCTTCCGCTCGGGCGGCGACCGCCCGTACGGCCGCCGTGACGACCACCGCGGCGGCGACCACCGCGGCACCGGCTCGACGGGCGGCTCCTTCGGCCGCCGCGACGACAAGCCGCGCTGGAAGCGCAACGGCTGACCTGGCGTAGCTCGCTGAGAGAAACGCCGAGCAGGGCCCGTACGACACTTCGGTGACGTACGGGCCCTGCTTCTTTGAACGGGTTCGAACGTGCCTGCCGTGCCCGCGAGCACGGCGATCCACGGCTGTTAGGATCCGCTCACCTGAGTGGGGGGCACCGGGCAGCAGGACAGGTGGGGGCTTCGTCCGTTAGACCGTCCGGTCGCGGGATCAGCAACCCGCCCACCTCGTCGCGCGCCACGTCCGTCCGGTCGTCGTCCGCGCACGCTGTCCGCCGCATGCCGCCGTGCGTCCCCGTCCTCCGGTGCATGAGAGCCAGAAGCGGCTGGCGTTTCCGATGAGGAGAAGCGTGTACGACAAGAGACCCCTGGGCGGCTTCGTCGCCGTCGCGGTCGCGTTGGGAGCGGCGTTCGTCGTCGGTCCGGAGTTCCCCACCGCACAGGCGCAGTCGCCCGCCACGGTGGTCATCCCCGGGGTGACCACCGAGGTGCCCGTCCACAGCGACGTGGTGAACGCCGGGCCTCACGGATATCTGCGCGTCGAGGAAGGGCGAGGCGCGATCTGGCGTTCGTACGGGGGCAGCACGGAGGTCGAGGTCGACCCGACGAGCACGGTCGGCCCGTCGCACGGATGGCGCACCGGGGCGTCGGACGTGATCGCGCACCATGTGGAGTCGACGGACACCGTCTCCCTGCGCGACATGGTCACGGGACGAACCGCGACCGTGAAGCTGCCGGCCGGGCACAGTTTCATGAAGGCGTTCGGCTGGAACGTGCTGACCCGGAGCGGGCCCGTGGCCGAGACCCGCCTCCATGTGCTGGACGTCCAGGACGGGCAGCTGCGTGACCGCCCCGTCGAGGGGCTGCCCGAGGGCGACGGCGGGGTCGGCGTCGGAGTCGGCGACGCCGAGGGGGCGGTGCTCGGCTGGAGGGGCGCGTATTACTGGCTGGACGTGACGCGGCAGCGTGTGTCCCCCATCGGCGTCGACACGTCGTCGATCGTCGGCGATATGTTCCTGACGCCGGACCGCCTGCTGGTCGGCGGGTACGGCAAGGTGACCGTGTTCCGGCGGGACGACCTGACGAAGCCCGAGCGCGTGCTGCCGCTCGAGGGCGACCTGGAGACCCGGGTGCTGGGCATGGTCGGCCAGGAGCTGATCGTCGCCCGGCACGACCCGGCGCTCGGAGCGCGTGCCATGGACCTGCCCAACTGGCGTGTGGACGCCGAGCCGCTGGACGGCGGACCTGTCCGCACCGTCCTGGCCCGGTCGATGGACCCCGCGATGGCGACCCCGGACGGCGGTCTGCTGGTCCACGGCGGTTCGACCGTCTCCGAGTGGGGCGTCCAGCTGATCCGGGCGGACGGCGGCGGACGGGCCTTCGCCACGCGCGACACCCGCGTGGCGACCCGGACCGTGCCGAACACGGTGAACCGGCTCTCGTACCGCCAGGGGCGTCTCACCAGCCTGGAGAGCGTCGCGGCGGTCGGCCGTACGGGCATGTACACACGCACGGCCGAGCCCGGGGGTGACACGTTCGTCCACGGCGAGCGCGTGGACCGGGGCTGGCTGGAGTGCGCCCTCGGCTGCCCGGAGATCGACGAGACCGGCGACGGCCGCATCGTCTACGCCGGCCCTCTGGGCAGTGGACCGAGCCCGGGCGTCCTGCCGGTCCACCGCCTGGCCGAGGGTGAGCGACTGCCCGGCACCACGATCGACGTCGGTACCTACGCGCAGCGCGTGATCGGAAACTGGGGCCGCTGGAGCGTCGTATACGCGATGCTTCCCGGCGGTTCGCCGGAGACCCGGATCATCGACACCGACACCGGGCGGGTGGTCCGGAAACTCCCCGTCCAGGCGCTGTCCCTCTCGGGGACGACGCTGTGGGCCAGGGGCGAGGGCCACGGCTCGATCGTCGGCTACGACGTCCGGACGGGCGCCCGCGTCGACGAGGTGTACCTCTCAGGCTGCTTCGTCGAGGGTGCCGAGTCGGTCGGCCGCTGGCTGCACTGGATCTGTTCCGGAGCGCGGGACGACGAGGGCGTGCTGGACCTGGAGACGGACGCCGTCACCCCCCTCGGGATCGGCTACGGGAGGCGTGCCAAGCTCGGCGACGGACTCATCGCGTACCCGCAGGACGACAAGCTCAAGGTGAAGGACCTGCGCAACGGCGGCACGGTCCACGAGATCGACGCCGATCTGGACGCCAGCGACGCGGCGTGGGACGTCGACCCGGCGACGAACACGATCGCCTGGGCCGGGGCGAAGGGTGCGCTCCACCTCGCGGGCAGTGGTGTCGCCACGTCCGGCATCACGGTTGCGGATGCCGTGACGGCCCCTGCCGCGAACGTCAGGAACGACTCCTGGAAACCGCGTTGGTGGCTCACCGAACCCGCTGCCTCCTGGACGCTGACTCTGCGGAGCCACACGACCGGTGCCGTGGTGCGCACGCTCTCGGGAGGAAAGGCGCGCGGCTACGTGAGCACCTCGTGGGACGGCAAGGACGCGGCCGGGAAGCCGGTCGCGAACGGCGCGTACGCGTGGACGCTGTCGGCGAAGCCGGCCGACGGCCGGGCCACGGAGGCGAAGGCCACGGGCACGGTCGGGGTGAGCGGTGCCGCGGCGGTGCGCCGAGACCTCATGGGCGACGACGGGTTCGGCGATCTGCTGGCGATGGACACGACCGGTCTGGTGTCGCTGTACAAGGGCACCGGCACGGGCGGCTTGTCGTCGCGGATGGCGGGTACCGGCGGGAAGTTCGCCTCGTCGTCGGCGCTCGTGCCCTTCGGCGATGTCAACGGCGACCGCTGCAACGACGTGCTGGTGCGCGTCGGTGACCAGTTGCGGGCGTACCGGCCGGGCTGCGGCGCGATCGTGTCGGCGTCGTCGCCGTACACGGTGATCGGTTCGGGCTGGGGCCAGTACGACGTGCTGACGTCGTCCGGTGACGTGAACGGTGACGGCCGGACGGATCTGATCGCGCGCCAGGCGTCCACCGGCGACATGTACTTCTACGCCGGGACGGCCGATCACCGGCTCGGTTCCCGGGTGAAGATCGGTACGAACTGGAAGCTGTACGGGAAGATCACGGGCGCCGGTGACCTGAACGGTGACGGGCGGGGCGATCTGCTCGGCCTGGACGCCTCGGGTGTGCTGTGGCGCTACTACGGCACCGCTTCGGGTGGCGTGACCGCGCGGGTGAAGGTCGGCGGCGGCTGGGGCGCGTACACCTCCCTCGTCGGCGTCGGCGACCTCACCGGCGACGCGCGGGGGGATCTCGTCGCCCGTGACACGTCCGGGAAGCTGTGGCGCTACAGCAACCAGGGCAACGGCCTGTACGCGGCGCGTGTGCTGATCGGGACCGGCGGCTGGGGCGCCTTCAAGGGCCTGTACTGACCCGCCCCCTGGGGCCCGCCCGCCATCCCGGGCGGGCCCCGCGGAGACGGGGCCGTGTCGGATACCCGATCGGCTCCGGCGATCGATGCGGCTATGCTCGGGTGTGTTGTGCCGAGGGCCGTTAGCTCAATTGGCAGAGCAGCGGACTTTTAATCCGTTGGTTGTGGGTTCGAGTCCCACACGGCCTACGTACGACAGGGGAGGGGAGACCCTCCGGCCTGCAGGAAGCGCCCCGCCCGGTCTCGACCGGGCGGGGCGCTTCGTCGTGTGCGGGGGCGGACGGGTCGGCACCGCGGCACCCGAAGGTGTCGGACGATCCCAGCTGCGGTGGCCGCGGGGTGTGCCGGAGCTGAAGACCCCTGTCCGATCTATCGTCCTCCCCGGGGGCGTCCGGATTTATTCAACAGCCTTGCTTTTCTAATGGTCTTGACCAATACCGAGCGGCTTGGCAGGCTGGAATGGCCGTAACCGATCACGCGTTCTCGTCCGCGAGGCGTTCCATCGGATACGTGTCATATTCCGAGACAGGGGGCCGGATGGGAAAGCGCTCGCCGCGGTCGGCGCAGCAGTGTGGGTGCCAGTAGGTCGCAGCACCCTTCTCGCGATCCGAGAACGCATCAGTGCCTGGTCGGAGGCGCTTCAAGTCCTGCAGGGGTTCCGTGGGGGATCGTTGCGCACCCATGAGCCGGTGCGCCCCTGCATTTCTTCGTCATGCATGAGTTCCGCATGAATTCGTTGCGGGCTGTGCTGCCTTGCCATGCATTTTTCCGTGGGCTGTCAGAGAATAGGAGGCTTGCGTCAGACGTGCAAGGAAAACAGATCTCACACAAAGCCGTCTCCGTCGCATACGCACCCGAGCCCGAATCATCGGGCCGTATCAATGATCTATGGGCGCGGGTGGCCCTGCCGGCGGCCGCGCCCGAGCCGGCCGCCGAGCCCGTGGTGACACCCGGTCTGCGCCTTGCCCTGTCGCTGCTGGAGGAGGGCGTGCTGACCAGTCGCGCCAACCGCTCCTGCGGCTCGTACGTGGCGCGGGCGGTCCCGTCGGCCGGAGCGGTGTACCCGTACGAGTTCGCCGTCCTCGTCCTGGAGAACGGTGTGCCGACCGCCTTCCGGATCGACACCGACCGCCGTACCTGCGCCCGGCTGGCCGTCGGCGCGCGCGTCACCACCGCGCTGGACGCCTCCCTGCTCGCCGTTCCGGAGGACGGCGGCGCGCTGGTGGTCACGCTCACCCGGCCCTGGCTCTCGATGCGCAAGTACGGCGACCGCGGCTACCTGTACACCCAGCTCGACGCGGGACACGCGGCCGGGAACCTCTTACTCGCCGCTGCCGGCCGGGGTGCCAAGGGGGCGCTTCGGCTGCGCTTCCCGAGGGAGTCGCTCTCGGAGCTGCTGGAGGCGGGCGAGAACTGCCGCGAGATCCACTCCGCGACCCTGGTGCCCGCCGGCCCGGCGGGCGAGGCGTGGACCCGCTGGACCGTGCACGACGAGACCGACCGGGAGCTGCGCGGCTCGACCTGGCGGTCGTGGCTGGAGACCACCTGCTGGGACTCCGTCGCCGCCTGGCCCGAACACTCCGGCTCCCCGAGCCTCCACTCCGTACCCGCACCACTCACCCGGATCCGCACCGACCGGCAACCGTCCGACGGGCAGCACGGCTTGGGTGACCCGTCCGGATGGCCGGAACTGATCGCGACCCGCTCCTCCAGCAAGGCGTTCACGGGCGAACCCGTCGCCGCCGACGCCGTCTGGCAGGCCGTCTCCGCACTCTCGACGCCGCTGGCGACCGACCTCCCCGAGGTCTCCCCGCTCTCCGCGACCCTGGTCCTGCGGTCCACCACGGACCCCGAGCGGGACGCCGTGTACCGGCTGCGGACCGGTGAGCGGCGACCGGAACGGCTGCCGTCCACCGACGAGGTGGCACGGGCCTGCATGCAGCAGCGCGCCCTCGCCGGCGCCTCCGCCGTCCTCCTGCTCCATGTGCCGCGCACCTCGCTCGCCGGGGCCGACTCGGCCGCCGGGGCCGAGAACCTCCGTGAACTCGGCTTCCGCTGTGGCGCCTTGGGGCAGCTCCTCTATCTCGGGGCGAACGGCGCGAAGCTCGGGGTGACCGCGATCGGCGGCTTCGACACACCGCTCTGGCGCACGCTGACCGGTCTGCCGGAGGACGACGAGATCCTGTACGCCCTGCTGCTCGGCTGCCCGGACGACTCGGGCATCAAGTTCGACCGGCTTGCCATGGCGCACGCCCAGAACGAGCGGTGAGCCCGATGACCGCCGTACTTCCCGGCCTCTTCACCGACGTCCTCGCCCGCCACGGCGAGCGGGTCGCGGTCACCGACGCCGACGGATCGCTCGGATACGCCGAACTCGCCGACCGGGCCCGTGTCGCCGCGGACCGGCTCGCCCGGTACGACGGGCCTGGCGGCGCGCCGGGCGACGGGCGGGGCGCCGCGCATGGCGGCGCGCCTGGCGAGCGGCTTCGCGTGGGGCTCTACGCCACCAACTCCGTCGACTACGTGGTCGCTCTTCTCGCCACGCTCTTCGCCGGCGGGGTGCCCTTCCTGGCCGACGCGGCCTTCGGCCCGTACGACCTCCAGCGGATCGCCGAGGACTGCGGCCTCGATCTGCTGGTCCACGCCCCGGGCGCCGACGTCTCCACCGTCGTGACGGAGAGCGTCGACGTCGACGGCGCGTTCGGCGGCCTCGCGGTCGGCCGGGTGCGCCGGTCCGACGCTCCCCGGCCCCGGCTCCTCGACGACACCGAGGTGTGCCGTTTCACGTCCGGCTCCACCGGGCGGCCCAACTGCATCGAGTTCTCCGGCGCGGCCGTGTCCGCGGCGGCGGCCAACTGGGTGAAGGGCACCGGGCTTTCGGCCGACGACCGGATCGCCTGCTTCGCCGCGCTCTCCAACGGTCTGGCGTTCAACACGTCCCTGCTCGCGGCCTTCCTGCCGGGGGCCTCGCTGCACCTGTCGACGGGTCTGCCGACCGCCTCCCGGGTCGTACGTCTCCTGGAGAGCACCGAGGCGACGCGACTGGTGGCGTTCCCGGCCCTGTACGAGTCGATCGTGCGCCGCGCCCCCGAGACGGGCTTCGGGGCCGTCCGTACCGCGATCTCCTCCGGCGCCCCGCTGCGCGAGACCGTACGCCAGGAGTTCACGCGGCTCACCGGCGTACCGATCCACAACTACTACGGCGTCGCCGAGACCGGTCCGCTGACCTACGCCCCCGACGGGGCGGGCAGCGGGCTCGGGGGGCCGCTGCCGGGTGTGCGGCTGCTCGCGGAGGAGCAGGGCATCCGGGTCAGGAGCGAGTCGATGGGCTCGCGGTACCTCAACGCTCCCGGCGTGTTCGAGGAGCGTGTCGACGCCGAGGGGTACTACCGCACCGGCGACCAGGGCCATCTGCTGGACGGCGCGCTGCACCTGACCGGCCGGACGAGCCGGATGGTCAACGTGGGCGGGCGCAAGATCGACCCGATCGAGGTCGCCGACGTGCTGCGTACGGCCGCCGGAGTGCTGGACGCGGTCGCCTTCGAGGCCGAGAACCAGCACGGCGAGCCGACCCTGGCGGCCGTCGTCGCCGTCGAAACCGGTGTGACCGCCCAGTCCCTGCGCACCCACTGCGCGGCGACGCTCCCCTCGTTCAAGGTGCCCGGACTCCTTCGGCTGGTGGACCGCATCCCGGCGAACTCGATCGGCAAGCCGTCCGTCGAGCGCCTGCGGCGCCTGTTCGCCGAGCCCCAGAGCAACTGAATCCCTCTTCGAGACACAGGAACTCCCCATGGACAGCACCGCGCTCCGCACCAAGATCATCGACCTGGCCGTCGCCGCCGGGGACGGCAGCGTCTCCGCAGCCGAACTCGCCGCCGCGAACTACTCGCTGCGCGACGTCGGCTACTCCTCGCTCTCGTACATGCGCCTGATCGACAGCATCGAGAACGAGGTCGGTGTCTACCTCGACCCGGAGGCCGACATCGAGCACTACGAGAGCATCGACTCCGTCACGGCCCTGGTGGTCGCGAGCGGGGTGGGCGCCGATGCCTGACGTGGCGGTGAGCGGCGGGCCCACGATCGGGATCGTCGGCCTCGGGCGGCTCGGCTCGGCCCTGCGGGCGGTCTGCGAGGCCGACGGTACGAGGGTCTCCCTCACCGCCTCCCGCCGCGGCGGCTGGTCGGCCGAGGCGGTGCCCGACGTGCTCGTCGACGCCAGCGCCCCCGAGGCGCACGCCGACGTCCTGGATTTCTGCGCCGGCCATCGCGTACCGCTCGTCGCCTGCGTCTCCAACCTCACGGACACCCAGTGGAAGGGGCTGGAGGAGCTGGCGGACGTCGTGCCGGTGGTCCGGGCCACCAACCTCTCCTTCGCCCACTACCTCCAGGTCCGCATCGCCGAGTTCACCGCCGGCCTGGCCACCGGTCGCTTCGCCACGACCACCACCGTCCGGGAGCGGCACCCGCTCGGCAAGGCGCACCGTCCGAGCGCCACCGCGCTGGCGCTCGCGGACACCTGGACCGGGGCGAGCGGCCGGCCGGTGGCCGACATCGCCGACGAGCGGGCCGGGCTGCCCGTCAGCGAACACGAGTTGACCCACACCTGGGACGGCGAGGCGCTGCACGTCCGGCACCACGTAGGCAGCTGGACCGTGCCGGCCCGGGGCGCGCTGGCCGCCGCGGACTGGGCCCGGGCCGCGACTCCCGGCCTGGTCACCATGCGCAACGTCTACGACGACCTGACAGCGAGGAACACGACATGACCACCGATGAACCGCGGCCGCTGAACCCGGCCGAGAGCCGCCTCGTCCTCCAGGTGGCGATCGGCGCCCGGATGCTGTCCCTCGACGGGCACGACGACTTCAACCAGGGCCAGATCTCGGCCCGGATACCGGGCCGGGACGAGTTCTTCATCAAGGGCGCGCTGGTCGGCTTCGACGAGGCCGCCCCGGCGGACGTGGTCCGCTGCCCGGTGGACCACACCCTGCCCGCGCCGCCGCTGGCGCCGCCGGAGCTGCCGCTGCACCAGGCCATCTACCGGGCCCGCCCGGACGTCAACGGCATCGTCCACAGCCACGCGCCGTACACCCTGCTGTTCGGTGCGACGGATCTGCCGATGCGGCCCGTCTCGCACGACGGCGCCTACTTCCGCGACCGGATCGGTCTCTTCACCGAGACCAGCAACACGGTCCTGGACATCGAGACCGGTGAGCACATCGCGAAGGACCTCGACGACCACCCGGCGGTCCTGCTGCGCAACCACGGCGGAGTGATCGTCGGCAAGAGCGTGCGGCACGCTTCCGTCTTCGCGCAGGTGCTGGAGCGGGCCTGCCGTCTCCAGCTGACCGCCGAGAGCACCGGCGTCCCGTACACGTGGTCCACCGAGCAGGACGTGGCCGCCAAGCAGGACTTCATCTACGCCGACCTCTCCGTCCGCTCGTACTGGGACTACGCCGTCCGCCGGGTCGGCCGGCACTGGCCGGAGACCCTCGACTGGGGCCGTCACTGACCGCCCGCAGTCACCGTCACGTCCCGCCCTTAGCCACCGTCCCGTCCGCCGTCACCGAGCCCGCCGTCACCGGCCCGTCCGCCGTCACGTCCCGCAGCCCTCACCGCCCCGCAAGCCGTCACCGACCCGCCCGGCGACGTCGCTCACCACACCCGACATCACGGAGGTCGTCCGATGAAGGTCCAGCGCATCCTGCCCACGGAGGAGGCGGCCGATCTGCTCGGCCTGGTCCGGGAGATCGCCGCCGCCGAACTCGCGCCCAACGTGGCGGAGTTCGAGGCCGCCCACGAGTTCCCCCGGGAGATCGTGCGCACCCTGGGCAAGGCCGGGCTGCTGAGCCTGCCGTACCCCGAGGAGTACGGCGGCGGGGGACAGCCGTACGAGGTCTACCTCCAGGCGCTGGAGGAGATCGCGTACCACTGGTTCGGAGTGGCCGAGGCGGTCAACGTGCACAACCTCGCCTGCTTCGGCACCGCCACGTACGGCACCCAGGCCCAGCGCGACGAGCTGCTGCCGGACATGCTGAGCGGCGAACTGCTCGGCGCGTACTGCCTGTCGGAGGCGGAGGCCGGTTCGGACGCGGCCTCGCTCACCACCCGTGCGGTACGGGAGGACGACGCGTACCGCGTCACCGGCACCAAGGCCTGGGTCACCCACGCGGGTCACGCGGACTTCTACAACGTGTTCAGCCGCACCGGCGGTCCGGGGGCCCGGGGGCTGTCCTGTCTGGTGGTCCCCGGGGACACGCCGGGCATGGTCGTGCACGAGCCGGAGCGGAAGCTCGGCGTCTGGTCCAACCCCACGGCCCAGGTCGGCTTCGAGGGCGTGCGCGTCCCGGCCGGGCGCCTGATCGGACGTGAGGGCAAGGGCTTCCTGATCGCCATGGGCGCGCTGGACTGCGGGCGCCTCGGCATCGCGGCCTGCGCGGTCGGCATCGCCCAGGCCGCCGCCGACTACGCCGTGCGGTACGCGAAGGAGCGGCGCCAGTTCGGGCTGCGGATCGCCTCCTTCCAGGGCGTCGGCTTCCTGCTGGCCGACATGGCCACCCAGATCGCGGCGGCCCGCGCGCTGACCCTGGCGGCCGCCCGCCTCAAGGATGCCGGGCTGCCTTACTCCCTGGAGGCGGCGAAGGCCAAGCTCTTCGCCACCGACATGGCGATGAAGGTGACCACGGACGCGGTGCAGGTGCTCGGAGGCGCCGGCTACGTCTCCGACCATCCCGTGGAGCGCTGGATGCGCGAGGCCAAGCTGCTGCAGATCGTCGAGGGCACCAACCAGATCCAACGCATGGTCATTTCGCAGGGCCTGGACTAGCGGCTCCGGCGCAGGGCGGCCGGGCCGGTGTCGGCAGGCGGCAGGCGTCGTACGAGGCGACCGATACGAGTCAACCGAAGGGAAGGTCGGGAAACACGGTGACCACGGTGACCACAAGCAGCACTCGGGGTACGGACGGCACTGGCGCTACGGCCGGCAGGAACGGCATGTCCCGTACGGCGCAGGAGCGGACCATCAGGCTGGAGTCCGCGCGCGCCGGTACCGGCCCGGCCACCTGGGGGCAGCGAGCGATCTGGGGTGTCGTCACCCGGCTCGGCGACGACGCCCCCCGGTACAACCTGCGGCTCGACCTGCCGCTCACCCCGCCCCGCCCCGCCGCCCGCGTACTCGCGGACCTGACGGAGCTGCTCCGGATGCACGACAGCCTGCGCACCAGGCTCCTGCCGGACGGCGTGGACGGTCTGGACCAGGTCGTGGACGGCTCCGGCGAGCTTCCGGTGGAGGTCAGGGAGTGCGGGGAGGCGGATGCCCCCGCGGCCGGTGAGGCCCTGATGGAGGAGCTGGCGGGGCGCGCCTTCGACCACGCGCGGGAGTGGCCCTTCCGGGTCGGTCTCGTGGAGTGCGAGGGCCTGGTCCACCGGCTGGTCCTCGCGGCCTCGCACACCGCGATGGACCTCTGGGGCGAGGGCCGGATGCTCCGCGACCTGGCGCTGATCGAGGAGGGGGAGTCCGCCGAGGCCCTGCTCCTGGCCCGCCCCGCGCTCCAGCCCCTGGAGGCGGCGGAGATCCAGGCCTCGCCGCTCGGCCGGCGCCGGGACGAGGGTGCCCGGCGCTACTGGTGCGAGCGGCTCACCGCCGGCCCGAAGAGGATCTTCCTGAACCCGGCGGATCCGGATCGGGCGGCGACCGATCCGGGCCGCATGTTCCCCAACGCGCTGCTGCGCTCGCCCGCCCTCGCGGTCGCCGTCGAGCGGGTGGCCGGGAAGCTGGGGGTGAGCGACGCCGCGGTGCTGCTCGGCGCGGCCTCCCACCAGCTCGCCCGCATGTCGGGGAGCAGCGACGTGCTGTTCCAGGTGGTGGTGAGCAACCGTTTCCAGCCGGCCGCCGCCGAGTCGGTCAGCACGATGGCGCAGGAGGCGGTGTTCCTCCTCACGGACGCGGACAAGGACTTCGAGGACGCGGTACGGCGGACCCGGTCCGTCTCGTTCAGCGCGTTCCGTCACGCCGGGTACGACAAGTGGGCGTTGGACCGGGAGGTGGCGCGGCTGGTCGAGCGGGGCGAGGCGGCCGACCACTCCTGCTGGTGGAACGACACCCGGGACCCGGCCGACGGGCCGTTCGACACCGTCGAGCGGCCGGACGCCCCGCTGGGCGAGCTGGCCGGCCGGACCGAGTTCAGCTGGCCCACGGAGTTCCTGCCGCGGGTGAACGTGTCGGTGGCGGTGGACGTGCTGACGGCCCCCGGCGCCCTGGAGCTCTGCATGACGGCCGACCCGGCGGTGCTCTCCCGTGAGGGGATGGAGCGCTTCCTGCGCGGGGTCGAGGAATCGGTGATCGCCGAGGCGACCGCCCTGGGGGACGAATGAGCAAGCGTTACGCGGGAATCGCCTGGACCGGAGCGGGTTACGAGGTCGAGGTCCTCGACACGGCCGGGCGCAGGGTGACGGAGCCGAGCAGTTGGGGCGCCGACCAGGTGGCCGCACTCGTCGAGCGGCTCCGGGAGCTGGGTGAGGAGGAGCCGCTGGCCGCGGTGTTCGAGAGCACCAACGGACTGCTCGACGGACCGATGACGGCGGCCGGTCTGGAGGTCTACCGCGCCGATCCGTGGCTGCTGCCGCCCCGGCCGGGGTTCGGCTCCGTCCCGGCCGCGCGGCTGGCGGAGCAGGCGCGGAGCGAGCCGGACGCGCTGGCCAGGGTGACGGCCGAAGGGGGAAGCCTGTCCGGCCGTGCCGAGGAGTACTTCGAGGGCGTACGGCGCAGCGAGCCGATCCAGGCCGGGCTGACGGCCGTCGGGCGCTGCATCGAGCACGGCAGCCGGGACACGCCGAGGGTGGCGCTCACCTTCGACGACGGCCCGGATCCGGTGCACACCCGCCGGATCCTGGAGATCCTGGACCGCTACGGCGTCCGGGCCACGTTCTTCTGCGTCGGCCACCATGTCGCGGCGCTGCCCGACGAGGTGCGCCGCATCGCCGCGGCGGGGCACGAGATCGGCAACCACTCCTGGTCGCACCCGTTCCTGCCCGACCTGACACCGGTTCAGCTGCACGAGCAGATCGACCGGACGACGGAGGCGGTGGCGCGGCTGACCGGCGAGGCCCCGACGCTCTTCCGGCCGCCGTACGGCGCGCTGACCCCGGAGGTGCTGGCCGCCCTGGCGGACCATCCCACCACCATGACGATGTGGGACGTCGACTCCCGCGACTGGTCGCGGCCGGGGCCGGAGCAGATCGCCGAGACCGTCCTCGGCGCCGCGGGGCCGGGCTCGGTGGTGCTCATGCACGAGGGCGCCGGCGACCGGGGCCAGACCGTCCGGGCGCTGCCCTCGATCATCGAGGGCCTGCTCGGCCGCGGCCTGGAGCCGGTCACCGTGGGGGAGTTGCGGCCGGCCTCCGTCCCGGCCGAGTCGGCCCGCTGACCGCATCGCCCGCCCGTCCGTTCGCGGCACGCGCGGGCGCCCCGCCCGCCCCGAACCGTACGACCGCAAGCCCACCCTCACCGCTGGAGTAGTGAAGAAGACATGAACGATCACTCGGCAGACCCCTCTGCGGCGGTCGCGGCCGCACCGGTCGAGGACCGGCCCGCCGAGGCGCCGTCGGCGGCGGCCGGGGAACCGGCGATCTGGACCCGCAACTTCCAGTACTACTTCACCGCCCGGAGCGCGGGCCTGCTCGGCTGGGCCATGCTGCCCGTCGCGGTCTCGGCCGGACTGCTCAGCGCCGGGTACGGCCTGAGCACCGCCGGGTACGCGATGGCCTTCCTGGTGGGCCCGTTCGCGGGGCTCGTGCTGTTCGGCGGGGTGCTCGCCGACCGGTTCACCGCCCGCCGGATGATGATCATGGCCGACCTGGCCAACCTCACCGCCCATGTGCTGCTCGCCTTCCTCTTCATCCGGGGCATCGACCAGCTCTGGCACCTGTACGGGGTGCTGATGGTGGTCGGCACCGCCAACGCGATGTTCCAGCCGGGCGCCTCCTCGACCGTCCCGCTGGTGGCCCGGGACGTACAGGGCGCCAACGGGGTGCTGCGCATATCCGAGGCGTTCACGGCGCTGGGCGGCCCGGCGCTGGCCGGTGTGCTCGTCGGTGTCGGCGCCACCGGCTGGGTGATGGTGATCTCCGCCGTCGCCTACGGCATCAGCGCGGTCTGCCTGTTCGCGCTCCGGCTCGGGGTGGTGCCCGCCCCGCCGGCCGGCGAGAGCCTGGTGCGCAACCTGGTGGTCGGCTGGTACGAGTTCCGCTCCCGGAGCTGGCTCTGGGGCGTGATCGTGATCTGGATGTTCTTCGCGATGCTCTCCTGGGGGCCGCAGCTGACGCTCGCCGCCGGCGTGATCGTGCCCACGCACGGCGCCACCGCGTTCGGCCTGCTCAACTGCGCGTTCGGCGCGGGCACGGTGGCCGGCGGGGTGCTGGCGATGCGCTACAAGCCCGCACGGCCGCTGGCCGCGGGCGCGGTGGCGCTGCTGGCCTTCCCGCTCTACCCGCTCGGCATCGTCCTCGACTGGCCGGTCTGGCTGCTCGCCGTGGCCCAGGTCGTGGTCGGCGTCGGCATCACCTTCTGGGGTGTCATGTGGGCCACCAGCGTGCAGACCCAGGTGCCGGGCGAGGTCCTCAACCGCGTCCACGCCTACGAGGTCGCGGGCTCCGTCGGCATGTTCCCGATCGGCAGCGCGCTGGCCGGTCCCGCGGTCGGTGCGGTCGGCACGGACAAGGTGCTCCTGGTGGGCGTCCTGGTCGCGCTCCTCACCGCCGTCGCCCTGCTGTCGACGCGGCCCATCCGGACCCTGGGCCGGGTCCCGGACCGCGTCTGACCGGCCCTCCCACCCCGTCCGACCGGGCCTCCTGGGAGGCGGCCGTCCGCCCGCCTCCTAGGGGGCGGGCGGACGGCGGACGGTCACGGCGGAGAAGACCAGGCCGCCGTGGACGTACCAGCGCCCGGTCATCCGGGTGAGTGGATGCCCCGCCTCCGCCGGTCCCGGCCGGCGGAGCGCGGCGGTGAAGACGTCGGACGCGGGATCGAAGTCCAGTTCCGTCTCCCGGAAGCCGAGCGTGCCGCCGGCCAGCGGGTACCAGGCCTTGTAGACGGCCTCCTTGGCGCTGAAGAGCAGGGTGTCCCAGTGCACTTCGGGGTTCGCGGCGGTGAGTTCCGCCAGCCGGGGCACCTCGGCGGGGTGGGCGATCTTGGCGAGGACGCCCCGGGGGAGCGGTGCGTGCCGCTCGGCGTCGATGCCGAGCGAGGCGTGCCGGTCGTCGAGGCTCAGCGCGGCGGCCCGGTACCCGAGGCAGTGAGTCATGCTCCCCACCACCCCCGAGGGCCACAGCGGCTCGTGCCGGGCACCGGACAGGACGGCGACGGCCGGCAGCCCCAGATCCGCCATCGCGCGCCGGGCCAGGTGCCGCACGGTGGTGTACTCGCGACGGCGTTCGTCGACGGCGGTGCGGACCGCCGCCTCCTCCCCCGGAAACAGCCGGGCATCCGGGAGATCGCCGAAGGCCTCGGCGACGGCGACCCCCTCCGGCATGAGCGCAGCGATCATGCACCCAGCCTAGGGCCGCCCCGTGGATCAGGGCGTGACCGCGTCGGCTCAGTCCTCCAGGGCCGGCACGCCGAGGGCCGCCATGCGGTCCGGGTCCGCGATGATCTGGATCTGCACGATTCGCTCGTCCACGACCGTGAAGGCCATGAGCCCGAACAGCCGGCCGTCCACGTACGAGACGATGCCCGGCGCGCCGTTGACCAGCACCTTGCGGTAGTCGCGGCGGAAGCGGGCGTACGTGAGCGCCTGGCTGACGACCGCCTCGGCGCCACGGACCAGGCCGGAGGCCGCCGCGAGCGCCTTGCCGCCGTCCACCCGCAGGACCACGTCCGGGTCGAGGACCGCGAGCAGCCCCTCGAAGTCACCGCCGTGCGAGGCCGCCATGAAGGCGTCGACGACCTGCCGCTGCCGGGCGATGTCGGGCGCCGGGGCCGGGGCGGCGCCCTGGACACGGCGGCGGGCGCGGCTCGCGAGCTGGCGGGTCGCGGCCGGGGTGCGGTCCACGATCGGGGCGATCTCGTCGAACGAGACGGCGAACATGTCGTGCAGGACGAAGGCGAGCCGTTCGGCCGGACCCAGCGTCTCCAGGACCACGAGCAGCGCCAGCCCCACCGAGTCGGCGAGCAGCGCCTCCTCCTCGGGGTCGCGGGTGGTGCCCTCCGCGCCCCGGACCAGCGGATCGGGGACGAAGTACTCCAGCGGGTCCTCGCGGCGGGAGGCGCGCGAGCGCAGCATGTCGAGGCAGACCCGTCCGACCACCGTCGTCAGCCAGCCGCTCAGGTTCCGCACGTCGTCGATGTCGGAGCGACTGAGCTTGATCCACGCTTCCTGGACGGCGTCCTCGGCCTCGCTCAGCGACCCCAGCATCCGGTACGCGACCGCCTTCAGGTGCGTGCGGTCGGCCTGGAAGCGCTCGGCCAGGAGGTCCTTCTCGTCCATCGGTGTCTCCCTCGTTGATGACCGTCATCGAGATGACGGACGGCACCGGCGAAACGTGACGGGTCCGCGCCCTCGAACCGTCCGCTGCGTGAGATCCCCTGCCGTCCCCCGCCGAAGGCCCGGAAATCCCCGGCCGATCGGCCTCCGTGCCGGGGATCGCCACTTCAGTGTCGTGATCTTCGACCGTAGATTTTCATGCATGACGACAACCGCGCAGGTCAACGCCGTACTTCGTACCCCGCCCGCCTCCCCCTCGGCCGCGGCCGCGTACTTCTCCGCCAGCCTCGCCTTCCACGCCGACGTCTCCGACGTCGCGGGCGCCCTCGCCGCCGACGGCGACCCGGGCTTCGTGGTCCTCGACTCCCGCTCCACCGCCTCCTGGGACCAGGGCCACGTCCCCGGCGCGGTCCACCTGCCGACCGCGCTCATCCCCGAGCAGGCCGAGCAGCTGCTCGACCGGTCGGTGCCGGTGGTCACGTACTGCTGGGGTCCCGGCTGCAACGGCGCCACGCGCGCCGCGCTCGCCCTGGCGCAGCTGGGCTACCAGGTGAAGGAGATGCTCGGCGGCTTCGAGTACTGGGTCCGCGAGGGCTTCCCCTACGAGACGTGGGAGGGCACCGGCAGGAAGGACGCGGACCCGCTGACGGCCCCGGTCGACGCGGAGGACTGCGGCTGCTGAGAGCGCCGCAGAGGAGGTCGCCGGAAACCGATTAGGGGATCGGCGCACCATGCCGTAAGGTCATATTCACCGACGCGGGGTGGAGCAGCTCGGTAGCTCGCTGGGCTCATAACCCAGAGGTCGCAGGTTCAAATCCTGTCCCCGCTACTCAGTAGCAACGAAGGCCCGGATCCAGTCACTGGATCCGGGCCTTCGTCGTGTCCGGGCGGTGCGCGAGCCGGGCTTGACCTTTACGCGACGTCAAGATTTAGCGTCATCCCCATGGAGTGGTCGATCCAGGAGATCGCCAGGAAGGCCGGCACCACCAGCCGCACTCTCCGGCACTACGGAGAGCGCGGACTGCTGGAGCCGAGCCGGATCGGCGCCAACGGTTACCGGTACTACGACCAGGCGGCGCTCGTGCGGCTGCAGCGCATCCTGCTGCTGCGCGAGCTCGGGCTCTCGCTGCCCGCGATCGCCGAGGTCCTGGAGGGTCAGCGGGACACGCCCGCCGCCCTGCGCACCCACCTGCTGCTGCTCGAACAGGAGCGGGAACGGATCGGGCGGCAGATCGAGGCGGTGCGGACCACTCTCCGGAAGACGGAGAAAGGAGAGGAACTCATGGCGGAAGAAGTGTTCGACGGATTCGATCACACGCAGTACGAGGCGGAGGTCACCGAGCGCTGGGGACGCGACGCGTACGAGAAGGGCGACCGCTGGTGGCGCTCCCTCGGCGCCGAGGAGAAGCAGGCGTTCATGGACGAGCAGGCCGGCATCGCCCGTGACTTCGGGAAGGCGGCCCGGGACGGCCTCGCCGCCGACAGCGACGAGGTCCAGGCGATCGCGCGGCGCCACGTCGCGTGGCTGTCGACGACCACGACGCCGACGAAGGAGTACGTGATCGGCCTCGGCCAGATGTACGTCGACGATCCGCGCTTCGGCCGGAACTACGACAAGCACGGCGAGGGCACCGTCCTCCTCGTCCGCGACGCGATGACGGTCTACGCGGAGCGCAACCTCTAGGTCGAGGTAACCCACTTGGGCGAGCGGAGGTCGCCGCACGGCGCGGCGCCCGGCACCCTGGGGAGGGCGCGGTACCGTCCGTCGCCGTGTACGGACCGGGCAGGAGACCACAGGTGGGGCAGGGGCAGGGGAACGGGACCGACGGAAAAGGGACCGGCCACGGGCAGGGAACCGGGGGCGGGAACGGTCAAGGGAACGGTCACGGGAACGGTCACGGGAACGGGAACGGTCACGGGAACGGGACAGGACGCGGGACCGGAACCGGGAACGGGACAGGACGCGGGACCGGAACCGGGAACGGGACAGGACGCGGGACCGGAACCGGGGACGGGACAGGACGCGGGACCGGGAACGGGCAGGCGAGCGGGAACGGGAACGGGCGGCCTCGGCGGCGGGCCGAGCGGACCCGCCGGTTCCTCCGCGCCCTGCCCCCGCTGCTGATCCTCGGTGGTGTGGTCTTCGACCTCTCCACCCCGCCCGCCTACACGGCCGCGCCGATGTTCTCGGCCGCGCCGCTCCTCGCCGCCCCGTTCTTCTCCATGCTCACGACGCTGCTCACGGGCATCGCCGCGGTCCTCGCGAGCGTGGGGCTGCACGTCTACAACGGCACCGCCGGCGAGGTCCCCTCCCTCACGGAGACGCTGACCGTCGTCACCGTCTCCGCCCTCGCCCTGCTGGTGAACCAGGTCGTGCTGCGCAGCGGCGAGCGGCTCGCCTCTGCGCGCGTGATCGCGGAGACCGCGCAGAAGGCCGTCCTGCCGACGCCCGCCGACCGGATCGGCGGGCTCCAGGTCGCCGCCCGGTACGAGGCGGCGCAGGCGGACGCGTTCATCGGCGGCGACCTCTTCGCCGTTCAGGACACGCCGTACGGGGTACGGCTCGTGGTCGGTGACGTCCGGGGCAAGGGGCTCGACGCCGTCGAGGCGGTCGCCGTCGTGATCGGGGCCTTCCGGGAGGCGGCCGAACAGGAGGCCACCCTGGAGGGGGTCGCCCAGCGGCTGGAGCGGGCGCTGGCCCGGGAGGGCACGCGCCGGTCCAGTCTCGACGCCTTCGAGGGGTTCACCACCGCCGTCCTCGCCGAGATCCCGCGTGGCGACGGGCGCGTACGGATGGTGAACCGAGGCCACCCCGAGCCGCTGCTGCTGTACGCGGACGGCGGCCTGGCCCACCTCGAACCGACCGAGCCCGCGCTGCCGCTCGGCATGGGCGAGCTGGCCGCCTGGCCGGACCGGGCCGACGAGGCCCCCTATCCACCGGGCGCCACGCTGCTCCTCTACACCGACGGGCTCTCCGAGGCGCGCGACGCCTCGGGGGCCTTCTACGATCCGGCCGAGCGGCTGGCCGGGCGGATCTTCCCGGGGCCGGACGAGCTGCTCGACGCGCTGGTCGACGACGTCCGCCGGTACACGGGCGGCGGCTCCACGGACGACATGGCGCTGCTCGCGGTGAGCCGTCCGGCGGCGGGCCAGCCGGAGCGGCGCAGGACGATGCCCGTGGTGCCGTGACCATGCGTAGTGGCGAGGTGTCACTGAGATAACAGTTGACGAACCGTCAGTTCAGGAGCCCCGTCATTGGTCCGTACTGAAGCGGGATCAAATCGGTCTGTACCAGCTTAATCGCGCTAATGATCAACGGGAACGGCTTGGAATCCGGCCCTCGTGTCTATTAACGTTCGATAACGCAGCGCGGTCGTCCCAGCCGTCGCCAGAGACGGCACCGTGCGCACGCGCCGAATCCTGAAAAGGAACCGGGGAACCACTACTTGGGGTGAATCGGGCACCGTCGCACCCGTGCGACACCGTCCGTAGGAGACCTTCCTGCTCCGAACCCGTCAGCTAACCCGGTAGGCGAGAAGGAAGGAAAGGAGTACGCCTCCGTGGCGTCCAACACCCCTGCTCCCGAGGGTCTTTCTGACGGGTTCAACGCGTTCGGCGCCCCGGGCGCCGCCGGGACGGACGACGACACGACCACGTGGGGGGAGTGGAACCCCACCGAGGACTCCCTTCGCCAGCAGGCCCGTTCGGGCGGCCGTCACCGTGTCGTGAAGCAGCGCTCCGGCTTCGCCCGCTCCTCCACCGTCCTCGGCGTCGGTGTCATCGCGGCCGTCGGCGCGGGTGGCATGGCGACCGCCAAGGACAGGCCGCCGGTCTCGATATCCCTCCCCGACCTCAACCTGCCGGACGCCTCCGAGCTGCCCGGTGTCGGCGAGCTCATCTCGGGCGAGGACGGCACGGACTCCGGGACGAACAACCCGCAGCCGCTCACGGCCACCCTCGCCCTCCCGGCCGACAGCGCCGAGAAGGCCGCCGGCTCGCCCGCCGCCTCGACGGCGGACGCCGGTGAGGCGCTGCGCGCCCGCATCATGCAGCAGGCCGAGCAGCAGCAGGCCTCCGCCGACGCCGACAAGAAGGCCGCGGCGGAGAAGGCGGCGGCCGAGAAGGCGGCGGCCGAGGCGGCGGCGAAGGCGGACGCGGCGGAGAAGGCCGCGGCCGAGGAGAAGCGGAAGGCCGAGGCGGCCGCCGCCGCGAAGGCCGAGGCGGAGCGCCTGGCCAAGCTCGCCGCGAGCTACGCGCTGCCCACGTCCTCGTACACCCTCACCTCCACGTACGGCCAGTCCGGCTCCATGTGGTCCTCCGGCTACCACACCGGTCTCGACTTCGCGGCGCCCACCGGCACCCCGGTCAAGGCGGTGCACGGCGGCACGATCAAGTCGGCGGGCTGGTCCGGCTCGTACGGCTACCGGATCGTCCTGGAGCTGGAGGACGGTACCGAGGTCTGGTACGCCCACCTGTCCTCGATGACGGCGAGCGTCGGCCAGACCGTGGGCACCGGCGACACCATCGGCCGCGTCGGAGCGACCGGCAACGTGACCGGCCCGCACCTGCACCTCGAGGTCCACACCCCGGGCGGCGCGGGCGTCGACCCGGCGGCCTGGCTGGCGGGCAAGGGCATCTCCGTCTGACCCCGGACGTCCACACGGCTCCGGCGGTCCTGGCGACGTCCCCCCGACGCCAGGGCTGCCGGGACCCCCGGCCCCGGGACCCCCGGGCCCCGGCCCGTCCCCGCAGGTTCCGTCCGTGTGACGGCGCCGGATCCTTCTGAGAGCCCGGCGGCGGCTCCGTCCGTGTACTCGGCGCCGCCCGCCCTAGCTCCGGTACGGGTTGTAGCCGCTGTAGTCGAGGTACTGAGGCGGGGCCCACGCCCGGCCCGTCGCCCGGGCCGCGTAGGTCAGGGCGGGGGAGGCGACCGCCTTGCGCTGCCAGAGGTGGTGGAGCAGCTCCTGCTCGCGCGCGCTGAACTCCGGCCCCGCCGCGCCGCGCTGGGCGCGATGGCGCAGAAAGGCGAGGGTCGTCGCGAACGCCTCGTACTCCCCGACGACCGCCGCGGCCGGCTTGCCGTACGTACGGCGGGCGAAGTCGCGGGCCACCGAGCGGGCCCGCATCGAGGAGAGCGCGAGCGGTTCGGCGGGCGAGAGCCACCCGGCCGCCGCGTACGCCGGGAGCTGCCCGGATATCGTGCGCAGCTCGCGCTGCCTGCTCCATATCGCCAGCCAGGTGAGCAGGGCGAGCGTGGGCACCATGAACATGCCGTAGACCAGGATGAAGCCCAGCGGCCCGAGGATCGTCGCGGAGCCGTTCCACAGGGCGTGCATGCCCATGGCGAGGACAAGGCCCGCGAGCGGCAGCAGGATCCGCCGCAGCCGCAGGAACCTGCGCCGGGAGGTGGCGAGGGCGGCGAAGGCGAAGCCGAGGCCGGTGAAGACGGTGAAGAGTGGATGCGCGAACGGCGACATCACGACCCGTACGAAGAACGTGCCCGCGGTCGTGGCGCCGAGGCCGCCGGAGCCGATGTCCTGGTCCTCGCCGAAGGCGTTGCCGAGATAGAGGATGTTCTCGGTGAAGGCGAAGCCGGTGGCGGTGAAGCCGGCGACCACCACGCCGTCGACGAGTCCGGTGAAGTGCCGTCTGCGGAAGAGGAAGATCAGCAGGATCGCCGCCGCCTTGGCGCTCTCCTCGACGACCGGCGCGACGACCGTGGCGCCGAGGGACTCGGCGGAGGCGGGGTCGGCGGTGGCGGTCGCGATCCAGCGGACCGCGAAGGAGTTGGCGAGGATCGCGACGAGCGTCGCGGCGAAGGCTCCCCAGACGAAGGCGAAGATCAGGTTGCGCCACGGGCCCGGTTCGACCCGGTCCAGCCAGCGGAACGCGGCCAGCAGCAGCGGAACGGGCAGGACGGCCAGCGCGAGCCCGACGAGGAAGCCCTCCGTCCCGGTCTGCTCCCGCACGATGGCCAGGATCACCAGCGCGCAGAGCGCGAGCACGGTGATCACGGCGACCGCCCGGACCACCCTGCTGCGCCAGAAGGCGCGGCGAGGCCTGTAGCGCCACTGGGCGCGGTCCGGGACGGCCGGGAAGTCCGGCTCTTCGGTGTCCCGAGTGGGGACGGGGACGCGGTTCGACACGTCAGCGACCCTAACCAGCGGGACCGACACTCGCGACGGGGTTCTCCGTCTTCGGCCGCTTCCTGCGGAAAAGCGCCGCTCCTTCCTGCGCAGGAGCGGCACTCCTGCCTGTGGAGAAGCGGCCCTACTTCCGGCGGAACAGCAGGTCGTGCACGATGTGGCCCTTGTCCAGGCCCTGCCCCTCGAAGCGGGTGAGGGGCCGGAACGCCGGGCGGGGCGCGTAGCCGCCGTCCGGCTGCGTGTTCTCGAAGTCGGGGTGGGCGGAGAGCACCTCGAGCATCTGCTCGGCGTACTCCTCCCAGTCCGTCGCGCAGTGCAGGACGGCGCCGGGCTTCATCCGCGTCGCGAGCAGCGTGAGGAACTCGGGCTGGATCAGCCGCCGCTTGTGGTGACGCTTCTTGGGCCAGGGGTCCGGGAAGTAGACGCGGCAGCCGTCGAGCGCGTCGGCGTCGAGCATCTCGCGGAGCAGGATGATCGCGTCGCCGTTGGCGACCCGGACGTTCTCCATGCCGCCCCGGTCGGCGAGACCGAGGAGGTTGCCCTGGCCGGGGGTGTGGACGTCCACGGCGAGGATGCCGGTGCCGGGGTCGGCGGCGGCCATCTTCGCCGTCGCCTCGCCCATGCCGAAGCCGATCTCCAGGACGACCGGCAGGCCCCCGAACATGTCGTCCAGGTCCAGGGTCCGCTTGCCGTCGATGTCGAGACCCCAGTCGGGCCAGCGCTTCAGCAGCGCCTCGGCCTGACCGGCGGTGACGCGGCTGCGGCGGGGCTGGAAGCTGCGGATCCGCCGCTCGTGGTGGGACCCGGCGGGATCGGGCAGCGGCCCTTCCCCGGCGGCGAACCTCTGACTGCCCCGCTGGAAGACGACGGGCTCGGTACGGGTGGCGGTTTCACGGGTCTCAGACACAATGCGCCCAATTCTACGGGGCGCGTCCGAAAGGCCGGCCGGCTACAGCAGGGCCAGGGCCCGGCGGGCCACCTCGCGGCCGATCGGCAGGGACGCCGTCGCCGCGGGCGACGGCGCGTTGAGGACGTGGACCGTCCGCGGCGCCTCGCGGATCAGGAAGTCGTCCACCAGCGTCCCGTCCCGCAGCACCGCCTGCGCCCGCACCCCCGCCGGAGCCCGGCGCAGATCCGTTTCCTCCACCGAGGGGAGCAGCCGGCGCACCGCCTCCGTGAAGGCCCGCTTCGACAGCGACCGGCGCAGCTCACCCGCTCCGTACCGCCAGTGGTCCCGCGCGATCTGCCACGACCCGGGCCACGCCAGCGTCCCCGCCAGGTCACCGGGGCGTACGACCGACCAGTCGTATCCCTCCCGGGCCAGCGCCGGCACCGCGTTCGGCCCCACGTGCACCCCGCCGTCGACACCGCGGGTGAGATGCACCCCGAGGAAGGGGAAGGCCGGGTCGGGGACCGGATAGACCAGGCCCCGGATCAGGGAGGGGTCCGCCAGCTCGTAGTACTCGCCCCGGAAGGGCACGATCCGCATGCCCGGCTCGTCGCCGGCGAGCAGCGCCACCCGGTCGCAGTGCAGCCCCGCGCAGTTCACCAGGACCCGGCCGCGCACGACCGTCCCGGCCGCCGTGCGGACGGCGACGCCCCAGGGCCGCCGGTCGACGGCGGTGACCTCGGAGCCGTACAGGATCCGGGCGCCGGAGGCCTCGGCGAGCTGGGCCGCCACCGCCCCGTAGTCACAGATGCCGGTCGTGCCGACATGGATCGCGGCGAGGCCTCGCACGCTCGGTTCGTACGCGGTGATCTGCGCCGGGCCCAGCTCCCGCACCGGGATGCCGTTCTCCCGGCCGCGCTGCACGAGCGCGTGGAGGCGGGGCAGCTCGTCCCGCCCGGTGGCGACGATCAGCTTTCCGGTGACCTCGTGGGCCAGGCCGTACTCCGCGCAGAACTTGACCATCTCGGCCGCGCCCGCGACGGCGAACCGCGCCTTCAGGGAGCCCGGACGGTAGTAGATCCCGCTGTGGATCACTCCGCTGTTCCGCCCGGTCTGGTGGCGGGCCGGGCCGTGCTCCTTCTCCAGGACCGTGACACGGGTGCCCGGCGCGGCGCGGGTCAGGGCGTACGCCGTCGACAGACCGACGATCCCGCCGCCGATCACGAGCACGTCGCAGTCGACGTCGTGCGTGGACACCTGCACCACCTCCCACCCCGATAGTGCACTGGCCCACTGACAAAGCCGCTAAACCCCGTGGGACACGCCTCACGCCGGGGCCATCAGGAGGGGCCGGGCCCGCTCCCGGAGTTCCATGACCCTCGGCTCGTCCCCGTACGGCTCGAGGCGGTGCAGCAGATCCCGTACGTACTCGGTGGTGCGGGCGGACGAGATACGGCCCGCCACCTCCACCGCGCGCGTGCCCGCCGCGCAGGCCGCGTCCAGATTGCCCGACTCCAGCTCCGCGACGGCCGAGACCACGAGCCGCAGCCCGTGCGAGCGGACGAACTCCTCCGTCGGCCGGGACAGCGCCTGCTCGGTGAAGCGGCGGACCTCACGCGGCGCCTTCAGGTCCCGGTAGCACTCGGCGGCGTCCGCGCAGAACCGGTCGTACGAGTAGAAGCCCAGCCACGACGGATCGGCGTCGCCCTCCCGCGAGCGCTCCAGCCAGCCCTCGGCCGCCTTGAGCGCGGCCGCCGCGGCCGTCCCGTCGTTGGCCTTCGCGTGGGCCCGGGCCTCGACCAGCCGGAAGAAGGACATGGTGCGGGCGGTCGCGAGCCCGCGGTTGCGCTCCAGGGCGGCCTGGGCGAGGTCCACGCCCTCGTCGGCGAAGCCCCGGTAGGTGGCCTGGAGCGACATGGAGGCGAGGACGTAGCCGCCCAGGGGCACGTCGGCGGCGGCGCGGGCGAGGCGCAGCGCCTGGATGTAGTAGCGCTGGGCGGCCTCCTGCTGGCCGGTGTCGAAGGCCATCCAGCCGGCCAGCCGGGTCAGCTCGGCGGTCGCCCCGAACAGGGCCCGGCCGACCTCGTCCGAGTACGAGCCGAGCAGCAGCGGCGCCGCGTCGACGCGTAAGCACTCGGGGACCATCGAGGAACGCCAGTCCCCGCCGCCGTACTTGGAGTCCCAGCGGCGCGCGTCCTCGGCCGCCTCGCGGAGCTTGGCGACGTCGCTGTGGCCCACGCGCGCGTGGGCGCCGGTCTCGGGCTCCTCGGCCGGCCCCTCGAGGGGCCCGACCATCCGCTCCACGGAGGAGTCGGCGGGCGTGATCAGCCAGCGGGAGGCCGGCGTCGCGTAGGCGCTCACCGCGAACGAGCCGGCCAGGGACTGCCAGATGCCGCCTCCGCCGGCCCGGCGGCCGGCGAGATCGAGCCGGTACAGCTCGGTCGCCGAGCGGACCGCCTCCCCGACGTCACGCGGGAAGGCGAGACCCACCTCGGGCGCGGGATCGGCGTCCGCGAGCCCGATCTCGTGCAGCGGCACGGGACGGCCGAGCTTCTGGCCGATCGCGGCGGCGATCAGATGCGGCGCCGCCCCCTGCGGCACCATGCCCTTCGACACCCACCGGGCCACCGACGTCTTGTCGTAGCGAAGCGTCAGACCGCGCTGCGCGCCGAGGTCGTTGACCCGCCGGGCGAGGCCGGCGTTGCTGATTCCCGCGAGGGCGAGAACCGTGCCGAGCTTTTCGTTCGGCCCGCGTTGCTCCCTGGACATGACGCCACCCCTCGACCCCAGACGGCCGCCACGACGCCGGGCATAGGCGTGCGGCATTCGTAAACACAGCGTAGTTCGCCGCATCCCTACCGTTAAGGGGCGGAGTTCCGTATGGCGGGATTGTTGTGGGAACAGACGGATGGCCGACAGATGGCGTAGTGGCGTCGGCCGGTCCGGTACCCGGCGGCGGTCGCGGGGGCGCTCGCGGAGCGCCTCGGGGCGCGTGCCCCGGTCGTGTGGCCGTGCGCCCGGCCGTGCGCTCTCGCCCGGTCGGGTGGGGGAGCGCTTCCATGAGTCCTGCGTGGGTCGGCCCACTCGGCTGTGGACCGGTGGGCTGGGGGATACCGTCGCCCCATTCCCCGCGGGCGGCGGACGGTTCCGGGAGGCGAAGAGCGCCTCCCGGACTGCCGAAGATCCGCTGCGCCGCATCCGCGCCATCGAGAATGGCCGAATGACGACGGTCGGTGAATCGGTCACAACTGGCTCATGCCAGGGGCGCATTCGCGTTTGCGCGCGCGACCCCGGAGCCCCCTCCACGCGCGGTTGTCGTGGCAGCATGTTCCTCCACTGAACCGACGTGGAGGCGCCGATGCGATGGCTGGTGGGCTGGAGCAGTGTCGCCGCGAGCTTCGGACCGACGGGCACGGCCGGCGCCGTCGGCGGCCCGACCGCCGAGGGGCGCACCGTGCACCCGGTGGGCGCACAACTGCTCTGGGGTGACCCCGATCCGCTCTGGGCGGTCGGCGACTGGCGCCCCGACGAGGTCCGCGTGATCGGCATCGACGCGCACACCCGCCTCGCCGTACTGGGCTGTTGCGCCGCGAGCGACGAGCAGCTGAGGGTCGGGCTGCTCACCGCGCGTGGGGGCGCGCTGCGCCATCTCACCTCCTGGGCCGGCAGCTACACGGCCGTGGTCCAGGTCGGCCGCCGGATCACCGTGACCGGCGATCTGGCCGGCGCGCGGCCGGTGTTCCACACCCCGTGGGCGGGCGGCACGGCGTACGCGACGGCCGCCCTGCCCCTCGCGGACCTCATCGAGGCCCAGCTCGACATCGGACACCTGGCGGCGCTGCTCGCCTGCCCGGAGACCCCCGAGGCGCTGCGCGACTCCACACCGTACGAAGGGGTGAAGCGGGTGCCGCCCGGGCACGCCCTGATCCTGCGCGAGGGCTCCCGCGAGATCACCGGGTACGAAGCGGTGGCCTCGCTCGCCGTCGCAGCGGCGGAGATCGAGCCGCGCCGGGCGGTGGAGGGAGTGCGGGACGCGCTGATCGACGCCGTACGGGCCCGGCTCACCGCGCCCCGGCACGCACCCGAGTCGCCCCTTCCGGACCCGGGGCCCGTACCCGGCATGGGACCGGCCGAACGACGGGCGGCCCGGGGCGGCGGCCCGGCACCCGGCATCGGGGCGGACCTGTCGGGCGGCAGCGCCTCGGGAACGCTCGCGCTGCTCGCGGCCGGTCTGCCGGGTGTGCCCGGGACGATCCTCGGGCACGGCACGGGCGCGGGCGAGCGGCTGCTCGCCGTCACCTTCAACGACCTCACCGCGCCGGGAGGACCGGACCGGGAGGACGAACTGGAACGGGCCCGGACCATCGCGTCCAACCCGCGGCTGCACCACGTGGTCGTGGCGGCGGGCGAGGAAGCGCTGCCGTACGCGGAGCTGGACGGGCCGCTGACCGACGAGCCCGGCCCCTCTCTGGTCGTCGCCGACCGCCACCGGCGGCGGCTCGCGGGCGGCAGCGCCGACCACTTCACGGGCCTGGGAGCCCGGCAGGTCCTGGACGCGCACCCGGCGCGCCTCGCCGACCTGCTGATGGACCGGCGGCGCAGATCGCTGCTCCGCCCGGTCACGGCGCTCGCCAAGGCCACGGGCCCGTCCGCGGGTTCGCTGCTCGTCCCGCTGACCATGTACCGCGCGGCGCGCCGGCTCGCCCGCACTCCGTACCGCGCCGGCATCGAGGAGGCCGCGACGCGGCTCCTGGAGGCGAACCGGCCCGGACCGGGCTCCTTCGTCGGCCCGGTGGAGGCGTCCCTGTCCGCGCTGACCTGGTCGCGTCCGGGCCCGGCGGCGCGATGGCTGACGGGAGAGGCGCTGGCCGAAGTATCGGTTCGCCTGACCCGGGCGGCGACCCTGCCGACGTCGGTGCAGCGACCGGGCGAGGCGCGCGCGCGTGCGGCGCTCGCCCGGGCGGCGGCCGACCACCGGGTCCTGGAACAGGCCGCCGAGATCCGCGGCCAGCGGCTGCACGCCCCGTTCCTCGACAACCAGGTCGTACGGGCCTCCCGCGACCTCCCCGAATCGCTCCGGGTCCAGCCCGGCGCCCGGGCATCGGTCCTGCGCACGGTCCTCGCGGGTGCGGGCGTCCACGACCTCCCGCCCGGCTGGGGCACACCGAACCCGGCGGTACCCGCCGTGGCCACCCGCGCGGGCCTGCGCGCCGCGCTCCCGCACCTGATGGCCCTCTTCGACGCCCCGCTCCTCGCCGACGCGGGCCTGATCGAGGCCCGCGTGGTCCGCAAGGCCCTCCACGCGGCCGCCGACGGCGACCCGGTGCCGCTGGACGGCCTCGCCGACCTGGTCTCCACCGAACTCTGGCTCCACCGCCTCCTCGCCCGCCGCGGCACCTGCTGGACGGGCACGGCGGCCCCCCGCCGCCGCCAGGCCGTGGTCGGACCACTGGTCCCGGAGAGCAGGCGATCCCTGCCGGCGTGAGGCGGAGGGGCAGGGCATGAGACTCCTCGCGCCGCGCCCGGGGAAACCCCGAGGCGTACCGCACCGCCCCCGGGGACAATGGCGCGCGTGCGGTATCTGATCCTCGGCTCCACCCTCGCGCTCGACGCCCACGGCACGCCCCTCCCCCTGGGCGGAGCCCGGCTGCGCGCCCTGCTCGCCGCGCTCGCGTCACGGGCCGGGCGGGCCGCCACCGTCCCCGAACTCGTCGACGACGTCTACGGCGACGAGCCCCCGCACGACGCCCCCGCCGCCCTCCAGGCCCTCGTCGGCCGACTGCGCCGGGTACTGGGCAAGGAGGCCGTCGAGTCCATGCCCGGTCCCGGGTACCGCCTCGCCGCGAGACCGGACGACATCGACCTGTACGTCTTCGAGCAGCACGTCCGGGACGCGGGCGCCCGCCTCGACGCCGGCGACCCCGAGAGCGCCGCCGAACTCCTCCGTACCGCCCTCGCCCTCTTCCGCGGGCCCGCCCTCGCCGACCTGCCCGCCCCCGCGCGCGTGCGCCCCGAGGCGCAGCGGCTCGCCGCCGTACGGCAGCGCGTGGAGGCCGACCTGAGGCGCGGCGCCGTCGAGGGACTCGTACCGGAGCTGTCCGAACTCACCGGCACGTACCCGTATGACGAGGGCTTCCGCGCCCAACTCGTGCGCGCCCTGCGGGCCGAGGGCCGACAGGCCGACGCCCTCGCCGCGTACGAGGACGCCCGCCGCACGCTCGCCGAGGACCTCGGCGCAGACCCGGGCGCCGAACTCGCCGCGCTCCACCGGGAGCTGCTCCGGCCGACCGCACCCCCGCCGCCCGCGCAGGAGACCGGGAACATCCGCCGCCGCCTGACCTCCTTCGTCGGCCGGGAACCCGAACTCGCCGCCCTCCGCGCCGACCTCGCCCGCTCCCGCCTCGTCACGCTCACCGGACCGGGCGGTTCCGGCAAGACCCGCCTGGCCGAGGAGGTCGCACTCACCCTGCAGACCGGGACGCCCACGCCGACACCCGACATGCAGGCCCGGACGGCGCGGGGTGCGCAGGCGTCGGGGTCGCCGGGCGTGCATGCCTCGACGGGGCCGGGTGCTCCGGCCGGGACGGCGCCGGGCGGGCAGGCGTCGATGGCGCCGGGCGTGCATGCCTCGACGGGGCCGGGTGCGCAGGCTCCGATGGCGCCGGGCGTGCATGCCTCGACGGGGCCGGGTGCTCCGGCCGGGACGGCGCCGGGCGGGCAGGCTCCGGCGGCGCCGGGTGCCGCCCACGCCGGGACCGTCACCCCGGATCCGACGGCCTCGGGCTCGAGGCCGACGGCCGTTCCGGACCCGATGAGCGCTCCGGGCCCGACGGGCCCGACAGGCCCGACAGGCCTGACGGGCCCGGCGACCCCGGCCCCCGCGGCCCCGCTGGCCCCCGCGACCCCGGCCCCCGCGGCCCCGACGGCCCCGGTGGGACCGCCGGGGCCGTCGGAGGGCCCCGGCACCCCCCGCGCCGCATGGCTCGTCGAACTCGCGCCGCTCGACGACCCCACCGCCGTGCCCGGAGCCGTCCTCTCCGCCCTCCGGCTCCGCGAGACCAACCTGATCACCCGCGAGGGGCAGCCCCTCCACGACGACCCCACCGACCGTCTCGTCGAACACCTCGCGCCCCGCTCGCTCCTCCTCGTCCTCGACAACTGCGAGCACGTCGTCGACGCCGCCGCCACCCTCGCCGAGACCCTCCTCACCCACTGCCCCCACCTGCGCGTCCTCGCCACCAGCCGCGAGCCCCTCGGCGTCCCCGGTGAAACGGTCCGCCCGGTCGAACCCCTGCCGCCCGACCCGGCCCACCGCCTCTTCGCCGAGCGCGCCCGCGCCGTACGCCCCGACCTCGACCTCACCGACACCAACACCGACACCAACACCACGGGAAGCGACACCGGCACCTCCGGCGAAGGACTGCGCGCCGTGGACGAGATCTGCCGCCGCCTCGACGGCCTCCCCCTCGCCATCGAACTCGCCGCCGCCCGGCTGCGGCTGCTGACCCCGCGCCAGATCGCCGACCGGCTCGACGACCGCTTTCGTCTCCTCACCTCAGGCAGCCGCACCGTCCTGCCGCGCCAGCAGACCCTCCGCGCCGTCGTCGACTGGTCCTGGGACCTGCTCGACCCCGACGAGCGCACCCTGCTGCGCCAGGTCTCCGTCTTCGCCGGCGGCTGGGATCTCGCCGCCGCCGAGGCCGTCGCCGTCGCCCCGAACGCCGCCGACGTGCTCGGCGCGCTCGTCGACAAGTCCCTGGTCGTCGCCACCCCCACCGACGAGGGGGAGATGCGCTACCGGCTCCTGGAGACCATCCACGAGTACGCCGCCGAGCGCGCCGCCGAGCGCCCCGAACTGCGCGCCGCCGCCGAGGCCGCCCACACCGCGTACGTCACGGACCTCGCCGAACGGGCCGAGCCCCTGCTCCGGTCGGGTGAGCAACTCCCCTGGATCCGGCGGATCGAGACCGACCTGGACAACATCCGTGCCGCCCTCCACCGCACGACCGTCACGACCCCCGACGAGGCCGCCGCCCATCGTCTCGTCTTCGCCATGGGCTGGTTCTGGTGGCTGCGCAACTACCGCCCCGAGGGTCAGGCCTGGGTCGAGCGCGCCCTCCTCCTCGGCGACGACCCCGAGCCCCCGGCCGACCCGGACCGCCCGGCCGACCCCCGCTACTGGCCCCGCATGCAGCTGCGCATGCTGTCGTTCTTCCTCGCCGTGGAGAGCCGAAGCGCCGCCGATCTGCGCGACGACCCCGAGGCGACCGCGCTCGTAGGCCGGGTGCGCACCGCCTTCGGCGAGCGGCCCGGACCTCAGTCGGCCCGCTTCCCCGGGCTTCTCTGGCCCTTCACCGGCTACCTCACCGAGAACCCCGCCACCATCCGCGCGATGCTCGACACCGCCGTGGAGACCTGCCGTCGGTACGGCGGCGAGTGGGAGATCGGCGTCACCCTGATGTTCCGTACGCACCTGGTGATCGACATGCCCGGCGACACGCCGGGCGTGGACGAGGACCTCGTCGAGCTGCGCGCCCTGTCACGCAGGGTCGGCGACCGCTGGATGCGCGCCCAGGTCGCGAGCGCCGCGGCCGAGACGCACATGATGCGCGGCCGTCACGAGTCGGCGAGGGAGGCGTACGAGGAGGCGCTCGGTCTGGCGCGCGAGGTCGGCGCGCACGCCGAGTCCCCGTTCCTGCTCGCCCGCCTCGCCGAACTCTCCTACCGCGACGGTGACATGGCGGCGGCCGAGAAGGGCCTGGACGAGGCCACGGCGGAGGCCGCCCGCCACCACGTCAACGACACGGCGACGTTCGTCCTGTTCATGAGGGCGGCGATCGCCCTCCAGCGCGACGAGGTGCGGACCGCCCGCGCGCTCATGGACGAGGCGGGCCGGCTGGCCCTCACCGGCACCCCGCCGCCGCACTTCACGGCCGTCCTCGTCGGGCTATCCGCGCGCGTCTCGGCGGCCGAGGGCCGGGGGCCGGCCGCCGTGGCGGAGGCGGTCGAGGCCCTGGGCCTCGCCCACCACGGCCAGTGCGGCGACTACGTCACGGCCTCGCTCGCGGAGGGCGTGGCGGCCACGCTCGGCGCGAGCGGCGCCCTCGCGCTCGCGGTGCGGGTCCTGGCCGCCGTCGACACCTGGCGCGCCGAACTCCCGCGCTCGGTCCCCGAGCAGCGTGAGTGGGAGACCCTGATGTCCCGGGCCCGTACGGAACTGGGCGGGGCCGCGAGCGAGGCGGTGTACGCCGAGGGCGCCGGGATCACCCCGGCCGAGGTCATCGCCCTGGCGTCCGCGTACGCGACGGGCGCCTGAGCGGCGGCGGCTCGCCGGGCGTCGCTCACGCGCAGCTGATGCGGGACTGCGCCCAGTCCGCGACCGCCGCCCGGCCGAACGGGGTGTGCTCCTCCACCACCAGTCGGATCGTCCTGAGCCCCGCGAGGTCCACATGGACCGGGACGGCGGGGTCGCCGGGCCGGACGACCTCCGAGCGCCAGAGCCGCTCACCGTCTCCGTACACGGCGAAGCGCACGCCGCCGACCCGGATCGGCGCGCTCAGGTCGTCGACGCCCACGAGCGCGTCGTAGCCCGTGCACCGCCGGTTGAGGTCGATCACGAGCGCGGACGGCGCGTGCACGCTCACGCCGTGCGCGTACCGCGTGCCGCCGATCGACAGACCGTCGCGCTGCCACATCCAGCTGCTGTCGCCGATCCGTACCTCGGGTCTGGTGCCGTCGCCGAAGACGCCGTAGGCGAGCTGGTTGACCTGGTAGACCGCCGGTGGTGCGGGCGGCGGCGTGGGCGTCGGCGCCGGCTTCGGCGGGGTCGGCTTCGGCGTGGGGCTCGGCTGCGGCGGCGGGGTGGGGCGCGGCTCGACCGGCGGCTTCGGCTTCGGCTTCCGCTCCGGGCTGGGCGGCGGTGGCGGTTCGGGCGTCTCGACGACCGGCGGCACGGGCGGCGGCGGAGGCTTGGGAGCCGGCTTCGGGGGCGGTGTCGGTGCCGGTTCCGGCGGTACGACGGGGGCGACGGCCGGCGGCGTGGGTTCGGGCCGCGCGACCGGCTGGGGGTCTCCGGAGAGCGCCCACACCAGTCCGGCGGTCGCGGCGACGGCCACGGCGGCCGCGAGGCCCGCCTTCGCGGGGGCACCCAGCCCCTCGGCCGCGGCGGCGGAGGAAGCCCCGGCCGAACTCGACGAACCGGCGCCCGTCGCGGCGGCGGCCGCACCGGCACCTGCCGCGCCCGCGACCCCTCCGGCCACCACACCCGCGGCCTTGAGCGAGTACCCGGCGGCGAACCAGCCGATGACGGCGATCGGCAGCAGCGCGGGGATCCCGGCGTTCACATGCTCCAGCTCACCGGCGGCGATCCGGCACTTGGCGCACTCCTCCAGGTGCTTGCGCAGCCCGCGTTCGGCGCGCATCCGCAGCCCCCCGCGCGCGTACGCGCCGAGCCGGTCGGCGTAGCGGGCGCAGTCGCCTCCCGCGGTGAGCGACTGGCTGACGTGTGCCTGGAGGTAGGCCTGCTTGAGGCCCTCGCGGGCCCTGCTGGCGAGTACGGCCGTGGCGTTGGCGGTCAGACCGAACAGCGGCGCGACGTCGCTCGGGGACTCCTCCTCGACGGTGGTGTGCCACAGCACCGCCTGCCACCGCTCGGGCAGCGAACGGAACGCCTGCATCGCCAGGGACTGTTCGGCCTCGTGCATGGCGAGGACGTCGGCGCCGAGGTCGAGGCCCGCACCGAACGACGCCGTGGGGTCGGCGGCCTCGGCCGCGTGGCCGGCCTGCGCCGCGAACACGGCGAAGTCCTCGACCAGATGCTCCCGCCGCTGCGTACGCGTCCAGTTCGCGGCCACCCGCCGGACCGTGGTCAACAGATAGGCGCGGACGGCCTGCTCGGGACCCGCCCCGCCCCGTACGGCCTGGAGGGTGCGGGCGAAGACCTCCGCCGTCAGGTCGTCGGCGGTGTGCGCGTCGCGGCAGCACGTCCGGGCATAGCGGCGCACGGCCTCGGAGTGGCGCCGGAACAGCTCCTCGTACGCGCTGTCGTCGCCGTCCCGCATCAGCTGGATGAGATCGGCGTCCGAGGGCGGCAGTTCGACCGGCGGCGGCAGGACGGTGTCGTGCGCGTCGGCCCCGGACGGGAGGTTCAGCGGCGCCCCGTGCTCACGCTGCTGAGGCACGCTGGGCTCGCGGGGGCCGGCTGGTGGTGCGGCGGGTGCTGCGGAGGGTCCGGCCACGGGTCCCGGGACGGGCGCGGCGGAGGAACCTCCTGGCCCGCCCTGCTGCGGCACCTGCCGGGGCGGAAGGTGCCCGGTCTCCGTGGCGCCGCCGTTGCCCACCGGCTCGTCGCGACCGTCACCGCTCATCGCTGAAGCCCCCGTACGCACGCTCAGACCCGAACACCGGCCCAGCGTGCCACAGCGCGATGACGCGCTGAACCCTCGCGTCCACTTACCACTCGTCCGGGGCGACTTCCTGTATCCGGGCGTAACCGCTCATGCGTTCGTGCCATGCTCGAAGGTCCGCCCGGACCGGCCGGTCACCTCAGGACTCGCTCAGTGACGCGATCGACGACGCCCTCGACGACGCGAACTACCGCGAGCGCAGGCCCTCCAGAAGGATGTCCAGGAGTCGCGCCGAGGCCGCCGCCTGCTGCGCCGCGTCCGGCAGCGCGGGCGCCGCCGTCGCGATGACGAGCAGAACGTCCGCCACGGTCACGTCCGTCCGCAGCTCGCCCGCCGCACGGGCCCGGTCCACGAGCTGCCCGACGACCTCCAGGAGCGCCGCCGCACCGGCGTCTTCCTGCTCCCCGCCCGGCACGCCACGCGGTACGGCCACGCGCGGCTCGGTCTGGTCCGAGAAGCCCCGCTGATGCGGCACCCGGGCCGCGTCGCCTCCGGCCTGCGCGGGCAGCAGCAGGTCCTCGACGTCCACGCCCACCCGCAGGATCTGCGGCGGCAGCAGCCGCCCCGCACCCGAGGCCACCGACGTCCGCAGGAACCGGGAGAGCGCCGACCAGGGCTCCTCCTCCTGCCCCAGGGCCGTACGCGCCTGCTCGGTCAGCCGGGCGGTCTCCTCCTCGGCTATCCGGCGCACCAGCACGTCCTTGCTGGGGAAGCGGCGGTAGACCGTGCCCACGCCGACCCGGGCGCGCCGCGCCACGTCCTCCATGGGCGCCCCGTAGCCGAGTTCGCCGAAGACCTCGCGCGCCGCGCGCAGCACGTGCTCCAGGTTCCGCTGCGCGTCCACGCGCAGCGGCGCCGAGCGGCCTATCGCCGTCGACGGCCCCGGGCCCGTGCCCGTCGCAGTACCCGTACCCGTACTCACACCCGCACCACGACCGTCGAGCGAGCCGTCCGTGGTCCCGACGACGGCCTGCCACCGCGAATCCTGCATGTGCATAAGCGTTCCCCCGCTCATGATGTCTCCCCCCGGAGACTCCCCGCCCTGACACGGGGCCCATGGACCTTGCTGCGGCGCTCTGGTCCATGCGCCGCGATCCGATACCCCGTCGAGGTACGAACATAGTTGAGTCGAGGTCAATTCAGAAGGGGGAGTTCCGTACGGTGCGCCCCCCGATCGGAGCAAGGGCCTGAACTCTCCCGATTCCGGTCTGCCACGCCACCCCCCACGCCCACCCTGACCTGCGCGGTTCCCCCTGTACCCACCCTGCGCGCCACCCCATGCCCCCGCGCACCTCCGGTCACACAATTTGCCGAGGCTGTGGACAAACCCCGAACGGCGTTGCGTCATGGGACAGTGACCGAACCTGCGCGCATTCTCGTTGTCGGCGGTGGCTACGTCGGGATGTACACCGCGCTGCGTCTGCAGCGGCAGCTCAAGGCCGAGCTCAGAAGCGGTTCCGTCGAGATCGTGGTGGTCACGCCCGACCCGTACATGACGTACCAGCCGTTCCTGCCGGAGGCCGCCGCCGGCTCGATCTCCCCGCGCCATGTCGTCGTACCGCTCCGCCGCGTCCTGGACAGGTGCCGGATCACCATCGGCGAGGTCCACGCCGTCGACCACGCCAAGCGGACCGTGACGCTCTCCACCCTCGCCACCGAGGAGGAGGGCAGCGGAAACGTGGAGCTCACCTACGACGAACTGGTCATCGCGCCCGGCTCGATCTCCCGCACGCTCCCCGTCCCCGGCCTCGCCGACTACGCGATCGGCTTCAAGACCGTCGAGGAGGCCATCGGGCTGCGCAACCACGTCATCGAGCAGATGGACATCGCCTCCTCCACCCGCGACCCCGGCCTGCGCGACGCCGCCCTCACCTTCGTCTTCGTCGGCGGCGGCTACGCGGGCGTGGAGGCGCTCGCCGAGCTGGAGGACATGGCCCGCTACACCGCGCGGTACTACCACAACATCAAGCCGGAGGACCTGAAGTGGGTCCTGGTGGAGGCGTCGAACCGGATCCTCCCCGAGGTCGGCGAGAAGATGGGCACGTACGCGATCCGCGAGCTGCGCGGCCGCAACATCGACGTACGTCTGGAGACCCGGCTCGACTCCTGCGAGGACCGGGTGGCCGTCCTCAGCGACGGCAGCCGCTTCCCGACCCGGACCGTCGTCTGGACCGCAGGCGTGAAGCCCGCGCCGGTCCTCTCCGCGACCGACCTGCCGCTCGACGAGCGCGGCCGGATCAGGTGCACCGCACAGCTGACCGTCGAGGGCGTCGAACACGCCTGGGCCGCCGGAGACGCCGCGGCCGTCCCCGACATCACGGCGGACGAACCCGGAGCCGAGTGCGCGCCGAACGCTCAGCACGCGGTGCGCCAGACCAAGGTGCTGGCCGAGAACGTCGCCGCGTCCCTCCGCGGACAGCCGCTCAAGGAGTACGCGCACTCCTACGCGGGTTCGGTCGCCTCCCTCGGCCTGCACAAGGGGGTGGCACACGTCTATGGTCGCAAGCTCAAGGGCTACCCCGCCTGGTTCATGCACCGCGCCTACCACCTCAGCCGCGTCCCCACCTTCAACCGGAAGGCCCGCGTCCTGGCCGAATGGACCCTCTCCGGACTCTTCAAGCGGGAGATCGTCTCGCTCGGCTCGCTGGAGCATCCGCGCGCCGAGTTCGAACTCGCCGCCGCGCCCCCGCCCCCCAAGAACGGCCCCCAGCCCGGCTGACACCGATGTCAGTGCGGTCCGTCACACTGGACGTGTGACCATAGGTGGGCTCACACCTGCACAGAGTGACTCAGCACGGCCAACAGACCACGAGGCATCAGATCCGTGAACTTCACCCGTTGGAGCGCCCGACTCCCCGGCACGCAGCGCCGTACCGCGGCGCGGGGGACCGAAGGCTCCGTGCCCGCGGCCCGCGGTGAGTACGAGCGGCAGCCTGAGCCCCTCCCCGACGAGGTCCCCGCCCTGGAGGACTTCTCCGCGCGGGAGATCATCGGCCGCCTGCCCGGCCTCGTCGCGCTCGCGCACGGCCCCGAACACCGCATCGCGTACGTCAACGACGCCTACGCCGCCGCCTTCGGCCCCCGCCCGGCCGGGGCCACCGTCGCCGACGTCTGCCCCGAGGCCGAGGAGCTGGGCCTGCTGCCGCTGATGGACCAGGTCCTGCGCAGCGGCAAGCCCCGGACGGTCAAGTCCCGCAAGACCCGGGAGGGCGGCTCGTACACGGTCACCTGCCTGCCGGTGGAGTCCCCGCGCTTCGAGGGCGGCGGCGTCCTCGTGCACGCCTCCGACGTCACCGACCACGCCGAGGCCGCCGAGCGGCTGCGCGCCAGCGAGCGCCGGCACCGGGAGACCGCCGTCACCCTCCAGCGCTCGCTGCTCCCGCAGGAGCTGGAGCAGCCCGACGACCTGCGCATCGCCGCCACCTACCAGCCCGGCGGCACGGACGCGGCCGTCGGCGGCGACTGGTACGACGTGATCACGCTGGGCGCGGGACGCACCGCGCTGGTCATCGGCGACGTGATGGGCCGCGGCGTCCGCGCCGCCGCCGTCATGGGCCAGCTCCGCACCGCCGTGCGGGCCTACGCCCGGCTCGACCTGCCCCCGCACGAAGTGCTCCAGCTTCTCGACGGCCTCGCCGCCGAGATCGACGCCAGCCAGATCGCCACCTGCGTCTACGCGGTCCACGACCCCAACGAGGGCAAGCTCGTCTACGCCTCCGCCGGCCACCTCCCGATCCTCGTCAGGGACGAGGACGGCACGGTCCGCCGCGCCGAGGACCCCACCGGACCCCCGCTCGGCACCGGCGGCTGGCTCCACACCTCCGGCTCGATCGCCCTGCCGCCGGGCTCGACGGCCGTCCTCTATACGGACGGCCTGGTCGAACGCCGTCGCGAGGACATCGACGAGGGCGTCGCCGCCCTGGAGCGCGCGCTCTCCGGTGCCCTCGGCACCCCGCAGGTCGTCTGCGACCGGCTGCTGCGCTCGCTCGGCGTCACCGCCGAGCACGACGACGACGTCGCCGTCCTGGTCGTGCAGCACCCGTCCCGGAAGGGACCGGACGCGGAGCTGTTCCACAACGCGGCCCTGGAGCTGCTCGGGGGAGTGGAGGCGGCCCCGCGCGCGCGTGCCTTCGCCTCGGGCGTCCTCTCCAGCTGGCGCTTCCCGGTCGAGCTGCGCGACCTCGGGGTCCTCGCCACCAGCGAGCTGGTGGCGAACTCCCTCAAGCACGGCACCCCGCCCATGCGCCTGCGGCTGCGCCGTACGGACCGGCGGCTGATCATCGAGGTCACCGACGGGGACGACCACCTGCCGCGCCGGCGCCGGGCGGAGACGGAGGACGAGGCGGGCCGCGGGATCTCGATCATCGCGACGATCGCCTCGTCCTGGGGAAGCCGCCGCACGCCGGGGGGCGGCAAGGCGGTCTGGTGCGAGTTCGCCCTGCCCGACTAGGACCGGGCCGGGCTCAGGCGGAGACGCTCTCCCTCTCGGGCAGGTGCTGGGCCACCACCCGGGAGGGCTTCGTCGCCAGGTACGGCTGGTCCTGCACCGGCGTGAGTCGCCTGCCCAGCCGCAGCGCCAGGAACGTGATCCCGAGCGAGAAGAGTACGAAGGTCACGATGTACGGGCCGTGCAGGGCGGCCCCCATGGGCCCGCCCACCGCCGGACCGACGGCCAGCGCGAGCTGCTTGACCAGCGCGAACGCCGAGTTGTACTGACCGACCGCCGATTCCGGCGCGAGGTCCGCGACCAGCGGCGCCACGGTCGGCGACAGCATCGCCTCGCCGAGCCCGAAGAGGGCGTACGTCGAGACGAAGGCGGCGGTCGCCATCGCCTGGCTGCCGTGCCCGAGCCCCGCGTACCCGGCGATCACCCACGCCACGGCCCAGATCAGACCGACGGCCGCGATCACGCGGGACCGACGGCGGCGCTCGACGAAGCGCAGCACCACGAACTGGGCGACGACGATGACGGCCGTGTTGGCGGCCAGCGCGATCCCCAGCGTCGACGGCTGGATGCCCGCGGCCTCGGTGCCGTACGCCGCGAGACCCGACTCGAACTGTCCGTAGCAGGCGAAGAACAGCACGAAGCCCAGGACGCACAGCTGCACCATGGCCTTGTGCCCGAGGAGGGCCCGGACGCCGCCGCCCCTGGAGTCGGCCGGCCGGGTGGACTGCAGGGCGGGGGAGCCCGGCATCCGGACGGTCAGCACGATCCCGGCGAGCACGAGGAACATGACCGCTTCGACGGAGAAGAGAAGAAGGAAGCTGCCCGGCCGGCTCTCGTCGACGAGCTGGCCGCCGATCAGTCCGCCGACACCGAGTCCGAGGTTCTGCAGGAAGAACTGCATGGCGAAGGACCGGGTCCGCGAGGCCGGGTCGGAGCACCAGACGATCATCGTCGCGAGCGCCGGCTGCATCACGGCCGTACCGGCGCCGAGCAGCGCGGCCGACCCCACGACGGCGGGCACGCTGCCCGAGAGCCCCATGCCCAGCGCGCCGAGCGACGCGAGGACGGCGGCGACGAGGAGGACGGGGACGGGTCCGCGCCGGTCGATGGCGCGTCCGCTGAAGGGCAGGACGACGAGTGCGGCCATGGCGAAGACGGCGAGCACGATGCCCGCCGTGGTCGCGCCCAGGTCCCGCACCTGAGCCACGTACACATAGAGGTACGGAACGGTGAAGCCGAGTCCGAACGCGCTCAGCGCGCTGCCTGCCTGGATCCGGCGCATCGCTGCACCCATCGCCTTGGTCACACTCACCCACTTCGATCGCAGTCCCCGGGTTCAGACCTGTAGGCCTGAACCCTGAAGACTTCAACACTAAAATTAGATCCTTAACAATACACATGGAAGGACTTCAACGCCAACGGCGAGCGTGGGATACTCCCCGCATGTCCGACAACCCCGAGCAGTCCGGCCCGCGCCCCCCGCAGGAGCCGACCCTCGACGAGCAGATCGCGGCCTACCAGCGCGAGTACCGCGACCTGGACCCCCAGGTCGAGAAGGTGGTCTCCGCCCTCGGCCGACTGAACCGCCGGATGAACGTGGCCTACGGCCGCCAGCTGGCAGACCTGGGCATCAGCAACGCCGAGTGGGAGGTCCTCAAGACCCTCGTGCTCGCCGGAGCCCCCTACCGCCTGGGTCCGGGCGAGCTGGCGAAGCGCCTCGGCCTCACACCGGCGGCCATGACCCACCGCATCGACCGCATGGCGGGCGAGGGACTGGTGACCCGCGACCGCGACGAGAACAACCGCGTCCGCGTGATCGTGGAGCTGACCGACGAAGGCCGCTCGAAGTGGCTCGAGGCGATGCGCATGGCGACGGACTTCGAGGAGGAGCTCCTCCAGGACCTCACCGGCGAGGAGCGCACGGGCCTCGGCGACATGCTGATCCGCCTCCTCCGCAGGGTCGAGCACACCCAGCCCGACGCGGGCGGCCGGCTCACCGACCTGGACTGAGAGCGCCACCGGACCGGGGTTGACACGCCCCCGCCGTATCCGTAGTGTTCTCCGAGTTGTCACGGGGCCGGAACGGTTCTGCGACAGCCACTCCCGCCGCTGATGCGGCACCTCTACTCAGCACGATCTCCCCACCGGGACGAATTTCGGCATGCCGAAATTCATTTCGAATGGCTCGATTATGAGCCGCCCGGGAAATCCGCTAGAGTTTGAGCGTCGGAACGGCCCAACAGCCGCGAAGACAACTCCCGCTGACTGGGAATCAGGCCCGAAAGGATCTGATAGAGTCGGAACCGCCGGAAAGGGAAACGCGAAAGCGAAGAACAGCCCGGCAGCCCGCTCCAGCGGGTGGCAGAAACGGAAAACGGATCTGCTAAGCTGGAAACACGAAAGACCGAAGGGAAAAGCCCGGAGGAAAGCCCGAGAGGGTGAGTACGAAGGAAGCGTCCGTTCCTTGAGAACTCAACAGCGTGCCAAAAATCAAC